>NZ_QYCP01000079.1 GCF_025506275.1 Brevibacterium permense
ACATCGATGCCGATGAATACGTCGATGTCAGCGTGGTTGGTGATCATGTCACTCATCTTCTTCGACTCATGTGACCGAATGTTTGGTTGTGGTTTTGCTGGCCGGTGCTGCAGTGGTGGCTCCTGGGCTCGGCATTCACGTTACGGTCGGGCTCAAGGCATGGGTTCTGCCAGTGGTTCTGGCCCCTATCAGCGATTTCCCTGGTGCCTTCGAACCCCGGTGACTACACCCCCCCGGGATCATGGTGACTGGGGGGCATCAATCATGCCGGGGTCCTCAGGCCAGCGACCCCTTCTATCCTGACGGATGAAGGGGCTACTTAAAAGGTAACGGGGACAACCGAACCTACTGTCGCTCCCTTGCTCAACTGCCCATTAGACATGACCCCGCCAGACGGGGTATATGAACGCCATGCGCGCGGTCGTGTGCGCCGCTCCAGGGCCTTCTCATCGAATAGAGACACCAAGGAGATCAGCCGGTTGCTGTGTTTCTACATGGCCTATTTCTTGCTGTGTGATGGTGAGGTCAGAGTCCCCACGCCGGATCGCCGGTGGAACGCAGAGCATGAGGCCTCGGACCCACATCGCATGGATCGGTGAAGCCATGTCTGCGATATGAAAAATGCCCCGAACCGTGTTCGGTGCGGAGCGGCGAGGTGCGCTGCCCCAGAGATTAAACAACCGAACTGTCGGGTGAAGGAGAGATATGAATTGCTTCGATCCCTCAAGTTCGCGCAAGCTCGCGAGAACGTTCCTCAGGGGACTACTTCGGATTCTTCGACCGCGCCGAGGCGGTGTGGCAGATACGTCGAATCGACGCACCACCTGCGCCGAGGCGGCGCAAAAGTCCGACGATGCACGGATCGTCCGGCGCGCGACTACTTCTTCTTCCTCCGGTCGACCTTGACGGAGACGACGGGAACGTCGGAGTCGAGGATGATCCGCTGGGCCGTCGAGCCCATGATGAGCTTGCCGACGGGGGAGCGGCGGCGTGATCCGATGACGATCATGCGGGTGTCGGCGGTCGCCTCGGCGAGGGCCAGGAGCTCTTCGACGGGGTCATTGCCGCGGAGGAACTGAAGGATCTCGTGGGAGACCTCGGAAGACTTCAGCGTCTCCTTGAGCTCCTCGATGTCCTTGCTGGTGGCGACGCCGCGCTCGTCGGGGGTCTCGCCGATTCCGGCATTGAGCACGACGAGGACATCGTCGAATGCGCGGGCCTGTTCGATACCGAATTCGACAGCGGCCTTGCCTTCGGGCGAGGGGGAATAACCGACGAGGATTGTCATGATCTCTCCTGGTGCGACATTGGACGAAGCTCTCTCAATTAGTAGCATATCCGCCCTGTTCGGACGGGCGGCAGCTCACTCTGCGACGAGGGAAACGGGGAGCTTCGGCTGAGATCTTCCTCACCTCGCCAGAAGCGGGCTCGTCACCATCGAGCGATTTCTGCGTTGAATCCGCGCAGATTCCGCGCGGAATCGGGCCTCCGACCCCAAATCTCAATTACTGACCGAATCGTCAGTTCGGTTGACTCGGCAGTAAGGTGACCTGGGCGCTCCGTGCGCCGCGTACGAGTGAGAAAGAAGAAGCATTGACAGATCAGAATACGCATCTCGACCAGGCAGAAGCCGGTGAGACCCCAACGCAGAAGAAGTCGGAATGGAAGACGGTCAAGGCCATCATGGCGGCATCGTCGGGCAACCTCGTCGAATGGTTCGACTTCTACATCTACGCCTTCTTCAGCGTCTACTTCGCCGACCAGTTCTTCGTCGCTGACAACCAGGCACTGTCCCTGATGCAGGCCGCAGGCGTCTTCTTCATCGGCTTCCTCATGCGTCCCATCGGCGGCTACATCTTCGGCCGCGCCGCCGACCGCCTCGGGCGCAAGAACTCGATGCTCATCTCCATTCTGCTTATGTGCGCCGGCTCGCTGATGATGGCGCTGCTGCCCACGAGTGCGGTTGTCGGCTCCTGGGCCGCGATTCTGCTGCTCATCGTGCGCATGATCCAAGGGCTGGCTGTCGGCGGCGAATACGGCGCCACCGCCACCTACATGTCCGAGGTCGCCACCGAAGGCAAACGCGGATTCTACTCCTCCTTCCAGTACGTCACCCTCATCGGCGGCCAGCTGCTGGCCAGCCTGCTGGCCGTCGTCATGACCCACACATTGGGCACCGACCAGATCGAAGCCGGCTGGTGGCGACTGCCCTTCGCCATCGGCGCTGCCGCCGCGATCGTCTCCCTGTGGCTGCGCCGCGGTCTCGAGGAGACCACCTCGGCGGACACCCGCAAGGACGAGAACTCAGGCAGCTTCCGCGAAGTGCTGCGCCACCCGCGCGCCTTCTTCGTCGTCCTCGGCATCACCAGCGTCGGATCGCTCGTCTTCTACGTCTTCACCACTTATATGCAGAAGTTCCTGCTGCTGCAGAACGAAGGCACCCCCGGCGAAGCCGTGTTCAACAAAGGCTCCATCGCTGACCTCATGACCATCTGCTTGCTCATCTTCGTCGTCATGCAGCCCATCGCCGGCAAGATCTCGGACAAGATCGGCCGCAAGAACAACATGCTCATCTTCGTCATCGGCATGATCGGGCTGCCCATCCCGCTCCTCGGCATGATCGGCAAGGCCGATTCCGTCCTCACCGCCGGCATCCTCATCGTCATCGCCATGGCGTTCATCAGCATGTACACCTCGATCTCCGGAATCGTGAAGGCCGAGATGTTCCCGGCCCACATCCGCGGAATCGGCGTCGGCTTCACCTATGCGGTCGGCAACTCGCTGTTCGGCGGCTCCGCTGAATATGTCGCTCTGTGGTTCCGCAACGCCGGAATCGGCTCCTGGTTCGCCGTCTACGTCGTCGTCATCGCGATCGTCGGCTTCGTCGCCGTGGCCTTCATGCACGACAACCGCAAACACTCGACGATCGACAACGCCAATTCCTCGGCGTACAAACGCATCGGCAGCTGAATTCCCGACGGCTGACCCCATCATCGAGGCGGCTTACCCGGTCCGCTGATCCCTTCGCCGAGGTGGCCCACCCCGACCGTGAATGACGAGTGCCCCGGAACGCTGAGTTCCGGGGCACTCGTCATTCATCGATCTCGCCGCCTCGGCCGAGCCGCCTTGCCCGGACGAGCACTAAGTCATGTGGGAATGATTGGCAATATGTTGGATTGTGATTGACGCTGGGTGAATCAAGTCCTAAGATCGTTCAAACCAACAGATAGCCACGTGGCTATTCGTCCGTATCGACGATGAGCCGCGCGAAGGGAAGGCCGGACGTGTTCGCTGAAGAACGGCAACGACGCATCGCTGAGCTCGTCAGCGAAGCGGGCCGGGTCAATGTCACCGACCTGGCCGCCGATTTCGACATCACGACGGAAACTGTTCGACGCGACCTCGCCGCCCTCGAAAAGGCCGGAGCCCTCCAGCGCGTCCATGGGGGAGCAGTGCCGTGCCGTCCCCACAGCCTCGAAGAGCCGGCCTTCGACGACCGCGAGATCCACAACCTCGATGAGAAGACAGCGATCGCCCGGTCCGCGCTGAGCCTGATGGAGGAGACTATGAGCATCTCCTTGGACGGCGGCACGACCTGTGCGGCCTTCGCTCGCGCGATCGCCGACGAAGCCCATGAACGCCTCGTCGCCGGACAGACCCCGCGACAGCTGCGCGTCATCACGAACTCCCTGTCCGCCATCGACAGCCTGGCCGGTGCGCCCGGCATCGAGATCTTCGTCCTTCCGGGCCGATTCCGCCCGGTCACCCGGGCCATGGTCGGACCACAGACGATCACAGCCGTCGAGGGCCACAGGGTCGATCTCGCGGTGCTCGGCACCAACGGTCTCAGTGACGACGGTGTCTCCACGCCAGACCATGACGAGGCGGCGACGAAGTCAGCGTTCGTGCACTCGGGACGCAAAGTTGCCGTGCTCGCCGACTCTGCGAAGTTCGATGCCGTCTCTCTGGTGCGGTTCGCGGAACTCGACCAGATCGATGTCCTCATCACCGACGACGCGCCGGAAGAGCCGTTGTCGGCCGATCTGGAGACTGCGGAAGTCGAGGTCGTCACTCCATGATCCTCACCCTCACCGCCAACCCCAGCCTCGACCGGACAATCGAATTGTCCGGGCCGGTTCTCCGCGGTCAGGTGCAGCGCGCCGTCTGGGCCGGACAGCAGCCCGGCGGCAAGGGAGTCAACGTCTCCCGCGCCGTGGCGGCCGCCGACCGTGACACCCTTGCGGTCCTGCCCGGAGACCTCGATGACCCGGTGCTCACCGGACTAGACGCGATCGGACTGGCTCATCGCTCGGTTCCCACCGGCACACCGCTGCGGTCCAATATCACCGTCACCGAACCCGACGGCACGACGACGAAGATCAACGAACCAGGCTCGCCTCTGAGCCCGCAGACTCAGGACGAACTGCTCGACCTCGTGGCCGAGCAGGCAGTCGGTGCGAGCTGGGTCGTCCTGGCCGGTTCGCTGCCTCCAGGAGTCGACGATGACTTCTACGCCCGTGCGATCAAACGTATCCGCCAGCTTGATAGTCCGCCGCTGATCGCCGTCGACACCTCCGGTGCTCCTCTGGCCACGGCCCTGATGGCCTCACCGGATCTCATCAAGCCCAACGCCGAAGAACTCGCCGAGCTCCTCCACGCTGCCGGCCTCCTGCACGCCTCCGGTCTCCGCGACGATTCTGCCCCACGCGACGCCGTCGAACCGCTCGGGGCAGCAGCCCCACGCGACGCCGTCGAATCCCTCGGCACCGCCGAACTGCACACGATCGCCGAATGGCTGGAATGGTCACCACAGCTCGCGGCTCGCGCTGCGTCGACCCTGCTCACGGCGCGCGGCACCGGCCCACGGTCGATTCTTGCGACCCTGGGCGCCGGCGGCGCAGTGCTCGCCCAGCCGGACACCGCCTGGCATGCCCAGCATCCGCCTATGGACGTCGTGAGCACCGTGGGCGCGGGTGACTGCACCCTCGCCGGGTACCTGCTGGGTCTGACCGGCGGCCGTGAACCTGATGCATCCCTGGCCCGAGCCGTCGCATATGGAGCCGCAGCCGCCCGGCTGCGCGGCACCGGAGTGCCGAGCCCGGCGGACGCCCGGACCGACGCAGTGACCGTGACGCCACTGGAGACACCCGCAGCACCGCTGACAGGTAGTCCCACATCACATACAGACGCGTACACCGACGACACTTCCCACCGACATGAGGGCACAGCCCCCGAAGCCGAGGAGGCACGATGACATCGCTCATCACAACAGACCTGGTGGTCCTCGACGCGGATCAGGGGACGCAGTCGTCCGCTGTCATCCGCGCTCTGGCCGCCACGATCGCCGAACACGGCCGCGCGAACTCCGCAGACGGATTGGCGGCCGCGGCGATCGCCCGCGAAGAGAAGACCCCGACCGGCGTTCCCGGCGGCATCGCCATCCCGCACGCCCGCACCGAGGCGGTCACCGAACCGAGCCTCGCAATGGCTCGCCTGAACCCGCCGGTCGACTTCGGTGCCAAGGACGGCCCCGCTGACCTCGTGTTAATGATCGCCGCGCCCGAGGGCGCCGGGAAGGACCACCTCAAGCTCCTGTCGAAACTCGCGCGGTCGCTGGTGAAGAAGGCCTTCGTCGCCTCCCTGCGTGCGGCGACGACCGAGCAGGAAGTCGTCGACCTCGTCGAAACCGCCCTCGGCCTGCGCGAGACACCCGAAGAGCCGACCAGCGCTGCTGCCGCTTCCACTGAAACAGCTGCGGACTCCTCCGCCCACACCGGCGCATCCACCGCCGGTGCCGCTGCGGCCCCCACCGAAACCGCCTCATCCTCGACGGACCACCCCCGCCGCGTCGTCGCCGTCACGGCCTGCCCGACGGGAATCGCCCACACCTATATGGCTGCCGACGCCCTCGCCCAGGCCGGAGCCGAGATGGGCATCGACGTCGTCACCGAGACCCAGGGATCGAGCGGCACGACCCCGATCGACCAGTCCGTCATCGATGCCGCCGACGCTGCCGTCTTCGCTGTCGACGTCGACGTCCGCGACAAGGCGCGGTTCGCCGGAAAACCCTATGTGCAGGTGCCGGTCAAGGCCGGAATCGACGATCCGCAGGGCCTCATCACGAAGGCCCTCGCCGAGGCGGACGCCCCCAACGGCCGCAGGCTGGCCGCCGCTCACGCCGCCGACGACGAATCGTCCTCGGCAGGAAACTCTCGCGAAAGCGTCGGCGCCCACCTCAAGCGCGTACTGCTGACCGGTGTCAGCTACATGATCCCCTTCGTCGCCGCCGGCGGTCTGCTCATGGCACTGGGGTTCCTCCTCGGCGGATTCGACATCCCCGACTACGCCGAGGACATCGTCCTGGGCAACTCCCTGTGGAACCTGCCCACCGAATACGGTGACCTGGCACTCGGACCCGTCGGCGCCTACCTGGGCGCCGTGGCCTTCCAGATCGGCAACCTGTCGATGAGCTTCCTCGTCGCCGCCCTGGCCGGATACATCGCCTACGGCATCGCCGACCGCCCCGGAATCGCTCCCGGCTTCACCGTCGGCGCCGTCGCCGTGCTCATGGGCGCCGGGTTCATCGGCGGCATCATCGGCGGACTCCTCGCCGGCTATATCGCTCACTGGATCGGCTCCTTCGCCGCACCGAGGTGGCTGCGCGGACTCATGCCCGTCGTCATCATCCCGCTGGTGGCCTCCCTCGTCTCCTCCGGCCTGATGTTCATGGTCCTCGGCGGACCGATCAGTGCCCTGACCAAGGGGCTCGACAGCTGGCTGAGCTCGATGACCGGAACCGCCGCCGTCGTCCTCGGGCTCATCCTGGGCGCCATGATGGCCGTCGACCTGGGCGGACCCGTCAACAAGGTCGCGTACTCGTTCGCCGTCGCCGGCCTCGCCGCCGGCTCCGTCGACAACCCCGTGCCGTGGGAGATCATGGCCACGGTGATGGCCGCCGGAATGGTTCCGCCCCTGGCCATGGCACTGGCCACCGCCGTCCGCCCCCGCATCTTCTCCCAGGCGGAGAAGGAGAATGGAAAGGCCGCCTGGCTGCTCGGCGCCGCGTTCATCTCCGAAGGCGCGATTCCCTTCGCCGCCTCCGATCCGCTGCGCGTGATCCCTGCCTCGGTCGTCGGTGCCGCCGTCACGGGCGGCATGACGATGGCCTTCTCCGTCACCAGCCAGGCCCCGCACGGCGGCGTGTTCGTCTTCTTCGCAATCGACTCGTTCCTGCTGTTCCTGCTCTCCGTCGTCGTCGGCACGATCATCAGCGCCGTGCTGGTGCTCGCGCTCAAGATCCTTGTCCGCAAGGGCGGAGCGGCAGGCCTCGCCGAGGCGGCCGACCGGTCCGCACCGGCGACAACCGCAGCCGCGTCGACCGGTTCGACCACCGGATCCGGTTCGGCCGGTGAGGCTCAGCGGGCCGAACCGGAATCGTCGAACGCTGACGCCACACGAGTCTGACCGCTCTCACCGAAGAGACAAGACAGGAAGGAATGGGGATGTCCGCAGAGTTCTCAGGCATCGGAGTCGTACCCGGACGGGTCATCGCCCCGGCGCTGACCATGCCCGACCCCGTGTCCGCACCCGTGGCGAAGCCCGCCCCGGCCGATCCCGAGGCGGAGGCGAACAGGATCCGGGAGGCCTCTTCCGCCGTCCACGCCGAACTGCGTGAGCGCGCGGAAACCGTCACCGGAGACGCCCGCGACGTGCTCAAAGCCACGGCCCTCATGGCCAAGGACCCCACTCTGGTGAAGACGGCGATCAAACGCCTGCCTGAGACCGACGCGGAGACCGCGATCTGGACGGTGGCTGCCGAGACCGCTGCACAGCTGGAGAGGCTCGGCGGCTATATGGCCGAACGCGCAGCCGACGTTCTCGATGTCCGTGCCCGCCTCATCGCCCATCTGCGCGGAGTGCCGGCCCCCGGCATTCCTCACGCGGCCGAGCCTTTCGTGCTCATCGCCACGGATCTCGCTCCCGCGGACACCGCGACACTCGACCCGGAGCTGGTCGTCGGACTCGTCTGCGAAGAGGGCGGACCGCAGAGCCATACGGCCATCCTCGCCAGGTCGCTGGGCATTCCCGCCGTGGTCGCAGCCGCCGGCGTTCGCGAGATCACCGACCACACGCCCGTCTTCCTCGACGGCGGTACCGGAGTTCTGCGCACCGAGCCTGGTGCGACGGAGACCGGCCTCGTCGAGGCGTGGACGGAGACGGCTGGCCGTCTGCAGTCATTCACCGGACCCTGTCTCCTGAGCGACGGCACCCGGATTCCGCTGCGTGCGAATGTCGGAGTCGGCGCTCAGGCACGGGCAGCGGCAGCCGCCGGTGCCGAAGGCGTCGGTCTGCTGCGCACCGAGTTCTGCTTCCTCGATCGTGACACCGAACCCAGCGTCGAGGAGCAGGCCGAGGCCTATGGGCAGGTATTCGCGGCCTTCGACGATCACAAGGTCGTCGTGCGCACCCTCGACGCCGGAGCCGACAAGCCTCTGCCGTTCCTCACCGACTCCGATGAACCGAACCCGGCCCTGGGTGTACGCGGATTCCGGACCAGCCGCAGGGCTCAGGGAGTCCTCGAACGTCAGCTTGAGGCGATCGCGCTGGCCGCTTCGAAGCATGCGGTGACCGTCCACGTCATGGCTCCGATGATCGCTACCGCGGAGGAGGCCCGGCAGTTCTCGGAACTCGTCCATGCGGCAGGACTCCCCACCGCCGGTGTCATGGTCGAGGTTCCCTCAGCAGCGCTGCAGGCGGCCACGATCCTCGAGGAAGTCGAGTTCGCGTCCATCGGCACTAATGATCTGACCCAGTACGTCATGGCCTCCGATCGCATGCTCGGCGGTCTGGCCGAACTCAGCGACTCGTGGCAGCCGGCAGTCCTGCAGCTCATCGGCGTGGCCGCCGCCCAAGGTGCTGTGGCGGAGAAGTCGGTGGGCGTGTGCGGAGAGGCTGCGGCCGATCCGGCATTGGCCGTTGTGCTGGTCGGCCTCGGAGTCACCAGCCTGTCCATGGCGCCCCGAGCTCTGCCTGCCGTCGCCGAGGTGCTGTCCGGTGTCTCCCTGGATCGGGCACAGCAGATCGCCCGCAGTGCACTTGCGGCGCGCAGCCCGGGCGAGGCGAAGGCCGCGGTCCGAGCCGAGTTGCCGATCCTCGACGAGCTCGGCCTGTGAGTCCGACCGTCGGGCGAGTGACCCCGTGACATACTCAGCACCACCACAGACACCACCAACAGGAAGTGCCGAAACACCGGACCGGCCGAACCACGGCCGGTCTGATCAGGAAGGACAACTCATGGCAGAGACCATCGCAACAGTCGGAAGCACCGTAGGCCTGCACGCCCGTCCAGCAGCACTGCTGGCCGAGGCCGCCGCAGACTATGACCTCGAGATCACCATCGCCATGGAGGGCGAACCGGCCGAGGATGCCCTCGACGCGGCCAGCGTGCTCTCCCTCATGGGCCTCGGCGCGGAATACGGTCAGAAGGTCGTTCTGCGCGCTGAGGGTGACGGAGCCGACGAAGCATTGGCCAACCTCAAGCAGCTCATTGAGACCGACCACGACGCCGAAGGCTGAGCAGCACACAGCCGAGGAGGCGGCGACTGGTCCGCTCGGATTAGACTGATCGAATGTCCGCCTCCCTGCTGCCCTCCGACTCTGCCGCCGCCCACCGCAGCCGGGATCTGCTGGCGGTATTCCCTCAGCTGAGCGACTTGCCCGGTCTGCCGCAGGCGCGGATGCTCATCGACTACGTCATCGGTCGCCGCTGCGGAGTCCTCGACGTCTCGGGCCGAGACACCGAAGGCACCTTCGTCGCCGCCGAACTCTCAGCCGAGGTCCCCGAGAACCTCATCCTCGTCGACGATGCGCACGGTCTGCAGGCGATCCTGCTCAGCCGTCTGACTCAGGTATGCACATACAACGACCGTCTCGACGAGGCACGGACCTTGGCCGCAGCGGTCGAGTCCCTGGCCGGAACCGGCGATTCCGCGGGAGTCGCCGGAGAGGCCGGTGCCGAAGCGGCACCCGTACTGGCGGTGAGCGAGCTCAGTGAGATCGCGGGACTGACCGAACTCGGTGTGGGGGAGACGTGGGCAGTCGTCAACGCCCCGAAGGCGATGAATGCGCTCACCGAGACGATCGCGGCGCTGCAGCCGTTGGCGAGCACCATCATCGTCGTCGGCCGCAGCGATGCGATGAGCCGGGGCGTCAACAAGGAGCTCGCCCGCGGATTCGGCCGGGTCGATGTCTCTCCAGGGGTCGGCAAGCACCGGATGATCATCGGCAGCCGCGCCCTGTCCTCGCCGAGCCTGCCGGAATTCCCACGCCGTGGGGTGATCACCCAACGCGGTGTCGGTGAGCTCGAAGTCCGCGCACATGGGGCCTGCTTCTCCGGGACGAAGAGCGATGAGGGCTCGGAGCTGCTCATCGACTCACTGCTGGGACTGCTCGCCGACGAGGCGCCGGAATCTGTGCTCGATCTCGGCTGCGGCAACGGCTGGCTGCTCACCGCAGCGATGCGAGCCTCGGGAGCGAATACGGGACTCGGAGTCGACGTGTCGAAGGCGGCGGTCGCCTCGGCGAGGGCCACAGCGGAGGCGAACGGAGTCGACGTCGACATCATCCTCGGTGATGCCGCGGACTCGGAGGAGCAGGCGTTTGCGGGCCTGGGCGAATTCGATCTCATCCTGCTCAATCCGCCGTTCCATCAGGGGACGGCCATAGAGACCGAGACGGCCGCGGCGCTCATGGCCACGGCCGCCGAGCATCTGGCTCCGGGCGGGCAGGTGCTCACGGTGTTCAACTCGCACCTGCGCTACCGGGATCGTCTCGAATCGATCATCGGACCGAGTCGGCAGCTGGCCCGGAACAAGAAGTTCACGGTCATCGCCAGCCGCCGCGACTGAGATCTTTCAGCAGCTGTGCGATCGGGTCGACTGGTGGCCGTCCCGATCGCACAGTCTCACCGACGATTGCGGCGATGGATCCGCCAGGTGCTCACCTGATCCCAAACGGTGATGAACCAGATCGCGATGACCGTGATGATCTGCTGGAAGTCGGCGTTCCCGGTGTTCGTGAGCTCGGGGTGGAGGACCGGCTGCGTGAGCAGCGCGATGGTGAGGAAGACAGCCATGGCGACGTCGACGATTCCACCGATGAGGGCCACGGCCGGTTTCGCCGAGGCGGTCGTGAACTTGATGATCTCGACTGCTGCCATCAGCGCGAGGACGGCCCAGTAGCCGACCAGCCAGCCGACGCCGAGATCGGGGTTGATGAACGTCTCCCCGTTGTTGAGGTGCCCGACATAGAACAGAGAGGTCGGGATGAACGGGATCGTTGCCAAAGTGATGATGAAGACCAGCCCGAGTCCCGCCTCGGCGCGGATCTGTCTTCCGCGGGAATCACGCCGGTCAAGGTCATCGACAGTCCACGTGCCGGGCTGTCGTCTCCGCATCGCTGCGGCTGCTCCACCGTCCAATCCGTGATCGCCGAGGGCGATGATGATCGTGATGGCGGCGAAGGTGGTCAGGAGGGCGATGACGGTATTGCCGACCGACTTGCCGATGATCTCGCCGATCTGGGCTTCAGGGGAGAGAGCGATGGTGGTCACGACATTCGTGAGCACCGTGAGCAGACCGACGATGGGCAGCACCCAGCGCAGTGCCCAGATGTAGAGCGGATAGGAGTTGGGGCCGATGAGGTGCTGCGGGGAGTTCGAATACTCTCGCGACAGCGCGGCGGGGTCGCCGAGTTCCTCGAGGACTTCACGTTCGACGGCGGCCGTGTGATCCGGGGACGCGGCCGCATCCTCGCTGAGGCGGGCGTCGACCATGTCGTCGATCGTGGCGGTGATCTCGGCGGCGATGTCGGGACGGGAGTCTTCGGGGAGGTGGCGGGTGACGTTGTCGACGTAGATTTCGGTGAGCGCACTCATGGTGTGCCGTCCTTCCAGAGCTTGGTGATGCTGGAGTTGAGTTCGAACCAGTGGCTGTGCAGTGCGGCGGCGACTTCGGCGCCGCTGTCGGTGAGTGTGTAGTACTTGCGGGGGCGGGCTTGTTCGGTATTCCACTCCGCCGAGAGCAGGCCCTGTCTCTCGAGCCGCCGCAGCAGGGGGTAGAGGGTGTTGGCCTCGGTGGCGATGCCTGCTTCGGTCAGCGTCGTCAGCAGCGAGTAGCCGTACTGCGGCCGTCGACAGGCGACGAGGCTGGCGAAGACCACAGTGCCGCGTCGCAGCTCCTGTTCGTGGGTGGCCAGTGCCTTGTCTTCATCCTCGTTCATACATCACACGATAGTGTGTGCCACACACTATTACAAGAGGCGGGGTATTCTTTGCTGCGGCACGGCGAATCACGGTGCGGCGTACGCCTCGGCAGACCACCGGAGTCGACAGCCGTTTTGGTACAGGTTCCTCTCAACGGATCAGTTTCCTCGGTGTGCATTTTGGAGCAGTGTGTACCAAACCTCGGCCCTGCGCCTGGCAGTGTGCTCTGCGGTGCTGATGCTGCTTTCCAGGACTGCTGAGTGTCCCCGAAGCCCGGCAGGTAGGGTTGTTTTATGGGATTGAGGAAGTGGGTGCTCTTCGATATCGGGCGAGTACTGGAGGTCGTCGATGATGATGCTTGGGGGAAGCGTTTCGCCGGTCGGTGGCAGGAGCACTCTGGATTCTCAGCGGAGGAGTATCGTGCTCGTCTGACTTCCGCGGAGCTGCCCGATATTTCCCGTCAAGAGAATGTTCGCGCCGAATATTGGGCGCGGATCGGCCAGGCCCTGAATGTGGATCAGACCTATGTCGAAGCGATGGAGGCCGAGATGTGGGACGAATACTGCGGGAGTCTCAATACAGTGTTGTTTGAGTATGCGGCTACGCTGCGGCCACGTGCCGGTGTGGCGATTCTGTCGAACTCTGTCGACGGGGCGCGGCGCGAGGAAGAACGGCGGTTCGGGTTCAGTGAAGTCTTTGACCCGATTCTCTACAGTCACGAGACCGGTCTGCTCAAGCCCGAAAGTGAAGCCTATGAGAATGCACTTGAGCGACTGGGTGCCGATGCAGACGATGTGTTCTTCATTGATGACCATGAGGTGTGCGCCGAGGGTGCTCGTGCCGTGGGCATGAAAGCGATCGTACACCGCGACAACCCGTCGACGGTCACAGCGATCGAGGAGTTTCTGAAGCAGGAGAGCTGAGCAGAGTCGGCGTGCTCTTCGTTGGGCACCGGCCTCGAAGATCGTGGCCCAATGGTTAAGTGGTTCAGTGTTGTTCAGATGTGCTTCGCAGTGGTCGGCTGATCTGAATCGGCCGAGTCAACGGCGAGTTCGGAAGGTTGGGTGCGGAAGCCCTTCGTTGTCACCGCGAGGATGACTGCGCCGATGACAAGCCAGATCGTGCCGAGGGTGATCGCGTGCACGTCGAGCTGAGTGAGCAGGAAACCGATGACGATGACTCCGATGATCGGGCAGACCAAGTAGAGGAACACGTTGAGTGAACGGCCGCATCGGTGCTCGCGCACCCAATAGACGATGACCGAGACGTTGACCATGATGAAGGCGAGGAACGCGCCGAAATTGATGAACGACGTCGAGGCGGCCACATTCATGAAGATCGCGATGAGCCCGATGACGGCAATGGCCAGCAGGGACAGCACCGGTGTGTGGAAGCGCGGACTGAGCTTTCCGAAGAAGCCGCGCGGAAGCACTCCGTCGCGTCCCATCGCATAGAGCAGACGGCTGCCTGCGGCCTGGGCGGCGATGCCGGACGTGAACTGAGCGATGACAAGGGCGGCGAGGAAGATCGCGCCGAAGAAGTGCCCGCCGATGCTCTTGGCGATCTCGAACGCTGCGGCGTCGGAATTCTCGAACACTCCACCGGGGTGGACTAGCTGAACCGCGTAGGCCACGACGACGAAGATGCCGCCGCCGATGAGGGCGATGAGCATAATGGCCTTCGGCACGGTACGACGGGGATCGATGGTCTCCTCGGTGAAGGTTGTGACGGCATCGAATCCGAGGAACGAATACGCGGCGACCGCGGCACCGCCGCCGATGGCCACGAGTGTCGAGTCAATGCCGGTGAACGGGGTCGCGCTGATCAGCCCGGCACCGCCTTCCGAGCCGAACACATCGGCCAGCGACAGGGCGACGAAGAAGGCGATGACGAGGATCTGGAACGACATGAGGATGAGGTTGACCCGATCGGCGACCTTGATGCCCACGATGTTGAGCACCGTGGTGAGGAAGATGAAGCCGATGATCCACACAGCCATCGGCACCGCCGGGAACTGCGCCTGCAGGTAGGAGCCGCCGATGAGCCAGATGACCATGGGTAGGAACAGGTAGTCGAGCATCGTCGCCCACCCGACGAGGAATCCGATGCGACCGTCGATCGTTTTGCGCACATAGGTGTAGGCCGACCCGGCGACCGGATAGGCTGCGGCCATGCGACCGTAGCTGTTGGCAGTGAAGAGCATCGCACCGAGAGCGATCAGATAGGCGCTCGCGCTCGCCCCGTTCGTCTGGGAGGCGATGACGCCGAAGATGCCGAGGACGATGAGCGGGGTGAGGTAGGCGAGGCCGAAGATGACCAGGGACGGCAACTTCAGGGTGCGATTGAGTGTGACGGTGTCTGACATGATCACTCCATTGTCGATGTCAATGTTGGTTCAGATTTCCGGATGGCAGAAGTGCCTGTTCTGGTGGATTGTGGTGCGGCTGTCGCCGGCAGCTGGTGATGGCTCGGAATCGGCGGTCGCGTCAGGGAGTGTCGTGGCCAGGTGACCAGCGGCTCGGATCGAGACAGCCTCCGTAGAGCGGGAGGGGGATCGGGTCGTCGTCGCGGTTGAACTGCGACCACACTCGGTTCGTTCCCGCAGTCCCGACCTCGCGGACTCGAGCGACCCGCTGGGGGTCGACTCGCACGATGATCGTGTCTTCGCCCAGCCCCGCCTCGCCGAGGACGAGGCCTTCGGGATCGACGGCGATGGACCGTCCGCGGCCGATGGGTTCGGCGCAGTTGACGCTGAGCACGTAGACCTGGTTGACGATTGCGTTTGCTCGCGCCAGGACCAGTTCCTGTTCGCGGTCCTGGCTGGTCGTCTTGACGATATTGAGGATCGCGTCTGCGCCCATCCAGCTGAGGTGCCGTGAATGTTCGGGAAACCAGGCGTCGTAGCAGATCGAGAGGCCGAAGGCGCCGTGATCGGGAGTCTGGGCGACAACGAAATCGGTGCCTGGGCGGTGTGGTTCGAATGGTCGCCACGGGAACATCTTGCGGTAGGTGGAGGCGAGTTCGCCTGCGGGGGAGAAGAGCAGCTGAGTGTTGAAGAAGCTCCCGTCGTCGGCGATCTCACCGATGCTGCCCGGGCACAGCCAGATGTTGTGCTCGGCGGCGATGCGGCCGATCTCGGCGACGAACTCCGAGTCGAGTCGCTCAGCCTTCTCGCGAAGAGCGGCGGGGCGGTCGTCGATAGGCAGGTCGTCGGCGCTGTGCAGATGAAGCTCGGGATAGATGATCATTCCGAGTTCGGGAAACTTCGCCGAGGTGGCCGCCACGTCCCTGCGGAAGCCTGATAACGGGTCCGGTCCGGGCAGAGGTGCACGCTGGGCCAGCCCGACTGCCATTTCGCTGGTGTCCACTTCGGTCCCTTCGCCGACGTCGACAGCGGTTCTTCCCGCCGTCGCTTTAATTGATCAGTTTGATCACTATAAGTCGATGTGACGTTAGACTCAACACATGGCAGTGAGAAATTCTTCGACACCCGATCCTGCGGGCGTGGATTCTGAGCGGAGTGGGATGGACTCTGCACAGGCACACGCGGTCGATCGAACGCTGTTCGCCGCCCCCGGAGCCGCGGAACTCACCCGGCTTTCTGCCGTCGATACCGTCCGAGCCCGAGTTCTGCTCTCCATCGAGCACGCTCTGCTCGCGCCGGGCAGCAGACTGCCGAAGACCGAGCTATTGGCGGCGGGCCTCGAGGTCAGCTTCATCACAGCCCGTCGGGGACTCGAGAGCCTTGTCGAGGACGGTGTCCTCGTGCGCAGGCGGGGCCGTGGAGGCGGAACGTTCGTTGCCGACGACCCGCCGCATCTCAACGACTCCGCTGTCACCGCCTACCGGGCAGACGCGGACGCGATCCATCGGCTCATCGACCAGCGCAGTCTGATGGAATCGGCCATTGTGGCTGAGGCGGCGATGCGGGCCACCCCCGAGCAGTGTGATGAGCTCGATGCTCTCATCCAAGCGTCGGCCGATGCCGAGGACTGGCATGAGCACCATATTCCTGACACTCGTTTCCACCGATTCATCGCAGAGATCAGCGGTTTGCCCGAGGCTCAGACTTACCTGGCCTGCTATGGCGGTCTGACGAAGTACTTCGTGCCCTACCCGCAGGAGCAGCTTGAGGAGGGGCGTGATCATCACCGGCGGCTCGTGGCCGCTTTGCGGAATCATGATCCCCTCGCAGCCGTCGAGATCACCCGTGTCCATGTCGATGCCTTGCGGCGTGAGATGTTCGTCGGACTTGAGGAAAATGACGGATGAGTGGCGTAGAGCCCGGCAGCGGCGACCTCGGCGCTTTTTGGTCGACGGCGAGAAGCTGCATCCCCGCCCTCCCGGAGCCGATACCTGAAGCATGGGCATTCGGTGCGACTCCCGAGCATGCGGACGATCTCCTCGCCCTCGTTCTGGATGGGACGAAGACGGGAACCGCCTCGGCGCTGTGGGACATCGAAGCCGACGGTGAATCCGTCCCCGAGGTGGGCGAACTGAGCATCATCCTCGACGGCCGAGGCCGGCCGAGGGCCCTCATTGAAACCACGGCGATCGACATCGTTCCGTTCTCCGAGGTGACCGCCGAGCATGCCCATTCGGAAGGGGAGGGCGATCGAAACCTGGCCGCCTGGCGCGAGATCCATGAGCGCTTTTGGCAAGAGCATGGGCAACGCGGATTCGCGCCCGAGATGCCGGTCGTCTGCGAACGTTTCCGGTTGCTGTTCGACGTAGAAGACGAAGGGCGCGTGAGCGTCTCCGGCGACGAAACACAGGGGACGAGCAGATGAACGAGACCGAATACTGGGACCTCATCCACACGGAACGCGCGCGCCTGGCCGATCTGCTCACCACACTCGAACCCGAGCAGTGGGCGCTCGCCACTCTGTGTGCAGACTGGACAGTCGAGCAAGTTGTCGCCCACCTGACCGCCATGGCCAACACCGGGAAGTGGGCCTGGATCCGCAGCATCGTCCGGGCGGGATTCGATCCTGCCAAACACAATGCGCGACTGCTCGAGCGCCGTCTCGGTGATTCACCAGAGGAGACCCTTGCGAAGTTCCACAGCTCGATCCCACTGACTGTCGCCCCGACCAAAGACCTCCCGGCCTTCCTCGGCGAAGTCATCGTCCACGGACAGGACATCGCAAGACCATTGGAATGCGACCTGACCCCCGCCGTTGAGGCGGCAGTCGAGGTGGCCCGATACTTCGCCTCCAAGGACTTCGCAGTGAACTCGAAGACCCTGGTCAAAGGGCTGAAGCTCAGTGCTGTCGACGCCGACTTCGAGTCCGGAAGCGGGCCGGAGGTGACCGGTCGTGTCCTCGACCTCGTCCTGGCCATGGCCGGCCGACCGGAAGCACTGACAGATCTGGCGGGGAGCGGAGTCGCCGAACTCCGGCAGCGGATGGACTGAATCCTCAGCGGTCAGAGTGCTGCGACGCGTGTGCCGGAACATCCCTGACGACGAGATGAACGTTGCGGGTGCTCAGCCGAATCCGACGACTTGACTACGGAGAACCTGACTCCGATCCTCGACCGGCTCGACGCCTATGTCGAGGCCGCTGAAGACGTCGGTCGCACCGACCTCGACGCGATCGGCGACGCAGTCAGTCTGGAGGAGCGGATCCGCGGAGTCGTCCTCGGCAGCGGGCTGCGCCGACCGCTGCTCGAGGCGCTGGTCCTGCTCGCACAGCAGCACTTCGCGCAGGACCTCACTCGCTCGGAAGTAAGCTGACCGGGAACAGCTCCGTCCTGGCGATGACGCGATCGCGTTCGGCGGCCTGCGCCTGACGTCGGGGATCTGTCAGGTAGGAATCGAGCGCTTCCTCGGATTCGAACCGATAGAACTGCACCTCGCGGTCAGCACCGGCGTTCGCTGAGCTTGCCTGTTCTTCCGGCTTTACCGAGCTCGGCCTCTGCTCACTCGGCAACTCCGTGCTCACGACTCCGTCGGCTTCGCGTCGTAGGTGAGCCAGTTCGTCTTCGCCGCGACATCGTCATAGAGCACCTGAGCCTGAGCGTTGTCATCGGCGGTGATCCACCGGACCACCGAACAGCCTTCGGCCGCGGCGATCGACTGCAGCCGGGAGATCAATGCACGGCCGACACCTCGGCCGCGCGCCTCGGGATCGGTGAAGAGATCGTCGAGCCAGATGCCGACGCTGCCTGTCGAGGGACGGGAGAAACGACGGTAGTCGGCGATTCCGACGATCGATCCGTCCGTCTCGGCGACGAGTCCCTGGCACTCATGGGCGGATTCGGTCAGCCACGACCACACGCGGGAGACGATCTCCTCGGACGGCTCCAGTCGGTAGAACTCGCGGTAAGCGCGGAAGAGCTCCTTCCACTGAGCCTCGTCGGCAGGAGCTGTGGGGCGGATCGTCGGGGCCGGGGACGTCGTCATCGGCAGTCCTCTCACTAGATTCGGTACACCAATGACCACACTACGTTCTCCGCGTCTGGTCGCGTACAGATGTGACGACAGAAAAGTCCTCGGCGCGGAAGCCTGTCGACCTCCGCGCTGGGGACCGCGGTACGCGAGAGGGGACTTGAACCCCTACGTCCGAAGACACTGGAACCTAAATCCAGCGCGTCTACCAATTCCGCCACTCGCGCTGAAGCGGCCACAGTCGCGGCCACAACGTCCTCAAGATTAGCAGGGGCGGTCCGAGTTGTTGAAAACTCGGACCGCCCCGATGCTCACGTTGAGCACGGGCAGTTCAGCCTGCCCGACGCTCAAGTTGCGGCAGGCTCAGGCAGCGTCGATACCGAGCTCCTTGCGCACGCGGGCGACGTGCCCGGTGGCCTTGACGTTGTACTGGGCGAGTTCGACCTTGCCCTCGGCATCGACGACGACGGTTGAGCGGATGACGCCCTGGACGACCTTGCCGTAGTTCTTCTTCTCGCCGAAGGCACCCCATTCGGTCATCATCGTCTTGTCCTCATCGGAGAGGAGGTCGAAGTTGAGACCTTCCTTCTCGATGAACTGATGCAGCTTCTCCGGCTTGTCCGGGGAGATGCCGACGACGGCGATTCCGGCGGCCTTGAGTGCCGACAGCGAGTCCCGGAAATCGCAGGCCTCGGTCGTGCAGCCCGGGGTCATAGCGGCGGGGTAGAAGTACACGACGACCCGCTGACCTCGGAAATCGCTGAGGCTGACGGACTTCCCGTCCTGGTTGACGAGGGTGAACTCCGGGGCGGTGTCGCCGACCGACAGACGTGACATGAATGCTCCTCCTGATTGGGGTGGTCTCCATGATGGACAACCATTGCTGACCACCACTCTATTCCGTTGCCGAGCCCAATGCCTCGACCGATGCACGCAGTCACCTCGACCGATCCTTTCGCCGAGGCGGCCCGCCGTCTCAGTCGACCCGTGCGATGGCCTTCCCGACCGCCACTACGTCGCCGACCGCCGCGACCTGGCGCAGCGTTCCCGCGACCGGGGCTTCGACCCGGGTCTCCATCTTCATCGCCGAGAGCACCGCGACCTCGTCACCAGCCGCCACCTGCGCACCGTCCTCGACGAGGAAGTCCACAAGACTGCCCGGCACAGGTGCGGTGACATCCCTGGCACTCGCCGAGGCGGCTCCACCGTTTCCGGCGCCACCGGCCTCGCCGCCCTGACCCGTCCCACCGACCGAGCCGAGGGCCGCGAGCAGTCCGGCGGGCAGTCCGATCGTGGTGAGCTTTCCGTCGATCTCGATCGACATGCGCTGCATATCCCCATCGGCGACTGGGGCCGGGCGGTCCTGAGTCTCGAAGCGCGGCAGCAGCTCGGCCTCGATCCACTGGGTGTGGATGCTGTCGACACCGTCGACGCCGAGGCCGGTGAACGCCTCATCGGTGAGGATCGCCAGGGAGCACGGCACCACTGTGGCCGGACCCTCGACATGGAGCTCCTTCGCCGCTGTCACAGTGCGCGCAATCGCCTGCTCACGGTCGGGACCGTGGACGATGAGCTTCGCAAAGAGGGAATCGAAGGCTGGTTGCACTGTGTCACCGGCACGCACACCGGAATCCCAGCGCACGCCGAGACCCCCGGGCACATCGAGGACATCGATGCGTCCGGGAGTCGGCAGGAAGCCACGGCCGGGATCCTCGGCGTTGATGCGCAGCTCGATCGCATGACCGACCGGCTGCGGGGTCGACTCCAGCGACAGTCCCTGTCCGAAGGCGATGCGGAACTGCTCGGCGACGAGATCGACCCCTGAGGTCACCTCGGTGACGGGATGCTCGACCTGCAGTCGGGTGTTGACCTCGAGGAACGTCATGGTGCCATCGGCGGCGAGCAGGAATTCGACGGTGCCGGCACCGCGGTAGTCCACCTCGGCGCAGATGGCTTCGGCCGAACGGTGCAGGCGCTCACGCTGCTCATCCGTCAGTCCCGGGGCGGGTGCTTCCTCGATGAGCTTCTGATTGCGCCTCTGAGCGGAGCAGTCGCGATCACCGACGGCCACGACTCGACCCTGACCGTCGCCGACGATCTGGACCTCGACATGGCGGGGACGCTCGAGGAACTTCTCGACGAAGCACTCGGGCCGACCGAAAGCCTCGACGGCCTCACGGGTCGCCGATTCGAAGGCACCAGCCACCTCGGTCAGCTCGTGGACGATCTTCATTCCGCGTCCGCCGCCACCGTGGGCGGCTTTGATGATGATCGGCAGTCCCGCCTCGGCGGCGAAGGACTCGACCTCGGCCGCGGTCTCCAAGGGACGGTCGATGCCCGGTGCCAGGGGAGCGCCGACCTTCTGCGCGAGCTGACGGGCCGTGACCTTGTCGCCGAGGGCCGTGATCGTGTCCGCGGTCGGACCGATCCAGATGAGGCCGGCGGCTTCGACGGCGGCGGCGAAATCGGCGTTCTCGGACAGGAATCCGTAACCGGGGTGGACGGCATCGGCACCGGCGGACTTCGCTGCGGCGAGGACCGCATCGATGTTGAGGTACGTGTCACCCGCTGTCGTCCCAGGCAGAGCGAACGCTTCGTCGGCGAGCCGGGCATGCATGGCGTCGGCGTCCTGATCAGCGTAGACGGCCACCGAAGTGTGCCCGTGCTGGGCGCAGGCGCGGATGACGCGGACGGCGATCTCGCCGCGGTTGGCGATGAGGATTCTCGACATTGTTCAGCCTTCGTTCTCGTTGGTGCGGGGTCCTGCTGCGGTGCTGGACGCCTCGGCCGGGTGGGCGTTCGGCGTCGGTCGGGCAGAGGTGGTGAAGCGCAGCTTCACGCCGGGAGGCAGCTGCGCGGCGAGGTCGAGATCGTCGACGCTGGCGATGATCGGATAGCCGCCGGTGAGCGGATGGTCGGGCCCGAAGAGCACCGGCTGACCGTTCGGCGGAACCTGCAGGGCACCGGTGACTGCGCCTTCGCTGGGCAGCTCGCCCGTGCGGGCACGTTCGAGTGGAACCTCACCGTTCAGTCGCAGCCCGACCCGGTCGGATTCGTGGGTGACTGTCCACTCCTGTGACAGCAGAGTCTCGATCCCGGCCTCGGTGAACCAATCCTCACGCGGTCCCAGCGTCACGCTCAGCGTCACCGTCTCACTCGCCTGCGGAAGATCCCTTGGCTGCATGGGATTGGGATCGACGAGGTGGGGCGCCGTCCGCGGATCGTGCACACCCACCGTGGTGCCTTTGCCCACAGCGGTCGGACCGAGCCCGGCCAGGGTGTCGGCGGAGCTGCTGCCGAGAGCCGTCTCGACAGCGATTCCACCGCGCACGGCGAGGTAGCGCCGGACTCCGCGCTCGGTTGGTCCGAGCTCGAGCTCGTCCCCGTCGGACAGGGCAAAGGCCTCGTCGAGGCGGGGCGTGAGGACCGTGCCATCGGCAGCGGTCACTGTGATCGTTCCGGTGGCCCCGGTGACAGCGGCGACGCCGTCACCTGTGAAGCGCAGGAGCACTGCGCCCCCGAAGCTCTCCAGCCCGGCAGCGCTTTCGGCGTTTCCGACAAGACGGTTGGCTGTGGTCAACGCGGTGCGGTCGGCGGCACCGGCGGCGGAGACTCCCATCGAAGCGAAACCGGGCCGCCCGAGATCCTGGACGAGCAGCTGCAGCCCGGGACGCAGCACTTCGAGGTAATGGGAAGCCGCTGCCGTCGAGTCGGATGCCGATTCCGCTGCTGAATCCACCGCAGAATCCGACGCCGAACCTGCCGAACCTGCCGAACCTGCCGCACCTGACGCACCTGTCGCACCTGACGAACCCGACTCCGCACTCGAGCTCGCGACCTCTACAGTCTCGCGCCCCGCCTCGGCGAATTTCACGATCGTGCCGGGTACGAACAGGGCCGGTGGTTCCCGGTTCAGGTCCCACAGCTTCGCATCGGTGCGTCCGATGAGCTGCCAGCCGCCGGGGGAGGAGCGAGGGTAGACGCCGGTGAACTCGCCGGCCAGAGCCACCGACCCCACTGGCACTCGCGTGCGTGGGGACGAGCGGCGGGGAACGTTGAAGAGTTCGTCGTCGCCGGCGAGGTAGCCGAAGCCGGGGGCGAACCCGGCGAACGCGACCTGCCAGGTCGCGGCCTGGTGGCGGTTGACCACCTCGGCGGGGGAGACGGAGAGGAGGTCGGCCACCTCAGCGAGGTCGTCCCCGTCATAGTGGACATCGATCGTCACCTCACGGGCCGTATCCGAGGCCGACTCGGTGTGACCGAGCCCGCGCACTGCCTCGGCGAGGATCTCGGCGTTCGTGCGTGCGGGATCAAAACTGATCAGCACTGTGCGGGCGGCGGGGATGAGTTCGGTGACGCCGGGCAGATCGGCGGCTTCGAGGCTGTGGTGCAACGACATCGTCGCGCCCAGGTCCGCGCATTCGACGAGGAGGTGGCGCCTGGAGGCGGTGTGGAAGGTCAGGGAGTCGGCCAGCTGAGTCGAGGTCATTGGCGGTAGGTGTCTTCCGGTTCGTCAGTGATGAACATCTTCCCAGGTGAGTGCGTAATCGCGAAGGGAACTCCCGATGCCTGGATGGCTGCCTGCGGAGTGACTCCGCAGGCCCAGAAGACGGGAATGTCGCCGTCTTCGATGGCCGGAGTATCACCGAAATCCGGGGCGCCGAGGTCATCGATGCCGATCTGGGAGGGATCGCCGATGTGGATCGGTGCACCGTGGACGGCGGGGAAGCGGTCGGTGATGCGCACTGCCTCGGCGACCTGGGAGGCCGGGATCGGGCGCATCGACACGACCATGTCCCCGCTGATCCGGCCGGCCGGACGGCAGGCCGTCGACGTGCGGTACATCGGCACGTTGCGACCGGCCTCCTGGTGGCGGATCGGGACGCCCGCTTCGGTCAGGCCGTTTTCGAAGGTGAACGAGCAGCCGATGAGGAAGGACACGAGGTCCGGATGCTGCTCCCACGCCTCGGTGGCGTCGGTGACCTCGTGGGTCAGGGCGCCGTTCTCCCAGATCCGGTATCCGGGAATGTCCGTTCGGATATCGCTGCCCGGGGCGAGTGCGGATGCCAGCTGTCCGGGTTCGAGGACGTCGACGACCGGGCAAGGCTTCGGGTTGCGCTGGGTGAAGAGGAGGACGTCGAAGGCCCAGTCCGCGGGGACGGAGATAAGGTTCGCCTGGACGAGTCCCGGTGCCATCCCCGAGGTGGGACCGTCGAATCCTGCCCGGATGCGTGCGCGGGCTTCCGCACCCGCAGCCCGCATCGTGTCCATGGCAGATGTGCTGGTGGGGGTGGCAGCGTTCATCGTCCGGCTCCGGCGAAGGCGGCGATCGTGACGCCTTCGGATTCGAGGAGGTCACGGGCCGCCCGGGCCATGTCGATGGATCCCTGGCTGTCGCCGTGGAAGCAGATGGACTGCGCGTCGACGTCGACGAGGGTGCCGTCGACGGCTTCGACCTGTCCGGTCTGGACGAGGCGGAGGACACGCGCGGCCACGGCTTCGGGGTCGTGGAGGACAGCGTTCGGTTCCGACCGGGAGACCAGGGAACCGTCGGGGTTGTAGGACCGGTCGGCGAAGGCCTCGGCGGCAACGGTCAGCCCGGCGTCGGCGGCGACGCGGTTGGCCACGCTGCCGGCGAGTCCGAGGAAGACCAACGAGTCGTCGATGGCTGTGATCGCGTCGACGACGACCTTCGCCTGCGCCTCATCGTGGACGATCGCGTTGTAGAGACCGCCGTGGGGTTTGACGTAGGCGACGGTTCCGCCGACGGCAGTGGTCAGGCCGATGAGCGCGCCGATCTGGTATTCGACCTGGGCCTGCAGGGTGGCGGCGGGCACGTCGAGGGCGCGGCGGCCGAAGCCCTCGTAGTCGTCGTATCCGGGGTGGGCCCCGATGATGACTCCGCCCTTCGTGGCGGCGTCGACGGTGGTGCGGATGCCCTCGGGATTGCCGGCGTGGAATCCGCAGGAGACGTTGGCGCTGGTGACGAGGCCGAGCATGGCCGCATCGTCGCTGACGACACGGTCGGGCACGTTCTCCCCGAGGTCAGAGTTGAGGTCGATTCTCAGTTCGCTGTTGACAGACAATGTCACCCTCCGATTCCGATCATTGCGAAGATGGGGCCGATGGACTGTGTGGCCGTGTACCACGTGACCAGTGTTGCCGCGGTGCCGATGATGAGCAACCACTTCGGGTACGAATCAGTGCGCAGCAGGCGCGGCCTGAACCAGCCGATGTACATGAAGATCGTCAGACCGATCGGCAGGATGAGGCCGTTGAAGCCGCCGACGAAGACGAGCAGTGTGGCCGGGGCGGTGCCGAGGACGAGGTAGACGACGAGCGAGACGACGATGAAGGCCACGGTCGCCAGCTGCAGCGGCCAGCCGCCTTCGAGGCGTTTGGAGAACTCCGAGAGGAACGTCGCCGAGGTGTAGGCGGCGCCGATGACCGAACTCAGAGCCGCGGCCCAGAAGATCGCGCCGAAGATGCGCATTCCCGCATCGCCGAGGACTGCGGCGAAGGCCTGACCGGCGGGGTTGGCCACGCTCGAGTCGAGGTCGAGAGCGACGCCGGAGGCAACGACGCCGAGGATGGCGAGGAAGAGGACGTAGCGCATGACGCCGGTGACGAGGATTCCCGACAGCGCCGAGCGCATGACCGAACCGGCATTCTCCGGGCCGGTCTTGCCCGAGTCGAGGTAGCGGTGGGCACCCGAGTAGGTGATGTAGCCGCCGACGGTGCCGCCGACGATCGTGGTCACGGTGGCGAAGTTGATGGTGTCGGGCGCGATCGACTGTCTGAGCGCCTCACCGACCGGCGGGGTCGAGACGATGGCGACGATGCAGGTGAGGATGATCATCCCGACGCCGAGGACGAGGACGACGGCGTCGACGACCTTTCCTGCGCGTTTGAACAGGAAGATGCCGATCGCCAGGACGCCGGTGAGCAGTCCGCCGAGCTTCGGGTCGATGCCGAGCAGAGCATTGAGACCGAGGCCGCCGCCGGCGATATTGCCGATGTTGAAGGCCAAGCCGCCGACGACGATGAGGACGGACAGGAGGATGCCCGATCCCGGTACCGCCGAGGAGGCCAGTTGGGCCGCGCGTTTGCCCGAGGAGGTCACCATCCGCCAGATATTGAGCTGGATGGCGATATCGATGAGGATCGACGCGAAGATCGCGAAGGCGAAGGCCGCACCCATCTGCGCCGTGAACGTGGCGGTCTGGGTGATGAAGCCCGGACCGATCGCCGAGGTGGCCATGAGGAAGATGGCGCCGATGATTGCGCTGCGGCTGATCTTGGACCCGATCTCACTCGTGGCGTTGCCGAGCCCCGACGTGGTTGCGTCCGATGAGGCGGATTCCGGCGGTTGGGATTCCGGTGCGTGTGACATGGGAGTCTCCGACTGTGTGGATGGTCAGTGGTTCCTTCGCGAGTGCCGATGGGTGAGGACAACGGTGTCTGTGTCCTGGCGCACGTGAAGTGGTAAACAATCTAGCACTCATTGTTGAACAAAGATAGACGAGGCTCACATTTCCTTCGGTAGATTGTGGACGGACCAGTGGGATATCGGGGCGCTGTTTCAGTAGGATGGAGAGGTGAATCACGATTCGTCCCTGGTCAACAGGCTCACTGACCGCCTCATCGCCGGAGAGCTGCGCCCCGGCGAGCGGCTGTCCGAAACCGCGCTGGCAAAGGAGTTCGATGTCTCGCGCAACACTCTGCGTGAGGCGTTTCGAGTCCTCGGGGAGCAGGGCTTGGTCACCCACATCCCGCACCGAGGCGTCTCCGTGGCGTCACCGAGCACAGCCGATGTCGTCGACATCTACCGGGTGCGTCATCATGTCGAGTGCTCGGTGCTCGAACACGCACCGCGCAATCACCCGAACGCAGTCCGGATGGAGGCGGCCGTCGATGCCGCCGAGAAGTTCGCGGCTGAGGAGAACTGGCTGGAGGTCGGAACGGCGAATATGGAGTTCCACAACGCCGTCGTCTCGCTCTCGGACAGCAGGAGGCTGATGCAGTCGTTCTCCAATGTGCTCGCCGAGCTGCGATTGGCGTTCCTCAAGGTCGAGGTCCTCGATTTCCTCCATGCGCCGTTCATCGGCCGCAATCAGGAGGTCATCGATGTCTACCGCACGGACGGTCCGGCGGCCGCAGCGACGCTCCTCGGCGCCTACCTCGGTGACTCCGAACGCCAGGTGCTCGGCGCCTACGCCCGCGCCGGCCAGGACTGAGCCGTACTCGGACTGGCCTGGGCCGAGAGCCGCTCGTCCTGCCTCTGACCGGAGCCCGCGAGTCGTTCCCGACCAAGACGCCGCCGCAACAGGTCCAAACCATTGATCTGGTACACCCTGTTCTGGATTGCACAGGGAGGAACCAGATGACTTGAGAACAAGGTGAGCCGAAACAGCGAGCCGGCAAGGGGGAATGCGAAAGAACCGCTCCCGACCGAAGTCGAAAGCGGCTCTCTCTGTGCTGTGCACCCCCCGGGACTTGAACCCGGAACCCACTGATTAAGAGTCAGTTGCTCTGCCAATTGAGCTAGAGGTGCTTGCCGCACATGCTGTGCAACGAGAATTAATACTACTCAGGTGTCGACCGATCATGCAAACCGAGATCGGCTCATATTCAGTTTTGTGATGAAGGTCGCAAGCCCCAGGTCAGAGTCCCTATGCCGGCGATTCCTGCGACCCGGAACCCGCTGGTCAAGAGTCCGTCCGCAGCGCCGGATTCGCCCCCGACGCCCGACGGCTCCTCAGAGATACATTCCGGAACTCGACTGTTCGGCCGGCTCGGAGATCGCGTGGACGTCGCGTTCGCGCAAGAGCACATAAGCGCGTCCCTCGAGCTCCACCTCGGCGAGTTCCTCGGGATCGTAGAGGACGGTGTCGCCGAGGTTGGCCTGCCGCACGTGCGGGCCCGCCGCCACGACCTTGCCCCACACGAGTCGCCTGCCCATGCTGGCGGTGGCGGGAATGACGATGCCCGCCGAGGATTTGCGTTCCCCGGCTTCCGCGCTGGGTTCGAGCAGGATCCGGTCATGGAGCATCCGGATCGGAAGTGCGGCATCAGCCACGCTTGCGACCGGAGAGTCCGACGATGAGGGCGGCCACACCGAGGACGGCACCGGCACCGAGTGCGATGATCTCGGGCTTGGGGGAGCCGTCCTCCTCGACGACCTGGGACTTCGCCTTGTTGACAGCGCGCGTCGCCAGCACCTTCGGGTGGATGCGGCCGACAAGCTCGTCGATGTTCTCGGCGATGCGCTCCTCACGCAGTCGGATCGACTCCGCGAGCTGTGCGGTTGTCGCCTGGTCGACAGTCACATCTGAGGTGTAGACGTTGTCAGTCATCGGGTCGAGTCCTCCCGGTCGAGAATGCTTTGCTGCGTCTGTGACCTTGTGTCACAGTGCTTCGCTGTCCAGCTTAGCGGCTGGGCACTGCGAGTGTCAGATATCGGCCGCGGTTCGACGGAATCTTAGGATCTCGACATTCGCGTCCGCGGGCATGGCCGGGTAGTGGTCACGGAGGTTGCCGATGTACTGCTCGAGTCCACCCGGGCGGGTGAGGTCGAGATCCTCGGGCCGCAGTGCATCGAGTCGCTTCACCGTCACCGAGGCGACCTCAACGGGGAGGGTGCCATGTTCGGTGTTCTCGAAGTACGCCAGAGCCGGACCCGTGCGGTGGCCTTCGCTCCACCGCACCGTCAACGTCTTCGACCCATTTCTCACCGTGTCGAAATAGCGAGCGTGGAACCTCAGCAGCCGCTCGGGAGCGGAATCCGGATGCCGATAGGCTTGGGGGAGCAGGGAGGAGATCGGGGCGATCGACGGCTCGCTCGTGGTGACGTCCGGAACGGCGACGAGCGCATCGGGATGGAGGTCGAGGATGACCTGACGGCAGCGTCCGCAGGGGGCCAGCAGACCGCGGTCTTGGTCGCCGGCCGCAGCGATCGTGACCAGGGGTCCGGCGTGCGCGGCTGCGGCGACGCCGATCACGACGAGCTCCGCGCAGGGGCCGCCGGTGAAGTGGCAGACGTTGACGCCGGTGTGGATGCGACCGGTGGTGTCCATCGCGGCTGCGGCGACGGTGTGGTTCTCATCGGAGCCCAGACCGTGCACGAGCTCCTCGGCGGCCGCGATGACGCGCAGTTCGGAGTCGAAGAGGTCCACGTTGCCTCACTCCTGTTTTCCGCGGCGTCCCATGAGGTAGATGATAAACCCGACCGCGGCCATACCTGAGGCGGCGAGGACGAAGATGGGCCAGGAGCTGACGATCGTGGAGATGATGGATTCGCCGAACGAGGTCGCCGGATTCTGATTGCGCGGGGATGGCCGATCGCCACCCGTGATGAGGTCCGTATCGTCTTTGGGCGCAGGCTCGTCGGGGTTGCGAGGCACAGGGTCCGAATAGTCGGGGGTATCGGTGCCCTCGTCATCCCCGGGCAGCCATTCATCACCGGCATTGCCGGGGATGGTCTCGCGTTCGTCATCGGGGGTGCCGTTGCCGTTCGATGGATCCGGAGTGGTGCCGTCGGCATCAGCGGCGCCGATCGTCGAGCCGGAACCGTCCTTGTCCGAATCCTTCTTGTCATCGTCGCCGGAAGCCGAGCCGGAGCCGGAGCTGTCGGAATCGCTGCCGCGCGTGCCGTCGGAGCCTGAACCGGAGTCGGCGTCAGATTCTCTGCCGTCGGAGTCCTTGTCGCCCGAGGTATTCGCGCGGTCCTTCGATCCCGAATCCGATGAGGTGGACCCATCGGTCGAGGTGGTGCTGTCGTCAGAGGTTTCGCTGTCGGCGGACGACCCGTCCTTGCCGGCGGAGGTGTCCCCGCTCGTGTCGCTGTCGGTGGTGGAGCCGTCCGACGTGGTCGACCCGTCAGCCGTCGGGGTGGGACCGCTGTCCGATGTCCCACTGTCTGCACCGGACGAAGCCCCGTCCTTCGTCGAGCCGTCCGAGTCGGCAGAGGCTTCGGCCCCCTCGCCGTCCGGGTAGGGTTGTCCGTCGGTGACGACGATCTGGTTCTTGCCGTCGACCTCCTCAACCTCAAACGTCCACTTGGGGTCCGGGCCGTCGGGAGCGAACTCTTCGAAATCCATCGGTTCGGTCTGGCCGTCGGCAACGATCTGACCGTGGTCGTTGAAGTGATACTGCGAAGGTGCTGCATCTGCGGTGGCTTCGGCAACGGATTGTCCACTGTCGTCGGTGTCCGAAACATTTGTGTCCGAATCAGCAAAATCGGCAGCGGCCGACTGTGCCGGAATGCGTTTCATTGTCTGTTCCGGAGCTTGGAAGGACTTTCCGACCCAGCTGTTCGGCAGGGTGCCGGCACCTTTTTCCTGATCGTTCGCTGGAACGGAGAGCTGATGGCCGTCCTCCGTCCACTCGGCGGTGAGCTCACCCTCGATCTCGCATGGTTCGTCCGAGGCCCATTCCTGGTCCTTGCAGGCCTTGTCACCCTCTTGGTCCGGGGGCGGGGTGGGATCGGAATCTGAGCCGCCGGTGTCGGTTCCGCTCGAATCCGCGTCATCGCCGGAATCGGCTCCGGCGGATGCATCCGCTCCGGCCATCGACTCGGCCTCGGCCGTGGGAGTGGGGCTCGGCTGTGCGACTGCAGGGGTGAACGTCGCCGAGATCGGCAGTGCTGCCAAGGCAAGCGCAGCGCCGATTGCGGCGGCTCTGCGGCTGAACCTGTGTGAGACTGGCACTACGTTCCTTCGCGGTGGGGATTCCGACTTCATTGGATCAAGGGGACATGACGTTCAGACACATCGGGCACTATCTTAATGTCTTCACCAGATGTGTTAAAGCCATAGGCGTGTTTCGCCGTGGCGCAGGACCCGTGCTCGGGTGGCAGTCCGACGCTGACAGCCGGTGGGCAGCGCCCGTGCCGGAACTCAGCGATCCTGCGTGTCGGACTTCTTCGGATATGCCCGAACGGTCGAGTCATCGCCGAGGACGAGGGCCTCGTCACCGTCATCGACGACCGCCAGCAGATCGGTATCCGTCTTGAATGCCTGTTTGCCGGCGAGCAGGCACGAGGTGTTCGTGTCCATCGTGCAGGGCACGATCGACCCGCGCGGTTCGGAGAGATGGATGTCGCGGCTGGAGACGTCCATCAGCAGCAGACCCGACTCCAGGTCGAAGAGATATGGCCCGATATAGGCGCGCTCTCCGGCCTGTCCGCGCACCCACGATTTCTCGCCGACGATGTCGGTGGTCGTCGTCACGGTCGACAGGATCGATCCGTCTTCGAGGGAGTGGACGACGAGCTGGATCCTGTGGCCGGAGTTCGTGGAGGCGCCCTGCTCGCCCCACAGGGTGATCGCCTTGCCGTGGCCGGCCGAGATCCAGTCGATGATCTTCAGCTCGTCGCCGGGGCTTTCGAGCTTGATGCTGCGTTCGTCGCCGGTCTTGATGTTCTTCGCCTTGACCGGACCGTTCCAGTCCGAGCTGAAGATCTCATCGTCGTCAATGGCCATCGGCGTCGAACCGGCCTGCGGTGTGGGCACATTTTCCAGTCCATCGGCGCCGAAGGTCGAGAGCTTGTTGCCCGATTTGATGAGCACGCTCGTGCCGGCCGAGGTGATGCGCGCATTGTCCGGCAGCTGGTAGGTCTTCGGTTTCGACTCTCCGTCGAAGAGCGCCTCGGCGGTGTTGCCCGACTGCCACAGCAGGGCCGGCCGGCCGTCGATGACGGTGTCGACGGCGAAGGTCGGTGACTCGTCGATCTTCGCCTTGTACCGAGTCTTTCCGGTGTCGACGTCAAGGACTTCGAGGCGGTTGTCATTGACGAGCAGGACGCCGCGATCGGAAGCCGTCACCGAGGCACGTTTGGGGACCTCGGCTTCCCAGGCAGGCGAATTGTCATAGCTGGGCACGATGTCCCGGGTCTTGTCGACAGAGAGTTCGGATGCGGGGTTGAGCTGCTGTTCCGAACCGATCGTCTGCGGGGTATCGGGGGAGTCGACGGGGACGATGTTGGGAACGACGAACGCGCCGATCATGAGGATCGCCAGGCCGATGAGCACGAGCCCCGGAATGGTGATCTTCTTCAGCCGCTGCGGCCGGTTGCGAGCCGACCGCTTTCGCACCGGCGTCTTCTTCACCGTCGGCGCTGCCGGTGCGGCCGGCCCCGAGAACGGTGTGCCCATCGGGTAGCTCTCACCGTTCGCACCCGAGGAATCGTCCTGGGCTGCGAAGCCATTCTGCCCGCCCGCGGACTGGGCGTTCGGGCTCTGGTCGGCATGCTCCGGATGCCCGGCCGACTCGGCTGATCCGTCCCCTGATGCACTCGAAGCCTCCGCGGATGAAACCGCACCATCCGTGGACGACGCGTCGGACGATTCGTCGGCGGCCGCCTCGGCGCTGGTTGCCGGTGTGGTGGCCGCCCCGACTCTGCCGGTCTCGTCGATGCCGATCTCGGTCTTCTTAGTACCGTCGTCGATCGTCACGGTCAGGGCAGTCGCGGTCTCCTTGGCGTAGTCGCCGAGGTAAGTGATGGCCTGCCCGGTATCCGAATAGCGACTCGTCGCCCCGTTGAGGGTGGTGTAGGTGAACCCGTCATCGGAGACGGAGATCAACGCACGAGGCATGTACGGGGTTCCTTGACAGTGATCGAGGACAGGGCCGAGTCAATACTAATGAATGTCGAGGACCGCACCTACCAGTTTTCCGAAACCGTTATAGATCGCTATTGAATCGTTGCATGTAATGAGATCTGCGTCTCATTGGGGTTCAGGGGCGGTTCTGGTTTGCCCGGGTCAAGAGGGTGCGGTTAAGATGTATCTTGCTGTCTGCGCCTTCGGGTGCAGCGCATGTGGTGGGTATAGCTCAGCTGGTAGAGCGCCGCGTTGTGGTCGCGGATGTCGCGGGTTCAAGTCCCGTTACTCACCCCGATCGGGAGGCCCCGTGATCCGTACGAACGGATCACGGGGCTTCTTTCATGCCCCCACCCCTGATCGGCGATCGGCACCGGTTCGACCTCGATCGCCGATAATGGGGCCATGACCATCGACTGTTCCCTGGCAGTCGTCGGCAGCATCAACGCCGACATCACCGCCACCACCTCCCGACTTCCCGCCGCCGGTGAGACCGTGGGAGGCGGCCGGCTGTCCCGATTGCCCGGCGGAAAGGGTGCGAACCAGGCCGCCGCGGCCGCCCGCCTCGGTGCGCGGACCCGCATGATCGGCGCGGTCGGCCCTGACTCCGATGGCCAGGCGATGCTCACTGCCCTCCGCGCCGCCGGGGTCAATACCAGTGACATCGCCGAGGCGACCGCCGAGACCGGGACCGCGCTCATCATGGTCGACGCCGACGGTGAGAATCAGATCGCCGTGTGCGAGGGCGCGAATGCCGAGGTCAGCCTCGACGGAATCGAATTCCGGGCCGACGAGGCCGTGCTCACCCAACTCGAGATCTCCCTCGATCTCATCGTCGAGCTCGTGAACCATGTGCCCGGATTCCTCGCCGTCAATGCGGCTCCCGCCCTTCCTTTGCCCGCCGAGGTGGTCGACCGTGCCGACCTCATCATCGTCAACGAATACGAGTACTCTCAGCTGCCGCAGCTGCAGACCGCGAAACTCGTGGCCGTCACCTACGGGGCGGAAGGGTCGGCACTGCTGCAGAGAGGTGAGCAGATCGCCTTCGCCGAGGCGGTCCCCGCGAGTCCCGTGAGCACCGTCGGTGCCGGAGACGCCTACTGCGCGGCCCTCACCATCGGCCTGACCTGCGGACTCGAACCGGAGCGCGCACTGCGGGCGGCCAACGCGGTCGGTGCGGCGGCCGTGGAAGTCGCCTCGGCGCAACCGGAGTTCGATCGGTTCGAGATGTACCTGCCTACTCTCGACTGACCTGGCAGACTGAAAGCAAGCGGAACCTTCCGCTGCTGCCACACGAGTCTCGTCGCCGCTACCCGAGGTTCGCGCCATCGGTGGCCCACGTCCACCAGAGGAGGATCATTGACGAACACCCCCGCCCCGTCCCTGTTCACCGGGCTGAGTGCCTTTCCGCTGACCCCGCTGAAAGATGATTCCCTCGACGAGGATGCCTTCGTCGGGCTCATCGAACGTCTCGTCCTTGCCGGAGTCGACTCGATCACGACGCTCGGATCGACCGGTTCGTACGCTTACCTCGACACCGACGAACGCGTCCGGGTGGCGCAGCTGAGCGTCGAATCCGCCCTGGACATCCCCGTCTTCATCGGAGTCGGTGCACTGCGGACGAGAGACGTTCTGGCCAATGTCGCCTCCGCCGAAGCTGCCGGAGCGCAGGGACTGCTGCTGGCACCGGTGAGCTATCAGCCGCTGACCGAGGATGAGGTGTTCGCACTCTTCCGCACGGTCACCGAGTCCACCGATCTGCCCGTAGTCGTCTACGACAATCCCGGCACCACGCACTTCACGTTCACCACCGAGCTCTACTCACGTCTGGCCGGGCTCGACGGTGTGGCCTCGATCAAGATCCCCGGAGCACCTGCCTCGCCCGCCGGATGGGACGAGCGCATCGGCGAGATCCGTGCGGCCATCGGCAGCGAGGTGACGATCGGCATCTCAGGCGATGCCCATGGTGCAGAGGGCCTCAACGCCGGCTGTGATGCCTGGTACACGGCAGTCGGCGGCACCATCCCCGAGCCGATGCTCGAGATCACGCGGGCCGCGGAACTCGGCAATGCGCAGCTCGCCCGCGAACTCTCGGCCGAGCTGCAGCCGCTGTGGGATCTGTTCACCGAATTCGGCGGAAGCCTGCGCGTGACCGCCGCCATCGCCGAACATCTCGGGCTCGTGGGTGCAGACACCCTGCCTCTGCCGGTGCGTGACCTCGATGCGGCAGCGAAGCGCAAGGTTGCCGAGGTGGCCGACAACCTCGATCTCGGCTGAGTTTTCCCTGGCGACGTCACCGACCGCTCGCCTCAGCGCCGAGCGTTCACCGTATAACGTGAGCGGTCGACGTTAACTGAAGCAGTCGCTGAGTGTGTTCACCATCCGTCCATCTGCGGTTCGGAACCGGTCCATTCCGGGTGCCTATGAATAGGTGTTTGCGGGTTCAGTCGGCCCGCGACGCCCAATCGATCCCGGAGAACCGATGACGATCCCTCTGTCCGCGAAGACGCTCACGGCCTCTGCGGCCGCCCTCCTGTTGGCCACCGGTTTCACCGTCGGCGGCACGGCGCCAGGCACGAGCACCGCTCACGCCGCAGAAGTGGATGATCCGATCAGCTCCTCGGCTTCGGACGCGCAGATTGAGATGGGCTTCCTCGGATCTCACGAAACCGGACAGTTCGACGAATCCGCCGCCGAGATCACCGCCGTCCACGGCGACACGGTCTTCACCGTCAACGCCCAGGCGGCCACCGTAGACGTCATCGACGCCTCCGACCCGACCAACCCGCAGAAGGTCTCCGAGATCACCGGCACCGGGGTCGCGAACTCGATCTCCATCCGCGAGGACGGCCTCGGCGTCATCGCCCTCGAGGACGACTACAAGACGCAACCGGGAACCGTGATGTTCTTCGACGCGAACGACCCCGAGACGGACATCCTCGGCGAGGTTCCGGTCGGGCCCCTGCCCGACATGGTCACCGTCACTCCGGACGGCAGCCATGCCCTGGTCGCGAACGAGGGCGAACCGGCCGATGATTTCTCGACCGATCCGCAAGGGTCGGTGTCCGTCATCGACCTCCCCGCCGAGGTGGCCGCGCCGTCGGACTCGGACGTACACACCGCGGACTTCCACGAGTTCGAGGACGGCGGAGCGAAGACCCTGCCCGAGGATGTGCGGATCTTCGGACCCACACCAGAAGAGGACCTGCCGATCTCGCGCAATCTCGAACCCGAGTACATCACTGTCGCCGGGGACAAGGCCCACGCGACCCTGCAGGAGGCGAACGCGATCGCGGTCGTCGATATCGCCTCGGCGTCGGTCGAGGAGATCCTCCCATTGGGTCTCAAAGATCATGGCCAGGCCGGCAACGGGCTCGATGCGTCCGACCGGGATCCCGAGGATGCTCCGACCGTGAACATCACGGAATACGAGGGGCTCAAGGGCGCCTATATGCCCGATACGATCTCGACGTTCACCTCCGGCGGCACCGATTACCTCGTGACCGCGAACGAGGGCGACTCCCGTGAGTGGGGCGACTTCGTCGATGCGGCCAGGGTCAAGGACCTCGGCGAGGACGGCCTCGCACCGGTGTGCGAGACCTCGCCGCTGGCTGACAAACTCGGCGACGCGGACCTCGGACGGCTTAACATCATCACCGATCTGGGTCTGAACGACGCCGGCGACTGCTACGAGGAGCTCGTGGCTTTCGGCGCCCGCTCATTCTCCGTGTGGACCACCGACGGGAAGCTCGTCGCCGATTCCGGGGACGAGTTCGAGAAGCTGACCGCCGAGGCGGTGCCCGAATTCTTCAATTCCAACCATTCCGAGTCGAACCTCGAAGGACGCAGCGACGACAAGGGCCCAGAGCCCGAGGCGCTGACTATCGGCGAGGTGGGGGAGACGACCTACGCGTTCGTCGGCTTCGAACGCATCGGCGGAATCGCGGCCTTCGACCTCAGCGACCCGGGCGTCCCGAAGTTCGCGACCTACTTCAACAATCGGGACTTCTCGGTCTCCGTCGAGGACGAGGTCGAAGATGCCTTGGATCCTGCTGCGCTGCTCGCGAGCGCTGGAGACCTCGGGCCGGAGGGCATTACGTTCCTCGGAGTCGATGAGTCGCCGACGGGTGAGGCCGCGCTCGTCGTCGGCAATGAGGTCTCGGGAACGACGAGCCTCTGCTCGGTGGCCGATCTCGCGAACGGTGGAGACGACGGCGACGATGAGAACGCCGGGACTGACGAGGATGCTGGGGTCGATGAGAACGCCGGCACTGATCAGGACGCCGGCGCAGACGACAACGCGGGTGCCGACGACAACGCGAACGAGGATGCTCAGGTCGACGCGGCCGGCAGCGAGTCCGACTCCGAGGTTGGTGCGAACGACAGCGCTCGGGCCGACGCGGGCAGCGAATCAGATTCCGGCAGCGAAGCGAACCCGGCTGCTGACGGTGCGGTTGCTGACGGGGCGGAGTCGGACAGCGGCTCGAATACCGGCGCTGGCAGCGACTCCGCAGCCGCTGCGAATACCGGCTCGAATGCAGACTCGAATGGTGCCGGGGCGGACTCTCAGGGCAGCAGCGACCCGGCAGCCGGCTCGACCGCCAGCACTGACACTGCCTCCGATGCTGGCTCGAGTGCAGACGGTTCCGCAGCTTCCAACGACGCCGACGGTGACTCGCTGCCGCGCACCGGTGCCGACCTCGGTCAGTACCTCATCCTCGGCGGCATCGCTGTCGGCCTCATCGCTCTCGGCACGGCGGCCTTCTTCCTCGCCCGCCGCCGCAGCTGACATCCAGTCGCACGCGACCGCCGACCGCTTAGCTCACCGCCGACCGCTCGCCCTGTGCCGTGGGCTGTCGACGGCAACTCGAGCGGTCAGCGGCGGCGCCGACGCTGACTCGAGCGGTCGACGGCAACATGAGCGGTCGGTGTGGCCAGGCAGGGAGATCAGTCGATCTGGCCGATCGGCTCGCGCTTCTCGGCCTGGAACTGATCCTCGGCGCGGCCGCGTGCCCAGTAGGCGGAGATCGACAGTGACTCCCGCGGCACTTCGCGGTCCTTGAGGATCTTGCGGATCGCCTTGATCTTCTCGCGCTCGCCGTGAGCGAAGACCTGCGGAGTGCCAGCGCGCCACTCGAGCCCCTCAACTGCGGCAATGAGCTCCTCGTCCGAGTCCACCCATCTCACCTCGACGCCTTCCGGCGCCTCGGGCAGAACGCGATCGGCGTCGTCGGCGACATAGGCCAGGACGACCCCGGTGGCTTCGGTGGGCATGGCCTCGATGGCCGAACTCACCGCGGGGATCGCGGAATGGTCGGCGATGAGCAGGTGCCAGTCGGCGTCGGCGGGGGCGTATTTTCCGCCCGCGCCGGAGAGGACCAGCGTGTCTCCCGGTTTCGCGTTCTTCGCCCAGGGGCCGGCGATGCCGTCATCGTCGTGGATGACGAAATCGATGCTCAGCCACTTCTCGTCCAAGTCGATCTCTCGCACCGTGTATGTACGGCGACTCGGCAGCTTCTCGGGGGACTTCTCGCGCAGCTCCGTCAGATCGTAGGGTGGGACGAGCTTATGTGCCGGGTCGGCGAAGAGGAGCTTGACGTACTTGTCGGTCGCGTCGTTCGAATCGATGTTGTCGAAGGAGTCCCCGCCGAGGCGGATCCGCACCAGGTGCGGGCTGACTTCGGTCGTCTCGAGGACAGTGAGAACAGCCTGCCGGCGGACGGGCCGTGCGGTGCGTTCGGGGGAGTTGGGTGCGGTCGTCACAGGCGGCCTTTCTCAAACGGGGTGCCCCTGGAAGCTCACAGTCGACTCCGGAGTGCGAAGCCGCCTCGGCGCAGGGGTTCAGTAAGGCTCACCTTATCAAACCCCCATGGGCGGCCGGTTCCTGATTCCAGCGGACGGATTCTACGCCTCCCGCCGCGCGGATCGGCCCCCATTGCTCCCGCCGGTGGGACCGGCCCATCGCTGCCGTCAGTTGGAGCGGTCGGCCATCTCCCGGCGACGATCGTCGCGGATGCGTTTGAGTCCTTTGACCGATTTGAGCGAATCGAGGATCTGCACGCCTGGAAGCGCGGAGTTCGGTCCTTTGCACTGCATCATGTCGTCGGGGTCAAGCAGGACCACGCGGATCGCGTCGTCCTTCATTCGTGACAGCGCCTCGGTGAGCATGCTCCGGGCGATGGAGTTGATCTCGTTGACACGGCGCAGGTCGAGGACGAAGGTGTTCGTGGTGGAGCCGGGTTCGTCCATCGTGCGCAGGACGTTCTCCGAACCGCTCCACTGGATGAGTCCCTGCAGGCTGCAGATGCGGACCATCTTGCCCTCGGCGTCGACGAAGCGTCGGTCGCGGCGGATGATCGAGCGGGCCGGTTCCGGCGCATCCATGATGTGCAGGCTCAGCCGATCTGAGAGGTCCTGGAAGATCTTCGCTCCCCGGACGCTCGTGCCGTGCCTGTCCAGTCGCGGAGAGAACGTGGCGATGCCGACCTGACCGGGCATGACACCGAAGACACCGCCGGAGACGCCGCTCTTGGCGGGAATCCCGATCTCTGTCATCCAGTCGCCGGCCGCGTCGTACATGCCGCAGGTCATCATGACGGCGAGCACCTGCCGATTGACCCTGGGAGAGAGCACCTGTTCGCCGGTCAGAGGGTTGTGGCCGCCTCCGGCCAGGGTGGCGGCCATGATGGCGAGGTCTTTGACGGTGACGGTGATCGCGCACTGTTCGATATAGCCGCGGACCACCTCGTCGGGGTCGTCGTAGAAGATGTCGTAGGACCGGAGCATGTTAGCAATGGCGACGTTGCGGTAGGCCTCCCGCCATTCGCCGTCGGCCACCGATTCGTCGATCGACAGCTCTCGGCCGGCGAAGCGGGAGAGCCCGGCGCGCACGATCTCCGTGCGTTCGGCCAAGCTTGCACCGGGATCGCCGAGCAGAGAGTGGATGGTCATGGCTCCGGCGTTGATCATCGGATTGAGCGGCCGGCCCGACTTCTTGTCCAGGGAGAGCTCGTTGAACTTCTCACCGCTGGGTTCGACGCCGACCTTCTCGAGGACCCCGGCCAGGCCCTCCTGTTCGAGGGCGAGGCCGTAGATGAAGGGCTTAGACATCGACTGGATCGAGAATTCGTTGTCGGCATCGCCGGAGGTGTATTCGACGCCGTCGAGGGTGGAGATGCAGATCGCGAGCTTCTCCGGATCCGCTGCAGCGAGGTCCGGGATGTAGTCCGCATTCTCGCCGGACCGATCCGGTCGGAATCGGTCGAGCGTCTCATCGAGGAAATCCGGGATAGGCGATCGCAAAGCACCTCCTGCTGCAGTCGTGGTCGGTGGGCACAGCGTAGCTTGACGCAGACTGCCATTCTCACACACTCCTCCGCCCGCTGCCGTTCGTCGGCAGCAGAGCCACCGGTTCGGCCGAATGGGGCCGGTGCGGCGGAACTTCGATGACGTATTCAGCGGCACAGTCTCAGCGCCGCACCCGGCGGATGTTCCAGGTCTGGTACCGAACGTGCAGCTCCTGTGACGGGACCCGGCCATAGTGTGAAGTCATGACCCGCCCCCAAGCTGCTCCTCCTCATCGGCATCGCGTTCACAGTCGCCGTCATCGGCGTGATCGTGACCGCGCTGGTGCTGCGGTACTCGGCTCCACATCCAGAGACCAAAAGTCTGCCCGAGCATGCGCTGACCCCGCAGGAAACCATCACCGAGGTGGACCCGATCGACGCCGATCCGAAGCGCGTGCCGGCCCCGGACATCGATTCCTGAGGCCGGATTGTCTGCACCGTCGCACATCTGAACCTGCTGGTCGCACCGCTGCGTCCGCTTAAGACCGCCGAACAGAGATCGAGCCCCTGCCGCAGTCGGCAGGGGCTCAATCAGGTGACGCAGACGATCAGCGGTTTCCGGCAGGTCCGTTGCCGCCGTCGAAGCCATTGTCGCCACGATCATCTCCGCGGACACCGTTCCCACGAATGTCGTCGCTGCGGCCCGTACCGCCGGACTGCTCGTCGCCGCGATTCGCTCCACCGGTCTGACCACGGTCACTGCCGATCGCATTGTCGGCTGCGTCGCGAGCCTTCTTGATCTTGTCCGAGTGCTTGCCTCCGGTCAGGGAATCGGCGACACCGGCGGCCTTGTCGAGGACCGAGTCGGTGACCCTCTCGGCCTTGTCCGAATTGAGCTTGTCCCTGACCTTGGGATCATTGGCCAGATTCTTGGCCTTGTCGAGGAATTTGTCGAATGCCATGGCGCGGTCCTTCTCAGTTGGTCGATTGCATTGTCGATGCTGATCGTGGAGATGTTCGGGGACGCTTCGAAGCCTAGTGGGGCTGCCTGTGACGCAACTGGCAATCGCACGAGGCAGATTCTCGGGCCACCGACTTCTCTCACGCCTGAGTCAGGCGACGGTGATGGGCATTTCGGGCAGTGAGGAGGAGCGCTGCGAGCGCAGCCGAGAGCACAGAGGCGCTGAGCACGGCGACCTTTGCGACATCGTGCTCGACCGAATCGGCGGCGAAGCTGAGTTCGGCGACGAGGAGAGAGACGGTGAAGCCGATGCCGGCGAGCAGCCCGATGCCGGTGAGGTCGGCCCACCGCAGGCTGGGATCCATCTCTCCGGTGAACCTAGTGACCAACCAGGTGGAGGCGAGGATGCCCAACGGCTTGCCCATGATCAGCGCCGTCATGATTCCGTAGGTCAGGGGATGGGAGAACGCGTCTGCCAGACCGTGAGTCCCACCGACATCGACACCGGCGGCGAAGAATGCGAAGACCGGGACGGCGAACCCGGCCGACAGCGGTCGAATGCGGTGTTCGAGCGCCTCGGCGAGGTCGATTCCGGACCGGTGAGCGCCTTCGTCCGAATGCCCTCGGACGGCAGCGGTCGTGCGGTTCGACGTGGGGCCGACGACTGCGGGAATCGTGAAGCCCAGCAGTACTCCTGCGATGGTCGCATGGACACCGGAGGCGTGCATGAACGCCCAGGCGGTGAGTCCGAGGGGGAGGAGGATGACCCATGCGGACCAAGCACGGTCGACGAAGAAGCGACGGAAACGACTCGCGATGATTCCGAAGACGATGACGATTCCGAGCGCCGCGGCAAGGGGGAGAACCGCTATGGTCTCGGTGTAGAAGATCGCGATGATGGTGATCGCCAGCAGGTCGTCGACCGCGGCCAAGGTGAGCAGGAAGAGTCGCAGTGCCTTGGGCAGGTGGGAGCCGACGATTGCGAGCACGGCGACGGCGAAGGCGATGTCAGTCGCGGTGGGGATGGCCCAGCCGCGCAGCAGCTCAGGGCGGGTGAGTAGGAAGGCCGCGCATATGACGGCGGGGACGAGAACCCCGCCGACCGCCGCGGTGATCGGCACGACGGCGGAGCGGAGTCGGCGCAGGTCGCCGCGGGTGAATTCGGCCTTGAGCTCGATGCCGACGAGGAAGAAGAAGACGGCGAGCAGTCCGTCGGCGGCCCATTGCCCGATGCTCAACCGCAGATGCCAGGGTTCGTAGCCGAAATTCCAGTCGCGGATTGCGAAGTATCCATCCGACGCAGGTGAGTTCGCCCAGATCAGCGCGGCAGCGGCGGCGATGAGGAGCAATGCGCCGCCGACGGTGTCGCGGCGGAGCATCGCGAACAGTCGTTGTCCCGGAGTATGCGGGGCGGCAGAGCGTGAGTCGGAGGCAGAAGTGGCAGAAGTGGTGGTCACAGTGATCCCGTTCGTGGTCGGAGGAGGTGAGGATCCGACCCGAAAGGGTGAGCGCGCTGACAGTGCTCAGTTCGTCGACGCTGATCGTACATATGTGATTCGAGCAGACGTGCCGGGCACAGACGGTCAGGACCGTCGGAGTGTCACACCAGGGGCCGGAGAGGAAAATCTCCGCGTGCGAACGGCTGTGTGCCCGACTGCATCTCGCCCCAGGAGGTGATGTAGCCGTTGGTGCCCGGGTGCGGAAGAACCCACACCTTCGGGCGGAAGGCGGCTTCCGGGGCTGAGTGTGACATCGCGGACAGTCTACCCCAGGCCGCCGGAGAGACGCGTATGCAGAGTCTCCGTGTAGGTGTTCATTCCGGTGATCTCCACGCTCGTGCCCAGTTCTTCGTACTTCGTCACGATCGCGTCGAGGGCAGCCACGGTCGACGCGTCCCAGACATGAGAGTCGCTCATATCGATGACGACTCGATCGGGATCATGCGTGTACCGGAACTGGGTGGTCAGATCGTTCGAGGAGGCGAAGAAGAGCTCACCACGGACCACATAGCGGGCGACCGCCTCGGCGGAGGCAGAACCGGTCTCGTCGCTCGGGTCGACCGGAGAGCCCGCATCGACCCGATCATCCGGGGAGCCCGTCACGATCGTGCGTTCGACGGTGACGAAATGGGCGACCCGTCGCACGAAGAGCACGCTGGCCACGAACACGCCGACGACGACGCCGATGGCGAGGTTGCCGGTGGCGACGACGACCGCGACGGTGGCGACCATGACGAAGGTCTCGGACTTCGGCAGCATCCGCAGCGTCGAGGGGCGGATGGAATGCCAGTCAAAGGTATCGACGCAGACCATCATCATGATCGCCGCGAGCGCGACCATCGGGATCATGCCCACGATGTCGCCGAGGACGACGACGAGGATGAGCAGGAACGCTCCGGCCATGAACGTCGAGATCCGGGTTCTCGCCCCCGAAGCGCGGACGTTGATCATCGTCTGTCCGATCATCGCGCATCCGCCCATGCCGCCGAAGAGACCGGAGATCATGTTCGCCGCACCCTGCCCCCAGGACTCACGGGTCTTGTTCGAGTGAGTATCGGTGATCTCGTCGACGAGTTTCGCCGTCATGAGCGACTCCATCAGCCCGACGAGAGCCATGGCCAGCGAGTAGGGAGCGATCGTCGTGAAGGTCTGCCAGGTCAGCGGCACCTGCGGGATGAAGAGCTCGGGCAGGCTGCGCGGCAGTTCACCCTGGTCGCTGACGGTGGGGACATCGATGGCGAAGACGATGACGATGCCGGTGATGAGCACGATCGTCACCAACGGTGCCGGCACGACCTTCGTCAGCTTCGGCATGAACACGAGCACGACGATGCCGACGGCCAGCAGCGGGTAGACAGTCCACGGCACCCCGATGACGTGGGGGACCTGCGCCGCGAAGACGAGGATCGACAGTGCGTTGACGAAGCCGACCATGACGCTGCGGGGGATGAAGCGGATGAGCTTCGCCACCCCGGCCACGGCCAGCAGGATCTGGAACACACCGGCGAGCATGACGGTGGCGATGAACATGTCCATCCCGTGCTCGCGGGCGACGGGGGCGATGACGAGCGCCACGGCTCCGGTCGCCGCGGAGATCATCGCCGGCCGTCCGCCGAGGAACGCGATCGAGGTCGCCATGATGAAAGCGGAGAACAGCCCGACCTTCGGATCGACCCCGGCGATGATCGAGAACGCGATCGCCTCGGGGATGAGGGCGAGCCCGACGACGAGCCCGGCCAGGACCTCACGGGTGAGCAGCCTCGGTGAGGTCAGTGCGGTGATCACGGTCGGGTCGGGGCGGTAGCGCCTGGAATCATCGGCGGTTTCGGCCGGAATGGGAGTCGTCACGACCGGAACACTACCCTCCGTCTGGGTCAGCCGCGAGCGCGCCGGTCGATGCGCAGCACAGTTTCGAACAGGACAGAGATGCCCGGCATGATGTCGGACAAGTCGGTGAATTCCTCAGGGCAGTGGCTGCGTCCGTCGACCGAGGGGACGAAGATCATGCCGACCTGGGTCTTCGCCGCGATGATCCCGGCATCGTGTCCGGCCCCGGAGAACATTGTGGCGCGTGTGAGACCGAGTTCGTCGGCCACCTCCGTGATGGTGGAGGCGATCGGCTCATGCAGAGGGACCGGCGCATCGTCGGTGGTCCATTCGATTTCGACCTCCACTCCGCGTTTCTCGGCCTCGCTGCCCGCCGCCGCAGTGAGCCGACGCTGAGCTTCGTTGAGCCAGGAGCCCTCGGGGCCTCGGAACTCTCCTTCGAGACTCGCGTTCTGCGAGACTACGTTGACGGCTTCCGGGGTGAAGCGGATCTGTCCGCTGGTGCCGCGCGTGTTCGCACCCGATTCGGCGATCGACTCCACGGCCAGCACCGTCCCGGCCGCCGCGCAGCCGGCATCGGACCGCACATCCATCGGGGTGGTGCCCGCATGGTCCTGACGGCCGGTGAAGAGGGCCCGGAAGTGATTGATCCCCGTGATCGTCTCGACGACGCCGATCTGTCGTCCGGCGCGTTCGAGTTCGGGCCCCTGTTCGATGTGAAGCTCGAGGAACGCCGTGACCGGGGTGAAATCGTAGGCCGCGCCGAGGAAGTCCCCAGGGTCGATGCGTGACTCCGGCAGAGCCTCGGCGAGGCTGCGTCCGCTGGGATCCGTGGCCGCCAAGGTGCTGCGGTCGACCTGCCCGGTCATCGCGCGGGAGCCGACGCAGAAGAGACCGAAGTCATTGGGCTCTTCGTTGAAGAACACCACGACCACCAGATCGTGATCGACACGGACGCCGTGCTCCTGGATAAGCCGCACGACCTCGATCGCGCCGAGTACACCGACGATCCCATCGAATCGTCCACCACCGTCGACCGTGTCGGTGTGGGATCCGAGCATGATCTGACGACCACCGAGGCGGCCGGGCAGCACTCCGATGACATTGCCGGCACCGTCGATGCGGGTGTCCATCCCTGCCTGCCGCATCAGCCTGCGGGCGAATTCTCGCCCCGAAACGTCGAACTCACTCAGGGCGCGCCTGGTCCAGCCGGGACGGTCGGAGTCGGTCAACGTCGACAGTTCGGTGAGTTCGGCAGCGACGCGGTCGCGTGCGGGGGTGATCATGCTCATCATCGAGTCCTCTCTCGAGCCGGTGCAAGGGTGTCCGCGAACCTCTACCGACAGTGCAGGTTCGGTCGTGTTCGTCTACTTCAGGCTCACTCCGGATCCGTGGAGGCGGACCTGCAGCCCCGCCTCGGTGGCGGTGATATCGGTGAGTTCCAGTCCGGCGGGCAGGAAGTCGAGATCGATGACGATATCGGAGATCGCCGAGGTGAGGAAGCCGGGCAGTCGGTCGACGGAGATCTCCGCCGATCCCAGCCTGATGGTCGAGGCGTCGACGACGGCCCGTCTGCCATCGGCCTTCGGGTCGATGCCCACGAGCAGATCCTGACCAAGCATCGACCCCTTGAGGAAGAGCTGCCCGTCGAGGGTCGTGAACGTCATGCCCTCGGGCAGGTTCGCATGCTCGGAGGCAAGCTCGTCCAGGGTCGAATGGGGGAGGACCGCCGTGCTGTCGACGGTGCCGATGGGCCGCGACGTGTCGGTGGGCACGTCATAGAGCTTCGCATCGACATCGGTGAAGTCGACGCCCTCATAGCTCGCCTGATCGGCGGTGATGTGGACGGAGTCGAGCTTGCCGGCCGCCATCTGAGTGAGCACGGGGAAGCCTTCGACGGAGACATCGGCCTCACCGTAGTCGGCGAGTCCATCGGCGATGCGCTGCTCCGTGGTGTAGTCGACGATCCGGTCGGCCGCGATCACCCCGATGACTAGGGTGAGGACGATGACGACCGCGGAGAAGATGAGCGTCGTCCGACGGCTGCGACGTCGTGGCCGGTCGTCCGGCCGCGGGTACTGAAGAGTCTGCGCCGTGGTCATGGGCTCCATTGTTGCGCACTCGCCGGTCTGTTCGCATTCGCCGGTCCGGCAGAATCGACCGCTCTCGATCCGCTCATCCGTTGAGGATGATGACATCGAGGGTGCGTGGTCCGTGCACTCCCTCGACCCGGCTGAGCTCGATATCGCTCGTGGCCGACGGCCCCGAGATGAACGTCAGCGGCGCGTGCGCGTCGAGGCGGGCGATCCCCTCCGGCACGATGTCGACGATGTCGCCCGTCCGGACGATGCACACATGGTGGTCGGGCACCAACGTGATCGCCCGTCGTCCGCACTCGTCCGATCCGTCAAGGACGATCGTCCCGGTCTGCGCGATCGCCACCGCCGAGGCAGTCACCACCGCTCCTTGACCGTCAAGGTCGTCGACGCTGAGCTCCTCACCCGGAGCATCGACCCTCGCCTCACCGGAGAAGCCCTGCAGCCAGGTCTCGTCGAGACCGCTGGGGACGACGACCGAGGAGTGGTCGCCGATGAGTTCGGCGATCGTCTCGCTCGGATCGCCGTCGGCGCGGTGCACGTTCGCCTTGTAGTCGACGAGGCGGTCGATGAGCAGTTCGACGAGGCCCTCACCCGTGTGCGTGCCCTCATGGTGGTAGCCGGCGTCGGCGGCCGTGGCGGCAGTGTTCGCCGAGGCGACACGGCCCGATTCGGCATGTGCCGTGCCGCCGGTACCGCGTACCGTCGTCCGCGGAGACGACGACACGTATTCCCCGCCGCCGCGGCGGCCGAGTGCTTCGCTGATGCGGGCGAGGATCTCCTCGCGGGCGGTGTCGGTCATCGCTGTCCCTCCTCGTCGCGGTCGTCCGCGTCCTCTTCGGCCCACAGCTGTCGGAAGCTCTTCTCCGGCAGGGCCGGGATGTCGCGGCTCGAGGTCCAGGCACCGGCGATTCCGGGCAGAGCGTTGATCTGCTCACCGCCGGTGACCTTGTGCGCGAGGGGCAGTCCCTTCTCTGCCGCGGCCATCCGCTTCCCGTCGCCCATCATCCACGACGCGCCGGTGAGGGCGGTGTCGAGCTGGGAGGACACGGGGGAGTGGTTGGCTTTGACATCTTCGCCCCGCAGATGGACGAGGATCTCCGGGATGTTGATCTTCACGGGGCACACGTCGTAGCAGGCGCCGCACAGGCTCGACGCGTACGGCAGTGAACCGTTGCCCTGTTCTTCGACTCCCGTGAGCAGCGGGGACAGGATCGCTCCGATCGGCCCCGGATAGGTCGAGCCGTAGGCGTGGCCGCCGGTGCGTTCGTAGACGGGGCAGACGTTCATGCATGCCGAGCAGCGGATGCAGTTGAGCGCCGTACGTCCGTGCTCATCGGCCAGGGCCCGGGTGCGTCCGTTGTCGAGGAGAACGAGATGGACGTTCTGCGGACCGTCTCCCTCGGACTTTCCCGTCCAGAATGAGGTGTACGGGTTCATCCGCTCACCCGTCGACGAGCGTGGCAGCAGCTGCAGGAACACCTCGAGATCGGCGAACCTCGGCAGCAGCTTCTCGATGCCCATGACGGTGATGAGAGTCTCCGGCAAGGTCAGGCACATGCGCCCGTTGCCCTCGGACTCGACCACGCCGAGGGTGCCGGTCTCCGCGATGCCGAAGTTCGCTCCGGAGATCGCGACCTTCGTGGTGAGGAATTTGTGGCGCAGGTGTCGGCGGGCCGCCTCGGCGAGGACGGCAGGTTCGTTCGTCAGCTCCCCGGCGTCGGGCATCTTGTCCATGAAGATCTCACGGATCTCATCCCGGTTGCGGTGGATGGCGGGAACGAGGATGTGGCTGGGTTTGTCCTCGCCGAGCTGGACGATGAGTTCGGCCAGATCCGTCTCGAACGCATCGATGCCTTCGGCCTCGAGATGCTCGTTGAGACCGATCTCCTGGGTGGCCATCGACTTGACCTTGATGACCTCACGGCGGCCGGTCTCGAGCACCGGCGCATTGTCCTCGACGAGTTCGGTGACGATGGCATTGGCCTCATCGGCGTCGCGGGCCCAGTGGATGATGCCGCCGGCGGCGGTGAATGCCTCTTCGAACTGCGCGAGGTACTCGGGCAGGTTCTCCATCACTTCGTTCTTCGTGGTCTCACCGGCGTCGCGCAGGGCTTCCCAGTCGTCGAGCTCGGAGACGACGTCGGCGCGCTTGGACCGAATCGTCGAGGTGGCATGCCCGATGTTGTTGCGCAGCTGCTGGTTGCTCAGATGTTCGTGCGAGACCTCGGGAAAGGTCCCGGCTTCGATGATGTTGCCCTGCCCGCCGGGCAGATCGCTGCGTCGCTTCGACGGCAGCAGCGGCATTCCCAGAAAGGTCATCGCAGGCTCCCTCCGCTCACTTCTGCTCCTTCGCTCGGCGCCCGCAGCGGGTCTTCCTTCGTCGACGCGAGGATCCGGGCCAGATGGACCGCGGCTTGACCGACGCGGAACCCGGACTGGGTGCGGCTCGGCTCGGCCGGAGAGGTGCCTCGACGGCCTGCGGTGAGGTGGTCGTCATCGTCGGCACCGACGACCGTCGTCAGCGTCTCGGTCGAGTGCCCCCGCTCATCGGTCGGGCTCGTCTCCTTGACGTGGACGGTGGTGACGTCCGGGGCGCCGTCGAAATGTCCGGTGCGGTCGAACCGCGACATCCCGCCGCCGATGTGCAGCAGACAGGAGGCATCGCCGCCGGTGCACACATCGGCTTCGGTCGCCTGGATGGTGCGGACCTTGTCGGCGAGCATCGCCGAGGACACCTCCGGGTTCTTCACGGAGAACGTGCCGCCGAAACCGCAGCAGGAATCGGCCAGAGGCAGTTCGACGAAGTCGATGTCCTCGACGGACCGGACGAGGGAGGACTGACGGTCACCGAGACGCAGCAGCCGCATTCCGTGGCACGACGGGTGATACGTCACACGGTGCGGGAAATAGGAACCGAGATCGGCCGCGGCATCAGTGACGCCTTGGACGTCGGTGAGGAACTGGGTGAGCTCATAGGTGCGGCCGGCCACCTCGGCGGCTGCGGAGGCCAGGGCGTCATTGCCCATCCGCGCCGCGACCATCGGCTGCTGGTGGCCGAGCGAGGCCACGCAGGAAGCGGACGGGGCGACGGCGACATCCCATTCGGTGCTCGTGAAGGCGCGCACATGGTTGGCGATGACCGGTTCCGCCTGTGCGAACTTGCCGGAGTTGATATGCATCTGCCCGCAGCAGGACTGCCCTTCGGGGAAGATGACCTCGTGGCCCAGCCTGCGCAGAATACTCACGGTTGCCTGCGCAACCTCGGGATACATCGCATCGACGATGCAGGTGGCGAACAGTGCGATCCTCATCTGACCTCCGAGCCGGACGCTGTGCTTTGCGGTTGGCGGGATCGGCATCCGACCGGGACGAAGCCGTGGTCGGAAACGGTCCTTGTCACTCCGTGCTCAGACCGTAGCACCGGGACCTGACGCGGCAAATGTGCGCGACCGGACGGGCGCGCCGGTGCGCGGATCACTGCGAAAGTCCGGCCGCCTCGGGGGAGGGGCAAGCGATTTAGATCCCATGACCCTGCGCTAATCTCCTGCGCCGGTCGGTGCGGGCAGCGACGCACGCGCAGACCCATTTACCTGGGAGGGGACCGCCCATAGGATGACGATATGGATTCCCAGCGCACACAGAACATCAGAACGGTCTCGGCCCGCATCAACTCCTTCCACTCGTCGATCTACTTCTCGCAGACGGTCGGCGCCGAGTACGCCAAGTACGGACTCGAACCCGGTGTCGAAGGCAATATGGCCGCCCGTTCGGCTCCGCTGGGACGGGTGAATCCCGGAGTCGTGTCCGCCGCGTACTACAATTACTCCCCGAATTTCGTGGCCGGAATGCTGCCGCGCCTGTGGGAGACGGTGAGCCCGGAGCAGATGGTCCAGGCCCGCTTCGACGCAGTGGGCGCGTATATGGCCGAACTCTTCGGTGACCGTGACGACATCGCCCTGCTCACCGAGGCGGCCACCCAGATGACGGAGACGTTGGCACCCGTCCTCGCCGCCATGGACTTCGCCGGTCGTGCCCTGGCCGCGGCCACCGCCGATGCCATCGGCGGCCACCAGGCGAGCACCGCGTTCGAGAAGATGTGGGACGTGGCGACCGTGGCCCGCGAGTTCCGCGGCGACGGCCATGTCGCCTCCCTCGTCACGGCCGGTGTGCCCGGAATCGACGCCCTCATGCTCGACGTCGCGACGGGTGCCGGGTTCCGTCCGCGAGCGGCGCAGAAGACGCGCGGCTACACCGATGAGGAATGGCAGACCGCGCAGTCCAGGCTCGCCGAGGCGGGGCTGATCACCGTGGACAAGGATGACCGCGGGCACGACCTTCCCCTCATCACCGAGGCGGGACGTGACCTGAAGGAACAGGTCGAAAGCCTCACCGACGGCACCGTTGCAGCCGCGTGGTCCGTCCTCGACGATCAGACGATCGAATCTCTGCTCTCGCCGAGCCGTGACCTGCTGCGCGTCATTGCGAAGTCCGGTGCCTTCCCTTCGAACATCTTCGCCCGCCCCGAGAAGAAGGCCGGCTGAGACGCGACCAGCTCTGCCGTGCCCACTCCACATGTGAGCGGGCATGGTCGAGGGCAGCCGACAGCTCATCGAAGAGAAGCTTGTGGTGGCGCAGTGCGGTGAGCCCCCCCCGACCTGTTCGAACAGTCCGGCCCGGCTGTCTCTGACGCCCTTGATGAGCACCGTGATCCCGCGGCGCTCGAAGGCTGTGACCATATCGGTGAGGATGCGGGCGCCGGTGGCGTCGACGAGTTCGTGCTGCGACATGCGCAGCACGACGGCCTCGACTCCCCGCAGCCCCAGAACCTCATCCGAGATGCGATCGGCCGGGGCGAAGAACAGCGGTCCGTGGAAATGGACGATCGCGATCCTCTCATCACGCGGATCCTCGGACTCTGATTCCGAGAGTCGTTCGATGCGCACCGAGGTGAGCGACGACAGCTTCCGCAGAGCGGAAGACCGCGGCAACGACGACGCCGATGCCCACGGCGACGATGAGGTTGAATGAGATGGTGATGAGCGCAGTGATGACGAACCCGACGGCATCGGACTTCGTCGAGCGCAGAATCGACCGCGTCGTCTTGAGATCGACCATCCGGACCGCCGTGACGAAGAGGACGCCGCCGAGGGCCGCCAGCGGAATCCGACTCACCGGTCCCGCAGCCACCGGCACGATGAGCAGCAGCACGGCCGCGTGGACGATCGAGGCCAGGCGCGTGCGACCGCCGGCACGGATGTTCACGGGGGTGCGGGCGATTGCATCGGTGGCAGGGATGCCGCCGAAGAGCGACGATCGGCACGAGGACGACGGCCACGGCACCGGTGGGACCGGAGATCTGCAGGTGGGATCCGCCGAAGCCCAGAGCCAGGGGCGGGGCGACGATGCCGACGGTGGCGCCGGCGAGGAGGTCCTTCGGCCAGGAGCGGCGGGTCTCACGGTAGTCGGCGACCGACGGCAGCAGACATGGTTGGCCCGACGTTCGGATTCGACGAGACGGTGGCGCCGCAGCACCGCGAGATGCTGCGAGAGGTGCGAGGCCTCGAGCGCAGTCTCGGCCTGCAGACCGGCCACACTCCTCGTCGTTGCCGGAGAGGAGCTCGAGGATCCGGATGCGGAAAGGGTGGGCAGGGCCCTTGAAGAGGTTCGCCTTGACCTCGTACAGGGGTCGCTGAAGCTGATTCAACGGCATGATGAAACCATCTTTCGAAAGCTCGGGTTCAGATCCGGCTGGTCTCAGAGAATGAACAGCCCGGTTCCGCAGCTGCGGAACCGGGCTGTGCTCACGATCGCCTCGGAAGGCGGCGGTCAGTCCTCGTCGGTCACCTTCGGGTAGGCCTCAGCCACCTTAGCGGCAATCGATTTCGCCTCATCGGAACTCGGCCCCTCGGCGGAGAACACGGCCTTCCGGTAGTACTGGAGCTCGATGATCGAGTCGATGATGTCTCCGAGTGCACGGTGGCCACCGTGCTTGGCCGGTGCCTGGAAGTAAGCGCGTGGGAACCACTGCTTGGACAGTTCCTTGATCGAGGAGACGTCGATGATCCGGTAGTGCAGGTGCTCGACGAGTTCGGGCATCTGTTTGGTGAGGAACACCTTGTCGGTGCCGACCGAGTTCCCTCCCAGCGGTGCCTTGCCGGCCTCGGGGACATGCTTCTTCACGTATTCGAGGACTCGGGTCTGCGCCTCGGCGACGGTGGTGCCTGCGTCGAGTTCAGTGATCAGGCCCGAGGTGGTGTGCATGTTCGTGACGAATTCGTTCATGTTCGCCCGTGCATCCGCCGAGGGCTTGATGACGATGTCGATTCCGTCGTCGAGGGGGTTGAGCTCGAAGTCGGTGACGATCGCAGCCACCTCGATGAGTTCGTCCCGCACCTCGTCGAGGCCGGTCATTTCGCAGTCGATCCACACAATTCTGTTGTTGCTCACCCGCCCAGCTTAGAGCAGACAGCAGGGAACGGGACATTCCAGGGTGCAATCGGAACCCCTCCGCGGCTGAGTCACGGCCGCCTCGGCGAGGGTGGGGTCGGGGTGATCGTCAGACTGTTGATCGGGAACGGCCCGGGGGAGAGTCGGGCGTGTGAACGTCGACACACACTGAGCGTGCGCACAAAGTCGATGTCCGGTATGTGACTTAAACTTGAAGAGTCCCCGAACTGGGGTGCCATTTTTGCTCGGCTGAGGGAAGGTTCGCTCGTGCGTTACACATTCGCTGTGATTCTCATGGTGGTGGGTGTCGTCGTCGGTGGCCTCGGCATCCTGCAGAAGACCCTGTGGGCGCCGGAGGATACGATCACTGCCACCGCACAGATCGATGCCGACAAACCGGCAGTCATCGTCGACCCCGGAATGCTCAACCTCTACGAAACCCCGACCACGCTCACGGTCAAAGGCAGCGGCGACCTCACGATCGCCCAAGCCCCGATCGAGAACGTCGAAGCATGGGCGGGACAGTCCGCCTATGACCGCGTCACCGGACTCGCCGAAGGTGGCAAGCTCACGACCAAGGCGACCGATGGTGAGGGCAAGGTTCCCAATCCCGCCGGGGCCGATCTGTGGCAGTCGGAAGTCACCGGCGCCGATTCGGTGGAACTGGAGTGGAACGACGATGCCAACCGCACCGGATTCCTCGTCGCCGGTGACGGCGAAGCCGGAGCGGTCAAATCCGTGACCCTCACCTGGCCCAACCACGCCGAGACTCCCTGGGCGCTCCCGCTGATGATCATCGGCGGTGTCCTCTTCGTCGTCGGCGTCGTCCTCCTCTTCCTCGGTGCGAACAATTCGAAGAAGGAAGCGAACCGCCGCAAGGCGCGCCAGGAGCGCCGCCGCAAGCTCGCCGAATACGGCACCGCCTTCGCCGTCGTCCCCGTGCTCGCACTCAGTGCCTGTGGGCCCGAAGAGCTGCCGAAGCCCGAGCCCTCCGAGGCTCCGAGCTCCGCAGCCGCGGGTGTCACCGATGACCAGGCCAAGCGGATCCTCGACTCCGTGGCCGCCGACGTCAAGGCCGCGGACAAGAAGACCGATAAGAAGGCACTGGCCGAACGCGCCGCCGGTCCCGCACTCAAGCAGCGTGAAGACCTGTACAAAGTGAAAGACGACGTCGAAGACCAGAAGATGGCGCCGGAGGTGGCCAGCGAAGAGATCGTCGCCAACTACACCTCGGCCACCGATGCCTGGCCGCGCGTGACCAGCCTGATCACCTCCGCCGGTGGGAATTCGCAGCTGCTAGTGCTGACCCAGGAGGATCCGCGCAGCAACTACAAACTGTGGTCGCAGACCCAGTTGACGGCCGGCACGAAGCTGCCCGAACTGCCCGACTCACGTCAGGGCGCGAAGATGCTCGAACCCGGATCCAAGGACTTCGTCACCACTCCGGAGAAGGCCGTCGCCGACTACGCTAAGGCCCTCGGGAGCGGAGCGGACTCGAAGGAGGCGAAGAAGTTCGAGTCCGATGACTTCTCGAAGTCCATCTGGAAGAACCAGAAGGACCAGAGGGCCAGCGCCGAAGAAGGCAAGGCCGAGGTGAAGTACAAGTACACTCCGGGCAAGGAACTCGTCGCCCAGGGCACCTCCGGGGACGCCGCCATCGTCACCGGAGTCATCGACGCCGAATCGACGATCAGCCCCGAGTCGAAGGAGGGTCGCACCGGCACCCTGTCGCTGTCGTCGCCGCAGAAGGAACTCGTCGGCTCCGCGACGACCAAGGAGCCGGTGACGACGAAGACCACCCAGGTGCTCACCTTCCTCGTCCCCAAGGACGGCAAGGTCAAGCTCATCGGCGGTCTCGAGACCCTCGCCGGAGCCGAAGTAGGCTGAGGCGGTAGGTCGGCACCGTGGTGTTCTTTCCCTGACGGCTGAGGAAATAGCCGTGGGCGCACCGGTGTTGATACGTTCTGTTGGATAAGCGTGGACCAGGCGCGTCACTGTTTGCGCCGAGCCCACCGACCGCGTCACAAAGGAGACCACGTGTCAATGGATCCCTCGCAGGAGAGCACGCAGCCCAATCAGGGACTCGACCTGTCGGCCGTGCGCAGCAAGAACATGCCCGCCGAACAGGGCGGTCAGACCGGTCAGGCCGCCGGCGCTAACGGTGCCGTCGGCGGTCAGGCCGGAGGGGACCCGAATGCGGTCGCCGTTCCGGGACTGGTCTTCGACGTCGACGAATCGACGTTCACCAGCCTGGTGGCGATCTCCGACCGTGTGCCCGTCGTCATCGACCTGTGGGCCGAATGGTGCGAACCCTGCAAACAGCTCTCGCCGATCCTCGAACGCGTCGTCACCTCGTACGGGGGACGTCTGGTGTTGGCCAAGGTCGATGTCGATGCGAACCCGCGTCTGCAGCAGGCCTTCGGTGTTCAGTCGATACCCACGGTCGTCGCCCTCATCAAGGGTCAGCCCGTGCCGCTGTTCCAGAGTGCTCTGCCCGAACCTCAGGTCCAGGCGTACTTCGACGAGCTGCTCAAGCTCGCAGGTGAGAACGGTGTGACCGGTCATGCGGCCGTCGGGGGAGCCGAGCCCGAACCGGCCGGCCCCGCCCACCCGGAGGCCGAAGAGGCACTCGCCAAGGGCGACTTCGACACCGCAGTGAACCTGTTCAAGGCCGCGCTGGCGAACTCTCCTGCCGATGAGGAGGCGAAGTTCGGTCTCGCCCGGGCGGGCCTGGGCCGTCGCCTCATCGACCAGGAACCGGCCGATCTCATCGCCGCCGCCGATGCGGACCCCAAGAACGTCGACGCCGCGAAGGCCGCGGCCGACGCCGAAGTGGTCAGCGGCAACGCCGGCAGCGCCTTCAACCGGCTCATCTCTCTCATCCGCACCACCGCGGGCGATGAGAAGGAATCCCTGCGTCTGCGAGTCCTCGATCTCTTCGAGGTCCTCGGCGCCGACGACCCAGCCGTGACCAAGGCACGGACCGCACTCATGAGGGCACTGTTCTGATCCAGCGAATCCGACTCATCACCGCCATCCTCTTCGGCGTAGCGGCACTCACGCTCGCCGGACTGGTCATCTCTGCGCTCTCGGTCGTCGGCACCGACGAGATCACCGAGACGCCGGCCTTCAAGGTCAAGGACGGGGCCTACGCCGTCGTCCTCGACGAGGCGATCGTGCCCTATTCGGGTTCGAGCGTGACCGTGACGGCGAAGAACTCGAAGGGCACGGAGCTGTTCGTCGGCACCGCCAGCGGGGTCGACGCCGACAGCTACCTCGACGGGGTGGCGCAGGAGCAGATCAGTGATGTGTCGTTCCCGAACTCCGCCTCTCACCGATTCACCCCCGGTGATGCGAAGCCGGAGGCCGATATCGCCGACCGCGACTGGTGGATCAGCACAGACACAGGAAAGACGGTTGCGAAGACCTTCGACCTCGATGCCGAACCGCAGGTGCTCGTCATCGCTCCTGCGAACTCCGATGACAGTCTCGACGGAACGACGGTGAGTCTCCAGATGCGCGTCAAGGGCGTGTTCGCACTCAGCCTGCTCGGCATTGCCGGCACGATCATCCTCGCCGGATTCTCGGTGTTCTTCTTCATGCGCTGGTGGGCCTCGCGCATCCGGCCGCCGAAGAAGGACGTCGGACCCCCGAGCGGCAGCGGACCCGACCGCAGCGGCAGCGACTCCGGCCGTGGCGGCCGGGGACCGGCCGATGACCCCACAGTCAAGGGCGAGCCGGGACCGGCGACCCAGCCGATCTCGACAGTGCAGCCGGACACGGCCGGCCAGGCGCCGCCTCGGCGACGGGATCTGCGGAACCGGCGGTCCTTCCGCGCGGCGACGGCCTCCGTCTTGGGCATCGGACTCGTGCTCAGCGGCTGTGCGAGCATGCCGATCGCCAAACCCAGCAGCCCGGACACCACCCCGTACGAGCGCACGGCGGTGCGCCCGGGTGAGGCCGGGAAGTTCATGACGAACTACACGGAATCGCTGGACAAGACCCTCGGCGACAAGGGCTCCGACCTCGACAAGATCCAGGCGGCACCGCTCATCGACCACACCCGCGCGCAGATCCAGATCGCGGACAAGGCGAAGCAGAAGCTGCGCGCACCGAACTTCACCGAGGTCATCGCCGGCAGCCCGAACTTCACCGAATATCCGATGTGGTTCTACGCCTTCGGAACCGCAGACAAGAAGTCCACGGATGGGGACGAGCAGCTGACCCAGGTGATGCTGGTGACGCGGGAATCGGCGTCGACCGATCCGCTCGTGCGTTCGGCGTCCTATATTCCCACTGATCGGATGCCCACCCTCATGGCCGATGACAGCGGCGCCGTGGAGAAGGGACCGGAGGACTTCTCCGAGGATCTGACGACCGCGTCCGGTGATGTCTCGTCGTTCCTCGTCGACGGCAAGGCGAAATCCGGGGGTCCCAAGGGACTCAAGGACGGCGGATTCAAGGGATTCCGCGACTACCTGGGTGACCTGCGGGACAAGGACTCCGGCTTCGACAAGGTCGACGTCGACTGCAAGTCCTATGAGGACCTCAAGTTCGAGGACATGACCTTGAGCACCGAGAACGGTGCGATCGGAATGGGCGAAGTGCGGTGCACCCTGACGATCAAGGCACCGTCGGACTACGCACTCGACCTCGGCGACACCGTCGAAGCCGTGAAGACGAACGACAAAGAGGGCGACACCATCAAGGTCGACACCGCGCACCCCTATGTGCTGATGAAGACCGGTGACGAACTCACCGCCATCGCCACCGACTGGAACGTCCTGTCTTCCAAGGTGGAGTGAACCGCGCTCAGCCGCGGTTCGCGCGATTTGTCAGCCGCGGCTGGCGCGGCGGCCGACTCGCAGCAGCCACCACAGGCCGATGAGCGGCAGGAGCAGCGGAATATAGCCGTATCCGCTGCCGAAGTTCGACCACACCGACGGCCTCGCGAAGTCCTCGGGGTGAGTGTGGCTGAGGATGCCGACGACGATGACGCCGAGGAACTCGATCGCACAGGCGGCGACGGCGATCCGGTGTGAGACGCGGTTGCCGATGACCAGGCAGACCGTGGCGAGAATGTAGATCACCGCGGCCAGCGCCGACAGCGAGTACGCGATCGGCGCGACATCGAATTCGCGGATGAGCTGGTAGCCCGCCCGGGCCGTGGCCGAAAGCGCGAAGACCCCGTACACCGCCGTCAGTGCCCGTCCCGGTCCGGTATGCATCGCCGAGAACGGCGACCGTCCCGTCTTTGCCCTCGCCGAGGCAGCCGTGGAGTCCGCGTTGTCCGCTGACCTCGCGTTGCCTGGCCTATTCGCCCTGCCTGCTGAGTTCGCATCGTCGGCGGAGTCCCCGCCGAACCGATTGCGCCTGGTCACTGCCAAATCTGGTCCAATCTCTCGATCATCACGATCACCGTCAGTCCTGCCGCGGCCAGCACACCCGGTCCCCAACGGCTCAGTTCCGCAAACGCCCAGAACCCGGCCAGCGCCATGACCATGATCGCCGTGATGATGTAGCCGAAGTAGAGCAGCGGGTCGACATCATGCGTGGAGCCGAAGGTCGCAATCGAGATGATCAGCTGCACGATGAGCAGCAGCAGAAGCAGAGCGGCACCGCCGAGCAGGGCCTTGCCGGCCGGACGGTTGCGGATGGTCTCGACGATCGACCACAGGGTCAGGATGCCGGTGGCGGCATAGAGGACGATGGTGAAAACGGTGAACACGGAGACCAGTTTAGTCGGCTATACCAGCAGGCAACTCGTCCGGATGTGGTGCTGCGCAGGTGAGATGCCGCACGGATCCTGGCCGTCGCCTGGCTCACGCACTAAAATTGCAGGGTGCCCATCTATCTCGATCACGCAGCCACCTCGCCGATGCCCGCCGAGGTGCTCGAGGTGTACACGAAGGAGCTGGCCCGTCGGGCGAACCCCTCGGCCCTGCATGCGGTCGGACAGGCGGCGCGGATGCGCATCGAAGAAGCACGCGAAGTAATTGCCCGCGCGGTCGGTGCAGCCACCTCGTCGGAGGTGATCTTCACATCCGGAGGCACCGAGGCGGACAATTTCGCTCTCAAGGGCCTCTACCTCGCCCGCAACAACGGAACGTTCACGGAGCCTGAGCGCCCGCGGGTGCTGACGACGACGATCGAACATCCCGCGATCCTCGAGACCGTGGAGTGGCTGGAGAGCCTCGGCGCCGAAGCCGTGTACCTCGACGTCGACTCGGCAGGACGTCTCGATCTGGACGCGGCGACCGCCGAACTGCGCCGCGATCCCGAACGCACCGCGCTCATCAGCGTGATGGCCGCGAACAACGAGATCGGCACTCTGCAGCCGATCGCCGAGATCGGTGAGATCGCCGCCGAACTCGGTATACCCTTCCACATCGACGCCGTGCAGGCGCTCGGACAGATCCCGCTCGACTTCGCCGCACTCAAAGCGACGGCGATGACGATCACCGCGCACAAGATCGGCGGCCCCGTCGGCATCGGCGCACTCCTGCTCGACCGCGCAGCGAGCCCGACGCCGATCCTCCACGGCGGGGGACAGGAGCGCAGCGTGCGCTCGGGCACCCTCGACGTCGCCGGTGCCGTGGCTTTCGCCGCCGCCGTCGATCTCGTCACCGCCGACCTCGAGACACGCTCTGCACGACTTTCGGGGCTGCGCGACCGTCTCATCGCGGGAATCGAATCTAGCATCGACGGTGCCGTGCTCTCGGGTCCGCGCGGAGCGGACCGCCTGCCGGCGAACGCCCACTTCACGTTCCCCGACTGCGAGGGGGACTCGCTGCTGTTCGGTCTCGATGCCAGGGGATTGGCCACCTCGACGGGATCGGCCTGCTCTGCCGGTGTCTCCCGTCCCTCCCATGTGCTCTTGGCCTGCGGACTGGATGAGGACAGCGCCCGCACCACCCAACGCTTCACACTCGGTCACGACACGACCGAAGCCGATGTCGATGCCCTGCTCGCGGCTCTTCCCGAGGTCGTCGACCAAGCACGCCGAGCCGGGATGGTTTCGGCAACACCCCGATGGATGCAAGGAGCATCATGAGAGTACTCGTCGCCATGTCCGGCGGAGTCGATTCCTCCGTCGCAGCCGCCCGTGCCGTCGACGCCGGACACGAAGTCGTCGGCGTCCACCTCGCCCTGTCCCGGATGCCCGGGACCCTGCGCACCGGATCGCGCGGCTGCTGCACGATCGAAGACTCCCGCGACGCCCACCGTGTGGCGGGAATGCTCGACATCCCCTTCTACGTCTGGGACTTCTCCGAGCGGTTCAAAGAAGACATCGTCGATGACTTCATCGCCGAATACGCGGCCGGACGCACCCCGAACCCGTGCATGCGCTGCAATGAGCGCATCAAGTTCGCCGCCCTCCTCGACCGGGCCCTGGCACTCGGTTTCGACGCCATCGCCACCGGCCACTACGCCGAGGTGCTGCGTGACGACGAGGGCCGGCCCGAACTGCACCGCGGTGAGGATCTGGCCAAGGACCAGTCCTACGTCCTCGGTGTGCTCACCTCCGACCAGCTCGAGCACTGCTACTTCCCGATCGGTGCGACAGCTTCGAAGGCCGAAGTGCGCACCGAGGCGGCCGAGCGCGGATTCTCCGTAGCGAACAAGCCCGACTCCTACGACATCTGCTTCATCCCCGACGGGGACACGAAGGCCTGGCTGGCCGATAAGATCCCGATGCGACCCGGACTCATCAAGGACTCCGAAGGCGAAGTGCTTGGGCGTCACGACGGGGCGATGACGTACACGATCGGTCAGCGCAAGGGCCTCGGCATCGAAAAGCCCGCTGCCGACGGCAAGCCGCGCTTCGTCACCGGCCTCGACCCGGCGACGAACACCGTCACCGTCGGGTCGCGCGCCGACCTCGCGGTCTCGCATCTGACCGGCATCCGCACCTCGTGGGCCGGAGCCGCACCCTCGGACATGGGTTCGACTCCTGGCGACGGGATCGACTGCGAAGTGCAGATCCGTGCCCACGCCGATCCGGTGCCGGCCCGTGCGTGGCTCGGCGAATTCGTTGCCGAGGCGCCCGAACACGAAGTCAACCCCATCGTCGACGAGGTCGAGGTGCCCGCCGCACGTCCGGCCGGGCAGCTCATGCACGTCGACGTCGATGAGGAGCTGTCCGGAGTGGCCCCGGGGCAGACCATGGTCATCTACCGTGGCACCCGTGTACTCGGCCAGGCCACCATCGACTCCACGGCCAAGGACCGCATCACCCCGGCACCCGAATTCGCTGGCGCCTGAACCGCCTCACCTCACTTAAGCGACGGCTTCGGGGCCGATGTCTGCCACTGGCGATACTCTGGGGGCATGAAGGAAAGTCCCCAAGATGTCGTCACGGCACCTTATGGAACCTGGTCCTCACCTCTGGGCGCCGCCGAGGTGGCTGCCGGTGCCGCTCCGATCTTCGATGCCGCCTTCCGTGGGGACGAGATCTTCTTTTCGACGAAGATCCCCACTGAGAAGGCCCGCACCGGACTCGTCCGCACGTCCCTGTCGCACCCGGGAGACTGCGAGCAGGTTATTCCTTCGGGCTTCAACATCCGCTCCGCCGTCCACGAATACGGGGGAGCCTCATGGGCTCTCGACCAGAGCAGCGACGTCATCTACTTCGTCAACGCCGCAGATCAGCGCGTCTGGCAGATCATTCCCGGGCGAGCCCCGCATGCCCTGACCCCGGACACCTCGGGGCGGATCCGCTACGGAGATCTGCACATGAGTCCGTGGGGTCTGCTATGCGTGCGTGAGGACTGCCGGTCCACCAGTCGTGAACGCGCGATTGTGCTGCTGACCAAGCACGGGACGACGAATGTGCTTTCGACCCACTCTCATTTCATGGCCTGGCCCAGACTCTCACCCGACGGCAGCAGCTTGGCATTCATCGGCTGGGAGCACCCGAACATGCCCTGGGACGGAACCACCCTGTGGCTGGTCGATGTGCGCACGCCGGCCACCCCTGCCGTCGCCGTGCTCAGCGGCGACGGCGTCGAGCGACCACGCAGAGCCGATCCGGGCATGCCGAGTCCGACCGATCCGGGAATCTCGCTGCTCCAGCCGGAGTTCACCTCTGATTCGGCCCTCCACGTCATCTCCGACCATCAAGGACACTGGTCGTTATACCGGCTCGACTTCGACGCTGTCGCCTCGCGTACCCTGGTCACCGACGACCGTCAGGCGCCGGCGCCCGAAAGAATCGGATTCGACCGGCTGCGACCGGTCATCGACACCGGCGAGGAGATCGGCGGTGCCCTCTGGCAGCTGGGCACGCGGTGGCACCTCAACGACGGAGATGAAGTGTGGGCCCATTCGCAGGCGGCCACCGCAACACTCGTGCGCCGCCGCCTCACTGACAGTCCCGCCGCGCCCGAACCAGACCTGTCCTCACCGAACCCCGACCCCGCCGAAACCGACCCGGCCGCCACGGCCCCTGCCGCCACAGCTTGGGAGACCATCGACACGACGGGGGAGACGTTCGGCACGATCGAACTCCTCGACCTCGGACGCACCCACCTGCTGCTGACGGCGAAGTCGACGAGGCGCCCCGGAGTCCTCTATGCCGTCGACCGGGTGACCGGACTGTTCACCGAGATCGCCAGCGAACGCCTCGACACCCACCAGGGCTACTACTCCCGCCCGCAGGTCAGCGAGCTCGGGGGAGTTCCCGTCGTCATCCACCTGCCCCACAATCCTCGCTTCGCAGCTCCCGTCGACGAACTCCCGCCCTTCGTGGTCTCGATCCACGGCGGACCGACGGGGCAGGCGACCCCGGAGATGACGGCCCGCACGAGCTTCTTCACCTCCCAGGGCATCGGCGTCCTCGAAGTCAACTACGGCGGGTCGACCGGATTCGGTCGCGCCTGGCGTGACCGGCTGCGCAGCGGGTGGGGAGTCATCGACGTCGAGGACACCGTCGCCGCTGTCAACGGACTCGTCGCAGCCGGACTCGCCGATCCGAATCGCATCGCCATCTCCGGAGCCTCCTCGGGTGGGTGGACGGTGCTGTCCGCCCTGGCCTCGACGAACGTGTTCTCCTGCGGCACTTCGTATTTCGGGGTGACCGACCTCATGCGCTTCGTCGTCGACACCCACGACTTCGAATCCCACTACATCGACGGCCTCGTCGGACCCTGGCCCGCAGCCCAGGACGAATACATCACTCGCTCGCCGATCCGCCGGACCAGCGATATCACGGTGCCCGTGGCCGTCATGCAAGGCGACCGCGACCCGATCGTCCCACCCTCGCAGGCGCAGGAATTCGTCGATACACTCGAACTGGCCGGAGTGGAGTACATTTACCGTCTGTACAAGGGCGAATCCCACGGCTTCGTCCGCGCCGAAACCATCATCGATTCCCTGGAAAGCGAGTTCGGATTCTATGTCGACGTCTTCGGAATCCCCCGCGCCCACCAGCATGGCTGAACCCCGAACTGCCGACCGCGAAAGCTACGACCGCGACCGGCCGGACTCCACCCCCACCGAGGCGGCCGTCCCCGACGTCCCGACGTCCGTTCTGCCCGCCGCCACAACCACGGGAGTCTGGCTGCCCGGAGCCCGCGATCCGCGCCGCGGCTATATCGCGACAAGTCCGGTCCGGGAGGCCGCGGCCTCCGGCTTCGATCTCCTCGCCGACCAGCTTCCGCCGGTGCCCCTGACCGCTCACCAATCCGAGGGCAGATGGGGCGCCGACGCCATCGGTCGCGCCGTCGGCCTGCTCACCGAACTCCACGTCGACCGCACATCCTACGGATGGCGACTGACCGCCTCGGCGGGCAAAGACGAAAGGCTCGAGGACTCGGCATTGATCGAAGCCTTCGACGCGATCGCCGAATACGGTGGGTCCCGGCCCGGGCAGGTCAAGATCAGCCTGCCGGGACCGTGGACGCTCGTGACCGCGCTGAGCCTGAGCTCCGGCGCTCGTGTGCTCGGCGATTATGGGGCACGCCGCGACGTCGTCCAGGCCTACGCCTTCGGCATCGCCTCCTTCACCGACCGCATCGCGAGCCTGGGTATGCAGCCGACCGTCCGACTCGTCGAATCCCGCCTGAACCCGGTCCTCACCGGCACCTGGCCGACGGTGTCCGGGTGGGCGAGCCTGCCCGCCATCAGCGAAACCCAGGTGTGGGCGGCGCTCGAATCCACGCTGCGCCACCTCCCGCCCACCGTGCTCGCCCTGCCGGACCTCGATTCTCTGCATCTGCAGGGCAAGGAGATTCCCGCCGCCGAGGCGGTCCGCCGCACCGGCGCCCGATCCGTGTCAGTGCCGTTGGCTAGCCTGAGACCACACAGCTGGGAGCAGCTGGCGATCCTCGCCGAGGCGGGGCTCGGCACCTGGATCCAGCTGCCGACAGCGGCCGGCGGGCGACCGGACGCGGTCAACCACTGGTGCGAGCAGATCCGCACCCCCTGGTCGCGCATCGGCATGGGGGTCGCGAGCCTGCGCGAATTCGGGATCATCGCCGGACCCGAACTGCCGCTGACCTACCCGCCGCTGTTGGAGGGCCAGCAGGAGATCGGACCCGAGCACAATCGGGGAACCATGACCATCGCCGCCGGTCTGCGGCGGGCTCTTGAGGAGATCGAATGACCACGACACCGGAGAACGCCGACTCATCGACGCCCGTGCTGCAGGGCGTCGACCTCACCGATGCGACCGCTCGCGCTCAGGCACATGCCCAGCTGACCGAGAGGATCGAGGAGCTGCGGGCCGCCTACTATCAGGACTCCCTGCTTGTCTCCGATGCGGAATACGACGAACTCGTCCATCGTCTCGAAGACCTCGAAGCGCAGTTCCCCGAACTCGTCACCGACTCCTCGCCGACGCAGACCGTCGGCGGCGTCGTCGACACCTCGACCTTCGACCCGGTCGAACACATCGGTCCGATGTACAGCCTCGACAACGTCTTCGACTACGACGAACTGCGAGCCTGGTACGAACGGGTGCGGTCGGCCACCTCGGTGAAGTCGAAGTTCCTGTGCGAACTCAAGATCGACGGCCTCGCCGTCAATCTGCTCTACCGGAACGGCGAACTCGTGCGGGCAGCGACCCGCGGCGACGGACGCATCGGTGAGGACATCACCGCGAACGTGCGCACCATCTCCGATATCCCGCACCGCCTCGACACCAAGCACCCGCCGGCCGAGGTCGAGATCCGCGGTGAGGTGTTCTTCCCCGTCGAGGACTTCGCCGAACTCAACGCCTCCCTCGTCGCCGAGGGCAAGGCTCCCTTTGCGAACCCGCGGAACTCCGCTGCAGGTTCGCTGCGGCAGAAGGACCCGGCTGTCACGGCGCGCCGGCCCCTGCACATGCTCGTCCACGGAATCGCCGTGTGGACCCCGGCCGATGATTCGCATCCGGAGCCTGCCCACCAGTCCGAGGTCTACGAGCAGTTCCGGTCGTGGGGTCTGCCGATCAGCGACTACTTCAAGGTCCTCGACACCGTCGACGAGATCGAAGACTTCATCTCCTACTACGGCGAACACCGTCACGATGTCACCCACGAGATCGACGGAATCGTCATCAAGATCGACGATATCGCCGTGCAGGAGACGATGGGCTACACGTCTCGCGCACCGAGGTGGGCGACCGCCTTCAAATACCCGCCAGAGGAAGTCACGACGAAGCTCATCGACATCCAGGTGCAGGTGGGTCGGACCGGGCGCGTGACCCCATTCGCCGTGATGGAACCGGTCACCGTGGCCGGATCGACCGTCGAGCGGGCGACCCTGCACAACGGGTACGAGGTCAAACGCAAGGGCGTGCTCATCGGCGACACCGTCACCCTGCGCAAGGCCGGAGACGTCATCCCCGAGGTGCTCGGCCCGGTCGCGGCGCTGCGGGACGGATCCGAGCGCGAATTCGTCATGCCCACCCGCTGCCCGTCCTGCGGGACCGAGCTCGGTGAGCAGAAGGAGGGCGACAAGGACCTGCGATGCCCAAATTCTCGATCGTGCCCGGCGCAGCTGGCCAACCGCATCTTCTACTTGGCCTCCCGCGCGGCCTTCGACATCGAAGCTCTCGGCGAGGAGGCTGCACTGGCGCTGACGGCGCCGGCCGAACCGGACACGCCCCCGCTGACGTCGGAGGCCTTCCTCTTCGACCTCACCCCGGAGGATCTGGGCGATGTCAAGATCTGGCGGAACAAGAAGTCCAAGGGAGTGGAGACCGGTGAGCGAGAGCTTGTCCCGTATTTCTACACCCGGGGAACCGCGAAGAAGCCGAGCGCCCCGAGCGCGAACACGAAGAAGCTCTTCGACGAGCTGGAGAAGGCGAAGGATCAGGATCTGTGGCGGGTGCTCGTCGCCTTGTCGATCCGCCACGTCGGACCGACCGCGGCACGGACCCTGGCCGCGAAATTCCGCACCCTTGAGGCCATCCGTGAGGCAAGCCTCGAGGAGCTGTCGGCCGTCGAGAGCATCGGTCCGACGATCGCCCAGAGCATTCGCGATTGGTTCGAGATCGACTGGCACGTCGAGATCGTCGAGACCTGGGCGGCCGCCGGGGTGCGGATGGAAGACGACGAGGTCGAGGCCGCCGCGCAGACCCTCGAGGGGCTGACGATCGTGGCGACCGGTTCGCTGAGTTCGTTCACCCGCGATGGCATCAAGGAGGCGATCCTCGGTGCCGGCGGCAAGGCGGCGGGATCGGTCTCGAAGAAAACCGATTATGTCGTCGCCGGTGAGAATGCCGGGTCGAAGTTGGAGAAGGCGGAGTCTCTGGGCGTGCCCGTCCTCGACGAGGACCAGTTCAGGGTTCTGTTGGAGACCGGCGGCCTCGACTGAGGTGTGCCCGGGCCTTGTGCCCGGTCCCTGGAGCCTCGCTGCCGGAGGGAATACATCCCGGTTCCGGGAGGTTCCATGGTGCGGCTGTGATTCGTTCGTGACCGAACTCGAAGTCGGGGTTCAGACTCAGCCAAGCTCAGAGACAGCTTCGAGTGGAAGAGTGTGGGACATGAGATGGATCCCCAAAGTCCTCGCTGGCACCTGCGTGGTCGTCGCCGCGGCACTGACCGCGGTGCCGGTGACGGCAGGCCTGGCGGACCTGGTGCTGGGGCCGGGACCGAACAGCACCAAACGCAATGCTCAGCCGGCACTGACCTCGATGCGCACTCCGGCCGCTCCGGTCACCGGCCGGACCGCGGAGTCGACGATTGCGTTCGACGGCATCTCGACGGACGCGCACGAGGTCATCGAAGGCACCATCGTCGACGATTCTGCGGTCGGAGCCTCATTCGTCGGCACCGCCTCGGCGAACACCGGATCGTCCGGTACTGCCACACCGAACGGATCGGCTTTCACCACAGGTCAGACGGCCGGCAGACTGTCAGCCGGCACGGACCTCGTCGCCGCCACCGCGGCCGACGCCCGGACCCGCATCGCCGATCTCGCCGCCGACCTCCAGGCCGGAGTCTCGGCCGGAGAATTCACCCAGGCCGATGCGGACCGCGTCGTGGCCGACATGGCCGGATACATCCAAGGCACCCGCACCTGGCCCGAACGCCTCCCCGCCTAACAATTACTACCTGACGGCGGGGGCGGGTCGGCTGAAGAGACTAGACTGGTGCCGAGTGAAAACGACGATGAAAGGCAGGGAATGACGGAGTCTTCCGCAATCACCCCCGAACAGGTGGAGCATCTGGCTTCACTGTCTCGGATCGCCATGAGCGAAGATGAGCTGAAATCGCTCGCCGGTGATCTGAGCACAATTCTGGGAAACGTCGCCAGGGTCAACGAAGTGGCCGGCGACGATGTGCCCGCAACCAGCCACCCCATCCCGCTGACGAACGTCATGCGCCCCGACGTCGTGGGCGAGACGCTCTCCAGCGAACAGGCACTGGCCTCGGCCCCGGCCGCCGAGGACGACAAGTTCCTCGTCCCGCAGATCCTCGGGGAGGAATGAGATGACTGAACTGACGAACAAGAGCGCCCTCGAACTCGCCGCAGGACTGAATTCCGGCGAGTTCTCCTCCGTCGACGTCACGCAGGCGCACCTCGACCGCATCTCCGCCACCGAGGATGACTTCAACTCCTTCATCACCGTCACCGACGAGCTCGCTCTGGAGACCGCAAAGGCCGTCGACGCCAAGCGCTCCGCCGGTGAGGACCTCCACGCCCTCGCCGGTGTTCCGGTGGCGCTGAAAGACCTCGTCGTCACAGAGGGCACGCGTACGACCGCCGGGTCGAAGATGCTGGAGAACTGGGTTCCGCCCTACGAATCGACTGTGCACAACAAGGTCAAGGCCGCAGGACTGCCGGTGCTCGGCAAGACCAACCTCGACGAATTCGCCATGGGATCGACGACCGAGCACTCGGCCTTCGGCAACACCCGCAATCCGTGGAACCTCGACCACGTGCCCGGAGGATCGTCGGGAGGCGCGGCCGCAGCGCTGGCCGGTTTCCAGGCCCCGCTGTCCGTGGGCACCGATACCGGCGGATCCGTCCGCCAGCCCGCCGCGTTCACCGGCACCGTCGGCGTCAAGCCGACCTACGGGTCGATCTCGCGCTTCGGCATCATCGCCATGGCCTCGAGCCTCGACCAGGTCGGACCGATGGGCCGCAACGTCGCCGACGCCGCAGCCTTGCACGAGCTGCTGGCCGGACATGATCCGCTCGACTCGACCTCGCTGCCCGATGAGGTCGGCGGATTCCTGAGCGCCGCCCAGACCAGCGAGCTCAAAGGCAAGAAGCTCGGCGTCATCAAGCAGCTGGCCGGTGAGGGATACCAGGACGGAGTCCGTACCGCGTTCACGGCAGCGCTGGAAACCGCTGCCGCTGCCGGAGCCGAGATCGTCGAGGTCGACTGCCCGTCGATCTCCTACGCCCTCGACGCCTACTACCTCATCATGCCCTCCGAGGTGTCTTCGAACCTCGCCCGCTATGACGGCATGCGCTACGGCCTGCGCGTCGAACCGGAATCCGGACCCGTCACCGCCGAGACCGTGATGTCGGCCACTCGTGCCGCAGGCTTCGGCGATGAGGTCAAGCGCCGCATCATCCTCGGCACCTACGCTCTGTCGGCCGGCTACTACGATGCCTACTACGGTTCGGCGCAGAAGATCCGCACCCTGGTCCAGAACGACTTCGCGAAGGCTTTCGCGGCCTGCGACGTCCTCGTGTCCCCGACGACCCCGACGACCGCACTGAAGTTCGGTGCGGAGAAGGCCGCTGACCCGATGGCCCTCTACCTCGGCGACGTGGCGACGATCCCGGCGAACCTCGCCGGCATCCCCGGACTGTCTCTGCCCGCGGGCCTGGCCGATGGTCTGCCCGTCGGCTTCCAGATCCTGGCTCCGGCCCGTGAGGACATCAAGCTCTACGAGGTGGCCGGACCCCTGGAAGCCGCACTCGAATCCGCCGGCGGACGCGTGCTCGACACTCTCGCGGAAGGACTGAACGCCAAGTGAAATACGAAGACGCGATCAAGAAATACGATCCGGTCATCGGCATCGAGGTCCACGTCGAACTCGGCACCGCGACCAAGATGTTCGACGCCGCCCCCAACACCTTCGGCGGGGGACCGAACACGAACGTGACCCCCACCTCCCTCGGGTTGCCCGGGTCCCTGCCCGTGGTCAACGAGAAGGGGGTGGAGTACGCGATCAAGATCGGTCTGGCGCTCGGTTGCGAGATCGCCGAAACCTGCCGGTTCGCCCGCAAGAACTACTTCTACCCGGACGTGCCCAAGGACTTCCAGACCAGCCAGTCCGATGAGCCGATCGCGGCCGAAGGCCAGGTCGAGGTCGAGCTCGAGGACGGCACCATCGTGACCGTCCCCGTCGAGCGCGCCCACATGGAGGAAGACGCCGGCAAGAACACCCACGTGGGAGGGGCCACCGGGCGCATCCAGGGCGCCGACCATTCTCTCGTCGACTACAACCGCGCCGGTGTGCCGCTCGTGGAGATCGTCACCCACCCGATCACCGGGACAGGGGAACGGGCCGCCGAGGTGGCCGCCGCCTATGTGCGGACCCTTCGTGACATCTTCCGCGCTCTCGACGTCTCCGAAGCCCGCATGGAACAGGGCAACGTCCGCGCCGACGTCAACGTGTCCCTGCGGGAGAGCCCCGAGGCACCGCTGGGCACCCGCACGGAGACGAAGAACGTCAACTCCTTCCGCTCGATCGAACGCGCCGTGCGCTTCGAGATCGCCCGCCAGGCGACCCTCCTCGAGGCGGGGGAGAAGGTCGTCCAGGAGACCCGTCACTTCCACGAAGAGACCGGAGAGACCTCCTCGGGGCGTCCGAAGTCCGACGCCGACGACTATCGCTACTTCCCCGAGCCCGACCTCGTCCCGCTGCAGCCGTCCCGCGAATGGGTCGAGGAGCTGCGGGCGAGCCTGCCCGAGCTTCCGGCGCAGAAGCGGCGCCGCCTTCTCGGGGAATGGAAGTTCTCCGATCTGGAGATGCGCGACATCGTCAATGCCGGACTCCTCGAAGCCATCGAGGACACCGTCACCGCCGGTGCGAAGCCGGCAGCGGCACGCAAGTGGTGGACCGGTGAGGTGGCCCGCCTGGCCAACCAGGACGACAAGCACCCCACCGAGATCGTCACACCCGCCCAGGTGGCAGGACTCGTCGATCTCATCAACGAGGGCAAGCTCAATGACAAGCTGGCCAAGGATGTGCTCACCGGAGTCGTCGCCGGCGAAGGCGAGCCCGCCGAGGTGATGAAGGCCCGCGACCTCGAAATCGTCGAGGACACCGGTGCACTCGAAGCCGCCGTCGAGGAGGCCATCGCGTCCAACCCCGATGTGGTCGAGAAGATCAAGGGCGGAAAGATGCAGGCCATCGGAGCGCTCATGGGCCCGATCATGAAGGCCACCCGCGGACAGGCCGATGCCGGAAAGGCCAAGGACCTCATCCTCGCCAAGTTGGGCGTCTGAGTACAGGTCCGACTCCGATCCTGGTCGACGGCGGCGCCTGACAGTGCCGAGCAGGACTCAGGATTGATCCAGCCACACCCTCTAGACTGTGCGACCAAGGGAACCGACCGGTTTCCCGAGCACAGCGGAGGGTGTGGCTGTTCGCATTCCCCGCAACCGATGGCCCGCAGGTACAGGGCCGAGTAGGTGACTCACACGCGTGGAGGTGAAGCGGTGTCTGAGTGGAAATCGCTGTGGAAGAGCGAATGCGGTAAGTCCGCGCCGATCTATCGGGTGCTCGTGCCCGACAGCGTCAACGAGGCGGTACTGCGAGCCTGGAGTGCCCGCGGATACCACTACACGGCCGGAGCCCCGAGCGCGATCATGCTCACCGGTGGGATGAGCCGGAACTTCTTCCGCTCCAGCGTCCTGTTCAAGGGCGGCACGGCCGCCGGCACCGCCGTGACCGCGGGATTCGCAGCCCCCGGGGGACTGGCTCTGGTCTCGGGATTCGCCGATGCCGCACTGACCTTCGGCGGAATGGGTGCGGCCACCGCCCTGGGCACCGGAATCTTCGCCGCCGTCACCGGCCCCAAATACCTGCGTGATCCGAAGCGACTGAGCCGCAAGAATCGGCGCAAGGTCGCCGCCGCACAGTGGGTGACTCCGGCCGGTCTCGGCTATCTGCCGGGGCGCAAGGAAGGCCGGGACACCGACGAGCAGCGTCTGTTCCATCTCGCGGTCACGATCGCTCGCAAGATCGTGCGCACCCGTGCCTGGACACACCCGATACTCAAAGACCACGTCTCCCGCGTCGACCTCGACCATGCTGTGGCCTCCATCGGAGTGCGGCTGCAGGAACTCGTCAGCCTGCGCGAGGAGATCGAAGGCATCCGCGATGCGGGAACCGCGAAGTCGGTGGAGACCTATCTGTCGAAGCTGGCCGTCGCATTCTCGTCGATGGCGCGACGCGTGGAGTCGATGCACGAATACTACGAGCGGCTGCTCGAACTCGACCAGCAGCTGATGCTGCTGCACAACTCCGAACGCTCCCGCGAGCTAGGCGATCGAGTGCTCGATGTGCTGTCTCGCACCGCCGCGGACGATTCCGCCGATTGGCAGTTCAGGGAGCTGCGCATCGATGCGGATTCGCAGTCGTCGATCATCTCCGGACTCGTCGCCGAACTCGACCAGACTGCTGATGATTTCGACGACTTCGACTCCCGCCTGGCTGCGGCTCAGAAGTCCGTGGACGAACTCGAAGCCTGAGCTCGACCCCGGTTCAGCGGTCGACTGATCCCAGTTCGCCGACTTGTCTCAGCTCGTCGGCCTGCCCGCTCCCGGCTCAGTGACCGAAGGGGTCGGGGTCGACTCCCGGCATCCACGACAGGCCCGGCTGGTTAAAGCCGTGAGCCTCCTGGGCTTTCTTCCACTTCTTCGACCACCGCTTGTCGAGACGGTCGACGTAGAGGGTTCCCTGCAGGTGGTCGTATTCGTGTTGCATGATGCGCGCGAACCACCCGTCAGCGCTCAGCGTCACCGGTTCGCCTTTCTCATCGAAGCCGTTGACGGTGACTCTGTCGGCACGTTTGAGGGGGAAGTCGAGACTCGGCACCGACAGGCATCCTTCGGTCTCATCGTCGGGATCGGGACGGGTATCGGGAACCTTCGAGGCGATGAGCACGGGATTGACGAAGGTGCCGCGACGACGCACACCATAGTCATCGTCGGCGTTGAACACGAAGATGGACTTGCCGACACCGATCTGCGGTGCGGCCAGTCCGACACCGTTGCTGGCGTCGAGCGTCTCGTGCATGTCTGCGACGAGTTCGGCAAGGTCCTCGTCGAACTCAGTGATCTTCTCGGCACGACGATGCAGAACGGGCTCGCCGTAGACGACGATGGGATGAATAGCCATGAGGACAATCGTATCGGTCACCTGAGACCGTCTCAGACTCCGCCCGATCGCAGCGCTTGGGCGCGATCTCGGGGGAGGGCCGCCTCGGTGATCGTGTCCACCGATTGCTCAGCGGTTGATCGTATCCCGAGCTCGATCGGGTGGATGGATATGCGGCTATCTCGGGTATGTGATAGGAGCCGTCATAAAGTTTCGCCGCCAGCGAACACAGATTGTTGAGCAACATATCTGGGAACACGTTCAGGGTCGGCGTGGTTATGATGAGGGCAAGCCGTCTCGGACCACGAGATGCAAGCTGTCGCTCCACCCGTTCAGGTGCATGTCCGCCGAACGGCGAGTGGCCGTCGACAGCGGTGCACAAAGAATCGTGAAAGGACTTACTTTGACCATCTACAACAATGTCTCCGAACTCGTCGGCCGCACGCCGCTGGTCCGCATCAACAAGGCCAGCGACCGGTCGGGCGCCGAGATCGTGGCGAAGCTCGAATCCTCGAACCCCGGCAACTCCGTCAAGGACCGCATCGGCGTGGCGATGATCGACGCCGCCGAGAAATCCGGCGAACTCAAGCCCGGCGGAACCATCGTCGAGGCGACTTCGGGCAATACCGGCATTGCGCTGGCCATGGTCGGCACCTCCCGCGGCTACAAGGTCGTCCTCACGATGCCCGAATCGATGTCGAAGGAGCGCCGTGCTCTGCTGCGTGCCTTCGGAGCCGAGCTCGTCCTGACCGACAAGGCTGCGGGTATGAAGGGTGCCGTGGCGAAGGCGGAAGAGGTCGCCGCCGAGGGTGCCGTGCTCGTCCGTCAGTTCGAGAACAAAGCCAATGCTGAGATCCATAAGGCCACGACCGGCCCCGAGATCCTCGCCGACACCGATAACAAGGTCGACATCTTCGTTGCCGGCATCGGCACCGGCGGCACCATCTCCGGCGCAGGCGCCGCTCTGCGTGAGGCGCTGCCTGAGGTCAAGATCGTCGCCGTCGAACCCTCCGCCTCGCCGCTGCTGACCGAGGGCACTGCCGGACCGCATGCCATCCAGGGTCTGGGTGCGAACTTCGTGCCGGGCATCCTCAACACTGAGATCTACGACGAGGTTGTCGACATCGACAACGAGGTCGCCATCGAGCGGGCCCGCGAGGTCGCCAAGGAAGAGGGTCTGCTCGTCGGAATCTCTTCGGGTGCTGCCCTTGTTGCGGCTGAGCAGGTCGCTTCGCGTCCAGAGAACGCCGGCAAGCGCGTCGTCGTCATCCTCCCTGACTTCGGTGAGCGCTACCTGTCGACACCGCTGTTCTCGGAATACCTCGACTGAGCGCGAGTGATCAGCGTGAGGGCGTCAGACTTCGGTTTGGCGCCCTCGCTGTCTGAGAAGTTCCCTGTCGGAGGGTCGAGGGAATTCTTCCGACCGAATCCGACTTGCACGAGATAGACCGAGACGACTGAGCAAGGGAGTCAATGATGAAGGCACTGTGGGCAGCGGCCGCAGCGGCTGCGGGGGCGGCCGCCTATGGACTGAGCCGACCCGGTGTGCGCGAGACGCTGAGAGAAGACCTCGAGACGGTGAAGCGACGCGATCCGGCGGCGCGCAATGATTTCGTCTCCCTGGTCTCCTACCCCGGGATGCATGCCATCTGGGCGCACCGCGGACTCCACCGGCTGTGGCAGCACGACGCCGGAAAGGTTCCGGCGCGACTGATGTCCCAGCTCGTGCGAACGCTGACCGGGGTGGAGATCCACCCGGGCGCCAGGATCGGGCGTCGCTTCTTCATCGACCACGCCAGCGGAGTCGTCATCGGTGAGACCTCGGAAGTCGGCGACGATGTCATGCTCTACCATCAGGTCACCCTCGGCGGCACGTCGATGGCACAGACGAAGCGCCACCCGACGATCGGCAATCACGTGCTCGTCGGAGCCGGGGCGAAGATCCTCGGCCCCGTTGTCGTCGGCGACAACTCAGCGGTCGGAGCCAACGCCGTCGTCGTCAAGGACGTGCCGTCCGACTCAAGCGCTGTCGGCATCCCCGCGACCGTGCGCTCGAAGAAGAAGGACGGCGCCGCCTCGGCGAAGGCGGGAGCCGAATCGTCGACGACGCATCCGGACTTCGTCCTCGAGGACCCGGCCCTCTGGATCTGAGTCCACGCCCCGACCCGTCGGATCACAAACGGCTCCTGCCTACGGGCAGGAGCCGTTGTGTGTTCATCTCCGCCCCCGGGAATACTTTCGCGGCCACCTCTGTTAAGATTTCAACTAGTTACTTCAAAATTGAAGTAGTCCAATCAGCAGGGCGGACGCGAGAACCGCAGCAGCCCAGATGCAGGAGGCGTCATGGAATTCGGAATCTTCACCATCGGCGATGTCACCACCGACCCCACCGACGGCACCACCGTCAGCGAACACCAGCGGATCAAGAACACCGTCGAGATCGCCAAGAAGGCCGAGGAGGTCGGACTCGACGTCTTCGCCACCGGGCAGCACCACAACCCGCCCTTCGTGGCTCCGGCGAACCCACCGGTTCTGCTGGCCAACATCGCCGCGCAGACGGAGAAGCTCGAACTCTCCACGGCGACCACGCTCATCACCACGACCGACCCCGTGCGCATCGCCGAGGACTATTCGTACGCGCAGCACCTCTCCGACGGTCGCATCAGCCTGATCATGGGCCGCGGCAACACCGGTCCCGTCTACCCGTGGTTCGGCAAGGACATCCGTGCCGGCATCCCGCTGGCGGTCGAGAACTACAACCTGCTCTACCGTCTGTGGCGTGAGAAGAACCTTGACTGGGATGGCAAGTTCCGCACACCACTCAATGGCTTCACCGTCACCCCGACCCCACTGGACGAAGTACCGCCGTTCGTCTGGCACGGGTCGATCCGCAGCCCCGAGATCGCCGAACAGGCGGCCTACTACGGCGACGGGTTCTTCCACAACAACATCTTCTGGCCGACCTCGCACACCGCGCGGATGGTTCAGCTCTACCGTCAGCGCTATGAGTACTACGGCCACGGCACGGCCAGCCAGGCGATCGTCGGCCTCGGCGGTCAGGTATTCATGCGCAAGAACTCCCAGGACGCCGTCCGCGAGTTCCGTCCCTACTTCGACAACGCCCCGGTCTACGGCCACGGACCCAGCCTCGAGGACTTCTCGACGCAGACTCCGCTGACCGTCGGCTCGCCGCAGCAGGTCATCGAGCGCACCCTGAGCTTCCGCGACTGGGCCGGGGACTACCAGCGCCAGCTCTTCCTCATCGACCATGCGGGACTGCCGCAGAAGACGGTGCTCGAACAGCTCGACCTCCTCGGCGAGGAGGTCATCCCTGTTCTCCGCGAGGAGTTCGCGAAAGGCCGCCCGGCCGAGGTCCCCGACGCCCCGACCCACGAATCCCTCGTCATCCGCCACCGCGAGGGCCGAGACCCGATCCCCGGCGGCGGAGAAGGATCGCGCGCCTTCGAAGACCGCCAGGCGCGCGCCGCCGAAGCTGACCAAAATCCGACACAGGAAGGAGTCGACCGCTGATGAGCGCGAACACGATGAACATCGTGGCCGTGACCACCTCGCTGAGCGAGGACTCGACCACGCTCAAGCTCACGAACCGGATCCTCGGTCAAGCCGCCTCGGCGGGGGAATCCGTGGGAATCGACGTGACCACGGACGTCATCAACGTCCGCAACCTCGCCACCGCGCTCACGGATATGACCCTGACCGGGTTCCGCTCCGAAGCGCTGGAGCAGGCCTTCGCGGCCATCGCCGCCGCCGATGCGATCGTCACCGTGGCACCGGTGTACAAGGCCGCCCCCGTCGGCCTTCACACCCTGTTCTGGCAGCTCATCGATGACAAGGCGCTGAGCCGCAAGCCCGTGCTCATCGCCTCCACCGGCGGCACCGCTCGCCATTCGCTGGCCGGGGATGCCGTGCTGCGGCCGATGCTGTCCTACCTCAAGGGCATCGTCGTGCCCACGACGGTGTTCGCCGCGACCGACGACTGGGGAACCGTCGAAGGCGGCCGCGCGCTGACCGCCCGCATCCGCCAGGCGGGGGAGGAACTCGTGTCCCTGACCGCAACGATCAACGGGGCCGGAAATGACGACCTCGCCGAGGTGGCCGACCCCGATTCGCACGCAGGTGCAGGGGCGGGCGCGACCCGGGGCACTTCCGCGGCGAATCGCGGAATCGTCGACGAATTCGACCCGGCGAACGTCACTCCGTTCGCGCAGCTGCTCGAGGGCTGAGATGACGGAGATCAGATTCGGGCTCGGCAGGGAGGCGCTGGCGCAGAACGCGTGGCGGACCTATTTCGAGACCTCGCAGCGCATCCGTCAGGCCCTTGAGGTCCAGCTCAAGGACGACGCAGGGCTCGACGTCAGCGACTACAACACTCTGCTACTGCTGTGGGAAGCGCCGGAGCGGACGCTGACGATGAGCGCCCTGGCGAAGAAGCTCGTCTTCTCGCCGTCGCGGCTGAACTATCGGATCAAGGTCCTCGTCGACGCGGGACTGGTGACGAAGACCCAGTGTCTCGATGACGGGCGTGCTCACAATGTCGCACTCACCGAGGCGGGGGCGCGGGCATTCCTGTCCGCCGGGTCCCAGCACAAGAGCTATGTCGACGAGATCTTCTTCGACCATGTCAGCGATGCCGAACTCGAGGTGATCGAGGCCGTGTTCACGCGGATCGGAAGAGCGCTGCCCGAGTGACGAGGCCCGTCATCTCAGAGTGACGAATCCCTCGGCGCCGGGCCGGGCCGCGTGCCACAATGAGGGCATGTCCATCACCACAATCGCCTTCCCGAACTCCGAGCTCCGCAACCGTGTGATCGCTCGGATCCCCGCTCACCAGCGCGCGAACGTCGACCTCGTCGTCTTCTCCGATGCCGAACGGTCGGCCAAGCTCAGTCGTGACGATGTTGATGTCGTCATCCTGCCGTATATGGATTCCGGGCCGACGATCGAGCTGCTCGACGAGCTGCCTAACCTGCGCATGGTCATCACTCAGACGACCGGATTCGATCCCGTCGCCCACCTGCCCGAACGCGGAATCCAGGTGGCGACCGCCTCCGGCGTGCACACCGGAGGCACCGCCGAGCTCGCCCTGGCGCTGACTCTGGCCAGCCTGCGCGGAATCGACGACGCCGTGCGCTCGCAGGTCTCGCGGGTGTGGGAGCACCAGCGTTACCGCTCGCTGCAGGACCGGCGCGTGATGATCATCGGCGTCGGTGAGATCGGCTCGGCCATCGCTGACCGGTTCGACCCCTTCGAAGTCCAGCTCACCCGAGTGGCCTCGACCGCACGTGAGGACGAGCGCGGGAAGATCCACGGCGTCGACGAGCTGCCGGAACTTCTGCCCCACACCGAGGTGGTCGTGCTCATCACCCCACTCAACGAGGGCACCCACCGCCTCGTCGATGAGAAGTTCCTCAGCCTGCTTCCCGACAATGCGCTCATCGTCAACGTCGCCCGCGGCAAGGTCGTCGACACAGATGCGCTTGTGGCGGAGCTCGCCGCGGGCCGGCTCCATGCCGCCCTCGACGTCACCGATCCGGAGCCGCTGCCGCGCAACCACGCGCTGTGGGGCACCCCGAACACCCTCATCACACCCCATGTCGGAGGCGACACCTCGGCGTTCGAACCACGGGTCGTGAAGATCCTCGCCGAGCAGGTCAGGCGGATCAACGACGGTGAGCAGCCGGTCAATCTCATCAAGGTCTGAGATGCCGTGAGCTGGGGCCCGAGGCGCAGCGAACCGCGGGCCTGAATCGCGGGCAATAGGTCACGCGAATCTGACCTAAGCAGGGCCGGAACATGGCCTCGCGGTCGGACTCTCGCATGGTTCCCACAAGAGGTTCCACCATGCGAGAGTCCGGCGTGCGGATGCTGAAATCGGGCGTAGCATGCCTGCATGAGCATCGATACAGACAACACCACTCCCGACATCAAACCCCGTTCTCGCGATGTCACGGACGGCCTCGAGGCCACCGCCGCGCGCGGAATGCTTCGCGCCGTCGGCATGGGCGACGACGACTGGGTGAAGCCGCAGGTCGCGATCGCGACCTCGTGGAATGAGATCACCCCCTGCAACATGTCGCTGCAGCGTCTCGGTTCGGCCGCCAAGGAAGGCGTCCACGAGGCCGGTGGCTTCCCGCTGGAATTCGGCACCATCTCCGTCTCGGACGGAATCTCGATGGGCCACGAGGGAATGCACTACTCGCTGGTCTCCCGCGAGGTCATCACCGACTCCGTGGAGACCGTGATGAGCGCCGAACGCCTCGACGGCTCCGTGCTCATGGCCGGCTGCGACAAGTCGATCCCCGGAATGCTCATGGCCTCCGCCCGCCTCGGGCTCTCGAGCGTCTTCCTCTACAACGGTTCGATCATGCCCGGAACCGCGAAGATGGAGGACGGCTCGGAGAGGGAGGTCACCCTCATCGACGCCTTCGAAGCCGTCGGCGCCTGCCGTGCGGGCACCATGTCGCAGAAGGACGTCGACGCCATCGAACGCGCCGTCTGCCCCGGTGAGGGTGCCTGCGGCGGAATGTACACCGCGAACACCATGGCCTCGGCCGCCGAGGCCATGGGCATGTCGCTGCCCGGTTCGGCCGCTCCGCCGGCGATCCACCGCAACCGCACGATGTTCGCTCGCAAGTCCGGCGAGGCGGTCGTGAACATGCTGCGCCAGGGCATCACGACCCGTGACATCATCACCCGCGAATCGCTGCACAATGCGATCGCCGTGGTTATGGCCTTCGGCGGTTCGACGAACGCGGTTCTCCACCTGCTGGCGATCGCCCATGAAGCCGGAGTGGAACTCGAACTCGATGACTTCAACCGCATCGGCGACAAGGTTCCGCACCTGGGCAACGTCAAGCCCTTCGGCCAGTACGTGATGAACGACGTCTTCAAGATCGGCGGCGTGCCCGTGATCATGAAGGCCCTCCTCGACGCCGGTCTGCTCAACGGCGACTGCCTGACCGTGACGGGCAAGACTGTGGCCGAGAACCTCGAGTCGATCAACCCGCCGGACCCGGACGGGAAGATCCTGCGCGCGCTCAACAACCCGATCCACGCCACCGGCGGCCTCACCGTGCTGCAGGGATCTCTGGCTCCTGAAGGTGCGGTCGTGAAGTCCGCAGGCTTCGACGCCGACGTCTTCGAAGGCACCGCTCGCGTCTTCGACCAGGAGCAGCCGGCCATGGACGCCGTGCTCAACGGGGAACTGAAGAAGGGCGACGTCGTCGTCATCCGCTTTGAAGGACCCAAGGGCGGACCGGGAATGCGCGAGATGCTCGCGATCACCGGCGCCATCAAGGGCGCGGGCATCGGCAAGGACGTCCTGCTGCTCACCGACGGTCGCTTCTCCGGCGGTTCGACCGGTCTGTGCATCGGCCACATCGCCCCCGAGGCGGTCGACGGCGGTCCGATCGCGCTCGTCGAGGACGGGGACAAGATCACTGTCGACATCGCGGCTCGCTCGATCGAACTCCACGTCGACGAGGAGGTGCTGGCCGAGCGCCGCAAGACCTGGACGCTGCCCGAGAACCACCGCCTCACCGGGGTGCTCGGCAAGTACGCGAAGCTCGTGCAGTCGGCGTCGAAGGGCGCGGTCTGCTTCTGAGCTACCTCAAGGTCCGTTGCTGATTCCGCTCACCTTCGTGTGACGCTCAGCGATACGGTCCGGTTCCACCATCGCCGAGGCGGTGCAGACTTGGGTCTGCACCGCCTCGTCAATCGGCTCTAGGATGTTGGTCACACGACTTCAGGAGAGGAAGACAATGCGCATCGTCGTTCTCGATGACTATCAGCAGGTGGCAGGCAAGTTCGCGGACTGGAGCGTTCTCGACGCCGAGGTCGAGTTCATCGACCGACCCATCGCCGACGACGATGACCTGGTGCAGGTCCTCACCGGTGCCGAGGTGGCTGTGGCGATGCGTGAGAGAACCGCCTTCACCGCCGGTCGGCTGGAACGGCTGCCGGACCTGCGTCTGCTCGTGACCACAGGACGGGTCAACGCCTCCATCGACGTGGAGGCGGCGCGTGTGCAGGGGATCGTGGTCTGCGGAACCGAGTCGACTACCTCGGCGACACCCGAGCTGACCTGGGGACTCATCCTTTCCGTCCTGCGCAGCATCCCGGCCGAGGACGCCGCCGTCCGAGGCGGCGGCTGGCAGTCGACCGTCGGGGGAGACCTCGATGGGCACCGCCTCGGCGTGGTCGGTCTGGGACGCCTGGGAACGAAGGTCGCACGGGTCGGTGCGGCCTTCGGAATGGACGTCGTGGCGTGGAGCCAGAACCTCGACGCGGAACGGGCAGACGCCCTGGGCGTGCGCGCGGTGAGCAAGGACGAACTGTTCTCCACCTCCGACGTGGTGACGATCCACTACAAACTCAGCGACCGCAGCCGAGGACTCGTGGGAGCCGCCGAACTTGAGACGATGAGGCCCGACAGCATCCTCGTCAACACCTCACGCGCCGGACTCGTCGACACCGACGCACTCATCACCGTGCTGGAGGCAGGAGGGATCAGGGGCGCTGGACTCGACGTCCACGACGAAGAGCCGCTGCCGGTCGACCACCGTCTGCGCAGCACACCGCGCACCGTGCTCACCCCGCACCTGGGATACGTCACCGAAGACACGTACCGGATCTTCTTCACACAAGCAGTCGAGGACATCGCAGCCTGGATCGCAGGAGAGCCGATCCGGGTGCTGAGCTGATGCGCCAACGGATATGGTGAGGTGAGAGAGGCGCCACACCATTCGGGCCCTCCGCGACAGCACCACAAACGAAAGCAGAGGCACAATGGCCGACCAATCCGACACAGACGACGGAGTGAAGACAGTCCTCGACGCGAGTCTGGAGGTCTTCCGTGCCCACGGGATGACGACGATCTTCGGAAATCCGGGATCGAACGAGCTGCCGTTCCTCGCGGGCCTCGGGGACGACTTCCGGTTCATCCTCGGTCTGCATGAGCAGGTCGTCGTCGGTATGGCCGAGGGATACGCACGGGCCACGGGAGGGCCGGCGCTGGTCAATCTGCACGCCGCCTCGGGGTCGGGCAACGGCATGGGCGCTTTGACGAACGCCCATTACGGTCACGTTCCGCTGGTCGTCCTCGCCGGTCAGCAGGTGCGCCGCACCGTCGGACAGGAGACGATGCTCGCCAGCGTCGATGCCTCGACACTGCCTGCTCCACTGGTGAAGTACTCGCACGAGCCGCTGTCGGCTGCCGATGTGCCGCGCACGCTGTCGCAAGCGGCACTCGAGGCAACCACCCAGCCGAGTGGTCCCGTCTATGTGTCCGTTCCGCTCGATGACTGGGACGAACCGGCCCTTCCCGATGACGAACTGTTGGCGAAGCGTTCGGTGACGACGGCAGGAACCATACCGGTGTCGCTGCGCCGCGAACTCACGGACGTCCTCGACGGGGCACAGAACCCTGCCCTCGTCCTCGGGCCGCAGGTCGATGCCGCCGCAGTGGCTGATCCGACGGTCTATGAGGACGCAATGGTGCTGGCCGAACGCCTGAACGCCTCCGTCTACGTCGCACCCTCACCGACGCGGTGCCCGTTCCCGACGACCCATCCGAACTTCGAAGGCGTCCTGGTTCCGGGCATCCGATCGGTGCGCGACCGGTTGTCCGGCCACGACGTCGTGTTCGTCGTGGGAGCCGCCGCGTTCCGTTACCACCGCTGGGAGCCGGCGAACTATCTGGAGCCGGGCACCGAGGTCATCCAGATCACCCAGGACCCGCGGGAGGCGACACGGGCACCGTTCGGCAGCGCCATCGTCGCGGACGTCGCGACCGCGCTCGCCGACCTCGCGGAAGCGACGACGGATCGAGGAACTCGCCGAGGCGACCGTGGGTCCCGAATCGTCACCTCCCCACCGCGGTCAGAGCAGGGAATGACCGGCACCGAGGTGCTCGCCGTGCTCAACGAGCATGTCGACGACAGCGTCGTGTACGTCAATGAGACGACCACCCTCGACCTCGACTACCTCGAGCGGATCGTCATCGACAAACCGGGCATGTACCACTTCCCGGCCTCGGGAGGGCTCGGCTTCGGGCTGCCGGTCGCGCTGGGTTTGGCGATCGGCGACTCGGAGAAGACCATTGTCGCCACCGTCGGAGACGGCTCCGCGAACTACGGGCTCACAGCTCTGTACACGGCCGCCCAGTTGGGCACGAAGACGATCTTCATCATCGTCAACAACTCCGGCTACGGTGCGCTCTCCGGATTCGCCGAACGGATGGGGGTCCCTGACACCCCGGGACTGACTCTGGGCGCGATCGACTTCGTGTCGCTGGCGCAGGGGTACGGAGTCCCGGCCAGCCGGACCACGAACCGAGAGGAGTTCGACGCGGCCTACCGTGAAGCGCTGCAGGCCGACGGACCGGTGCTCATCGACGCCGTCGTCCTCGGCGACGATGGGCGGGCGGTGGAGTGACGGTACGACGAAGCCGCCGGAGAGTCGGAACTCTCCGGCGGCTTCGTCATTGCTCGACCTGACTGCTCAACCGGCCACGTCGGTCACGACCGTTGGTCGGGGTGGGCAGCCTCGGCGAGGTTTAGGTCGAAGCTGACCGGGTCAGTTCACCTCGGCGGGATCGGCCGAGACGCGGCCGCCGTTTTCGAGCGCGTCGATGGCTGCCACCTCGGCGTCGGTGAGTTCGAAGTCGAAGACGTCGAAGTTCTGTTCCATGCGGTCGCGGTTGTTCGACTTCGGGAAGACGACGTGACCCTTCTGCAGGTGCCAGCGGACGATCGCCTGAGCCCAGGACTTCTCGTGGGCGGCGGCGATCTCACCGATGACGGTGTTCGCGTAGTCGACCTTTCCCTGGCCCAGCGGACCCCAAGCTTCGATCTTGATGTCGTGCTCGGCGAGCAGCGGACGGGTCTCGACCTGCTGGAACTGCGGGTGGACCTCGATCTGGTCGACGGCCGGGATGATGCCCGTGTCGAGGATCTCCGGCAGGAAGCGGTGGTCGAAGTTCGACACACCGATCGAGGTGGTCAGGCCCTGGTCGCGGTAGCCGGGGAAGGCCTCCCAGGTCTCGACGGAGTTCTTGTTCTCCGGGGTCGGCCAATGGATGAGGTAGAGGTCGACATGGTCGAGGCCGAGCTTCTCCAGGGATTCTCCGAGGGCTCGCTTGGATTCCTCCGCACCGTGGCGGTCATTCCACAGCTTGGTCGTCACGAAGAGTTCGTCGCGGGCGATTCCGGACTTCGCAATGGCCCGACCCACGCCTTCCTCATTGCCGTAGACGGCAGCGGTGTCGATGTGGCGGTAGCCGACCTCGAGGGCGTCGGTGACGATGCGTTCTGTCTCGTCGGGGTCGACCTTGAAGACGCCGAATCCCAGCTGCGGGATCGTCTTGCCGTCGTTGAGAGTGAGTGTGGGAACCGTCATGGTGCCGCCTTTCGTCACGTATGCACTGGTCAGGACGGATCCGAGGCTGATCGGGTCCGCCGGTTCGGCACCCGGTGTGGGCACCGAACCGAGCGTATAACGTCACCGGGCCCCGGAGCATTCCAAGGACGGTCAGCTTCTGCCCTCGTCCTGTGCGCGCTTCTTGCCCGTGGACTCCTCGGCGGCGATCTGGGCTTCGTCGAAGACCGAAGGAGCACCGGTGCCGGTGTCGGTCTCGTCCTCGCGACCCGGGGTGTGCAGGTTGAACTTGATGATCGCCCAGCGGAACAGGAAGTAGTAGATGACCGCGTAGGCCAGGCCGATCACCAGCAGGAGCAGGACGGGCCCGATGCCGCCGGACAGTTCCGACGCTCGTCCGAGGTTGAGCAGATAGTCCAGCGCACCGGCCGAGAAGCCGAATCCGGATTTGATGCCGAGTGCATTCACCAACGCCAATGATGTGCCGGTGAGTACGGCGTGGACCGCGTAGAGCGGGAATGCGACATAGGCGAACGCGTATTCGAGCGGCTCCGTGATTCCGGTGATGAAGGCGGTCAGCGCCACCGAGAGCATGATGCCGCCGACGACCTTGCGGCGCTTCGGGTGGGCGGTGCGATAGATCGCCAGGGCCGCGGCCGGCAGCGCGAACATCATGATCGGGAAGAAGCCGGTCATGAACGACCCCGTCCAGTCGGCCGTGCCGTCCACACCGGAGAAGAAGCAGGTGATGTCGCCGTGCGCGGTGTCCCCAGAGGAGGTCGTGCACGAACCCAACTGGAACCAGGGCAGGTTGTTCAGCAGGTGGTGCAGTCCGAAGGGAATGAGGAGTCGGTTGATGGTGCCGAAGATGAAGCCTGTGCCCGGGTTGGCGCCGTGCTCCATGAGGAAGCCGCCCACGCCTTTGTTGATGAGGGCGTCGAAGACGGGGTAGATGAGAGCCATGATCACGGCGACGACCATCGATGCGACCGCAGTGACGATCGGGACGAAACGGCGACCGCCGAAGAAGCCCAGGTAGGTCGGCAGCTTGATCCGGTGATAGCGCTGATAGAGCAGAGCGGTGATGATGCCGACGACGATTCCGCCGAGCACTCCGAAGTTGATGACGTTCTCGCCCTCACCGTTGTCCGAGCCGAAGTCAGGAGCCATGGCGGTGAAGACTCCGGTGAGGACCATATAGCCGACGACGGCGGCCAATGCCGTGGAGCCGTCGGCCTTCTTCGCGAAGCCGATGGCCACACCGACGGCGAAGATCAGCGGCAGGTTGTCGAACAGAGCCGAACCGGCGGCCGCGAAGACTGTCGCGACCGGCAGCAGCCAGTCCGCGAATCTGCCGAGACCGTCGGCGCCGAGCATATCGGGCTGGCCGAAGCGCATGAGCAGGGCCGCGGCCGGCAGCACCGCGATCGGGAGCATGAGGGAGCGCCCGACGCGTTGGAGCTGGGCGAACCCTGGTATCGCTTTCCTGCGCTTCTTCGGTGCTTCAGCGGATACGGTGGTCATCGGGTTCCTCCTCGGGGGGCGGGACGGTCGGCAGATTCGGATGGAGAGGTGGCCACATGTCGCCGTAGACTTGTGAGCCAGATCGCAGAACGTGAAGTCGACGCCGGCGCACAGACGCCGGAGATGAAGGTGGCAGACATGGACAAAGCAGCACAGATCCTCGCCGGACTGGGCGGTGCCGAGAACATCGACGACATCGAAGCGTGCATCACTCGCCTGCGCGTCGAGGTCGACGATGACTCTCTCGTCAATGAGCAGGCGCTCACGGCAGCCGGTGCCTTCGGCGTCGTGGTGCAGGGAAGCGCGGTCCAGGTCGTCGTCGGCCCGGAGGCCGACAACCTCGTCGATGACATCGAAGACCTCATGGGGTGAGTCACGTCGTCGTCTCCTCTGCTCGCCGATGAGCATTTGCTAGTCGACAGTGATCCTTGTCTGTAGTCTGAGGTCAGTCTAGGCGAAGTACAACTGAATTTGGAGAAAGGCGGCCTGCTGACTATGGCAGTCACGATTGCTGCACCCATCACCGGCACGGTGATTCCATTGACGGAGGTTCCCGACCCCGTCTTCGCAAAAGCGCTCGTCGGCCCCGGTGCGGCCATCGACCCCGGTGATGTAATGCCGCTGACGGTTACGGCTCCCGTCTCGGGGAAGCTGACGAGCCTCAAGCCCCACGCGTTCGTCCTCTCGCACCGACCCGATCAGGGGGTGCTCGTCCACCTGGGCATCGATACCGTTCACCTCAAGGGCGCTGGTTTCACGCTCCGAGCCGAGGCGGGGCAGGAGGTCGAGGCAGGCGATGAGATCGTCGTCTGGGACTTGGCCGCCGCGCGGGAGGCGGAGAAGTCCGTGGTGGTGCCGGTCGTCGTCCTCGAGGCGGCCGGTGAGGACCTGACAGTCGCCGAGGCGGGTCCGATCTCCGCCGGAGACACGCTCATCCGAATCGGCTGAGGAAACGGATTCCTGGTGGAGGGCGATCCGCTAAGTTGGTGAGCATGCTGCAAAGAGGAGTTCGCCGTCGCATCTCGGCCGTCATCGTCGCCGCTATAGGGGCCGTCGGACTGACCGGGTGTCAAGGCCCGGATCTCAGCGGCCGTGCAGACGTCATCGGAGCAGTCCTCTCAGCGAAACCAGGCGTCGAGGACGTCAAGACCCAGTATCAGAACGGATTCGATTCAGGCCGAAGCATCACCTACATCGTCAAGATGGCCGCCGGCGCGACGACCGCTCAGTCCGTCGAGGTGGCCGCTGCCCTTGACCAGGAGACGGGGGACGAGTTCGATCTCTACGATCAGGATCTCAGGCTGCTCCTATCGGGTCGTGTAGTCGAGATCAGTGACCTGACGAGCAGCGACATTATGGCGGACAGGGCATCGCACCTTCTCGCCCTCTCATCAGAACTGTCCGTCAGCCGACTGGAATGGCGTCAGGCTTCGGAACAGACGACCTTCGACGATGCTCTGGAGCTGTCGGAAACTCAGGAGGATATCTTCGGGATGGTCAACGCGGTGCGAGCAGAGCTCGGTTCCGAACAGTTCGAACTGAGGGCCAGAGACTCCGCCATGACTGAATGGGATGTGGCTTTCCCCTATTCGGAACAAGCACAGGGTCGTCTGGAAACTGCGGTCGAGCCGCATCTCGGTCAGGTCAAGAAGGTCGCCATCGATGATAGCCAGGTGTCGCGGCTCTCCGTTGTCGTCCCTGATGGGGTAGACGTGGTCAGTCGGCTGCGAGGCATCATCGAACGCATCGATTCCGCGGACGCTCGGCCCTGGGAATTCGATTGGGCTCTGGGTTCAGACCCTACTGGCGCCGTCGACCCTTCGACCAAAGGCTCGGTCAACGTGGCTGGCTGCGAATACAACGAAGACCCGGACCGCCAGATGACCTCTGCAGCGCAGACTACTCAGGACCAGCTGCGCCGCATCTACGACACCTGCAGCTGAGGCGTCTCACTCCGCGAAGAGAGTATGAACCTCGCCCGTATGCTGGCGACCGCCGAGCTCAGTGAGCTCAAGGACGACGGCTGAGCCGATGACCTCAGCGCCGAGATCGGCGACCAGGGACTGGGCTGCTGTGAGCGTCCCGCCGGTCGCGAGGATGTCATCGATGAGGAGGACGCGCTCGCCCTTCTCCAGGACATCGGGACCTTCGATCGTGGCAGTGCCGTATTCGAGCGTGTACGACACAGCCGCCGCCGGGCGGGGGAGCTTTCCGGCCTTGCGGATCGGCAGGATTCCGACTCCCGTCATCGCGGAGATGGCACCCGCGAAGAGGAAGCCGCGGGCCTCGAGCCCGCCGACGATATCGAACTGTCCGGCGAACGGTGCGATGAGCGCCTCGGTGACGGCCCGCATGGCCGGTCCATCGGCCAGCAGCGGTGAGATGTCGCGGAAGACCACTCCGGGTTCGGGATAGTCCGGAATCGAGGTGATGAGGCTCTGGGCGCGGTCAAGATCAGATTGAGTCACGGCACAACGATACTCGGTGGCGGCATTGCGCCCTCCGCGTGTACCGGCACAATGGGAAGGGCAGGAGATCGCTGGGGATCGGAGGAACCATGTCATCGGAGGCGCCGCACGATCGAATCGCCGAGGCGTTCGCCCGGGTTCCGCGCGAACCGTTCCTGCCTGTGGCGGAACGCCGGAATGCCTCCGACAACGTGCCCCTGTCGATCGGGCACGGACAGACGAATTCGCAGCCGAGCACCGTCGCTGACATGCTCCGACTCCTCGATCCGAAGCCGGGTGACGTCGTCCTCGACCTCGGATCAGGATCCGGGTGGACCTCGATGCTGCTCGCCGTCCTCGTCGGTCCGACCGGAAGCGTGCTCGGGGTGGAACGGCATCCCGAACTCGTCGAATCCTCGCGGGCGGCCATCGAAGCCGTCACCGACGATTCCCCAGACCGGGAGACCCTCGCCGAGGTGGCCATCCACGAAGCCGTTCCAGGCGCCCTCGGTCTCCCGGCCCAGGCGCCGTTCGACCGGATCCTCGTCTCCGCCGGGGCACAGTCACTGCCCGACCAGCTCGTCGATCAGCTGGCCGTCGGCGCCACCATGGTCATTCCCGTGGCAGGGGAGATGCTCCGCCTCGTTCGTGCCGGTCCTGGCGCGGGTGAGCTCACGATCACTCGGCACGGCCGGTATCGCTTCGTGCCGCTGATCAGCGAGTAGCTCACACGAGGGAATCGCGCCAAGCTTGGTGCAGCTGCGCGAACTTGCCCGTACCGGAGATGAGCTCGTCCGGTGTCCCGTCCTCGATGATCCGACCGGATTCCAGGACGAGCACGCGATCGGCGATCTCGACGGTCGACAGGCGGTGGGCGATGATGATCGCGGTCCGGCCCTCGAGCACTGTCGCGAGCGCATCCTGGACGAGGCGCTCCGAGGGGATGTCGAGGTGAGCGGTCGCCTCGTCGAGGACGACGACGTCCGGGTCGGCGAGGAACACACGGGCAAAGGACACGAGCTGACGCTGCCCCGAACTCAACCTGCCGCCGCGCTTCTTCACATCCGTGGCATACCCGTCGGGCAGACGGCGGATGTATCCGTCGAGGCCGACGGCGGTCGCGGCGGCGACGACCGCCTCGTCGCCGGCGTCCGGGTTGCCGATGCGGATGTTGTCGGCGATGGTGCCGGCGAAGAGGAACGACTCCTGGGTGACCATGACCACCGACGATCGCATCTGCACATCATCGAGGTCACGCAGATCCACCTCGTCGAGGGTGATCCGGCCTTCGCTGGGGTCGTAGAAGCGTGTGACGAGTTTGACCAGGGTCGACTTGCCTGCCCCGGTGGCGCCGACGAGCGCGACGATCTGCCCTGCTGGGATGTGGAGATCGAAGCGGGGGAGGACATCGGGGCCGTCGGCGTACGCGAAGCGGACGTCGTCGAGATCGAGGGCACGACCGCTGGCAGCGGCATCGCTGGCCGCGTGTGCAGGCAGCGCCCGCGGCTGGGTCGGTTCGACCACCTCGGGATCGGTGTCGAGAACCGCCGCGATCTTCTCCAACGCCGCAGAGGCGGACTGGTAGAGGTTGAACGCCTGGACGAGTTCATCGAGCGGGCCATAGAAACGCCGCAGATAGAGGATGAACGCGGCGAGCACGCCGATCTGCGTCCACCCCTCGATGACGAGCCACGCACCGATGACGATGATGACCGTCTGCGTGATGTTGCCGATCAGCCGCGTCCACCCGGCGAACCAGGCCACCCCACGCAGGGCATCGGTGTTCGCATCCCGATAACGCGCATCCTGATCGCTCAGAGTCCCACGTCGTTCGGGTTGACGCCGGTACGCCTGCACGGCGCGGATGCCGCCCATCGTCTCGACGAAGTGGACGATGACCTTCGCGATCGACGTCCGCGTGCGTCGGTAGGCGCTGCGCTGAGTCGAATGCGCAGCCTTCGTGATGAAGAACAGCGGTACGAAACCGGCGAAGACGACGATCGCCAGCGGCACATCGAGGACGACGAGAGTGACGGCGATGAAGAGCATCTGCAGCACCGCCAGCGCCGTATCGAAGAGCGAATAGGACAGGAACTGCTGCACCGACTCCATGTCCGAGGTCTGCCGGGACACGAGTCGACCCGAGGTTGACTTCTCGTGATAGCCCAGGTCAAGCCGCTGCACATGGGTGAAGACCCGCTCGCGCAGGGTGAAGAGGATCCTCTGCGCAGTGATCCCGACGAGTCGGGTCGACGTGAATGCCAGGATCGCCGAGGCGATAGCGGAGACCACGAAGAGCGTGACCGCCCGAATCAGCGGATCCATATCGCCGGCGATCGCCGCCGGAACGCCCTTATCGAGGGCGTCGGCGATGAAGACCGGCCCGATGACCATGAGAGCCGCGGTGAGCACGACGATGACGGCGAGGAAGACGACCATCGCCAGGTGCGGCCTGACCAGCGACATCAGCAGGGCGCGGGCCTTCTTCGCGAGGCCCGGCGGCAGCGCCTCGATCTCGTCGTCGCTGTCGAGACGGGGCATACTCATGGTGTCCGTCCTTCCTTCGCCGAGGCGGCCGTCCCCGGATGCGTGTGCGCCTCGGCTTGTGCGCTCGCCCCCATGAGCTCGCGGTAGAGCTTCGAGGAATCGAGCAGCTGTTCGTGCGTGCCCAGTGCCGCGACCCTGCCCTCATCGAGCACAGCTACCACATCGGCCAGGGCCGCGGTGGACGGGCGGTGGGCGATGATGAGAGTCGTCGAATCCGGCAGGATCTCCCGCAGAGCCTGCTGCACTCGATCCTCGGTATCGACATCGACGGCCGAAAGCGGGTCGTCGAGGACGAGGATGCGCGGTTTGCCGATGACCGCGCGGGCCAAGGCGAGGCGCTGACGCTGACCGCCGGACAGGGACAGTCCCTGTTCGCCGACCTGTGTGTCCAGACCATCGGGCAGTCGGGAGACGAAATCCTTCGCCGCCGCGATCTCGAGGGCCTCCCAGATCTCCTCCTCGCTCGCGCCCGGGGATCCCATCTCGACGTTCTCGGCGACCGAGGTCGAGAACAGGATCGGGTCCTCGAAGGACACGGACACGAGGTGCCGCAGTTCGTTGACGGCCATGTCCCGGATATCGACGCCGTCGATGCTCACGGTGCCGGCGGAGATGTCCTGAAGCCTGGGCACGAGAGACGCCATCGTCGTCTTTCCCGAACCGGTCGCGCCGACGAGAGCGAGGGTCTGACCGGGCTCGATCGTGAGATTGAGACCGCGCAGGGTCAGCCGCTCTGTATCGGCGAAATGGAAGTCGACATCGTCGAAGCGCAGCTTCCCTAGGTAGTGCCCGACCTCGGGGGCATCGTCGACACCGCCGTCGGCATCGGTGATGTCGTGGCGGATGTCGATGACCTCCCAATACCGACCGGCGGCGGTCAGCGCCATGAGCGCATCGGCGAGCAGGAAGCCGAGCATCTCGATGGGCATCCGCAGCACCATCGAGATCGTCACCGCCGCCACGACCGTGCCGATCGTCGTCCAGCCCTCGATGACACCCCAGGTGCCGACGGCGACGATCGCCGCCTGAGCCACGGTCGGCAGCAGCAGGAGCACACTCCACAACCAGGAGTCGAGTTTCGCTTTGCGGATCTCCAAGGATTTCAGCCGAGTGGAGATCTCGGAGAAGCGCTCGGCGGCCCAGGGCGAGCGTCCGAACGACTTGAGGATGCGGATGCCCTGGATGGACTCCTCGACGTCGGTGGTCAGTTCGCCCATGGTGTCCTGCGACCGGCGGGAGGTCTCACGGTAGTGCTTCTCGAAGACGGCGACCGCGATGATCGCCGGCACCGCCATGAGGATCATGATCAGACCGAAGACGGGCTGCATGATCACGAGCATCACCGTGCCGACTGCGAGAACGATCGGTGTGGAGAGGAGGAAGGGCAGCCCGAACGCGAAGAACCGGCGCAGCTGGGACAGATCATTCACTGCACGCGAGAGGAGCTGGCCGGACTCCCAGGAGTCATGGATCGCCACCGAGGTGTACTGCAGACGATCGAACAGACGAGAACGCCACGTCACCTCCCAATGGGAGACGACGGGAGCGACGATCATGCGCCGTGCCCACATTCCGACCGCCTCGGCGATGCCGATGCACAGGACCCCGAGGACCGGCAGCCACAGGCCCGACAGATCTCGATGGGCGATGGGTCCGTCGACGATGTAGCCGGTGATCACGGGGACGATGAGCTGGATTCCGTTGGCCAGGAGAGTGAGGACGAGCACGAGGACGTACACGCCGATGCGGGAGCGGAGGTCAGGCCAGAAACGGAGGAGGGGGCGCACGAGAATCCAGCCTAGTCGCAGACTGTGATCTATTCCACGAATCCGGCAAACAGGCTTCCCGTTTCTCTGTGCGCTGAATATCGAGGTCGTGCGGAACGGCGGCGGGGAGTGGGGACGCTGGGCCGCCTCGGCGAGTCTCGCCTGGCAACCATTGTCGGTCTCGAATGTCGGGACGAATGATCGCGAGGTTTGACACCCTCGAGTGCTGAGGGGAACTATTGAGGCATGACTCACCTTCTTGTCGTCGTTATTCACCAGCGCGCGGATCTTCCGTAGCCTGTCGAGACGACACGTTCCGCGCGCCCCTACCGAATCCGGAGGGGCTTTTTTAATGCGGAGATGAGAAGGAAACCTAGGAAGGATAGGAATCGATGGCAGCCAAGCCCTCGACCGCGAAAGACACGGGCACTCAATCCGCGTCCGCACCGGTCACAGCCACACCGTCCAGCATTCGCCGCAACACCGGCCCCGAGGTCCTCACCGGCGCACAGGCGATCGTCCGCAGCCTCGAGAAGCTCGAGGTCGACACGGTATTCGGGCTTCCCGGCGGCACCATCCTTCCCACCTACGACCCGCTGTTCGAGACGGACAAGATCCGTCACATCCTCGTCCGTCACGAGCAGGGCGCCGGCCACGCGGCCGAAGGCTATGCGGCCGCCTCGGGCAAGCTCGGCGTGTGCATCGCCACCTCGGGCCCGGGCGCGACGAACCTCATCACGGCTCTGGCCGATGCGCACATGGACTCCGTGCCGATGCTCGCGATCACCGGCCAGCAGGCCTCGAGCCTGCTCGGCACGGACGCCTTCCAGGAGGCCGATATCGTCGGCATGACGATGCCGGTGACCAAGCACAGCTTCCTCGTCACCCGTGCCGAGGACATTCCGGCGGCGCTCGTCAACGCCCACCACATCGCGACCACCGGCCGTCCCGGCCCCGTGCTCGTCGACATCACCAAGGACGCGCAGACCGGAACGGCCCCGTTCGTCTGGCCGGAGGAGCCGGTGCTGCCCGGCTACCGTCCGATCCTCAAGCCGCACGCCAAGCAGATCCGCGAAGCTGCGCGCCTCATGTCGGAGGCTCAGCGCCCCGTGTTCTACATCGGCGGCGGAGTCATCCGCTCGGAAGCCGAGAAGGAGCTGCTTCGCCTGGCCGAGGCCACGAACATTCCCGTGGTCACCACGCTCATGGCCCGCGGAGCCTTCCCCGACTCGCATCAGCTGCACTTGGGCATGCCCGGAATGCACGGCAGCGTGCCTGCCGTCACCGCCTTCCAGAAGGCCGACCTGCTCATCGCCATCGGTGCCCGTTTCGACGACCGCGTGACCGGCAAGCTGGACTCCTTCGCCCCGAACGCACAGGTCATCCACGCCGATATCGACCCAGCCGAGATCGGCAAGAACCGCGAGGTCGATGTCGCCATCGTCGGTGATGCACGCGAAGTGCTCGCCGAGATGCTCGCCGAGATGCGCAGCAAGTTCCCCAAGGCTCTGGAGCGCCAGCGCGAACCGTGGTGGCGCTTCCTCAACCGTCTCGAACAGACCTACCCCCTCGGCTATGAGACGCACGGCGAACTGTGCGATCCGCAGTACGTCATCTCCCGGATCTCGGCTCTCACCGGTCCTGAGGCGGTCTACGCCGCGGGAGTTGGACAGCACCAGATGTGGGCGGCTCAGTTCATCGAATTCGAGCGCCCCAAGTCGTGGCTGAACTCCGGCGGGCTCGGCACCATGGGCTACTCCGTGCCGGCTGCCATGGGCGCGAAGGTCGGTCAGCCCAACCGCGTGGTGTGGGCGATCGACGGTGACGGCTGCTTCCAGATGACGAATCAGGAACTGGCCACCTGCGCGCTCAACAACATCCCGATCAAGGTCGCGATCATCAACAACTCGTCCCTGGGCATGGTCCGTCAGTGGCAGACCCTGTTCTACGACGGCCGCTACTCGAACACCGACCTCAACACCGGCCACGAGACGATTCGCATCCCCGACTTCGCCAAGCTGGCCGAAGCCTACGGCTGCGAAGCGCTGCGCGTGGACCGCAACGAGGATGTCGACGCCGCTATCGAGAAGGCGCTGTCGATCAATGACCGACCGGTCGTCCTCGACTTCACGGTCCCACCGGATGCGATGGTGTGGCCGATGGTCGCGGCAGGCGTGTCGAACGATGAGATCGAGTACGCCCGCGGCATCCGCCCCGAGTTCGACGGAGAGGGCGAAGAGGAGGCCGAGGCCGCCATCGCCGAGGCCGGAGCGAACGAAGACGGCACGGTGCGTTCCGTGGCTCAGATCGAAGGAGGCCTGGAATGAACAACAGCCGACACACACTCTCTGTCCTGGTCGAGAACAAACCCGGCGTGCTCACCCGGTTCACCGGGCTCATCGCCCGCCGCGGCTTCAACATCCACAGCCTCGCCGTCGGTGTGACCGAGCATGAGGAGCTGAGCCGGATCACCGTCGTCGTCGACGTCAACGACGTTCCGCTGGAGCAGGTGACGAAGCAGCTGAACAAGCTCGTCAACGTCATCAAGATCGTCGAACTCGAACCCGAGTCCTCGGTGCGCCGTGCGCACATCATCTACAAGGTCAAGGCGAATGCGGCCACACGACCCCAGGTCGCCTCGGCGGTGGAGATGTTCCGGGCGAAGATCGTCGACGTCGGACCCGACTCCGTGAGCATCGAGGCCACCGGTGAGCTCGGCAAGGTCGAAGCCCTGCGCGAGGTCCTCGAACCCTTCGGGATCAAGGAGATCGTGCAGTCGGGAACCGTGGCCATCGGCCGCGGGGCGAAGTCGATCACCGACCGCGCACTGCGCAGCTGAGGAACACTGCGCAGCTGACGAGGCATACGGAACCGTGCGTTTCCCACTGACCGCGCAACCGCCTCGGCGAAGATTTTCGTGTTCCAACTTGTGGAACCCCGCTCATCTCAATAAGTGAACAGCAGTACCGAACTGTGAAACAATGGGGGCATCACCCCGTAATCCGAAGGAGCTAGAACTATGGCAGCAGAACGCTATTACGACGACAATGCAGACCTGTCGATCATCCAGGGCAAGAAGGTCGCCGTCATCGGCTACGGCAGCCAGGGCCACGCCCATTCGCTGAGCCTGCGCGACTCCGGCGCCGAAGTCCGCATCGGCCTCAAGGAAGGCTCGGCCAGCCGCGACAAGGCCACGGCCGAAGGCCTCGAGGTCGGCACCCCCGCTGAGGTGGCCGCGTGGGCCGATGTCATCACGATCGCCGCACCCGACCAGGTTCAGGCCGAGATCTTCAACAACGAGATCAAGGATCAGCTGGCTCCCGGCAAGACTCTCGTGTTCATCCACGGCTTCAACATCCGCTACGACTACATCAAGGCTCCCGAGGGCGTCGACGTCATCATGGTCGCCCCGAAGGGTCCCGGCCACGTGGTTCGTCGTGAGTTCGTCGACGGCCGCGGTGTGCCCGTGCTCGTCGCCGTCGAGGTCGACGCCTCCGGCAAGGCCTGGGACACCGTTCTGTCCTACGCCAAGGGCATCGGCGGCCTGCGCGCCGGCGGCATCAAGACCACCTTCACCGAGGAGACCGAGACCGACCTGTTCGGTGAGCAGACCGTGCTCTGCGGCGGTGTCTCGCACCTCGTCCAGTACGGCTTCGAGACCCTGACCGAAGCCGGCTACCAGCCCGAGATCGCCTACTTCGAGGTCCTCCACGAGCTCAAGCTCATCGTCGACCTCATGGTCGAAGGCGGCATCGCCAAGCAGCGTTGGTCCTGCTCCGACACCGCCGAGTACGGAGACTACGTCTCCGGCCCGCGGGTCATCACCCCCGAGGTGAAGGAGAACATGAAGGGCGTCCTCGACGACATCCAGAACGGAAAGTTCGCTGAGCGCTTCATGAACGACCAGAAGAACGGCGCACCGGAGTTCAGGGAGCTGCGCGCCAAGGAAGAGCAGCACCCGATCGAGTCCACCGGTCGCGAGCTGCGGAAGATGTTCGCATGGCTGAAGGATTCCGACGACGACTACACCGAGGGCACCGCCGCTCGCTGAGTCTGAGTCTCAACCTCGCCGAGGCGGCCCCAACGTTGCGACGCCGGGACCGCCCCAGCGCGGCCGACTGAGACAAGGAGCCCCGGACAGGTGTCCGGGGCTCCTTCGCGTACACCTCGGCGATCCCAAGGCCCCGGACGGCGATCGTTCGGGAGAATCTTCCGCCGGCGGCACCGATCTGGACTACTGTGGATGTGTGACGAATTACAGATTCGAAGACTTCGAGCCCACCATCGACGAGGCCACCGGCGAGCCGGATGACCGCACCAAGGCGTACTTCGCCTCGACGAGCGTCGGCTTCCACGACCCCCGCTCCACTGATGCGGCCCTGGTGGGCAGGGCGAAGCGGGCGATCGCCGATGGGCGCAAGCTCACCGCTGTCTATGCTGACCAGGAGTTCGACCACGGCCTCGACTCCTCCATCCCGGTCGCGACCTTCGCCTGGTTCGAGAAGCTCGTCAACGTCGGCGGCGGGCGGCTGGTCCCCGGTCACCTGATCACCTGGATCACGGTGCGGCCGACCCATCGTCGGCGCGGTCTGCTGCGGTCGCTGATGACCACGGACCTCGCCGAGGCGAAGGGGGCCGGCTACCCGTTCGCCGCGCTGACCGCGACCGAAGGCGGAATCTATTCGCGCTTCGGCTTCGGCGTGGCCACCTGGCTGCGTTCGATCGAGGTCGACACATCACCCGGTTTCAAGATGGTCCGCGAACCCGATCGCCGTGTCGAGATGTGCCTGCCCAGCGAGCTGCGCGAACTCGCTCCGAAGATCTACGACCGATTCATGCGCACCTCGCCCGGGGCGATGGAGCGCCAGCAGACCTACATCGAACGCGCCACCGGGGCCCTCAACACTGAGACCGGCGAAGAGGACCGCGGCGTCCGCGCGGCCCTGCACTTCGACGAACAGGGCGAGCCCGACGGCTATGTGTCCTACAAATTCGCCGGCTGGTCGAAGACCCCGCCGACCGTCGACATCATCGACTTCGTGGCCGTCACCGATGCGGCCTACGCCTCGCTGTGGTCGTTCCTCGCCGCCATCGACCTGTCGACCCGCGTGACCTTCGGCGAGTCCGCCGAATACTCGCCGCTGCCGTGGCTGCTCACTGATTCGCGGCGCGTGAAGACCGTCGCGAGCGAGGACAACATCTGGATCCGCATCCTCGACGTCAAGGCCGCGCTCGAAGCCCGGCCCTGGTACGTGCCCGGAACGCTGACGATCGACATCGACGATTCCCTCGACCTCGCGGGGGGACGCTTCACGATCACCTCGGATGGTGAGAGCGCCGAGGTGATCCCTGCCTCCGATTCGACGCCGGCAGACCTGGGGCTCGGCATCGCCGAGCTCGGGTCCCTGTACCTCGGCGGCGCCGATCCCGTCATCCTCGCTCGGGCCGGACGCATCGATGAGCAGACGCCGGGATCCGCCGTGCTCGCCAGCGCGATGTTCAGCCTGGGGCGGGCGCCGTATTCGCCGAACGGGTTCTGAGCACACCGCGGATTCTGAGCAACTCGAACGGTCTGTTGAGCGATTCTTCCCAGAATCTGAGACCTTGTGAAGGAATCCTGAAAGTCTCATAAGGTGGACGCGTCCCGGACGCAACAGGAGGAAATCAGTGCCCAAGCCCGTCGTGCTCATCGCCGAAGAACTGTCACCGGCCACCATCGAAGCTCTCGGAGGAGACTTCGAGATCCGTCACACCGAGGGCGCCGACCGATCCCAGCTCCTGCCCGCCATCGCCGACGCCGATGCGATCCTCGTCCGGTCTGCCACGCAGGTCGACGCCGAAGCCATCAACGCGGCGAAGAACCTCAAGGTCATCGCCCGCGCCGGCGTCGGACTCGACAATGTCGATGTCCCCGCGGCCACCTCGGCGGGTGTCATGGTCGTCAACGCACCCACGTCGAACATCATCTCCGCAGCCGAGCTGACGATGGCCCACATCCTCGGTTCGGCTCGCTACTTCGGTGCCGGAAACACCTCGCTGAAGGCGGGGGAGTGGAACCGGAAGAAGTACACCGGCGTCGAACTCTACGAGAAGACTCTGGGCATCGTCGGCCTCGGCCGCATCGGCGGACTCGTTGCCGAACGTGCGAAGGCCTTCGGCATGCGACTCGTCGGCTACGACCCCTACATCACCCAAGCCCGCGCGGCGCAGATGGGCGTCGAGGTCCTCGACCTGCCCGGCCTGCTCGCCGTGTCCGACTTCGTCACCGTGCACATGCCCAAGACGCCGGAGACGGTCGGCATGATCAGCACCGAGGAGCTCAAAGCCGCCAAGCCCGGAGCCCGGTTCATCAACGTCGCCCGCGGCGGCATCATCGACGAAGCGGCCCTGGCCGAGGCCGTGGCCAACGGTGAGGTCGGCGGTGCCGGAATCGATGTCTGGAACGTCGAACCGCCGGAGCACTCGGCACTCATGGATCTCGATGCCGTCAACGTCACCCCGCATCTGGGCGCCTCGACTCACGAGGCCCAGGAGAAGGCCGGCGTCGCCGTGGCGAAGTCCGTGCGCAAGGCCCTGGCCGGGGAACTCGTCCCCGATGCGGTCAACGTGGCAGGCGGCGCCATCCACGAGGATGTGCGTCCGGGCATTCCCCTGGCCGAGCGTCTGGGACGGGTCGTCAACGCTCTGGCCGACTCCTCGGTCACGCACTTCAAGGTCGAGGTCAACGGCGAGATCGCCGACAAGGACGTCTCCGTCCTCAAGCTCTCCGCGCTCAAGGGCCTGTTCAAGGACGTCGTGTCCGATCAGGTCTCCTATGTCAACGCTCCGCTGCTGGCCGAAGAGCGCGGAATCGGCGTCGAGCTCGTCACCGATCCGTACTGCGAATCGTTCCGCAACATCACCCGACTGACCGCGACGACGAGCACCGGGCAGCGCATCTCCGTGTCCGGCACGGTCACCGGTCCGAAGCTCGTGCAGAAGCTCACCGAGGTCGACGGCTACTCGCTCGAGATCGAACTGACTGACAACCTGCTGATCTTCCGCTACGAGGACCGTCCGGGAATCATCGGTCAGCTGGGTCTGGCGCTCGGTGCGAACAACGTCAACATCGCCGGAATGCAGGTCTCGCCCGCGTCGACGAGCAACGAGGCGCTGTCCGTCCTGGCAGTGGATTCGGTCGTCTCGGACGAGGTCGTCAAGGCCGTGGCCGGTGCCGTGAACGCCTCGGCCTTCACCGGCGTCTCGCTCCAGGAGGACTGAGCCCCTCAGCAGAAGGACCCGTTCACCCCGCAAGCCATAGGGCGAAGCGGGGTGAGCGGGTCCTCTGCGCTGTCAGGGTCCAGAATTCGTCGACGAGGACGGCGACGGCGATTCCGATGAAGGCACCGGCGATCGTGTCGGTGAGCCAATGTACCTGGAGCGCGGTCCGCGACCACATCATGCCGAGGATCCAGAAGCCGGCGAGGATGAACGACCAATGGAAGCCCATCTTCGGTGGCTGGGCTTCTGCTGCCTGGGCTGCCGAGCCACGCAGCTGATGACGGCGGCAGGCGATGATGGCCAGACTCATTGCCAGTGCGGCAGCGCCCATCGAATGCCCCGAGGGATAGGAGAATCCCAAGGATTCGTAGAGCTGGTCGCTGGGGCGCAGCCGGGTGACGATGGCCTTGAGGATCTCCGAGGCGGCGATGCCGGCGAGCATCGTGGTGACGAGGAAGATCGCCGAGCGCAGGCGTCTGCGCAACACGAATACGCCCGCGAGCAGCGCGGTGCAGATGACCACACCGGTACCACCGCCGACCTCGGCGAGGACGACGGCGATCCAGTACGGTACCGAGCCTCTATCGAGGCCGGCGAACTCCAACCAGGACTGATCGATCGGCGTGGGGCCGATGCGTTCGAGATGCAGCCACAGTCCGAAGGCGATGACGAGGAGGACGGCGGGCAGTGTCGCCCACAGCAGCCAAGGCGGCTGTCGGCTCAAGCGTTCCAGAGACCGTAGGCGTCGGCCATGGACGCGATCTTCTTGGCGCGGGCCAAGCGTGGCAGGTAGGAGCCGTCGGTGATCTCGGATCCGCCTTCGGCGGCTTCGAGCATCTGGCGGGCCCAATCGCGTTCGTCTTCGCTCGGGCTCATGGCCTCATTGAGGGTGTTGACCTGGTCGACGGTGAGGACGAGCTTTCCGGTCATGCCCATCATGTGTGTGACTTCGGCATCGGCCCAGACCTTCTCATCATCGGCATCGGCGGCGGAAGGACCGTCGATGGGTCCCGGCAGGCCGCCCATGCGGGAGGCGATCGTCAGGCGTGAGCGGGCATAGGCCAGAGCCATCGGATCGCCGGAGAAGCCGGTGTCCTTGCGGAAGTCATTGGTGCCGAAGGCGAGGCGGAAAGTACCGGGCGCCTCGGCGATGCGGGTGGCGTTCTCCACTCCGCGGGCCGATTCCAGGAGGGCGAGCACGGGCAGGCCGGCCTTCGCGCGCATCGCGGTGTAGGACACCTGCTCGGGGCGTTCGGTCTCGGGCAGCATGACTCCGCGCAGGCCCGGAAGCATGGCGACGGCGGCGAGGTCATCGGCCCAGAACTCGGATTCCATCTTGTTGATCCGCACCCAGGCGGACATTCCTGAATCGAGGGCGCGCACGACATTGTCGCGGGCTTCGATCTTCTTGTCATCGGCGACAGAAGCCTCGAGGTCGAAGATGACGGAATCCGCTTCCGAGGTCTGCGCGGGAGTGAACAGCTCCTCCCTCGCAGCATTGACGAGCAGCCAGGACCGGGAGAGTTTGGCGGGCAGAGCTGCGGCGCGGGCGTTGCGGATGATTTCGGTCAATGATCGACTTTCTCTCGGGGCTGATTGCGTGCGGCCCCCCACGGGGTTTGGGGTGCTGTCTCCATTTTCGTCCCTGCGGCGACGGATGTGTAGCCGAGAACAGTGATTGAGACGTGAATTTGTTCATGTCGGCACACGAAGCGCGGGGCAGCGGCAGGTGCGGCGGTCTTCGACCGATGTGTTCGCGCCGCTGTTGCGCCGACGTCGCTGCACGTCCGCGTTTCTGCGACGGCGCCGACGTAAGTTCACATTGTAAGACGCTGTAGTTGTATCGTGAGATCGAGTCTTATTCTGTGAGCATGAAGTTCTCAATCGCAGTCATGCCTGGAGATGGAATCGGCAACGAGGTCGTCCCCGAAGGCCTCAAAGTCCTCAAGCGCGCCATCGAGGTGTCCGGCGAGCCCGTCGAGCTGGAGCTCACCGATTACAAGGTCGGTGCTCAGCGCTATCACGATACCGGTGAGACACTCACCGACGAAGAGCTCGAATCGCTGCGCGAACATGATGCCATCTTCTTCGGCGCCTGCGGAGATCCGTCCGTGCCCTCCGGCGTGCTCGAGCGCGGGGTCATCCTCAAGATGCGCTTCGGGCTGGGGCATGCCGTGAATCTGCGTCCCTCGAAACTGTTCGCCGGAGTCACCAGCCCGCTGGCCGAGCCCGGGAAGATCGACTTCGTCGTCGTCCGCGAGGGCACCGAGGGCTCGTACACCGGATCCGGCGGTTCCGTGCGTACGGACACGCCGCAGGAAGTTGCGACCGAGGTCTCGGTCAACACCTGGTACGGCGTCGAGCGCGCCGTCCGCGATGCCTTCGCCCGCGCTCAGGCGCGGAACAAGAAGCTCACCTACGTGCACAAGCACAACGTCATGGTCCACGCCGGTCACCTGTGGCGTCGCGTGGTCGAGAAAGTCGGGCAGGAATTCCCCGAGGTGGCCGTCAACTACGAGCACACCGATGCGTGCACGATCTACATGGTCACGAATCCCGAGCGCTACGACGTCATCGTCACCGACAACCTCTTCGGTGACATCCTCACCGACCTCGCAGCCGCGGTCACCGGCGGAATCGGTCTGGCAGCCTCGGGCAACCTCAACGTCGAAGGCACGGCGCCGAGCCTGTTCGAACCGATCCACGGATCCGCTCCGGACATCGCCGGGCAGCAGATCGCCGACCCGACCGCTTCAATCCTTTCGGGGGCGCTCATGGCCTCCCACCTGGGGCTCGAGACCGTGGCCAAGGCGATCGAGACGGCCGTGGAGGCCGACCTCGCCGAGCGCGACGGGACGAAGCGGTCCACCGCCGAGGTGGGCGACGCGATCGCGGCACGCCTCGGCTGACCGGTTCGACCGCCTTGGCGAAGGGGTGAGTGGGTGACCACGGGTCACCGCTGCGATGGGGCGGGTGGGTAACCG
>NZ_QYCP01000001.1 GCF_025506275.1 Brevibacterium permense
GGTGGGATGGGCGCGGACGTTCGAGATCTGGGCGTCTGCGTAGGCGGGGAATGGAACGAGGGAGTATTCGCGGACCTCGACCTCTTCGTGGATGATCAGCGGCGGCAGGTCTCCGGTCTCGTCGTGTTCTTCGCGCCACTTGATGGGCCGGAATCCGACCGAGAGGCCGCGCACGACACCGTCGGATGCCAGGGTGTGGGCCTCGGCTGCGGTTGGGGTGTCGGATAGGGCGAGCTTGACCTGACGGCCCGCGTCGGTGTCTTTCGATGCGGTGACCTTGCCGATGGGGTCGCGGTGCTGCCAATAGGCGAGAGCACCGGCGTCGTCTTTGATCGCACCGGGTTCGAAGCGTTCCCGGAAGTAGTCGGTGGCGAACTCGGAACCGTAGGGCACGCCGATGCCTTCGATCTCGCGCTTACCGTTGGCGTCTGCGCCGGTGCGGATCTCGAATCCTTCATAGGTGCGGCGGGCGAGAGATCCGGCGTTGGTGAGCTGGTCGAGTGTGATCGTGGTGTCAGTCATGCTGGGGTCTCCTGTGTGGTGACGCGCGGGGTCTTGATGCGGGTGTTGACTTCGTCCCATTGCTCGGGTGTCAGGGGTGGGCGTCCTTCGATGCGGCGGACTTCGTCGACGGTGAGGAATCCAGCTTCGAGGGCGACGCGGTGCGAGGCGTATCGGCTGCTCGTGTCGGATCGGAGCAGCCCTTCGAGGTTGAACCGGATGGTCTGGCCTGCCGGGGACAGGTCGGTCAGTGCCTCTTCGAGCTTGCGGAGGTACTGCATGAGCGTGAACCGGGCGAATGCGAGCCATTCCTGCTCGACGTTCGAGTAGGTGAGGCTGTTGCCGTCGAGGCTGACGAGCATGAGCGCCGAGGGGATGCCGAACAGGCGGGCGAAGTCGGTGACGGTGAACTTGCGCACTTCGAGCCACTGGGCGTCGGCGGGCTTGAGCATGAGCGAGGTGTATTCGCTGTCACCGCCGAGGACGCGCACGCCGGTGGGGTTGTCGGGATCGGCGGCGGCTTCGTTCCACCGATCGCGGAGCTGCTTGGCTTCGTCTTGGGTCTTCGACGACTTCGAGGAGATGAGGCCATTGGGCTGGCCGGAGCCTCGGAACCAGTTTGTCGAGTAGTCGCGGACATCGGTGGCTGAGCCGAGTTCCTGGCGAGCAGCCTGGATTGGGCCGAGTCCCCGCACCTGGCCTGGCAGGCGCATGAGCGTCTGGTGGTTGATGTCGGCGGAGCTGAGTTTCTGGCCGTCGTGGTTGTACCAGATGCGGCGAGTCTTCGGGTCGCGAGTGATTGTGACCTCGGAGGGCGGCAGAATTCGCGCTGCGGCGGTGGTGCCGTCGGGGTGTTTGATCTTGCGCAGGAACAGGTTTCCGTCGAGGGCGAGGGAGAGCACGGCCTGTTCGATCCAGTCGGAACGGTCCATGTCGGGGTCCGGCTTGCGCACGAGCGCCGGGATATCGGAGGGGTGCTTGACGATGACGGTCTGTCCCCCGCGCTCGAAGTTCAGCGGCAGTTGTGCAGCCGAGGTCGTCATGACCTGCAAGGCTCGGTAGACGGGGATGAGGCCGACGGCTTCGCGGTCGGACACGTCGCCGACGTTCTCGCGGGGCGGGAGTTTGATCAGGGGTTTGCCGGTCTCTGCGGATTCGGCTGCACGCTGGGCGAGTGCGAAGCCGGGGAACATGCGAGAGATAAACGACATGCCAGAATCGTCTGGCCGAGCATGTTGTGGTGGCCCGTTTACCTGGTCATATCGGGACAGGTTGGGACATACCGGGACAGCAGCGGTTCAGATGAGCAGCGTTTGCGTCGGCACTTCGGGGTGTTCGTGAGCGTAGAGGGCGACGGCTCCACCGATGAGCGCCGGGGTCGGGACGGCACCGTCTCGGGAGAACCGGCGGACACCGTTCGACCGGCGCACCTCGGCACCGGCCATCTGGGCGCGGAGTTCGTCGCTGCCGTCATGGATGAGCACTTCGTCGGCACCGGCGTAGTCGAGCAGCGCCTCGGTCGCTTGCCCGTACTCGGCCATGCTGAGAGTTCGGATGTCGTGGCCGAGATCCTCAAGTGCTTTGACGAACCGGGACGATGGACCGGCGCTGTCAGCGGCCAGCGGTGATCCCCACTGGCCTGCGAGGTCGTCGACGTAGGGCACGAGCCACGAGGTGCCGGGAGCCTGGTGGACGATGCGCACACACGGGCGTCCGGTGCGGGCATCCGTCCAGGCCGCGCTGACGGCGGCGGCAGCGTTTCGCGGGGCGACCTCGATACCGAGCGTAATCTCGCTCGTGTTCTCCGGCGGCTCGACGTCGATCGCGAGGTCATCCCACACGGCGAGGTCGACGAGGGTGCCGTCACTGGCGACGAGGGTGTTGCAGTAGGCGCGGAGCCATGTCGCTCGACGTGCTGCGGATTCCTGGGCGGAGCGGGCACGCTTGGCGAGGTCTTCCTCGGCGATGGTGTTGCCCAGCGCCGGGTGGAACAGCCACCACGATTTCGGGTCGAACGGGTCGGCACCTTCGGGAATCGAGTATTCGATGTAGCACAGGTCGGGGTTGTCACCGGCGCGACCGTGGTCGACGTAGTCGTTCATCCACTCCGAGGCGACGGTGCCCATCGTCGAGACCATCCACATCTGGGCGCGTGAGCCCAGGGTGATCTGGCTCGGCTCGATTGCGCCGATGAGGGCGTCGCCGAGTTCCTTGGTGAAGTGCCACACCTCGTCCATCGTCACCAGGTGCGGGTGTTCACCGTGGAGGGCGGAGAATGTCGGCGAGAACCGGGTGACGTGTGCGCCGGGCTTGCCGCGCACTTTCACGCCTTCGGCACCGTTGGATCGAGACGAGGACAGCAGCAGTTGCAGCAGTGATTCCTCGACGCGTTCGAGGAATTCCATCATGCGTTTTCGGGCGTCTTGCCCGGTCTGCGCGGTGTACCACACGGCGGCGGGGTCGGTGCGAGTCAGTGCCCGATGGACTTGCAGTGGCACGGTGAGGTCGGTCTTACCGGACTGGCGGGGCACGGTGATCAGCACCGTCCCGTAGTGGTAGCGGCGGAGGCCGAACGAGTCGAGCCGGTACTCAGTGGCGACTTCGAGCGCCTTGTACTGCCAGGGCATGAGGTGGCGACCCATGGCGCGGGCGACGGCGCAGATTTCGTCGACCTCGGTGAGGTAGGACGGGTCGCGTTCGGGGTGATGCGCTGCCTCGGGTAGGTACTTCCACGGTGATGGGGTGTCATCGACGACGGAGGCGAGTAGTTGGTCGACGCGTTCCTGGTCGGTGACGGTGGCCTCGGGGCGTGGCAGGCGTTCGAGGAGGGTCTGCATCACCGAGGCGAGCAGCGCGTACCCGGATTCGGCGCCGATGTGCAGCGACCGGTCGAGGTCGCGGGCGGTGGTCAGGGCGAGTTCTTCGTGGGCGGCGAATTCGAGGGTGGAGAGTCCGGCCTCGCGGCGGGCGACGAGGGTTCGGTGAATGCCGGTCTCGGTGACACCGGCAGACTCGTCGAGCTCGGGCAGATCTGGCAGCGGGCGACGGTCGTCGTCTTCGTCGTCGGTGGTGCCGTCGCCGAGCAGTGCCGAGAGGTACGCCTGCAGCAGGCTACTGCCAGCGGCCTCGGGGGCGGGCAACGATTCCAGGGCATCGGACATTGCCTGCACGAGCTTCGCGCGCCCGGATGGTTTGGACCGACCGATCGAGGCGTCGAGCTTCATCGCGTCGGCGACGACGAGAGACACCAGCCCGGAATCGAGATCGCTGATGATGCCGGACTCCCGGCGAGCCTCGACACTGGCCGCGACGATCTCGGCGAGTCGGCCCGGCTTCGGATGCGGTAGGTCGAGTCCCGGAATCATCGACGTGAATCCCGGACGATCTCCCCCGTTTTCGGAGGGGTGATCGAGGGTGTTTTTCGAGGTCAGATCGGCTGTTTCCGTCATTGCGTTTTTTCTGAGCGGTCCGGGGAGGGATAAACACGGGGCGCGGGGTGTTCGGCGGATTCCGTGTCAAAAAAACGGCGACCGTCGACGAAGACGACAGGATTTCGCGCGCCGACTTGCGAGTAGTTGCAGTTCGAACACGCGATTGCGAGGTTGCGAAGGTCGAGCACATCGCCGCCGTCTTTGCGTCGTTTGATGTGCTCGACTGTCGCGTCTTTGAACGTTCTGATTCGCTTCTTACACCAGTGACAGCGCAGTCCATCACGAGCGATGAGCAGTGACTTGATGTGCTGTCGTGTCTTGTAAGGCACGCTCGACCAGCTGTTGCTCACGGCTTCTGCCTCAGGTTGTTGATGTAGTCGCTCACATCCTGTGGGTGATAGCGCACGTCACGCTCACTGAGCCTGGTGGGCTTCGGCCCCTTGCCTCGCTGTCTCATCTTGCGCAGGGCCTCGGGGGTCTTACCCAGGGCCACGGCCACCTGGGCCGGGGTCATGAGGCGGGGTGGTAGGTGGGCGGGGGCACCACCACGACGGGGCACGGTCATCGGTTGGCCTCATCTCGGTAGGTGTTGATCACGGTCTCGATTTGTTTTGCGGTGAGGGTGCCCGACACCTGGACTCCCACCCATAGGCCGTAGATGATGAGACCGAGGATGACGAACGGCCAGAACACTGAGCACAGGATGCACGTGGCGCTGTCATCGTCATGCCAGTATCCGGCTGGATACGGGGTGAACCCGAGCCGGTATCTGAGCTTCATCACGACGTAGGTGACGAACAGAGCGATCAGTGCGACGAGCAGGTAGCAGCCGATGCCGATGAGGACGATCTGATTCTCACTCATGGCAGCAGTCCTCTCGGCTCGATGCTGATACAGAGGGTGGGCGTTCTCACGACACCCTCCACTACGAAGCCGTCCAGCTTCCCCACGAGCTCCCACTCGGTATCCTCTTCCCTGGTCTCCAAGACCACCTGCGCGATACGCGAGGTCAACTCCTCGATTCGTCTCCTGTCACTCACTGGTCGGCCTCGATTCTGCCGGTGGCAATGTACGATGCCACGGCGATCAGTGCGTCAGGGTAGGTGTTCGCGGTCATCTCGGCACCACCGTCGAGAGTGGTCGCACCGAGCGCGCCGAGGAATCCTGCACCCTTGATCGGCTTTCCTGACTGGCTGTACTTCTGCTGATAGTCCTCGGGTAGTCCCACCACTTCGGCAGCTACCTCGATTGCCTTGGCTCGGCACTGTGCATGAGTGTTCGTGAAGCGGGGCTGATCTGACATGTGCGGATCTCTTTCTCTCAGTGTGTGTTCTATTGACCGGCTGCGGGTTTGTGCACTTCCCCAATCGGAGCTAGCGCACTGCACCCGCGCCGGTTCCCTCTCCCCATAAGCGATTTTCACCACCGGGGCCACAATCTGCCGGTACAGGAACGACTTCTGGGGCCACGTCCTAAACGGAGCGTGTCCCTGCGTTCCTCGTCCCGACAGATGATCAGTCTGTGTTCGGTTCGAGATCCCCAGCCAAGGTGGGCATCCGCTGCGCTAATCAGCGGGGTTTACGTTGGCGGCTTGAGTTGGTGACTCAGTCGTGCCCGTATGCAACACTGAGACGCTGTTTGAGCCAGGTAGCGCGGCCTGTCGTGCTATGTGTGGGTCAGTTGTCACCTCCGCTGTAGGCGGCGGCTGTGCGAAGCGCATGGCGTTCTAACGGGGTACGTCCCCCGAACACGCCATAACGGTTGTGGGCGCCGTGTCCGGCCTCGGCGCGCATGGCGACCTCGAGGCATTGGGCGGCGATGGGACAGCCGGTGCAGAGCGTCTTCGCCTGCTTGAGGGCTGCGGGAGTCTCGGGAAACCACTCGTCGGGGTGGTGGCGTTCGTAGTCGCGGCACGCGATTGGCTGCGCGCTCACAGATCGTCGCCTTTGACGATCGTGTAGTACTTCGTGAAGTACGCGCCGGGCAGGGCGTGCGTGGCAGTGCCCTCGTTGTCGAGCAGGTACACAGTGGCAGGCTCGGGGCGCGTGAACTTCCGTTTACCTTCGCGGCGGTAGCGGAATCCGCCGGGGGTGCCGATGACGAAGTGTCCGGCGCGGGTGAGGGCTTCCATGATCTGTTCGTCGTGGCGGACACCTCGGCGGCGGAGGACGCGGACGCGTTCACCGGTGGTGTTGACGACGGCGATCTCGGAGAGGTCAGTGAGCGTTCTCTTCACAGTCCACCTCGGCTCATGAACCAATCCAGCTCGAATTGGGCGAGATCCGGGCGCGGGGTCGCGTCCCAGTGGTCTTTGAGTTCGTCGGTCGCCCAGCGGTATGCGCGGGCTGAGGGGCCGGTCATGAGTTCGTAGCCGGTGATTCCACGGCGACGGGCCTCGGCTGTGACCATGCAGCCGTTCGTAGCGATTTCGGCTTGCGCGTAGGCGTGTTCGATGTGGGCGTTGAAGTCGAGCTTCATCTCTGACCACATCGCGGCGGCGGACTGGAAGATGACACTCATGAGCACACCTCAGGCATTTGCGCGGCACGGAGAAACAGGGCGGCGACTTCGAGGGCCTCGGCCCACGAATCGGCCGTGCCAACAACGATCCCGGCGGGCACGTCGACGACGAGCCATGTCATGCCGCGCGGGTGGTATTTGTACACGCTGAGCTTCTGTTTCGGCTCGGAGTGGACACGAGCGGCGTGGAGGCTACCGGCGTACATGACGGCCTCGTGCTCGTGGTGTGCGGGTCATCTTGGCTTCGAGGTAGTCGGTGATCTCGACGATGAACGTCAACAGCGCGACGGCGAGGCTAATCGAGGCGATTCCCGACCACAGCCACAGCCACGTATTGAGCACGTCGACGGGCTGGCCATTGATCATGGCGAGCACCCAGCCGAAGCCGAGCAGTGAAGTGAACATGGCACCCATGAGCACGGTGTTGATGCCTGCAGCCTTAAGCGCGCTCACTGCACGGTCTCCGTGTAGTTGATGCCGGTTTTCTTCGACCATTCGGCGCGGATGCCTTCGGCGGCGTTGTCAGTCACAAACTCGGTGCCAGACGAGTGGGACGGGAACGTTGCGAATTCGCGGAGGTCTTCGAGGGTGCATCCGAGTTCTCGGGCGAGGATATCGAGCGTGATCATTTCGTGGTCTCCTTTGACCCGTCGCGGAGTTCAGCGACGCGTTCTATCTCGTCCTCGGCGAAGAACATTTCGCCCGTTTTGCCGTTGCCTCGGATGATCGGAACGAGCTTTCCGCTCTTGACCCAACGCGAGAGGGTGGAACGGTCGACGCTGAGGCGTTCCGCTGCCTCGCCGGTTCCCATACAGTCCAACTTGTGCATGTCACAAGGTTTGCACACTTCACTAGGTTGTGCAACACACAAGCATTTCTAGGCATAAGTTGTTGCACGGTTGCACTAATTTGTGCATACTTAAGCTATGAGCGAGAATCCCGACTTAGACATCTTGCACAGGCTTGAGTTCACGCGCGCTGACCGGCTCGCGAAGTCACTCACCGCTTCGGGCGTGAGTTCACAGGAGATGGCCGACTACCTTGAGGTGTCGCGCAACACGATCTCTAACTGGATCAACGGGCGCACGTCCCCGCGCCGCCCCGACCTTCTGGCGTGGGCGCTGCGCACGGGCGTGCCGATCGACTGGATCGAATCGGGTGAATTGAAAAACCCCCGCCCGGATGGACCGAACGGGGGTAGTGAGTGCGCCACGAGGGATTCGAACCCCCAACCTTCTGATCCGTAGTCAGATGCTCTATCCGTTGAGCTAGTGGCGCATGTCGCTTGGACTCACGCCCTGCAACTCGAACAACTATACACACCAGTTTCACCGAAGCTCAAATCGCACGCACGTGCGCTTCGCCACATTCGCCCTCACGGTCAGAGCCGCCTCGGCGAGAGGGGATGTAATCGCAGATTTCAGCCGTCTATCAACTATGAAATAAAACGTCAATTATTTGAAACAACACGTCATCCGATTGTCGTGCTTGCGTCAATCGACCGCTGGCTGTGATCCAATGCACATCTTCGAGTGACCGAAACGCGGGTTTTTCGCTTCCGCTCCCATCCTACGGTGGATATGTACCAACCGCTCGACGGACGCCAGCCGCCGGAGACGAAACCCCACACCCGATTGACCAGGAGACCACTCATGACTGTCCTCGACCATGATGTCGTCGCTGACCAGCTGAAGAACGCACCGACCGAGAACAAGTCGGTGCTCTCATTCGTCAGCCGGATCGCCGCCCTGACCACCCCGGACGACATCGTCTGGATCGATGGTTCCGAAGCACAGAAGAACGAGATCGCTGAGAAGCTCGTCGAGGCCGGCACCATCCAGCGTGTCAACGGCACCAAGGACTCCTACTACGCGGCCTCCGACCCCGAGGACGTCGCCCGCGTCGAGGGCCGGACCTACATCTGCTCCGAAGACGAGAAGGATGCCGGTCCGCTCAACAACTGGGTCGCTCCCGCGGAGATGAAGGAAACGCTCAACGGTCTCTTCGAGGGTTCGATGCGCGGACGCACCATGTACGTCATCCCCTTCGTCATGGGCCACGCCGAGGCGGACCAGCCGATGTTCGGCATCGAGGTCACCGATTCGGCCTACGTCGTCCTCTCCATGCTCGTCATGGCCCGCTCGGGCAAGTACGCCCTCGATGCGATCGATGCCCAGGACGCGAAGTTCGTCGAATGCGTCCACTCTGTCGGCGCTCCGCTGGAATCGGGACAGGAAGACGTCGCCTGGCCCTGCAATACCACCAAGTACATCACTCACTTCCCCGAAGATCGCGCCATCTGGTCCTTTGGCTCCGGCTACGGCGGCAACGCTCTGCTGGGCAAGAAGTGCTACGCGCTGCGCATCGCCTCCGCGATCGCCCGCGACGAAGGCTGGCTGGCCGAGCACATGCTCATCCTCAAGCTGACGAACCCCGAAGGCGTCGTCAAGTACGTCGCCGCCGCTTTCCCCTCGGCCTGCGGCAAGACCAACCTCGCCATGATCGAACCGACCATCCCCGGTTGGAAGGCCGAGACCCTCGGTGACGACATCGCATGGATGCGCTTCGGCGAAGACGGCCAGCTCTACGCCGTCAACCCCGAATTCGGACTCTTCGGGGTCGCCCCGGGCACCGGTTACACCACGAACCCGACCGCGATGCGCGCCATCGAGGCAGGCGGCAACATCTTCACCAACGTCGCGCTGACCGACGACGGTGACGTGTGGTGGGAAGGCAAGACCGACGAGGCGCCTGCCCACCTCACCGACTGGAGGGGCAACGACTGGACGCCTGAGTCCGACACCCCGGCCGCTCACCCGAACTCGCGTTTCTGCACCCCGATCGCGAACGTTCCGACCCTGGCTCCCGAGTGGACCAACCCGAACGGTGTGCCGATCTCGGCCATCCTCTTCGGCGGTCGTCGCAAGACCACGATGCCGCTCGTGACCGAGACCCAGGACTGGACCCACGGTGTGTTCATGGGCTCGGTGCTCTCCTCGGAGACCACCGCGGCTGCCACGGGTGCCGTCGGCGTCGTCCGCCGTGATCCCATGGCGATGCGTCCGTTCATCGGCTACAACGTCGGTGACTACCTGCAGCACTGGATCAACATCGGCAACACCGAGGGCGCCCAGCTGCCGAAGATCTTCTACGTCAACTGGTTCCGCCGCGACGACGACAACTCGTTCCTGTGGCCCGGATTCTCCGAGAACTCGCGCGTTCTCAAGTGGGTCTTCGAACGCGTCACCGGCGCCGCCGATGCTCAGGAATCCCCGCTCGGCCTCACCCCGGTCGAAGGCGGCCTGGACACCGAAGGCCTCGACTTCACCGACGAGCAGCTGCGCAAGGCTCTCGCCATCAAGCCCGAAGAGTGGGAGACCGAACTCGGCCTCATCGAGGAATGGTACGCCGAGCTCGGCGATTCGGTCCCTGCCGAACTCCGCGCCGAGGTCGACAACCTCCGCCAGCGTCTCGGCCTCGCCTGAGTCGTTTGGCCGAGTTGCTTAGCTGTGTGGCTAGTCTGAGTCGTTTGGCTTCATCGCTGACAGTCTGAGCCGTTCGTTCATCGACAATCCCCCAACCGCCGCCGAGGTGGTTGGGGGATTGTCGTATTTCGTTGAGGCTGTGCGGTTGACCGATTGAGAGCCCGCCGCTGATCCGTCAGTGCCTCCGGGCTATAGGCCCGAAGCCGCGCAGACTCAGTGATGCGCCGCCTGCGCCCCATGAACCTCACGGAGAAATACCAACACATCACGCGGTTTCGCCTTGAGCTCCCTCGACACGCGACAGGTGACCTTCTCCGGCTTCCTCGGCTTGCCGATCAGCGCGTTCTGATGCGCGGTCGCCCCGCGGGCGGTGATCGTCACGAACAGGGCATCCGGAAGCGGATACTTCCTCCCCTCGAACTCTCCCCCGATGTCGACGACACCTGACCACGGCGTTGCGAACTGACTGAGGCGTCCTTCCGGTCTCCACCGTGAGGACTCCACGCCCCACCGCGATATGACCATCTGTGGTCTTAATAGGGGAAAGACGAACAGCCAGCTGACGAGTGCAGCCTCGGCGTCACACGGGGATCGCCCAGAGAGCTCAGGCGAGCACTTCAGAAACGACACGCGGCCCGCAGCGCGGAGGTGTCAAGCACCGTCGGAGGCGTCAAGCGGTCGCCATCCGACGCTTCAGGCGCCGTGGAGGGCCGGGACGATGAGGTAGACGCCGAGCAGCACGACTGCTCCGCAGATGCCGAAGACCGCCCAGTAGCCGACCGGCAGGGCCGAACTGCTGCGGCCCTCCTCGACACGGTCGAGGTGCGCGGCGCGCATCCGCACTCCGACGGAGAACAGCGTGATGACGATGATGGCCGAGACCCATGTCGCGGCCGCAACGATGGCGAACGAACTCCACTCGATCATTTCGCGTCTCCCTTATCGCTCGCATCTGCCCGGCCGGCATCGGCTCCGGAAGAAGATCCGGTCGACGATGAACTCGTCTTCGCAGCCTCGGCGGGAACCGCCCCGTTCTTCTTCGCATTGCGGTGGGCACGGCGCTTCTCTTTCGCCGCCTGCTTCTCCGCCCAGGCCTCGTAGCGGGCTTCCCGCTTCTCCTGAGCACGTTTGCGGTTGCGGTCCTTGCGCAGCTTGCGCTTGCGGCCGCGGATGTTGACAGCCTCGCCGACGGTGTCGAAGTTCGAGATGTCCGTCTCCTCGACCCGGCGGGAGCTGAGGTAGATCCACAGCACCACGACGACGGCGATGACCGTGTCGACGACGACGCCGACCGTTCCCAAGTGAGCGATGCCGGCGGCGATGCCGCCGACGATCGCGGCGGCTGGAATCGTCAGCAGCCAACCGGAGGCGATCCGTCCGGCCGTCGACCACTGGACATCGGCACCTTTGCGGCCCAGCCCCGAACCGAGCACGGAACCGGAGGCCACCTGCGTCGTCGACAGGGCGAAGCCGAGGTGCGAGGAGGCGAGGATGGCCGCAGCCGTCGACGTCTCGGCCGACAGTCCCTGAGCGGGCTTGACCGTCGTCAGCTTCGTGCCGAGAGTGTCGATGATGCGCCAACCGCCGACATAGGTGCCCAGCGCGATGGCCAGAGCACATGCGGTGATCACCCAGATATGCGGGCCGGTGCCGTGCTCCTGCAGGTTCGCGGAGACGAGCACGAGGGTGATGACGCCCATCGTCTTCTGCGCATCGTTCGTTCCGTGGGCGAGAGCCACCAGCGAGGACGAGAAGATCTGCCCGTACTTGAACGGTGCACGGCGAGCGGTTTTGCCCTCCTCGTTGCGGCGGGTGATCGCGTAGGCGATCTTCGTGCACAGATAGGCGCTGAACCCTGCGATGAGAGGGGCGGCCAGAGCCGGGATGACGACCTTGGACAGGAACACTCCGTAGTCGACGGAGTTGAGTCCGGCACCGACGATGGCCGCACCGATGAGGCCGCCGAAGAGTGCGTGGGACGAGGATGACGGTAGGCCGAAGCGCCACGTCGCCATGTTCCAGATGATGGCCCCGATGAGGCCGGCGAGGATGAAGTCGGGAGTGATCTGGACTCCCCCGCCGCCTTCCTTGATGATGCCGCCCGAGATGGTCTTGGCCACCTCGGTGGAGAGGAAGGCACCGACGAGGTTGAGGATTGCGGCAAGCGTGACTGCCGTCTTCGGTTTGATGGCCCCGGTTGCGATCGGTGTGGCCATGGCATTGGCCGTATCGTGAAAGCCATTGGTGAAGTCGAAGAACAGTGCCAATGCGATGACGAGCACGACGACGAAGATGATTTCCACTAATCGACCTTGGGTGTAGACACTATTCGGACCGTGGATGATGCAGCTGACGGCCAGCCATCACTATCCCGCAGAAGTCTACCCACAGATTCAACCGCTCTTCACCCGCAATTCGACCCTACTCCACCTCGTTCACCTTTTGTTCACTTTTGACGTGCGCAAACGGGCCCCGCCCGGCTGAGAGTGCAATAGCACTCACATTCCGAACGGGGCCCGAAAACAGCAGTCCCTCGCCGAGGCGACTCCTCCTTCACGCGTGACGAATCTACTCCGTGACGTACCGATCCGCGACGTCGAGTGCCCGATCCAGGGCGGCGAGCCCGAATCGCACGTCCTCATCCGGGGTATTGAGCGGCGGCACGACGTGGATTCGGTTGAAGTTCGCGAACGGCAGCACGCCTTCGGCCTTGAGCACTCCGATGACCTCGTTCATCTCCGGCGAGCTGCCGCCGTACGCCGCCAGCGGCTCCTTCGTCGTCCGGTCCTTCACGAGCTCGACGGCCCAGAAGCAGCCGAGACCCCGGACATCACCGACCGAGGGGTGGCGCTGCGCCATCTCCCGCAGTGCCGGGCCGATGATGTCCTCGCCGAGGCGGTCCGCATTGACGATCATCCCCTCGTCCTCCATCGCGGTGATCGTCGCGACCGCTGCCGCACAGGCGAGCGGATGTCCTGAGTAAGTCAGTCCGCCCGGATAGACCCGATCGCGGAAGGTCTCGAAGATCGCATCCGAGATGGCGACCCCGCCGAGCGGGACGTATCCGGAGTTCACGCCCTTGGCGAAGGTGATGAGGTCCGGGGTGACGTCCCAGTGGTCGAGGGCGAACCAGCGACCGGTGCGGCCGAATCCGGCCATCACCTCGTCGGCGATGAAGACGATCCCGTACTTCGCCGTCAGCTCGCGCACGCCGGCGAGGTAACCGGCAGGTGGAGCGTAGATCCCCGCGGTGCCCGGAACGGTCTCGAGGATGAGGGCCGCGATATTGCCGGGCCCCTCGAGGGTGATCATGTCCTCGAGATGGGCCAGCGCCCGCTGCGTCTCCTCGGCCTCGGACGTCGAGTTGAAGTACGACCGGTAGGGGTAGGCGGGCATGAAGTGGACGATGCCCTCAGCTGAGTAGTCGTTGGCGAACCTGCGCGGGTCGCCGGTGACGTTGACGGCCAGCTGCGTGCCGCCGTGGTAGCTGCGGTAGGCCGAAAGCACCTTCGTCCGACCGGTGTGCAGTCGGGCCATCCGGATCGCGTGCTCGTTCGCGTCGGCTCCCCCGTTCGTGAAGAACACATGATCGAGGTTGCCCGGTGTACGTTCGGTGATGAGTCGGGCCGCCTCGGAGCGGGCGTCGTTGACGTGCTGCGGCGCGATGGTGCACAGCCGGCCGGCCTGCTCCTGGATGGCCGCAACGACGGCCGGGTGCTGATGGCCGATATTCGTGTTGACCAGCTGCGATGACAGGTCGAGCAGCTTTCGACCCTCACCGTCCCAGACGTAGGGGCCGGCGGCGTCGACGATCGTCATCGGGTCGAACGGCCCCTGAGCCTGCCAGGAGTGGAAGACGTGCGCACGGTCGAGTTCGTGGGCACGTCGCCCGGCCTCGATCTGCTGCGCATCGATCCGATCAGCGCCCGAGCGATCAGCGTCGAGGTGCGATTCGGTGAGCTGGGAATCCGCGGTGGTGGTCATGTCAGGGCTCCTTCGCCGAGGTGGTTCGTCGTTGAGAGCACGTCCGCCCCCGGTCGGGGCGGACGTCCGTGGTGGTGTGTTCAGTCGTTGGTCGGGAAGCCGAGGTTGAGTCCGCCGTGGCTGGGATCGAGCCAGCGTGAGGTCACGACCTTCCCACGGGTGAAGAAGTGGACGCCTTCGTCGCCGTAGGCGTGGGTGTCGCCGAACAGCGAATTCTTCCACCCGCCGAAGGAGTAGTAGCCCACGGGCACGGGGATCGGGACGTTGATGCCGACCATGCCGACCTCGACTTCGTTCTCGTAGCGGCGGGCCGCTCCCCCGTCGTTGGTGAAGATCGCGGTGCCGTTGCCGTACGGGTTGGCGTTGATGAGGTCGAGGCCCTCGTCGTAGCCGGGGACGCGGACGACGCAGAGCACGGGGCCGAAGATCTCATCAGTGTAGATCGACATGTCGGTGGTCACGTCATCGAACAGGGTCGGATTGAGGAAGAACCCGTCGGCCGGGGTGTTCTCCCGACCGTCGAGGACGACCGTCGCTCCCGCCTCGGCGCCGGCATCGATGTAGCCAGCAACCTTGTCGCGGTGGGCGGCGGTGACGAGCGGTCCCATGTCCGGCTCGGTCGCCCCGTCGCCCACGCGCAGGGTCTTCGTGCGCTCGGCGATCTTCGCCACGAGCTCATCGGCGACGGAATCGACGGCAACGACGACGGAGATCGCCATGCAGCGCTCTCCTGCGGCGCCGTAGCCGGCGTTGACGGCAGCGTCGGCGGCGAGGTCGAGGTCCGCATCGGGCAGGACGAGCATATGGTTCTTCGCTCCGCCGAGCGCCTGGACGCGCTTTCCGACGGCGGTGCCGTTCTCGTAGACGTACTTTGCGATCGGGGTCGACCCGACGAAGGACACCGAGGCGACCTCGGGGCTCTCGAGGATCGTGTCGACGGCTTCCTTGTCACCGTGAACGACATTGAACACGCCGTCGGGCAGGCCTGCTTCCTTCCACAGCTCGGCGAGCCAGTTCGCGGCCGACGGATCCTTCTCCGAGGGCTTGAGCACGACGGTGTTTCCGGTGGCGATGGCGACGGGGAAGAACCACATCGGAACCATGGCCGGAAAGTTGAAGGGAGAGATGATCGCGGCGACGCCGATCGGCTGGCGCAGGGAGTGGACGTCGAGTTTCGTCGACGCGTTCTCCGTATGACCGCCTCTCAGGTGGCCGGCGATGGCGCACGCGAATTCGACGACCTCCTGCCCGCGGGCGACTTCGCCGAGGGCGTCAGAGAGGACCTTGCCGTGTTCGGCGGTGATGATCTCCGCGAGCTCCTGCTTGCGGGCATTGAGAAGCTCGCGGAAGGAGAAGAGGATGGACGTGCGCCGTGACAGCGAGGTGTCGCGCCAGGCGGGGAATGCGGCGGAGGCCGCGGCAATCGCCGATTCCACGGTGGCCTTCGACCCCAGGGCCACCTGGCCACTGACGACTCCGGTGGCCGGGTTCGTGATATCGCCGAGGCGGGTGTCGGTGTCCGCGGTGACGGTCTGTCCGTTGATCCAGTGGGAGAGCGTTGCCATGTAGGGTCCTTCTGCGTCGTCGGTTCGTCGGTTGAATCCATCCTCTGTCCGCTCTGCCGATCTCGGAAGTGTCAGAGTGTCAGAATCTTCGCCCTCGGCTTTACACTGTGTCAATGGACACTGCGCGAGAGTCGAGCGGGGCATCGCTGAGCATCGCCGGACTGCTCGAGTTCGAGGAGATCAAGGCTGCAGAGCCTGCGGTGCTTGCCGGCGAAGCAGGCCTCGGCCGGGCGATCCGCTGGGTCCACATCGCCGATTCCGAGCATGTCGAGCGCTTCCTCGAGGGTGGAGAGCTCGTGTTGACCACCGCCACAGCCTTCCGCCATTCGCCTGAGGCGATGACGGAGTTCCTTGACCAGCTCGAGCGCGCAGGTGCCGCTGGGACGATCATCGAACTCGTCGATGAGAACTCGACACACGATGAGGAAGCGCGCGAGATCGCGGCCGCGGCCGCCTCGGCGAGGGAACTGCCTGTCATCGTCCTGCCGCGTCGGGTGAAGTTCGTCAGGATCACCGAGCTCGCGCACCGCAGCCTTCTCGCACAGCAGATCTCGCGGCTCGAACATGCCCGGGAGATCCACGAGACGTACACGCAGCTGAGCCTTGATAGGGCCGAAGCGCAGACGATCGTCGTTCGCACGGCCGAACTGCTGGGCACGGCGGTGGTCCTCGAGGATGTGTCCCATCGGGTTCTCGCCCATTCCGGCCGTGGTTCGCAGGATCTCGCGCAGAAGTGGGTCGACCTCGTCAGCGGAGCGAGCACGACACCCGGCGGTCACGCGCCGTCGCAGTGGCGGCAGACGCCGGTGGGGCTGCGTTCTCGCCGGTGGGGCCGGCTTGTTGTGCCCGGCGGCGCCGAGTCCGTCGCCGATCTCGAGCAGGTCATCGAACGCGCGGGTGAAGCCCTGACGCTGACTCGAATGGCCGATCGCGATGAGCAGGATCTGCTGCTGCAGGCCCAAAGCGGCCTGATCCGAGAGATCACGGACTCCGAAGGCATCGACGAGCGTTCGGCACGGGAGCGCGCCCGCTCTCTGGGATTCACTCCTGCTGAAGGGGCCGAGCTCACCCCGGTGGTCGTCCGCATCGATCGTGAGGCCGACACCGATCCGACTCGGGTGCAGCTGCAGGAGCGCGGCCTGACTCAGGAGATCTCCTCTGCCGCCTCGCGCCTCAATCTGGGTCTGCTCATGACGAGCCTGCAGTCGGGTGTTTTCGGGTTCGTTCTGGGGCCCGGTCGCGGGAGGACCGGGGGCCCGCAGCGTCGGCGGACTCCAGTCGCGGGCGCCGAATCCGAGCAGGCAGGGACCACGCTGGCGAATCCGCGCGGCACCGATGACGCCGACGACCGTCTCAACCGCCTCCTCGCCGAGCTCGAGGGACTCTCTGCGAGCTGGGTGGTCGGGGTCGGCCGGAGCAGCACCTCACTGCTTCGCGCTGTCGCCGGTCTCGAAGCAGCCTCTCACGTCGCCGAGGTCGCGTCGACGCTCGATGTGCGTGAGCGTTCGTTCTACCGCTCCTCGGACGTTCGCATTCGCGGGCTTCTGTCTCTGCTGGCCGAGGACTCGCGACTCCGCGCCTTCGCCGAGGGAGAGCTCGGGCCCCTGCTCGGCGAAACGAGCGGCGGCGGTCGCCGGGACGCAGATCTGCGTTCGCCCACGGATTCCGCGGACGAAGAACTGCTCGATTTCCTCGAGCTCTATCTCACCCATGGTGGGAACAAGTCAGCGATGGCGCGTGCCGGGCACCTGTCCCGGCCCGCACTCTACGCACGGACCACGCGTCTGCAGGATCGCCTCGGCGTCTCGCTCGATGACGCGGAGTCGCGCACGGCGCTGCACGTGGCGCTGCTGTGGTGGAGGATGTACGGCTGAGGACTGTACTCGACGGAGTCGACGACTCCCTCCAGCGGGGTCGTGTGCTGCTCGGGACAGAGCAAGCTTCGATCGGTCAACAGCAATTCAGTCGAACAGGGAGCGAATCGTGTCGGTGATAGGGATTCCGCGTTCGGCCGCCTCGGCGCGATTGGCATAGCGCCGATCACCGGGCTGACGATCCATACCTGCGTCGCGGAGCATGTCGACGAATTCGCGGACGCGGCCCAGATAGGCGTCGTTGCCGCCTCGTTCGGGATTGATGACGATGAATAGCTGACCGGTCCGGAAGGTGTGGGCGCCCACGGGGGCCTCCGCGTCTACCTCATAGGTGAAGGCACCGCCGGTCAGCCCTGCCGCGAGCGTTTCGATCATGAACGACAGCAGCGCACCCTTGTGCCCGCCGATGGGGCGGATGCCGCCGCCGTCGAGGATGGCGTTCGGATCCGTGGTATCCGCGCCAGTCGAGTCGACCCCGGTCCCGACCGGAACGTCCTGGCCCTCTGCCCGCAGCAGCTGCAGGTCCCCGTGTGACATCGACGATGTGGAGAAGTCGAAGACGATCGGGGCCGCGTCAGCCACGGGCGTGGCGAAGCCGAACGGATTGGTGCTGAAGACCGGCCGGGTGGCCCCCTCGGGGACGACGGCGAGCTTGCCGCTGGCGATCATTCCCATCGCCACCCGGCCGTCGCGGGCAAAGGCCTCGAGGTCGGGCCACAGGGCACTGAAGTGATGGGTATTGCGCAGGGCGATGACGGCGACACCGGTGTCGTCGAGCGCTTGGTCGATCGCCGGCCTCGCCTCGGCGAGTGCGGGTTGGGCGAAACCGTTGTGACCGTCGATGCGGATATAGGAAGGGCCGACCACGTCGATGCTCGTTAGCGCGGCCCCATCTGCCCAACCGCGGGTCAGCGAATCGAGGTATCCGGCCACGCGGAAGACTCCGTGGCTGAGAGTGCCGTCGCGTTCACAGGTGGCGCAGTTGGTCGCCAGCACTTCGGCGACTGATGGAGAGGCACCGGCTCCGATGAGCTTGGCTTCGATCGCTGAGACAAGATCATCGAAAGAGATGCAGTCGGGTTCATTCGTCATTGTGCGCTCCTCGTGTGCAACGAATCGTGTCGGCTTCGACCATTGCCCTCAATCAGCAGACTACCGCTCGAACAGTCATCGATCCTGCCCCGCCATATCCGCTTCTCAACTGTCGACTCCTGGTTCCGCTGCGCTCGTACCACCGCTCCAGATGTCGCCGACGGTAAAGCCGACCGGAAACGGATCATCGGCCTCGAGCACGAGCTGCTGGAATCCTGTGATCCACCCGCGCCCGGTGATCGAAGTGATGACGGCTGGAATTCCGCCGATCTCGGTCTCTTCCTTCACCCCGGCGGTGAAGGTCGTGCCCATCATCGATTCGTGGACGAATCGCTGGCCGACGCGCAGTTCGCCGCGGGCGTGCTTGGCCGCCACTCGACCGCTCGTACCGGTGCCGCACGGAGAGCGGTCAAAAGTCCCGGTCCACGTACTCGGATCGCCGAGGTCGACGATGCCGTTGGGCAGGACGACCGCGTTGCGTCCGTCAGTGCCCTCTGTTCGGGCGGGTCCGTGGATCAGCGGCAGACCGATCGAATCGATTTCAGGGATGAGAGGATGCCTCACCTCGAAAGTCTCGTTCGCCGCCTGCCGCAACACGCTGGCTGCCCTGATGATCTCCTTGGCATTGCCCGGATCAAGCTCCACGCCGAGGTTGTCCGCCGCAGTCTGTACGTAGAATTGACCACCGAAGACGATGTCGACGGGGATCGTCCCGTACCCCTGCACCTCGAGAGGCAGGTCGAGTCCGTGGACGAAAGCCGGAACATTATCGAAGGTCACCGACTTCGCTCGGCCGGCCTCCACCTCGGCGCGGACCGTGACGACACCGGCGGCGGTATCGACCTGCAGCTCGGTGACCGGTTCGCTGACATCGACGGACCCCGTCTCGATCAGCGCCGTGACGGTGCAGATGAGGTTCGAACCGGACATCGGCTTGAACCCGCCCTGCTCCATGACGATCATTCCGAAATCGCAGCTCGGATCCGTCGCCGGCACGACGATCGGGGAGCACAGGCCGGGATAGCCGCGGGGTTCGTGGAGGATGAGGTTCCGGAAGTCGTCGAGGTGCTCTTCGCAGTAGCGCAGCTTCTCGGCTATCGTCGCACCTTTGACCCGCAGTCCCGAGCCGATGAGCACTCGGCCGGGTTCGCCGGCCGCGTGGACATCGACTGCCTGAATGAGCTGTCTGTTCTTCACGTTCCCTCGTCTCTGTTCGGGCGGGCCTCAGACACGACTTCGCTGCCCGTGACTTGCTGTGTGGTCATGAGCCCATCCTCGTCCGTTCGGGTCCGTGTGGCGTTGGCGTGAGTCGTTCAGAATCGGTTCGGGGACACGCGTGCGAGCAGTTCGTCGGGAAGCGTCGAATGCCCGTCGGATATGAGTCCGGCAAGCAGTCGGGCAGATCCCGGTGCCAGTGTCAGACCGAGCATCGAATGTCCGGAATTGATGTAGGCGTTCTTCACGGAGTCCAGGCGCCCGATGACGGGAAGGCCATCGGGAGTCATGGGGCGCGACCCAGCCCATGGAGCCAGTTCTCCCTGACCGTCGCCCCAATCGCGGAATGCTTCCTGAGCCGCCCGGCGGATCGCGTCGACGCGAACCTCGTTGACGTTGTCGTCCGTGCTGCCGAACTCCATCGTGCCGGCGAGCCTGAGCTTGCCGTTCAGCGGAGTGACGGCGACGCGAGCATCTTCGAGAGTCAGAGATGTGCGCAGCCGAATCGGAGCAGGTGAGTAGTCGAGGCTGTAGCCCTTGCCCGAGCAGATCGGGATCTTCTGGCCGAGTTGCTTGGCCAGAGCCCCGGACGGAACGCCGGCGGAGATGACAAGAGCGTCAGTTGCGATGACCTCAGCATCGGAGGTGACGACGGCGGTCACGGCGTCACCGGAACGGACTAAGTGTCCGACGCTGGTGTTCTCCCGCACGATGACACCGAGAGCGGAGAGTTTCGCGAGAAGGCCCGCCGTCAGGGAGTCGGGTTCGATCTGTCGGTCGGCGGAGAAGAACAGACCGTGGCGGATGCGACTGCTCAGGGCCGGTTCGGCTTCGCGTACAGCATCGTCGTGGAGGCGCAGCGGGTGGTGGCCAGCAGCTTCGAAGGCCGGCAGGCTCGCGCAGTGCTCATCGAAGCGTTCCCGAGTCTCGAAGGCCAACAGCACACCGCGGTCGTGCATCTCGAAGTCGATGCCTTGGGTCTGGTACTCGTCGAAGAGGTCGTTCGCGTCCTCGCCGAGACGCAGGTGGAGATCGAGGCCGGCTTCGAAGTCACGCGCATTGCAGTGTGCGGCCATCTGCAGCAGAAATCTGAGGTAGCCGGGTGCGAGCGACGGTCTGATCGACAGCGGACTGTCGGGCCTGAGCATCCATCGGATCCCCTGAAGCAGCACCCCTGGGGCGGGTACCGGAGTGCTCTCGGCAATGGCGATCTTCGCGGCGTTCCCGCGCGAGGCGCCGGCGCCGCAACGGGCGGCCTCGATGACGGTGACCGTGTGCCCTCGCAGAGCCAGTTCGTAAGCGCTGGTCAACCCGACCACGCCGCCTCCGATGATGACTGTCTTCATTCGGTTGCCCTCCGTTGGTCCCCGAATCGGCGGTTTCGTCACCTCGCCAGAGCCGAGGACGCCGAAATTCCAATCAGTCTAGGACAATCCATTGCAGGACACGCCGGGCGGTCCTTGAGAGAAGACAGGTCGGAAACGCAGAACCCCTGCGACCTGATCCAGATCGCAGGGGTTCTGCCAAACGCGGAGCCGGTGGGATTTGAACCCACGGTCCCCCTATCGGAGGACTTCACCTTAGCAGGGTGACGCTTTCGGCCGCTCAGCCACGACTCCATCTGCACTGCGGTGATCTGCTCCGGCGAAATGCCCGCCGACAGACCCTCCAGCACTACGGGTACAGCCTAAGGGAAAGGAGCCATCCAGGGCAAAGCGCGGCTGCGGAGAGTGGGCTTCGTCATAGTCGAGTCGACCTGTGATGGGCGCGAATCCGGGCCGAACGTCCCCTTTGTTCCGCTCCCCCACACCGGAATTCCAGCATTCATCAATGTGCAGGCGTAAAATCGGCGTGATGTGCTTTGCGGTCTGGTCTCAGATCTTCGCAGGAACGCCGGTAGAAAAACCGAATGCCGCGGTGTGCCCTGCGCCGGAAACGAGAACGGCGAGCGGGCCGTACTGCACGAGAAGACAGTTTTTGAGGAGTAGACAACTTGCCAGAGTTTCCCCCTGACAAGCGCGGACCGCATGGGAGCGACCCCGATTCCCAGACAGCTGGTCGTCGGCTCCGCGCCTCCTCTCGCCCCCGGTTCCGCGGCGACACCGCCGCCAGTGAAAGCGACTCGACACCGCAGTCGAGCTCGCCGCAACAGAATTCTCGGCAGTCTGAGCCTCGCCGCTCGGACTCCCAGCGTCGCGACTCGCAGCAGCTGCCGACCTCGGCGGTGAACCCTCGCCGGTCCCGCTCGAACTCGGACCAGAACCCCGTCCAGAAGTCTGGTCAGGGCTCCACACGGTCAGCCGATGCCCGATCCGACTATTCGTTCCGCACAAGCTCCCGCCGATCCGACGATTCATCTGACAGCCGACTCGGCGACAGCCCCCGTGGAGACGGATCAGCGACCCGCTCGCCGCATGCACCGCCTCCGCGCCCGGTTGCCCCACGCACTCGACGCGAAGCCCGCATGCTGCGAGCTGCCGCCGCCAGCGGAGCCTCTGCGGCCGGAGTGGCCGCGGCAGCAAGCTCGAACACACAGGATGATCCGGGCGCCGGCTCACGGCGCGGTCCTGCCCACGATGCTCCGCGCACCTTCGCACGGGACGAATCGGCCGCCTCGGCGAGGGATTCCCGCGACGACGACCGCGCAGACAGCGACGTCGACACGGATTCCGCTCCGACAACTCGCCGCGACGCCCGCGAACGGCATGCAGCCGAATCCCGCGGTCGGGGCCGGAAGAGGGCATCCGGTGCACGGTCAGCGCGCGGCGCCGCGGCCGCAGCAGCCGTCGGCGCCGGCGGCACGGCCGCAGCTGCCAGGTCGTCCTCCGAAAGATCATCCAACGGCGACTTCGCCCACGGCGAGAGATCGACCGGACGCGGTCACGGACGGTCCCGCCGTCATTCCTCCCGCCTCGGTGAATCGTTCCCCAGCCTCGTCGGCTGGACCTCTCTGAGCACCCTGCTGCCCGGTGTCGGGCTGCTGCGCACACGCTTCCGGCCCGTCGGACTCATCGTCTTCGGTCTCTTCGTCCTCACTCTGCTCGTCGGGCTCGTCTATCTGCTGGTCAAGGGACCCGTGCGCGCGGTCGCCACGGTCGTCGCCAGCCCCTCGCTGCTCAACTTCCTCGCCATCGCCGCCGTGCTCGTGGCCGTGATCTGGATCCTCGTGATGGTCGTATCCCATCTCGGCCTGCGTCGCGGGCACCGATACCGGCCCTGGCAGAACAAGATGGCCGGCGTCCTCGTCGTCTCCCTCGCCCTTATCATCGGCATCCCGCTCGGCGTCGGATCGGTCTTCGCCCGCGTGCAGTCCGACACGGTTGCCAGTCTCTTCGGCGACAGTACGGGCAAATCTCACAGCGCCGAAGAACTCTGGGCCGACAAGCCCTATATCAATGTCTTCCTCATGGGCCGCGACAACGGCGACGACCGTGAGGGCACCCGCCCGGACACGATGCTCGTGGCCTCCATCGACACGAAGACCGGCAACGCCGCGCTCATCTCCGTGCCCCGTAACCTCGCGTTCCCGGTCTTCCCCGAAGGCAGCGAACTCGACAAGGCGTGGCCCGACGGATTCCGCCCCTCCGGCGACTCCTCGCAGGACCTCATCAACGCCGTGTGGCAGTGGGGCGAACAGAACCCCGACCAGATCGGCAATACGCACGGACTCGAACCGGGAATGTGGGCGACGATGCAAGCAGTCGAGGGCTCTCTGGGCCTCAAACTCGACTATTGGTCCTCGGTCGACATGGCCGGATTCGAAGACGTCGTCGACGCCATCGGCGGAGTGAAGATCGACGTCGAACGCCCGATCCCGATGGGCGGCGGAAAGTCGATGTCGGGTGTGAAGAACGAGATCTACGGCTGGGTCGATCCGGGCCCGCAGACGCTCAAGGGCAAGGACGCACTCTGGTACGTCCGCTCCCGCGAAGGCAGCGACAACTACGACCGCATGTGCCGCCAGCAGCGGATGCTCAAGACCACGCTCGAGCAGATCGATCCGCAGGAGATCGCCACGGCCTATCCGAAGCTCGCGAACTCCGCGACGCGGAACATCGCCACGTCGATCCCGCAGAACGAGATCCCCGCATTCATCGAACTCGCCATGATGATGCAGAAGGGCGACGTCACCACGGTTCAGATCAACAACGACGTCACCCCGACCTATGACCCTGACTACGACGTCCTCCACAAATGGATCCTCGACGAGGTCAAGGGCGCATCCGACGGCGAGGAGACCCCGAAGCCGACGAACGACGGCAGCAAGTCCCAGGAATCTGAGGAAAGCACGGACTCGGCCGAGGACAGCACCGAAGACACTGCCACCGGTGAACCAGCCGATTCCGCGGATGGATCCACGGATGAGGCCGGCGCCGAGGCGGACGCCACCGAAGCGGCAACGCCGGGTGAGCCCAACGCCGAAGGCAAGTGCTACCCGAAGGGCTTCAAGCCCGGTGACGATTTCCCCGGCTACCCCGGGCCCAACGGCGGAACCGGCGAGCAGGGGTGAGTCAGGCTTCACAGACTCCTGCCCCCGCGGTCGCGATCATCGGTGTCGGACCGCGAGGTCTCACCGTTCTGGAGAGGCTCGTGGCTCTGGCTGCGAAACGCTTCGCCGGCACCGTCGGCGCGTCCCGCAGCGCGGCTGACGCCACCACCGAGACTGCGCTGACCATCCACCTCATCGACCCGTACCCGCCCGGCGCGGGAATCGTGTGGCGCACCGACCAGCCCGAGTCTCTGCTGATGAACACCACCATCGCCGAGCAGACCGTCTTCCCCGACTCCAGCTGCAGCTTCCTCGGCCCCGACGAAGCACCGACCGGACCGTCCATGGCCGAGTGGTACCTTGCCAACGGCGGCACCGAACCGCTGCACTCGACCTTCCCCAGCCGCAGCCTCTACGGCCGCTACCTCCGCGACGCCTACCGGCGCATCCGCGAGGGCGCACCGGACTTCGTCGAGATCGTCGAACACCGGACGAAGGCCGAATCCGTCATCGACCTGCCCGCAATGGACCTCCCCCAATCGGTGGCAGAGAGTTCACGTGCCACTGTCCCCGAGCAGCTCGTGCGCTGCCAGAACGGCACGACGATCGTCGCCAGCGCCGTCGTGCTCGCCGTCGGTCACATCCCCAGCGCTCAGCCGGAGGAGCGCGCCCGCCTCGCCGCTTTCGCCGAACTGGGCGGCGGCCTGTACCTGCCGCAGGGTCTGCCCGCGGAAACCCCCGTCACCGAGGTGGCCCCCGGTGAGCGGGTCATCGTCCGTGGCATGGGGCTCAACTACTTCGACCTGCAGACTCTGTTCACTCATGAGCGGGGCGGTCGATATGAGGCGCAGACCGGCGGACTGCTGCGATATGTGCCCAGCGGTGACGAACCGCGGCTGGCGCTGGGATCACGACGCGGAATCCCGTACCGCAGCAAACCGATCTGTCATGAACATCCTCGGCGGGACTGGCCCCTGCGGTATTTCACGAAGGACAATATCGCTCTGCTCGCCGGGATCGAGAACCTCGGCGGGGAACGCAAGGCCGATGCCCGATTCAATGATCAGCTGTGGCCACTCATCCTCGCCGACCTGCGTTTGGCGTACTATCACACGCTCTCCCAGGTCCGTCCCGAAGCGTTCGCCGATGACCCGGGCCAGCTGCGCGAGGCCATCGGCGAAGCCGTCTCACGCCACCTGACCCGACGCACCTGGCAGGAGACCCACCCGCAGCAGGCGGGCGAAGCCGGCGCGACCGAGGCTCGGGCCGCCGCGACCGCTCGCGCTGCGGCAAGCGCCACGGCCGCGACCAGCGCTGCGCGAACAGCCAGCGCCGCGGCCGCGACCAGCGCTGCACGAACAGCCAGCGCCACGGCCACCGAGGATCCCGCCCGTCAGGGCCGCGTCACCCGCGAGGCCTTCGCCTGGTCGGAGATCGAAGAGGCACTCGTGCCCGATCCCGCCGACCGCATGTCACTGCACACCCTGCTCGACCCGCTCGAAGGCGAGCTCTTCACCAGCCGTGAGCCGGGAGAGGCAGGTTCTCTGCACGAGTGGATGCTCGACTTCCTGCGCACCGACCTGCGCAGCTCTCTGGCCGGTCCGACCGGCAGCCCGGAGAAGGCGCTCTTCACCGTGCTGTGGCAGTCCCGGATGCTGCTCAAGGAGCTCATCGTCGCAGGCCACATCGACCGCGTGAGCATCGACATGGAGATCCTCGGCTGGTTCGAGGGCTTCGTCTCCGGCATCTGCGATGGACCTCCCCCACAGCGGATCGCCGAACTCATCGCCCTCGCCGAGGCGGGAATCGTGTCCTTCATCGGCCCCGATATGCGTATCGAAGAGAACCCTGACGCTCTCCGCGAGAATCCAGAGGCGCCCGAAGCTGAAGCAGAGAACGCAAGTTCCGGCATCACCGCACGCCCGGACGGGGTCGAGAGCCACACTGCCGAAGCAAAGGGACTCACCAATGAGGCGCAGAAGCCGCGGCCAGAGATCTTCACAGTGACCTCTGCTCAGGCCGCTGGAGCGATCACGGGCAGCGTCGTCATCGATGCCGCGTCTCCGACGAACTCCGTCTCGCGCGCAGCCGATGTCCTGCTGTACGGGATGCTCGAACGCGGTCAGCTCACCGCGGCCCGCCTGACCTTGGACGACGGTCGGGAGAAGTTACTCAACGGACTCGCCCTCACGTCTCGGCCGTACCGCACGATCGATGTCGAGGGCAACGTCCACCCGCGCCGGTTCGCTCTGTCGATCCAACTGTCGTCGAAGCAGTGGGGGCTGGCGATCGCAGCGAATCCGGGCACGAACGCGGCCACGCTCAACGACTCGCACGCAGCCGCCGAGGCGATCCTCGACCTCCTCTGACACCCCGCACCAAGTCCGCGCAACCTAGGTACTCACACCACCGCCGCCTGCGACTCTCGGCCCATCCGCGACTCCGCGGACGCTGACGACCCAGTTCCGCCAGCGCCCCACACCACCCGCGGCAGTTGCCGAAATCCGCGCCGCGCAATGCACGAGGCGAGTTTCGGTACACCCTTCTCTGTAATGCACATGGAAGAAAGTGAGCATTTCAGAAAAGGGTGTACCGAAACAGCCTCAGGCGCGGCAGCCCCGGCGACTACGCCATTTCGAGGGCGGCTTCGGGCTTCGTGGTCCGGGCCCGGACGATGGCCAGCAGCGACATCACGATGCCGATGACTGCCCAGGCCAGCAGTCCGCCGTATGCGGCAGCTTGACCGGTGGTGCCGGCGGCGATCGCTGCGAAGCCGTTCATCGACGGAGTCAGCGGCAGGATCGGCGCCACGAAGTCGAAGAACTGCGGCACCGCTCCGATCGTCCGACCGGCCACTGCCAGCACGACGGCGATGACCGAGAGGAACCGGCCCACTCCCCCGAACCACGCGACGAGAGCGAAGTTCAGGATCATGAACACGATCGCTGAGACGAACGTGAGCACTGCGATGTCGAAGCCCTGGGTCGCGTCGATGTCCATCACGGTGACCGCGAGGATCGAGAGCACGAGCGCCTGCAGCACGCCGACGACGAGACCGGGCAGCAGTCCGCGCGCCCACACTGCGAACGAGGACTTCGTCGAGAGCAGAGCCCATGCCGGGATCGGCTTGAGCACCGTATAGGTGACGAGTCCGCCGATCCACAGAGCGAGCATGATGAGCAGCGCGATCGTCGATCCCGCCAGCACATCCGTGACGCTGTCCGTGTCTGGGGATTCGATATTCGCCGAGGCGACCTTGGCCAAGCGGTCACGTTCCGGAGCCGTGTAGGACGGCACTTCGTCCGCACCGTCCTTGACGCCATCGGCGAACTTGCTCACGCCCTTTGCGTACTTGCCCGTACCCTCATCGAGCTTGTCGAGGCCGGCTGAGAGTTCAGAGGTGCCGGTCGCAGCTTCGGAGACGCCGTCGGTGTATTTGCCGACGCCGGTGCTGTATTCGCTCAGCCCATCACTGAGCTGACCGGCACCGTCGGAGAGTTCCGCGGAACCGTCGGCGACCTTGCCGATGCCCTTGGACAGGGCCGGCATTCCGTCGGCGAGCTGCTGGTTGCCGTCGGCGAGGCCGGCGGCACCGTCACGCAGCCCCTTCGAGGCCTCGAGCAGCTTCGGGGCGTTCTTCGAGATGTCCTCCATGCCCTTCATCAGGTCACCGAGGCCGTCTTCGAGTCCCTTGACGAACTTGGTCACACCATCGGAGAGTTCCGACGCACCCTTGGCGAGGTCATCGGACCCGCCGAGGAGGGACGAACCGTTCTGCTCCTGCTCGAGCCCGTCGACGGCCTGGTTCAGACCACCCGAGGTGCCGTTGAGCAGCCCCTGTGCGTAGGCCTGTTCGATGCCCTGGCAGACCTGATCGGGGGTGCCGGTCGGGCACATCTCTGCCCGCGCCTGCTCCGCCTCCGCCTTGGTCATGATTTTCGCAGCCACGAGCGCGTCGAGATCAGGCTTCGTCCCGGCCAGCTGATCGGCCTTGTCGGCGCCTTCTTTCAATCCATCCCGGTACTGGTGCAGTCCGTCGGAGAGGCCGGAGGCGCCCTTGGACACACCGTCGGCGCCCTTCTCGAGCTCCTTGCCGCCCTTGGTGATGTCACCCAGACCGCCTTCACCCGAGTCTCCGGACCCGGCGAAGCCCTTGATGATCTCGTCGATCGACTTCGTGTACTCGTCGACACCGTCGGAGAGCTCACCGGAACCATCGGCCAGCTTCTGCGTGCTCTCGGGCAGCTTCGATGTCTTCTTGTCGAGTTCGTTCAGACCCCCGGACATCTCCGAGGCACCCTTGGACAGTTCGCCGGCACCCTTCGACAGCTCCGTGGCACCGGACTTGAGTTCGCCGCCGTTGTCTCCGAGCTGCTTCATGCCCTTCGCCAACTCGCCGGCACCCTCGGCGGACTGTCCGGTGCCTTCCTTGAGGCCTTCGGCACCCTTGTCGAGTTCCCCGGCGGCGTCGCCGAGGTCCTTCATCTGGTCACCCATCTTGTTGAAGCCGACATAGATGTTGTCGAGGTAGTTCTCGGTCATCTGCGTGTTGAAGGTCGTCCGCGCCACCTCGGCGACCGATCGGGAGATCTGCGTATCGAGCGCGGGAGCGGTCCCGGACACGTCGACGTCGAGCTGCGTCTGCGTCGCCGACTTCGCATCATCGACCGAGGTTACAGCGCGGGAGAAGCCTTCGGGGATCGTCAGCTTCGCGGCGTATGTGCCGTCCGACAGCCCGTTCTGCGCGTCCTCTTCGTCGGTGATCACCCAGTGGATGTTGTTCTCGTCCTCACCCACCAGACCGCTGGTCAGCTGACGGCCGATCGGCACGGTCTTGCCGTCGACCTTCGCCCCATCGTCATTGTTGACGATGGCGGCTTCGATGGTCTCGAGACGATCACCGCTCTTCCACGTGGCGAGGATGAATCCGGCCGCCACAATGATCGGGATGAGGACCAGGCCGAGGAGGGAGAGCCAGTTCACCGGCTTCTTCGAGTTCGCACGTTCGAGTCTCACGACTGCACACCTTCCATGTTGGTGCTATCGACGGCGTGGGTGTGTTCGCCGCCGGATTCGCTGTCGGTTCCGCCTCGCTCATCAGGTCGAGCCTCGTCGAGGTCGAGGTGGAGGTAGTTCGTTTCGGGATCGAAGATCCCTGTCACATCCCAATCGGGCAGGCCGAGGATGACGGTGGTGCCTTCGGCGACGAGCTGCGGCAGCAGATCGCGCAGGTCCCGTGCCGGTCCGGCCGATTCCCGTGCTCCGGCCGCGAGCTTCTCCGCCCCGTCGATGACGAGCAGATCCGGCGCCGAGGCGGCCATCCGAGAGATGTCGCGCGGACTGATCATCCGGTCGGCTTCGCCCCGGTTGAGGTCGAGGTAGGGAACCTGTCGGCGGACCCGTCCGGCGTGTTCGGGCAGGACGTTCTGGCCGATCTTCATCTCCCCTGCCGTGAGTCCGACGCGGCCGGACACGGCGAGCAGGAGGGCTCGGCGGGAATCGCCGCTGGCGACGAGGATCTGGCCGGGCAGCAGGGAGATGTCGACGCGGGCGAAGCCGCGGTCCCCGGAGTACACGCCGATTCCGCGTCCGTAGACCCGGTAGTCCGAGTTCGGCTCCGGCCAGTCGCGCAGGGCCACTTCGTGGGCGAGGCCCTCTCCTTCGACGTCGAGGCGCGGCAGGATCCGATCGAGCCACTTCGGCAGCCACCAGGCCTTATCGCCGAGCAGCTGCATGATCGCCGGCACCAGCGACATGCGCACGAGGAAGGCGTCGACGAAGATGCCGGCGGCCAAGGCGAGCGCGATCGACTTGATGATCGGTTCGCCGGCGGGCACGAAGGCCGCGAAGACGGAGAACATGATGATCGCCGCGGCCGAGACGACGCGGGCGGAGGAAGCGAATCCGGCTCTGATGGCGTCCTTGGCCGAGGAGCCGTGGACATAGGCTTCGCGCATGCCCGAGACGAGGAACACCTCGTAGTCCATCGCGAGGCCGAAGAGGATGCCCATGACGATGATCGGCAGGAAGCTGATGACCGGTCCCGTGCCGTCGATGCCCAAGGGGCCGGCGAAGAGACCGTCGTGGAAGACGAGGACGACCGTGCCGAAGGAGGCGAAGACGGAGAGGAGGAACCCGCCGGTGGCCTTGATCGGCACCGCCACGGAGCGGAAGACCATCATGAGCAGGATGATGGAGAGTCCGACGACGAAGATGCCGAAGGGCACCAGAGCCTTGCCGAGCTGGTCGGAGACGTCGATCTGGATCGCGGTGGCACCGGTGACGGCGGTGTCGAAGTCGAAGTCGTCCTCGATCTCCGTGCTCAGGTCCCGCAGCCGATCGACCGTGTCGAGGGTCGCCGGGTCGTCGGAGGCCGTCGTCGGAATGATCTGGAAGAGCCCGACGGTCGCATCCCGGTTCGGGGTGGCCATGATGACCTGTTCGACGCCGTCGACCTTCTCGATGCGCTTCTCGATCTCCTCGACGTCTCCGAGCGGATCGTCGCTGGTCACGATCTGGCTGGTCATGACCAGGGGCCCGTTGTAGCCGGGTCCGAAGTGTTCGTCGATGAGGTCGTAGGTCGCCCGCGCCGGGGTGCCCTGCTCCTGATCGCCTGCGGTGGGCAGGGACAGCTGAAGCTGGGTGGCGGGGATCGCGAAGAGCGCGAGCCCGCCGACGATGACGACGATCGTCAGCAGCGGGATCTTCGTGACGACTTTGAGCCACCCGGCGAAGAACCTATCCATGATCGTCGGCGGGTACGGGTCGCCGCCTTCGGCGCGCGCCTCGTCGGCGATCCTCTCCCGCAGTGCCGGGTCGGTCGACTCAGTGGGGGTTCCTGTGGAACCGTCGCCTGCCTCGGTGACGGTCGATGATCCCTGCGCCGAGGCGGCCGTGCCCGCCGTCGCCCGCTGAGCGGCCGCGGCGTAGGCCTTCCGATAGCGCTTCGTCGGCTTCGGGGTGATCTTGGACTTCACGAGTCCCAGCAGAGCGGGGACCATCGTCAGGGCGATCAGCACGGCCACGGCGACCGAACCGGAGGCTCCGATGCCCATGATCGTGAGGAAGGGGATTCCGGCCAGGGACAGACCGAGGAGCGCGATCATCACGGTCATGCCCGCGAAGACGACCGCGGATCCGGCGGTCGCGACGGCGCGTCCGGTCGCCCCGATGGGGTCGTGGCCTTCGGCGAGGAGGTCTCGGGCGCGGGAGACGATGAAGAGCGCATAGTCGATGCCCACGGCCAGGCCGAGCATGAGCGCGAGCATGATCGATGAGGAGTTGATCGTCGCGAATGCGGTGCCGCCGACGATGAGAAGCACGGAGATGCCGACGCCGATGAGCGCGGTGATCAGCGGCATTCCCGCGGCACGGAAGGAACCGAGGGTGAGCAGGAGGACGATGAAGGCGATGACGACGCCGATGCCTTCGACCCAGGAGATCTCGACGCCGGTGATCTGGAAGAGCTCACCGCCGCCTTCGACCTGCGCTCCGGGCAGGGCATCGCGCAGCGGGTCGAGGGCTTCGATGAGGTCGTCGCCGGCGTCCTCCCCGACGTCCTGCTGAGTGCCGTCGTATTGGACGGAGATCATGGCCGCCGTCTCGTCCTTGCTGATGGCGCCCTTGACGAGGTCGGAATATGGGGAGGTCACTGTGTCGACGTGCGGGAGGTCCTCGATGCGGTCGATCTCGTCTTCGATCGCGTCCTTGTACTTCTCGTCCTCCACCGAATCGCCGTCGTCGGCGACGACGATCACCGAGGCGGAGACCCCGGCGGCTTCGGGGAACGTCGCCTTCATCGAGTCGAGAGCGGTCTGCGCCTCCGAGCCCGGGAGTGTGAAGTCATTGTCGAAGTCCTTGGCGAAGGCGGCGACTCCGGCACCGACGAGGACGAAGATCAGCAGCCACGCGGCGATGAATCGCCACGGGGTCCGATAGGCACGACGGCCCAGGGCGTAGAGGAAAGTTGACACGAAAACCTCGATACAAAAGTGTATTGGATGCAGTATTGTATTGTTGTGCAATACCCACCCTCCATGCAAATGGATCCCAGGTTGAGCGAGGATTCTCATGAGATGCTCAGGCACCTCGTTCGCCGCCACACCGTCGCCGCCCGCTCCGATGCCGGCGCAGACGACTGCACCACCTGGCCACCGCCGACCCCACCGCAACGAAATGACGATGAACACAGACGAACTCAGCCCACGCAGACGCCAGACCCGGTCCACCCTCGTCCAGGCCGGCACCTCGGTCTTCGCCGTGCGCGGCATCGATGGCGCCTCGATCGAAGAGATCTGCGAGGCCGGAGGCCTGACCCGCGGGGCGTTCTATTCGAACTTCTCCAGCCGTGACGATCTGGTGCTCGCGATCATCGAGATGCGCATCTCGGAGAACCTCGATCGCCTCGATGCCACGATCCAGCGGTGGTCTGAGCAGCTCATGGCCACTGCCGAGGTGCCGGAGATCAAAGCGCTGATGACGCAGTTCATCGACGATGTCTTCAATGAGAAGAAGCAGACCGTGGCCGAGACGATCACGGAACAGGAGATCGAGCTCTACTGCCTGCGGGTTCCGCATCTCCACGCCCGCTATGTCGAACTCAACGCCACTCAGCTCGATCGGCTGGCCGCACTCGTAACCACGGCCCTCGATGTCGCCGGCGCAACGACGAAGCAGCCGCTCGGCGACTTCCTCACGGTCATCATCTCCGTGTTCAACAGGATCGCCCTGACTGCGGCGGCCGGGAAGAAGATGGACGAGCACGTCGACATCGATCCGAGCCTCATCGTCGAGGTCCTCATGCACCTCATCGATTTCTGCTCCGACAGCGATGGTTGAAGACTTCTGCCTCTATACAGAGGTCTGAACGCTTCTGCCCCTATAACAAGGTCTGAACACACTCGACGACGCGGTTCGAGGCACTAAGGTGGTGCCCGTGAACGAACTCCAGCGCGAATTCTCTGCTTTCATCAACAATATGGACGTCCGCCTCGGCGCGTTCGTCCTCGCCGACCTCCCCGAGACCTTCGAGAAGGAGGACGGGGAGACCGTGAAGTTCCCGAAGGACTTCGGGCCGAAATCACTGCCGATGCTCGAACTCTTCGTGCTCTCGAAGTTCCCGAACACCGAAGAGATCCTCAAGCCGGAGAACCGCCGCTTCTTCGAAGGACTCATCCGCTACCTCGGCGAAACCTATCTGCGTGCGATCGGCGGGGTCTGGGACCACGACGAGTCGACCGGCAACGGGATGCCATTCATCCGTCCCGACAATGCCGACGGTCCGGCTGCCGGTGAGCCGATCCCGCTGGTGGGAATCGTGCTGGCCGCCGTCGATCAGCGCAGCGCCGAGGTGTTCACCGCTGTGCTCGACAAGGCCAGTGAGCTCCTCGGCGGGGACGGACAGCCGCGGCGCAAGTGCACAGGACTCTCGCTCGGCGTGCTCAATGCCGAGAACTCGAGCGAGGAGGAGGTCGAATTCCTCACCCGCTTCATCGGCACCGTCGAACCAGGCATCGCCGCCTGGACTCAGGAGCAGGCCGATCCGAGTTCGTGGGGCTTCGACCGGGAGAGCCTCGCCCGTCTGGGCAAGCAGGTCGCGGTCCGCTACGACGGCCCCGACGACATGATCGCCGAGGACGAGGCTCCCTTCACCGCCGGCGCCATGCGCTTCATCGGTGAGACGGTGCGCCGCATCGCCTTCGGCCAGTGGCGCTACGGCGCCGAGCTCGAAGCCGATGATCCGCGCAGCAGGCAGCCGTTCATCCGCTTCGTCATCGGCGATCAGAATCTCGACCTCGTGCCATGGCGACTCATCCAAGCCGCACTGGAGAACGATGATGCGATCGCCTCCGCCCTCGACGCGGTCATCGAGATGCGCGAGCAGGAAGCCGCCGAGGCGACCGAGAGTTCCGACTGACCCGACCACGTGTGGGACCGCCGCCGGTTCAGAGCTGGAAGCGGCGGTTCCCGTCCAGACCGTCGGCTGGTGAGCCGGGAGCGAGGTCGATCTGCCTGCGTGCAGGGTCGATGCGCACGCTCACCAGGGTCGCCGAACGATCTCCATAGGCGGCGCCGGGCGCCGGAGTGCAGCATACGGGCGCTTCTCCCGGGCCCGTCGTCAGCAGCTTCGTGAGGTCCCCGACTGTGACAGCCCCGCTGTCACGCGCCACGGCACGTTCGGCTTCGAAGCGCACGACCGCCTCGGCGAGGTGACGATAGCGTTCCTGCGAGGTCGAATCGGGGCGCAGCTCGAGTGCGCCGTCGAGCAGGTCCGGGTGCAGGAAATGGTTCGTGTGCAGGAGGAATCCGGACGTGCCCGTCTCTCCGTCGGCCGTGTGATCAGCCCTGGCCCGCCGTTCGCGCTTGCACCCACCGGCGATCTCCACCTGGACGGCCGCCTCGGCGGTGATGACGGTGATGATCGATGACGATGACGTCGGGGCGGAGTCGATGATCTCGAGCGCCTCGGCGAGGGTGCCCGCTTCTGCCAGGACACGGGCGAGGATCATGTGGATGGGCACTCCCCCGGCCGTGTCGCCGGTGTGCTTGAGGATATTGAGCAGCACGCCGACGCCGGCCTCATTGAGACCGATCTTGCCGAGCATTCCGAACTCGGCGATGCCCACATGTCGGTGCTGCCCGGGCACGGAGCCGACATCATTGAAATGCCACAGTGTGGAGAAGTCCGCGGCCCAGTCCCAGTTCTGCGCGGCCACAGAGGCACCCGGACTCGTGTGGCTGACGGTCGAGCATTCGGTCGGCGCGGCCTTCGCCTGGGTCATGATCTCGGTGCGAGCGATGATCTCCATGAGCTCTATGACCTCGATGCCCGCACCGGCGGCGACGGCTTCGACCTCCTCTGCGCCGGTCGGCCACCATTTCTGCAGTCGCCGCCGACTCGACTCCGCCGCGGACTCCACGGCCGCCTCGGCGATGGACAGATGCGAGAAGTAGCGCCGATACGCGTCCACGGTGGAGGCGATTCCCGTGCGCAGCTCCTCACCACGACGGCGACCGCGCTCGACATGGTCGCTCGCGTGGACGGCGAAGGCCACGGGCCGCACCTCGGCGGCGGGAACGAATTCGGTGCTCATGCTGGTTCCTCCTTGCTGTCTCTCTTCTTCAGGCCAGGCCCGGCTCAGTCCTTGCCGACGAGAGAGCCGACGCCGATGTCGATACCGAGATAATGCATGTGCGCGGCGGTTTCGGCAAGGGCGGCGAAGAGGTTGAAGTTGTGCAGGCTCTCGAAGCCGCGGGACCAATGCAGGCCCGCCGCGATCGAGTAGACGCTGTGGTCGTCGGTGGCCTCCATGCGGGCGCGGATCTCGCCGAGGCGCTCATGATGATGTTCGACGAGTTCGACCTTGCGATCGTGGATTCCGGTGAAGCGGAAGCCGTGGGCCGGCAGCACCGCCACATCCTCGTCGAGCTCGCCGATCTTCTCCAGCGAGCGCAGGTAGTCGCCGAGGCTGTGCGTGATCGCCCCGGAGTCGAGGCCGATGTTCGGGGTGATCGTCGGCAGCACATGGTCGCCGGAGAAGAACAGTTTGTCTTCGTCGCGGACGAACGCCGAGTGTCCGTAGGTGTGCCCCGGCGTCCACATGGCCGTCAATCGACCGTCGTCGAGCGGGAGCTCGGTGCCGTCATCGAGGACGTGGATGTTCTCGGGCAGCCGGCTCATCGCCTGTCTGTACAGGCTCATCGAGTCGCTCTTCGACCCGCCCTTGTTCGATCCGACCTGGAGGCTTTCGACTTCGGCCCAGCGATCTTCGGGGACTCCGTAGGCGCGGGCGATGTTGAGGTTGGGGTCGATGCCGGTGCCGAGGTCGACGGCGTTGGTGTAGAAGCGCTTGATCGCGCGCAGGTCCTCGCCGTGCATGGCGACCCAGGCGTCGGGATTCTTCGCGAGGAGTGCGGGCACGAGCCCGATATGGTCGCGGTGGTAGTGGGTAATGGCGATTCCGTGGATATCGGCGACCGTGAAGCCGAGGTCGGCCAGCGCCGAGGTGAGCGCCAGGTACTGGTCCTTGCCGTCCCAGCCCGGATCGATGAGGACGACGCCGGAGCCATCGGCGAGGGCATAGCAGTAGGTGTAGACGAGAGGGTTGTTGGGGATCGGGACCGGGAGGGCCCAGACACCTTCGGCGACCTGTTCGACCGGCGGCAGGACTCGATCCTTCCATGCCGCCGACTGTTGGAAACTGAGCGTTTCGATCGTCATACTGCTCTCACACCTCTCGTGGGGCCACATTGTCCGTTGAATGCAATCTACTCTGTTTCGCGTCGGCGCTGACGGTTCGTTCGATAACCGGTCATCGTGATGCCCCGCCGAGACTACCGATATCGTTGACGATATTGACGGTTTTCATCGGAAAGGTCACGATTTCACACTGATACCCGTCCCGATCTTCGGCGATGGTTTCGCTTTCAGTACCTTGGGCGTTAAGATCATGACGCACATCACTTCCGGGTCGGTCATCGATGGCGACATCGACGGCCCGGCGGGCGGCAAGACTCATTGGGGAGGATTGATATGGCTGCCTCTGGCTCACTGAAGCGCAACCTCGGACTGTGGTCCATCGTCGGACTCGGACTCGGCTACATGACGCCGACGGTCGTCTTCGACACTTTCGGAATCGTTTCGGAACAGACGAACGGAGCCGTTCCGGCGGCGTACCTCGTTGCTCTCATCGTCATGATCTTCACGGCCTTCAGCTACGGCAAGATGGTCAAAGTCTTCCCCACTGCCGGTTCGGCCTACACCTATACGCGGGAGACGATGTCACCGGCGCTCGGCTTCCTCGTCGGTTGGACCTCCCTTCTGGACTATCTGCTGCTGCCGATGGTCAACTGCCTCATCATCCGGCTCTATATGGAATCGATGGCGCCCGACGCTCCTCCGTGGGTGTGGGTCGTCGTCTATACGATCGTCATGACCGGCATCGTCCTGTCATCGATGCGGGGCACCGCGAACATCAACGGCATCCTCCTCGTCTTCGCGGTCGTCCTCGTCGCCACATTCTGCGTGCTCGCCGTCATGCAGCTCAACGCCGGCGAAGGGGCCGGAGTCGTGTTCAGTCCGGAGCCGTTCATCCATGAGGGCGTCCACCTCGGCGCGGTTCTCACCGGTGCGACCGTCGTGTGCTTCTCGTTCATCGGCTTCGACGCGGTGACGATGTACACGAATGAGGCGAAGCACGTCAGCCTCATGCCGAAGGCGATCATGCTCACCGTTCTCGCCGGAGGTCTCATCTTCCTCGTCGCCGGCTACTTCGCGCAGCTGCTCTTCCCCGACAATTCGCAGTTCACCATCGTCGACGATCCGCTGCCTGAGATCGGCATGATCACCGGCGGCCACGTGTTCCAGCTGTTCTTCGTGGCTGCGGCATTCGCTGCGACCGCCGCCTCGGGGCTGGCCTCGCATGCGTCGGTGTCGCGGATGATGCTCGTGATGGGCCGCAACGGGGTGCTGCCGCGGAAGGCCTTCGGATACATCAACCCGAAGACGCACACTCCGGTGTTCAATATCGTGCTCGTCGGTGCGGTGTGCCTGTTGGCGATGTCGTTCAGCCTCGAGCTCATCTCGGCGCTCATCAACTTCGGTGCGCTCATCGCCTTCACATTCGTCAACCTCACGGTCATTGCCCACTATGCGTTCCGGACCAGACAGGTGGTGGACTTCAAGTCGACGTTCAATTACGTCATCATGCCCACCATCGGTGCCGTCCTCACCGGAGTCCTATGGGCGAGCCTGCACGGAACCGCGCTCATCGGCGGCCTCGTATGGCTGGCCATCGGCATCGTGTACCTGGCCGTGCTGACCCGCGGCTTCCGCCGCTCGGTACGCAGCTTCGACGACCCCGAGGCCGATGCCGAGATGTCCGAGCCCGAAGAGCCCGAGGCCGGGGATTCGACGCCCGAGGCTCCCGAACCGGGAGAGCCGGTCCGCGACTGAGGCTGCGCGACTAGGTCTTCGGCAGCGACACCACTCGGACCGTCGCTCAAGCGGTGCATCGCAGAAATCCCGTCGTTCAGGGCCAAGCGCGGTTATCGATAGGTCTGCCTGGCAAAAAGTTCGCTTGGCTTTGCACGGGCGGAAGCAGAGGCTGAGCCGCGAATGCTGACGCGCCGTGGTGGGCATGTGACAGCCCCCGAACTCTTCGCTGATGACGCTGAGTTCCGGGGCTCTTCATTGGGCGGAAGCGGTGAAATCCGAACCACTGTAGTACCCCAGGCAAGGGGCGCGTTCGTTGAGATTCCGGGGTTCTGCGTTGCTCGATGATGTTCGCTCGTGCTCTAGCGTATGTCCAGATTCTGTCCAGATCCGGGCCACACCTACTGGCCTGTCGCGTTGCCGCGAGTGCTCGAGTGTCCGCATGTGAGACTGTCCCCTAGGCGGTTCAGCCACGGTCTGTCTCGGTAACCCTGTTTGATAGTTTTAAACGTATGGGCGACGAAACTTCTGAAGCCGGGACACCTGAATCGCGATCAATCACGTTGTGGATCAGGCGGATTTCAATTCTATTTACAGCCGCGTTGACAGCAGTAGTGATCGTCGGATTCTCAATTATCCCTGACGAAGTTCCAACCCACTTCACCCTTCTTGGCAAAGCTGACTCCTACGGGCAGAAGTGGACTCTCCTGCCGGTCGTTGCAATTATCGTCGCCATCGTGCTGGGACTGGCAGGGCTTTCGCGCCGCCCTCATGAGGCCAGACTGCCACTTTTGCCTGACGCCGAAAACAGCGCCGCCGTCCACGCTGAGATTGAAAGGTTACTGGTATGGGCAGCTGCGTCCTTCACAGTCATGTACGCAGGAACTGTCCTCGCCGCGTTCGGCTGGACCAATAGCCCACTGCTCTTCACTGGAGGGCTTGCCCTAGCCGGATCTTTGATAGTCGGCGTGTGGCGGTCGTGGTCAGCTTCACGCATATAGAAACATGCTGTCTGGAAGCTTGCGATGGCCTGGGAGCAAGGGGCTTCACCTGTCCTCGTAGCTGACGTCGGAGAACCCACATTCTGAAGAACCCGCTGGCAGTTATTGCGGATTGGTCCCACCCTCGTTGTCCCATGCGAAGTCTTGAGCAATCGACTCCTCATCACGCTTCCTCTGGGAGCCGAGCAGTGAGACTCGATTGGCATCGACCGAAACTTCTCCTGCAAAGTCAACCACAGCTAGAGCCCTCTCCAGTTCTCGCGGAGCTTCTGCCCTAGCAATGGCGACGGCCTCCAAGCGATTTCGCTCGCTTTCAGTCCCGCCCCTTTCAGGCATAAGGACGTCCCGACCCTCACCGTGGAGGGCCGGGGCGGCATGGCGGTTGGGTTCAGCAGTCGCCAAGCTCCCGACGGACGTGCGGCTACTTCTTTTCCTCTAACAGCGTTTTCACATACTAGATGTGTAGAGTACGGGAACTCTCCACTTCCTGAACAGTGCCCTTATTTGGGTTTCGTTCCGTCCCCTTAGAAAAACCTGAAACGGTGAACGGACGTGATGTGGTGAGTGCTTGTCTCGGGTTGTCGCGACAACCCGGGGCATTCCAAGGTGGCCCACCACTTCTCCGGGTCCGCTTCCCCGATCCCACAACCGCAGAATCGGACGACATGGAGGTCTCCACATGTGGGTGATGGTCGGAGTTCTCTTAGTCGTGGCGTCAGCCTCGTGGATGCTCGCACAGCGCATGAAATCAGCTGCGCACAGCGCCTCTGTTGCCGGCACACAGCTGGATGCACCACCTGGTTTTGGAGGTGGAACTGTGGTGCTTGAAAAATGGTTGCCGGGCGAGGTTCCCGCCATGGAATTCACGGGCCGTAAGGCCCGCACATTCGCGTTCCGAATTGAACGCGGTGCCGATGAGTACCGGTTTGTGAGTGTCGAATCCGGGAAGCGACTTTCGCCGGGAAGTTTGGCTTTGGCGCGCGTCAGCATTCTCTATCTCAATGTTCGTGGTTGGAAGAACCACGGTGCCGCACGTATGAAGGCCGGTGATCGCATCGATCTTCGCAGGGAGTCCGAGGGTGTGCAGGTCGCTCAAGTAATCACTGTCGCGCGCCCTGGGGCGAAGCGAATATACGGTTACATCAACAAGAGATACTCCCACCGACTCGTGAAGTCACTGGACGCTGGCGAAGAACGCGTCGGAATCGTCATGGGCCGCAGTGGTAACACTATCGCGATCATGCCTGCCAACCTTGCCGAAGCACTGGGACTGTGACTCGAACTCGACCGGGACGGAGGCGAAGTTCATTGCTGAACACACACTCGGCGCGAGCAAGGACTATCAGAAGAAGAAAAGAACGATGCCGTGAGGCATGACCCCCCACAAATGTGCACGATGACGCGAGACATCCTCGGGTCAGAAATAAGAAATGTCCCACGCCATCGAGTGAACGATGACGTGGGACATCACATGGGCGGAAGCGGTGGGATTCGAACCCACGGTGCGGGGTCGCCGCACAACGGTTTTCAAGACCGTCTCCTTCGGCCGCTCGGACACGCTTCCCTCGGTTCCTCCATGCCTGTGACAGCGATGGAGCGAACCCGGCCTGCTCGACGCAAGGTCGAGCCACCATAGTTTCTCACAACCGCGACAGCATCTGCCAATTGGCAACTGAGCGCAAGAATTTCATCGAAGCGGGCACGACCGACGCCGAGGCGACGGGTCACCACTAGTGGTCAGCCTTTCTTACGCTTCTTCATCCGGTTCCGCTTACGCTCGGTGCCCAGGAGGTCATCGAACACGGACCCTCCGGCAGTCTTCGAATCGTCCCGGGACTTGCCCGTTGATTCGTCGGGCCGTGCCACGGAATCGTCGCGACTCTTGTCCGGCTGGTCGGAGATCTGCTCGCCGAATGTTCCGCGGTCGCTGCCGGAGTTCTGCGAACGTTCGCTCCACGTGTGGCCGAGCTTCGGTGCGTCCTTCGGCTTGGCCGGCTGCGATTCGTGTCCAGTGCTGTCGGCGTCCTCCGAGGTGGCGCCGCGCGCCGCGAACGAGGCCGGGACTCGTCGGACCGGAGCTTCCGGTTCTTCCTCGTCGACGAATTCTTCGTCTTCGGCAGGAGCCGGAGCCGCTTCGGGTGCATCGTCCTGGGGCGGGACCACGGTCGAGTCCTCGACATCGTCGATATCGGGATCTGCGACCGCGTCAACGGTGTTCTCCGCAGCATCGGCGACTTCGACCTCGTCGGGTTCGGTTTCACCGGCTTCGGACTCGTTGGTCGCGGAACCAGCGGATTCGGGTTCACCAGCTTCGGATTCATCGGTTGCCAAGTCCTCGGCGTCCGAGTCATCGGCATCTGAGTTCGCGATCGCAGCCGCGACGGCGCCGGAGGTGCCGCGAGGTGCCGCAGAGACCGATTCCGAATCGGCGGCGGTCGCCTCGTCGGCAGGAGGAGCCACGGCGAAGGAGTCGTTCGGCTCGGCATCCGCATCCGAGTCCTCTGCGCCAGCAGCACCGGTTGCGTCGCCGGAAACAGGTGAGTCCTCGGCTGCATCGGTCTCCGCCTCGCCGGAATCAGCCCAGCTGGGGCGGGGTTCTGCGGCCTCCTCGGTGCGGGCGGGCTTGCCTTTGAGGACGAGGGTGAGCGTGGCCAACGGCACGGACAGCCAGTTCGGGCGGTTGCGCAGCTCGGTGACGACCTCGACGAGAAGCCGGTCGACCAGTGCCGCGCGCAGCACGGGATCGGTCAGCCCGATGCTGTCGCCACGAGCTCGCGAATATCCGGACAGCAGCGAGTTCTGGACCTGCGAGGCCCACAGGTATTCGGGCGAATCGAAGATCGCGCGCAGCGCTCCCGGATCATTGCCGAATCCGCTGACGACCAGCGAGCCGTCCTCGGAGTCGAGCGCATCGGTGCGCTGGAGGCGGGCGAAACCGGCGGCGTAGTCGATGCTGCGCAGCAGTGCCACGAGGTCGAAGGCGGCGGGCTTGGGGTCCGAGTCCGTCGAGTCCGTGAACTTCACAACCGAATAGCCGTCGGTGGAAGAGCTGACCACATGATCGAGCGTCAGCTCGCCGTGAATCTTCTGCAGGGTGCCGATGGTCTCGAGTCCCTGCAGCCGGGCTCGATGGCCGCGCAGCTCCGGCACCAGCGAATCCAGGGCCAGAGGAGCCCGGCCCAGCGCCCAGTCGATGCGTTCGACCCACTTCTGCACCAACTGCTTCGTCGGCTCTCCGGCGCCTTCGACGACCCCGAACTCGGCGGCCATGTCGGTGTGCAGTTCGCCGATGCGCCGCCCCATCTCCGCGGCGTGGGCATTGTAGGCCCCGATCGAACCGGAGTCGACGGCGCACACCGTGTTCACGGCTTCTCGCCATGCGGGTTCGGCATCGACATCGACGTGGGAGAGGAGCGCCATCGGCGCCTCCATCTCCTGGACCTCGAACATGTCGTACCAGCGGCCCGAACCCCAGCCGATGACCTCGGGCACGCTGCGCGAACCCGCCTCGGTCAGCAGGACAGGAATCGTCAGCGACGACGGCATTCCGTTCTCGAGGACGCGGAAGAACGAGAGCTCCAGCGGCTCGTATTCGTCGTGGATGATGACGGTCGACTTGTGCTGCCCGGAGTCCGAGACCTCGATCGGGCGGATCTCGACGGGCATGACGTCCTCAGCTCCGACCGTGAGGTCACCGATCGATGGCTTCGGTGGGACCGCCTCGGCGGCGGTGTTCGTCGATCCATTCGCCGAGGCGGCCGCCCCGTTCGCGGTCACGGGGAACGGCATGGGCGCACGGCCCCGGGCCTCGGTCTTCTCCTGGCTGTGGCGCAGGGATTCGGTGGACAGCTGCCCGCCGTCGAAGACCTTGCGCTTCGTGATCGCGTCGGCCATGAGGTTGACGAAGACGGGATCGGCGGCGCCGTCGTAGACGTAGACGGTGCCGAGCGCGAGGTCGTCGACGCGGCCGATGAGGGCGTGGCGCAGGTGCATGTCCTCGGCCCCGCGCAGGGTCAGGGGGATGTTGAGGCGACGCAGGGTGGGGCCGTCGCCGACGGAGATGACGGTCACGAGGCCCGCAAAACCACCGAGTTCCTCGGCGGTATAGGTGAACGCGCGGGCCACCGACATGGGGGTGATGTCGGGGTCGGTCCCGAAATCTGCTGCGAGCTTGGGGAACCACGGCTGTCGGGGTATCCAGCTGGCTAACAGTTGTTCGAGCTCACTGCTGATGGCCATGACGTCTCCTAGAAGGGATTACGGGCATCCTCCATCCAATCATGATATGGGGTATTCGCGGTCCAGGGCGCACCCGAAACCCCGAAGTCGGGAGCCGAATCACCGGGTTCGGGTAGGTGCGAGGCGAGTACGGGAGGGACGCAGGACGGTCCTAGCGGGCCGGGCCGGGGCGGGTTCTCAGCGGCCCCGCGGCTGTCCTCATATCGATACGAGTTGCCAAATAGCAAGACAAAGGGCGCACAATAGTCTGGTGGTTGAAACAGACATGACTCCCCAGAAGCTCACACTCGCCGGCGAGGTCGAGGCGGCTGCGCAGCGAATTTCCGATTCCGTCATCCTGTCGCCACTTCAGATCTGCGAGCGGTTGACGACCGCGACCGGTTCCACGGTCTACCTCAAGCGCGAGGACCTGCAGATGGTGCGGTCCTACAAGATCCGCGGCGCCTTCAACTTCATGCTCCAACTCGATGCCGACGAACGCTCCCGCGGTGTCGTCTGCGCCTCGGCGGGCAACCATGCCCAGGGCTTCGCCCGCGCCTGCAAGGAACTGGGCATCCAGGGCACGATCTTCGTACCGAAGACGACCCCGAAGCAGAAGATCGAACGCGTCCGTCACTTCGGCGGGGAGCAGGTGACGATCGAGATCGCCGGCTCCACCTACGACGACGCCTCGGCGCTGGCGTACCGGTTCGCCGAACGCAATGAGGCACTCCTGGTCTCGGCCTTCGACGATATGCGCACCATCGCCGGTCAGGGCACCGTGGCCGCCGAGATCCACGCTCAGCTCGAGACCGACCCCGACTACATCATCGTTCCTGTCGGCGGCGGCGGAGTGCTCGCGGGAATCGCCGCCTATGCGGCCGAACGGATGCCGAACACGAAGGTCATCGGCGCCGAACCTGCCGGAGCCGCCTCGATGATCGCAGCGCTCAAGGCCGGCCACCCCGTGACCTTGGAGAACATCGACCGTTTCGCCGATGGCACCGCCGTGCGACGGGCCGGCAACATCACCTATGACGTCATAGCCGACCTCGGCCTCGACATCCGCCCCGTCGCCGAGGGCGCGGTGGCCACCGAGATGCTCGATATGTACCAGGTCGACGGCATCATCGCCGAGCCCTCCGGCGCCCTGGCCTCGGCCGGGATCGGCGGCCCGGACTCGGACAAGCCGATCACGATCGAACCCGGGTCGACCGTGGTGTGCCTGGTCTCCGGCGGCAACAACGACATCTCCCGCTACCCGGAGATCCTCGAACGATCACTCGTCCACGAAGGCCTCAAGCACTACTTCATCGTCGACTTCCCGCAGGAGCCCGGTGCCCTGCGCCGGTTCCTCAACGAGGTGCTCGGGCCCGAGGACGACATCGCGATGTTCGAGTACGTCAAACGCTCCGACAGGGAGACCGGACCGGCGTTCGTCGGCATTCAGCTCGGCTATGCCGAAGACCTGCCGAACCTGCTCGAACGAATGGAGGCATCGAATATCGAGGTCGAGCGAGTCCACCAGAACTCGCCGATGTTCCGCCTCTTCGCCTGAGCGGCTTCGCTGCCGAATCTAGGTCGCTATCGGATACTTCTGGAGCTCAGAAGTATCCGATAGCGACCTACATTCGAGGGCCAGTATCCGATAGCGACCTAAATTCGAGCCGTGCAGCATCCTGTGCCACCCTGCCTCATCCCGGGTGGCCCTCCACCGAACCCCCACCTCGCGGATGCCCCTGCCCACTCGCGCACCCAGCTACTAGAGTGGACGCATGCGCGCTATCACGATTTCCTCCCCCGGTGAGCCCGAGGTTCTGCAGGTCACCGACGAACCCACACCAGACATCGCCGCCGATGAAGTCCTCGTCCGTGTCCATGCCGCCGGCGTCAACAGGGCTGACCTGCTGCAGCGCCGCGGATTCTACGATCCTCCACCAGGGGCCACCGAGATTCCCGGCCTCGAGGTCTCCGGCACGATCGAAAAGATCGGCGCCGACGTCACCGGCTGGTCCGTCGGCGCCCGGGTGGCGGCTCTGCTCTCAGGTGGCGGATACGCCGAATACGTGCCCGTTCCCGCAGGTCAGCTGCTTCCCGTCCCCGACGGCTTCGACCTCACTGAGGCGGCGGCCCTGCCTGAGGTGCTGTCGACCGTCTGGTCCAACATCGTCGGCCGCGCACAGGTGCAGGCAGGCGAATGGCTGCTCGTCCACGGCGGCGGCTCCGGAATCGGCACGGCCGCGATCCAGATTGCGCGCCACCTCGGCGTGAAGATCGTCGTGACCGTCGGCTCCGAGAAGAAGGCCGAATTCTGCCGCGAGCTCGGTGCCGATGCCGTCATCAACTACCGCGAAGAGGACTTCGTCGAACGCGTGCACGAGATCTGCACCCACGACGACGGGTCGACAGGAGCCGATGTCATCCTCGACATCATCGGCGCGAAGTACCTCGAGCGCAATATCAAGGCGCTGGGCACCGACGGCCGCCTCGTCATCATCGGCATGCAGGGCGGAACGAAGACCGAAATCAACCTCGGCTGGCTCATGCAGCCGCGCAAGTCAGTCTCCGCCACGACCCTGCGGGCGCGGCCGAAGGACCAGAAGATCGCCATCGTCGCCGAGGTGGCCGACCGTCTCTGGCCGGCCGTGATCTCGGGCGACATCCGCCCCATCATCCACGAAGCCATGCCGTTGGCCGACGTCGTCCGTGCACATCAGACGCTGGAGGACGGGGCGAACATCGGAAAAGTTCTGCTCATCGTCGATGAGGAAGGTGCATGACCAATGGCTGAGAATCCCGAGTCCGCGGACGACGTCCAGAACTCCGCGGGTGAGACGAGCGCCGCGGACGCACCGAACAAAGACGAAGCGGAGAACGCGAACGGTGCGGCGAACGCCGACAGTGTGCAGTCCGGCCTCGCCAAGGCGCAGCACGATCAGGCGGATGTCTCGTCACCGGCGAAGGTGATGCGCATCGGCACCATGGTCAAGCAGCTGCTCGAGGAGGTCCGCGGTACCGAGCTCGACGAGAAGGGACGCGAGCGCCTCGCCGAGATCCATCGCCGCTCCATCGACGAACTCGAAGAGGGGCTGTCGAATGACCTCATCGAGGAGCTCGAGCGCCTCGACCTGCCCTTCGACTCGGCCGACGGACCCCCGACGACCTCGGAGCTGCGGATCGCCCAGGCCCAGCTCGTCGGGTGGTTAGAGGGTCTCTTCCACGGGATCCAGACCGCGATCATGGCCCAGCAGGCCATGGCCCAGCAGATGGCCGGTCGCGGCCAACTGCCTCCGGGAATGGTTCCGCCTGGGATGACGCCGGCCGACGGGCAGCCCGGCAAGAAGACGGAGTCGGACCGCGACGATCGCGGCACCGGCAACTATCTGTGAAGGGCTTCTTCTCCGGTCTGCGCAAGAAGGCGAATCCGACCGCGGTCAAGGACGATGACCGGTTCGGCACCGGTTTGTGGCGCCACAACCGCGACCGCTTCATCCGCGCAGTCGACCGGTACTACACCACCGCGGTGGCCCTCCACGAGTCACGGGACTCCGGTGGCAGCGCCATTTCGGGAACCGCCTCGGCGGGATCATCAGACGGCTCGGTCACGGCCGCCTCGGCGAAGGATCCGATCGACGTCATCGTCGACGGCACCCACCGGCTCAACGCGCTCGTCGACGTCGTCGACGACCTCACCGCGGCCCTCCACGCCCGCTACCCCGTCACCGGTCAGGTGGTGCCCGGGCCCGCTCGGCAGGCCGTCGGCGACGCACCGGAGCTGCTGACGAAGGCCTCGTCGAAGGTCGGCGAGGCGGTGCTCGCGGCGTCGATGGCACGGTCGGACGGGCCATCGGGACGGTCGATCGACTCGAATGCGGAAGCCACGGTTCGGTTCATCACGGATGCCGAGGAGCTGCTGGGGCGAGCGCGGGAGATTCTCGCTAGGGTGGAGGCATAATGAGACCTCCGATCAGCCCCGCTACCCTGCCGCCGGATGACTTCGACCTCGGCCTCGTCGCCAGCGATATCGACGGCACTCTGCTGCTGAACTGGAAGCCGATCTCGACGGCCACGATCGATGCGATCCATCGCTGCCAGGACGCGGGAATCCCGTTCGTGCTCGTCACCGGGCGGCCCATGCGATGGTTGGCACCGATCGCCGAGCAGATCCCCGATCTCGGTCGGGTGGTGTGCCTCAACGGTGCGGTCGTCTACGACATAGCCTCTCAGTCCGTCGTCGATGTACACACCATCGACTCACAGTCGCTGGCGAAGATCACCGCGGCGGTCCGCGTCGATCATCCCGAGGCTCGGTTCGCCTACGAGACTCTCAACGGCGGTTTCATCGACCGGGATTTCGTCACCGGCCGACCACGCGAGGCCCGGATCATCGACGATGTCTCCGAACTCGCCGGCGAGGACGTCGTCAAGGTGCTCGTGCGCCTGGAGACGAGCGATTCGCAGGCGATGCACGACCTCATCGATCCGCTCGTCGACGGCACCTGTCATGCATCGTTCTCCGAACCGGACAACGGGCTCGTCGAACTGGCGCCGCATGGGATCACGAAGGCGAAGACGCTGTCGGATCTGTCCGACCACCTCGGAGTGGCGCGGTCGCAGGTGATGGCATTCGGGGATATGCCCAATGACATCGAGATGCTGTCGTGGGCCGGGCACGGGGTCGCGATGGGCAATGCGCTGGGGTCGGTCAAGGCGATCGCCGCTGCCGTGACGGAGGCAGTCGACGACGACGGTGTCGCCCGCTACCTCGACGCAGTCTTAGACACCCGCCCCAACTAGTCCTTATTGCTACGTGACGGCGGCCCAGATACCTCGCGCGAGGTTGCTGGGCCGCCGTCAGGTAGTAATTAGGGGCGGGTGTTGGTGGTGCCCTCTGCCTCGAGGAGCGCTGAGTCGAGGCTGAAGTAATCGACCAGTGCTACCGCCAAACCGTCGTCGTCGACCGAATCGGTGACCACGCTCGCGAGCACCTTGAGTTCGTCCTTCGACTGCCCCATGACGATTCCGTGTTCGACCCATTCGATCATCTCGAGGTCGTTGAGTCCGTCCCCGGCCCCCACAGTGTGGGCGTGCTTGACCCCGAGTTCCTCGGCCACGATCTCCAGACCGCTGGCCTTCGAGACCCCGTCCGGGGCGATGTCGAGCCAGTTGCTCCAGCCCACCGAATAGCTGACCTCATGCAGTCCGAGCGAGTCAACGGCGGCGGCGAACTCCTCGGCGGTGCCGTTGACCTCGCGCATGACGATGCGGGTGGCTCGCTTGGTCAGCAGCTCGTCGAAGTCGACGATGTCGAGGGTGTCGGATTCGGCGAGTTCGCCGACCGGGAACGCCCCGGACGCCCACCGGTGCAGATCCGGATCCTCGACGAGGAAGAGCGCCGTCGGCAGCGCCGCGTGCATCTGCTCGAGCGCATCCTTCGGGTCGAAGGACACGACATGGTGCAGCTCCCACCCCAACGGCAGCTCGGGGTCGAGGCGGACGACGACGGATCCGTTCGAGCACACGATGAAGCCGTGTTTGAGGTCGAGCGCGTGGACGACCTCGAGCGCGCCCGGCAGGGCACGGCCGGTGGAGACCACGAGGTGGTGGCCCTCCTCGGCGAGCCGATCGAGCACCTGCTTCACCGACTCCGACAGGGTTCCGTCGTAGCCGACGATCGTGCCGTCGACATCGAGTGCGATGAGGTGCGGGGTCAATGTGTCTCCCAACGTATGCGTCAATCTTCTTGTTGTCGTTAATCCCGGCGCCGAGGCGACCGAACCCCACCGAGTCCCGCTGATTTCCGCCGCACGGTCAGTGCCCCGCGTCCCGGCACAGGCTCAGTAGCGCGGTCCTTCCGGTCCCTGTGCGGTCATCCCGCCGAGGTAGGGTCGCAGCGCCTCGGGCACCGTGACCGAACCGTCCGCCTGCTGATGGTTCTCGAGGATCGGCACCAGCCAGCGGGTGTTGGCCATGGTCCCGTTGAGGGTCGCGACGGGCCGGGTCGATCCGTCGCGACGTTCGCGGATCTGCAGTCTGCGGGCCTGGAACGTCGTGCAGTTCGACGTCGAGGTCAGTTCCCGGTAGGTGCCCTGAGTCGGCACCCAGGCTTCGCAGTCGAACTTGCGGGCGGCCGAATCACCGAGGTCGCCGGCAGCTGTATCGATGACCCGGTAGGGAAGCTCGCACAGTCCGAGCATCTTCTCCTGCAGCGACAGCATCCGCTCGTGTTCGGCTTCGGCATCCTCGACCGGGACGTAGGCGAACATCTCAACCTTCTGGAACTGGTGGACGCGGATGATTCCGCGGGTGTCCTTGCCGTAGGAGCCGGCCTCGCGGCGGTAGCAGGAGGAGATGCCGGCGTAGCGCAGCGGACCGTCGGAGAGGTCGATGATCTCGTCCATGTGGTAGCCGGCCAGGGGCACCTCGGAGGTGCCGACGAGGAACAGGTCGTCGGCTTCGAGACGGTACACCTCATCGGCGTGCTCACCGAGGAACCCGGTGCCGCGCATGACTTCGGGACGGACCAGGGTCGGGGTGATGGTCGGGCTGAACCCGGCTTCTTCGGCGACGTCGCGGGCGAGGTTGAGCAGGGCCATCTCCAGCTTCGCGCCGAAACCGGTGAGGTAGTGGAAACGCGATCCGGAGACCTTCGTTCCCCGCTGGGTGTCGATGGCCTTCAGCTTCTCGCCGATCTCGAGGTGATCGAGCGGTTCGAAGCCGTCAGAGGTGAAGTCGCGGGGTTCGCCCACGGTCTTGAGCGTCACGAAGTTCTCTTCGCCGCCGGCAGGGATCCCCTCGATGATGAGGTTCGGAACCTTCGACACGAGCTGGTCGAAGGCGAAAGTGGCCTCCTCGGACTCCGCGGACAGCGACTTCACGGCCTCGGACTTCGCCTTGCCCTCGGCGATGAGTGCCGGCTTGTCCCCCTTCGGAGCCTTCGCGATCTGGGAGGAGAACGACTTCTGATCCGCACGTGCGTCTTCGAAGGCGGTGATGGCCGCACGACGAGCGGAATCGGCGGCGATGACCTCGTCGATGAGCTCGACGGATGCCCCGCGAGCCTCCTGCGATGCCTTGAACAGGGCCGGGTTGTCTCTGAGAAGCGCTAGATCGATCACCCTCTCAGCTTAACGGGCCGGTCGTGTTTTCGACATTCGGCACTCAGCCTGCACACGACCGGGGCACTGTAGATTTGGGACATGATCATCGAGTTGGACCCCCTGATGACCTGGGCCATCGTCATCGGTGCCCTCGCCGTGCTCGTGGCCGCGTTCCTCATCGGCCGCCGCAGCGGAGTGCGACGCACGCTCAACACGATGAGACGCTACGCCCACCCGGCGAACCTCTCCGACGAGGCGGTCGATGATGCGGCCCGATACCGTGCCGCGCTCATCGTCAATCCCACGAAGACCGATGTGCGCAAATTGGCCGCCACCGCCGAGGCGATCTGTCGTTTCGAGGGATGGAACCCTCCGCTCGTGCTCGAGACCACCCTCGAGGATTCCGGTGAGGGGGCCACGGTCCGTGCCCTCGACGAGGGGGTCGACGTCGTCATCGCCGCTGGCGGGGACGGCACCATTCGCGCGGTCGCCTCGGCGCTGGCGGGAACCTCCACTCCGCTGGGCATCGTGCCGTTGGGAACCGGGAATCTGCTCGCCCGCAATATCGATCTCGTCCTCGACAAGACGGAGTGGGCGCTGCGGATCGCCCTGTGGGGACGCAACCGGGAAATCGACGTGGGGACGGCTAAGATCGCCCCCGACGGCGATACCCATGTCTTCACCGTGATGACCGGACTCGGCTTCGACGCAGCGGTCATGGCCGATACCAACGACGATCTCAAGGCCCGCCTCGGATGGCTCGCCTACGTCGAAGCGGGATCACGGAAGCTCACCGGCAAACCCAGTCACGTCAAGGTCACGTTCGACGACGAATATCGGATCTCGGCCAGGGTGCGTTCGGTGCTCGGCGGCAACTGCGGCCGCCTGCAGGGAGGCATCCAGCTGCTTCCGCAGGCCGTCATCGACGACGGCATGCTCGACGTGCTCATTGTCAGCCCGAAGAACCTCGGCCAATGGGTCGGCGTGCTTGCATCGATCGCCGGCCGTCGGGCCTCACGCGGGCTGCACACGAACATCCGGAAGTGCCGAAAGGTCGTCATCGAAGCCGGCGACGAGGTCGATGTCCAGATCGACGGCGACCCGCTGGGACAGTCGTCCTACCTCGAGATGGAGGTCGACCCCTCCGCCCTGACCGTCCGCGTGCCCACCGTCGAACAGCGCAAGCAGATCCGCGCCGAGGCGTGGCCGGTCTAGCTCAGAACCGCTGAATTAGCGCGGCCGACGCGTCCCCTCGCCGAGGCGGCACTGATAGCCATTCTTTTACCGACGAGTAGGTCACGAAACGGTTAAAGAATTCACCTAAGTGTTACCGCTTTTAAACCTGAACAAAACGTACAGAAATAGTTTGGAAAACCCTCGGAACCTAGGATGAGTGCCGTATCACACCCCTCGCCACAGAGATTGAAGGCACTCCAATGAAGAAGATCATCCTCGCGCCGGCAGTCGCACTCGCGTTCACCGGGCTTGTCGCGAGCCCGGTCGCTGCTGCGGAATCGACGTCCGCTCAGGCGGCGTCCACGCAGAAGGCTGACCAGCAGAAGAAGGTTGAAGCCGAAAGGGCCGAAGCCAAGAAGAAGGAAGAGGCCAAGAAGGCCGCGGCTGAGAAGGCTGAAGCCGAGAAGAAGGCAGCTGCAGAGAAGGCGGCAGCCGAAAAGAAGGCCGAGGAGAAAGCCGAGGTAGCCAAGAAGGCCGCTGAGAAGAAGGCGGACGAGAAGAAGGCCGCCGAGGACAAAGCGGATAAGAAGGACGAGGCGAAGAAGACTCCGAAGAAGGTCGACCCGAAGCCCGCTCCTGCCCCCAAGGACGAGGACAAGGACTCCAGGGACGACGACAAGTCCGAGGACAAGGCCAACCCCATCAATGCCTCGGTGCAGGTCACCTCGAGTGAAGTCACCGCCGAAGAGCTCCACGAGGACGGTGTGACCGTCAAGGTCACCGGCCTCGAGAAGGGCGACAAGGTCGCTGCCAAGTCCGGACTGACCGGTCCTGCCGTCACCGCTCAGGGTTCAACCGCGACGATGAAGCTGCGCTCGGCCAAGGAGGTCACGCAGGAATCCGTCGCTTTCGCCCTTCAGGTGCAGCGGGAAGGCACGGACGCCAAGACCGTCGCCGGCAACGCCGAGGTCGACGTCCAGGCGGAGGGCGACCCGACGGTCTCGCTCAGCACCACCGAGATCTCGCAAAGCGACTTCGACGAGAATGGCATCGAGGTCACCGGCGAGGGCTTCACCCCGAACGGCACTGTCACGGTCGTCGGTGGCACCGCAACGTCGCCCTTCGCAACCCAGGAAGTCGAAGCCAACGCCGACGGCGAGATCTCCGCAACCCTGAAGTTCGAAGGTGACGAAGCACTTCCGGCCGGCGACTACTCCGTCTGGGGCGTCGACCAGGAAACCGAGACCAACTCCTCGGCTCAGGACTTCGTCATCACCGAAGACGACGCTGTCGATCCGATCGATGCCTCTTTGAAGGTCGACCCCAAGGAGATCACCGCCGAGGATCTCTCCAACAAGAACAAGGGCGTGACTGTCACCGTCTCCGGCGTGAAGAAGGGCGACAAGATCAAGGACTCCCTGACCGGGGAGACTGAGACCGCAGAAGCTGACGGCGACTACGAGCTCCACCTCTGGTACGAGGGTGACCCCGCGAACCTCGAGGTCGGCGAGGTGCCGTTCACTGTCACCATCGACCGCGAAGGCACCGAGTCCGAGACCCTCAACGGCGCCATCAACGTTGTCGCCGAAGACGGAGACGACGACGGCAACGAAGACGGCAATGACGACGGCAAGGATGACAGTGACGACGGGGACGACGGCGAGACCGAAGCTCCCGCCGAGGCTTCCTTCACGGTGTCCCCGAAGACGCTCGAGGCCGCGGACTTCGCCAACGAGAAGAAGGGCGTCACCCTCGCTGTCGAGAACTGCGAACCCGGCGCAGACGTCCACTTCGAGGTCAACCCGAAGGGCATCAACGTCACGGCCTACGAGAACACCGTCAAGGCCGACGATGAAGGCAATGCCTCGGTCAACGTCTTCGGCACCTCGTCGGATGTCTCGGCTTACGTCGGTGCTTACACCGCGACCGCGACCTGCGGTGATGACACCATGAAGGACTCCTTCACAGTCACCGAAGGCGCAAACGGCGGCGGCTCCGATGGTGGAGACAACGGCAATGCCGGCAACGGTGGCGATGACGGCAGCCAGCTGCCTCGCACCGGCGCCGACCTCGGCGGACTGACGACGGGAGCCCTGCTTCTCCTCGTCGGTGGTGCCGCGATCGCACTGACCGGCCGCAAGACCAAGTTCGGACAGACTCCGACGAGCTTCTGATACGAGCCAGACGGACAGCTTGGATCGATTCGCAGGGGCGGCTCAGCACACGCTGAGCCGCCCTTCCTTCTGTTCTGCAGTCCGCAACGAATCGTGCAGGCAGGATGAATGGAGAATGAATTCTGCGACAGGGCCGAAGCCAGGACTGAACAAAACGAACACAACTATGCGTGTGGTGAATGTTGCATTACTGTTACATTCGCAATACTTCACACCCAGCTGTAATTCTCTAAGGAAATACATGAAGAAGCTCGCCCTCGCACCCGCGGTGGCCATCGCCATCACCGGCCTGGCTGCATCCCCAGTCATCGCTGCCCCCGAAGCCCCCGCCTCGGCAACTCAGCAGCCCGCCGCACCTTCTGCCCTCAAGGCTCAGGCCGGATCAACCAGCACGCAGGCTGACGAAGCAACTGTGGAACTGTCAACCGAGACCGTTTCCCAGACAGATTTCGGCAATGCTGAAAAGGGTGTCGATATCGTTGGTGCGGGCCTCCAGGCTGACCACGACTACGAGATCACCGTAGCCCCGACAGGTGGGCAGAATGTCGAAGAGCTGACAACGACCGCCACCACGGACGCTGATGGAGGCTTCTCGCACAAGGTCTACGGTGTCGATGACCCCGCATTTGTTGGCACCTATTCCGTCGTCGTCAACGACAGTGCAGACAGCAACATCTCCTTCCAGATGACCTTCGAGGTCACCGCTGGTGATTCCGACGAGCCCGAGGCCCCCGAGGTCGATCCCAAGGTTTCGCTCAACGCCGACAAGTTCACGGAGAGCGAGTTCGCAAAGGACGGCATCAAGGTCACCGGCGAGGGCTTCACCCCGAACAGCAAGGTCACCGTCGTCGGCGGCAACGCAACGTCGCCGTTCGCGACCAAGGAAGTCGAGGCCGACGACGAAGGAAAGATCTCCGCAACCCTGAAGTTCGAGGGCGACGAACCGCTTCCGGCCGGCGACTACTCCGTCTGGGGCGTCGACCAGGAGTCAGAAACCAACTCCCCGGCACAGGATTTCGTCATCACCGAAGACGAGACCGAAGAGCCCACCGCTCCGGTTGAAGAAGCCAAGCTGACCGTCTCCCCCGAGTCCATCACGCCTGCTGACTTCGTCAAGGAAGATAAGGGCGTCACCCTCGCCGTCGAGAACTGCGAGCCCGGTGAAGATGTCCGCTTCCTCGTCAACCCCAAGGGCGAGTCGAGCGTCACCGCCTTCGACAAGACCGTCCAGGCTGACGACGAAGGCAAGGCCAACGTCAGCGTCTACGGCACCAGCGCCTCCAACGCATCGGCCTACGTCGGCGAATACGACGTCACCGTCACCTGCGGCGATGACGAACTGACCGGTGACTTCTCGGTTGAGGAAGATCCGAACGCCGGTGGTGGCGATGAAGACGGCAACGGCGGAAACGAAGATGGCGACAACGGAGATGCCGGCAACGGCGGCGACCTGCCCCGCACCGGTACCGAACTGACCGGCCTCGTCGGCGGCGCCGGCCTCCTCCTCATCGGTGGAGTTGCAGTCGCCATGACCATGCGCCGCAAGAAGGTTGCCAAGGATCCCGCTGAGATCTGATAGCGACCGACTTGAGAACGTGCCGGCTCGACTGAGCTGGGCGTGAGTCGAAGAAGGGCGCGAACCCAACCGGGTTCGCGCCCTTCTTCTCTTCGCTGCAACTAAGCAGGTGAGGCAGACTACTGCTCATTCCATGCGGTCGTACCTCGAGCGCAGGGCGAGGAAGACTCCGTAGAGGACCAGGCCGAGGCCTACAGCCAACAGCAGGTACGGCCCGAACGGCTGATCGCGCATGCCCTTGAGCGCACCGTCGATACCAGTGAACTCCTCCGGATCACCGGTCGCCGCAGATACCACGATGAGGGTGCCCACCGACAGCAGCGTCGCACCTTTGCCCAGATACCCGACAACACCGGTGAACCCGACGAGGAAGCGGGTGAACGCGCTGCGCGGACGACGAAGCTCATCTTTCCACTTCCGGCGCAGACCATTGATACAGAACACGATGCCGACGATCGCTATCACGGCGCCGGCAACCATGAGGATATACAGTCCGCCCGGGGCCTTCGCCACGGTCGTCGACGCCTGTGAGCTCGCCTTGCCCGAGTCCGATCCTCCGCCGAACACGAATTGGGAGAAGGTCGCGGCAACCACCACATAGGCAATGGCAGGACCGACCATCGAGAAGAAGTCGATCCACTGTTTCCTCCCCTGCTTCTCCTGCGGGTCGCGAGTTCCGGCACCACGCAGCGATGACGCGCCGAAGAACGCGTTGACCAAGCACCACAACGCCATGAGCGCACAGCCGAGGAAGCAGATGACGATCAGCACCAGGCCGAAGGGCTGTGAAGCGATCTGTCCGACCGCTCCGGCCTGGTCGGCTTCGCCGCCGCCCTGCCCTAGTCCGATCGTCACAGCAGTCGCACCGAGGATGGCGTGGACCAGTCCGTTCGCGATGAAGCCCGCACGGGCCACCCGCTCGAACCAACGACTGTCCGCGGCTTCCTGAGCCGCCGAATCAGCGCTGTCGGCGACCTGTCGAACCTTCTCTTTCTCGTTCACAGAGTCAGTGTCGCACAACATGTATACATTTCTGCGCCGCAATGAACTTGCTTCGTCGAGTAACGCGAAAAGGCGGAGTGCGCACCGAAAGTTCGGTTCGCACTCCGCCTCGGCGCTGTTCTCAGCGTCCCAGTCGGGCCTCGTCAGGCTCAGCCGCGTCGGAACCGGTTGTACAGCACCAGAGCTCCCGGTTCAGGACGACCCTGTGGGCGTCGTCCCCTCGAGATCGAGACGACGTCTCCGCCCACGGTTCCGGCAGCGAAGACACGCGTATCGCGTTCCTGCGCCGACCGGCGTGCCCGAACCTCGTCCTCAAGCTCCTCGTTGCGGCTCTTGAGCGCATCGACCTGATTCTGCAGGTCGATGATCTTCTTGATCCCGACGAGGTTGACTCCCTCGTCCTGCGACAGCTGCTGGATCAGTCGCAGCTTGGCGATGTCCTTCCCGGAGTAACGCCGGCCCCGGCCAGCGGTGCGTTCCGGAGTGACGAGACCCAGCCGGTCATACTGCCGCAGAGTCTGCGGGTGCATGCCCGCCAGATCTGCGGCCACCGAGATGACATACACCGCCGCACTCGATGAAATGTGCATTGTGATTCACCACCTCAGCTGGCCTTGGCTTTGTCCAGCAAGCCGGCGCGTGGATCCTCACCTTCGGTGGCGGCCTTGAACGACTCGACCGCTTGCTTGGCTTCTTTGGACAGGTTCTTCGGCGCCACGATCTCGACTGTCGCCAACAGATCGCCGGTGCCCTTCTTCGTCTTCACACCTTTGCCCCGCACGCGCAGGGTCCGTCCCGACGGTGTACCCGGTGCGACCTTGAGCTTGACGGGCATTCCGCCCAGAGTCGGCACCTTGACCTCGGCGCCGAGGGCCGCTTCGTCGAAGCTGATCGGCAGATCCATCCGCAGATTGTCACCATCGCGGGTGAAGACCGGGTGCGGGCTCACGTGCACGGTGAGGATGACGTCACCGGGCTCGCCGCCGTTGGGGCTGGTCTTGCCCTTGCCGGCCAGGCGGATCTTCTGTCCGTCCTTGACCCCGATCGGGGTGCGCACGGTCAGCGGCTTCCCGCCGGGCATGTTCAGCTTCACCGAGGCACCGTCGATGGCTTCGGTGAACGACAGCGTCGTGCTCGACTTGATATCGCCACCTTTGACCGGAGGCTGGTAGCCGCCGTATCCGCCACCGCCGAAACCTCCGCCGAATCCGCCGAGCAGATCCGCCAGGTCCGGGGGAACGTCTCCCCCACCGCCGTAGGTCGTGCGGGTCCGGGTGCGTCCGCCGCCTCCGAAGAGGTCGGAGAACACATCGTCGAATCCGCCGCCGGCAGCCCCGCCGGGTCCACCGGAACCGGCGCTGAACCTGGCGCCGCCGCCCATGGCGCGGACCTGATCGTACTGGGCCCGGGATTCCTTGTCGGAGAGCACCTGGTGGGCCTGGCCGATCTCCTTGAACTTCTCCTCGGCCTTCTCATCACCGGGGTTGGCGTCCGGGTGATACTTGCGCGCGAGCTTGCGATAAGCCTTCTTGATCTCGGCGTCGGAAGCATCCTTGGAGACGCCGAGGGTTTTGTAGAAGTCCTTGTCGAACCAATCATTCTGAGGTCCGGTATTCACCTGGCACCTCCTTTCCTTCCAATCAATCCTGTCATCACGGTATTCACTTGTCCTCTCACAATCCGCATCCCCGGGGCACTGCCCAGAAGATCCGGACCGCCGCCGAGGCGGTTCCCCGGCCCCGTACGTCGGTGAACCGGCGTGCGGGGCGGGCGGCCGCCTCGGCGATCATGGTCGTTGCTCAGTCCTCCGGCTGCTGGACACCGACGCGGGCGGCGCGGATGATGCGCTCCCCGATCCGGTAGCCCGGCTGCATGACCAGGAAGAGCGTCGGATTCTCGACCTCATCCGAAGGCTGCTGCATGAGCGCTTCGTGGATGTTCGGATCGAACTCGTCGCCGACCTCTCCGTACTGCTCGACGCCGAGCTTGTTCAGCGATTCGACCAGCTTGTTCACGTGGGTCTCGAAAGGCCCGGTGACATCGCCGTTGTCGCGAGCGAGCTTGACCTCGTCGAGCACGGGAATCAGGGCCTCGACGACCTTGATCGTGCCGCCGAGCGCCGCACGCTCACGTTCGCGGTCGGCCCGCATCCGGTAGGCCGCATATTCGGCGTTGATGCGCTTGAGGTCGGCCAGGTATCCCGCTGCCTCCGAACCCGGTTCGGGCTCGGCCTCCGGCTCGATGTCCTCGAGCCCCGAGGCATCGGACGGGATGTCCACACCGAGGTCACTGGCATCGGCCTCGCCAGCCTGTTCGGCATTCGGGTCCGCGGTCGGTTCGTCGCCGGCCCCGGCCGAGGCCGACTGGGCGTCGGCCTCGGGACGGACCTCACCGGTGTTCGGATCGACCCGGCGCTTGTCACTGAAGGTGAAGCCTGGCTCCTCGGACGACTTGTCGTTGCCCTCGGCAGTCATTACTTCTTCTCCTCATCCCCATCGTCGACAACTTCGGCGTCGACGACATCGTCGTCTGCGCTTGCATCGGCTGCGCCTTCACCGGCAGCTTCGGCGCCTTCGGCACCGCCCTGCTGGCTGTAGATGGCTTCGCCGATCTTCTGCTGGTTCTCCACGAGCTTGTCGTAGGCGCTCTTCACGGCGTCGTCGTCTTCGCCCTTAAGGGCTTCCTTGACAGCGTCGACATCGCCCTGCATCTCGGTCTTGAGCTCTTCCGGCAGCTTGTCGGCATTGTCGGTCAGCAGCTTCTCGGTCTGGTAGGCGAGGTTCTCCGCATTGTTGCGGACGTCGGCAGCCTCACGGCGCTTCTTGTCCTCTTCTGCGTGCTCCTCGGCCTCGCGGACCATGCGGTCGATGTCTTCCTTCGGCAGTGCTGAACCGCCGGTGATCGTCATCGACTGCTCGGTGCCGGTGCCCTTGTCGGTGGCCGACACGTGGACGATGCCGTTGGCGTCGATGTCGAAGGCGACCTCGATCTGCGGCACACCGCGCGGAGCCGGAGCGATACCGGTCAGCTCGAAGGTGCCGAGGTTCTTGTTGTCGCGAGTGAACTCACGCTCACCCTGGAAGACCTGGATCGACACGGAGGGCTGGTTGTCCTCAGCGGTGGTGAAGGTCTCCGAACGCTTAGTCGGGATCGGGGTGTTGCGCTCGATGAGCTTGGTCATCACGCCGCCCTTGGTCTCGAGTCCGAGCGAGAGCGGGGTGACGTCGATGAGCAGGACGTCCTTGCGCTCACCCACGAGGACACCGGCCTGAACGGCGGCGCCGATGGCGACGACCTCATCGGGGTTGACACCCTTGTTGGGCTCCTTGCCTCCGGTGAGTTCGGTGACGACGGCGGAGACGCCGGGCATACGGGTCGAGCCGCCGACGAGGACGACGTGGTCGATGTCGCTGACGGAGACACCGGCGTCCTTCATGACTGCGTGGAACGGAGCCTTGGTACGCTCGAGGAGGTCCTTGGTCAGGTCCTCGAACTTCGCACGGGTGAGGGTCTCATCCAGGTGGATGGGTCCGTTCTCGCTCATCGACAGGTACTGCAGCGAGATGTTCGTGCTGGTGGCCGAGGACAGTTCCTTCTTGGCCTGCTCAGCAGCTTCCTTGAGGCGCTGCAGAGCGGTGGCATCCTTGGTCAGGTCCACGCCGTAGTTGTTCTTGACCTGCTCGACCAGCCAGTCGACGATGCGCTGATCCCAGTCGTCACCGCCGAGGCGGTTGTCACCGGAGGTCGCACGGACCTGAATGGTGGAGAAGTCGTCTTCGTCCTTGCCGACTTCCAGCAGGGAGACGTCGAAGGTACCGCCACCGAGGTCGAAGACGAGGATGAGCTCGTCTTCCTTGCCGCGCTCGAGGCCGTAGGCCAGAGCGGCAGCGGTGGGCTCGTTGATGATGCGCGAGACGTTGAGGCCGGCGATCTCACCGGCGTCCTTGGTTGCCTGGCGCTCAGCATCGTTGAAGTATGCGGGAACGGTGATCACCGCGTCGGTGACCTTCTCCTGCAGGTACTCTTCGGCGTCGTGCTTGAGCTTCTGGAGGATGCGGGCCGAAACTTCGGGGGCCGTCATCTTCTTGCCGCCGATCTCGGTGGACCAGTCGGTGCCCATGTGGCGCTTGACCGATGCGACGGTGTTCTTGATATTCGTGACGGCCTGGCGCTTGGCGATCTCACCGACGAGGGAGTCGCCGTTCTTGTTGACTGCGACGACGGACGGGGTCGTGCGACCGCCTTCCGCGTTTGCGATGACCTTCGGGTCGCCGCCCTCGAGGACGGTGACGACGGAGTTCGTGGTTCCGAGGTCGATTCCGACTGCACGTGCCATAGTTTTCTCTCCTTACAGATCGTGAGTTCCTGCGACTCGAATGTGTGCGATCGAGCGGCTCCGGTTCTTGAGTCAGAACCACTCGACCGCACACATTGAGCCAACCGGACTCAAGTATTCTCTTCGAGGTTCCGACCGTCAAGTCGGCCTCATCAAAGTTGCGTACACCAGACTCAACTTTGCTGAGGATGGTTTTATTCCGGCGGGAGAGAAGTTCTTTTCAGACGGCTGCTGCGGTATCGAGCAGGCCGAGAACTTCATCGACAACATCGTCCCGATGCGACAGCACGACACGGCCCCAGGGCTCACCGTCACCGAGTCTGTCACCACGCAGGATGCGTTCGCGCAGTTCGACCCAGCGCTTCCAATGTCGGTCGAAGGCGCGTCGCCTGACAAGCCTCTTCCGTTGCGCCTGACCGCGAAGCGCGGAATCTCGATCCGTATCGATGAAGATGATCATCGGTCGATATCCGACAATCCCTGCGAGGCTCGCAATGAGTCGGCGGCTCCATCGACGAGTGCCCGGATCATGGACGACCAGCGGTCCGCCAGCCTTGTTGAGCATGAGCGCAAGCACGCGGAGGTGGGCAATCGTGTGAAGAATCGGTCGAACGAGCGCGTACGGCAACCACGGCATCCACTGACGCAGCCGACGTCGCATGTTCTCCGGATCCGCCGACCGCACCCGAGGCGATCGGCCCCGTAATACTCTGAGCGCTTCGGTCTTGCCTGCCCCGGGAACCCCGGCGATGACTACGAGAGGAGTGACCGCAGCACTGCCCGATGGGCCGCTTTCGCGTCCTTTGAAATTCCGGTCAAGTTCCCCGACGCACCCGTCGTCGCCTCTCGCAGGTGCTGCTGATCCCATGGTGACCTCTCCGAGCCAGTTGATGAAAGTCAGCATAGAGGCGATTCCTTCGCCGTCACTGCGAAATCTCTCGGAGATTCACTCGCCGAGGTGGTCCTCCAGATCATCGAGGATCTGACCGGCCCCGGTCGGGCCGAGGCCGAGGAACCAGACATCGTCATTGACGCGGATGGCCTTGCCGTCCTTGACCGCGTCGAGCCCCTTCCATTGGCTCGATTCGAGTGCCTTCTTCTCCCCGGTCGCCTCCGGATCGCCGTAGCTGGTGTAGAAGACATAGTCGCCGGCCGCCTGGTCGAGGTTCTCCGGTGAGATCTCGACGGCGAGCTCGTCGACGTCCTGGTTCTTCGGACGCTTGAACCCGGCATCGTGGAGGATGACTCCGATGAGCGACTGATTCGCGTACAGACGGAGGCGGTCAGGCATGAAGCGCACGAGCGAGATCGTCGGGTCGCCGTCGACGGAGTCCTTGAGCTCTCCAGCCTCGCGAGCGTATTCCTCAAGCTCCTTCGTCGTCTCGTCTTCCATGCCCATCGCCTCACCGACTAGGCGGAAGTTCTCTTTCCACGGGAACCCGGGACGGATCGAGAACACCGTCGGAGCAATGGAGTCGAGTTCGTCATAGAGTTTGTCGGCGCGCAGCTGGCTGCCGAGGATGAGGTCGGGTTCGAGTGAGGCGATCTTCTCGAGATCAAGCTCCTGAATCGTACCGACCGTCTCGACTCCCTTGACCTGGTCTTCGAGGTAGCTCGGCACCGGGCTGGCACCTTCGGTCGTCACCATGCCGACGGGGGTGATGCCAAGCGACAGGACGTCGTCGAGCTCTCCCGTGTCGAGAACGACGACGCGCTCGGGTTTCTTTTCGATCTCCGTCGTGCCATTGGCATGCTTGACCGTCCGCGGGAAGACCCCAGCCTCGGCATCGCTACCGAGCTTCGCAGTCTCCTCATCAGCCGTGCCGAAGGCCTCGCCTCCTGTCGCAACATCTTTGTTGCCGGCGTCCCCGTCGGCACCTTTGTCGTCCTCTGCGGCACAGCCGACAGCAAGCAGGGCAATGGTCAGAGCTGAGGCAGCCACAGCGACCGCCCGATTCTTCAGAGTCGATTTCACGAAGATGAGCCTACCCTAAGTGTTCACTCCCGCTCGACACACCGCGCCATCGGCAAAATCTCACCACGAACGCAGTTTCCCGGGTCTACTTAGGTTAGGCTCATCTTCGCAAGCAATCATTCTCGAAAGGCCCCTATGTCCCGCGTCAAACCCGGCAGCACACGCGTATTTGCCGCAGTCACCCTCATCACCGCTCTCAGCCTCAGCGCCTGCGGCGGGTCCGGCTCCTCCGACCCCGGCAATGGCGACGCCGCTGCCGACGGTCAATGGCCCCTGACGATCACGGACGACGCCGGCCACGAAGTGACCATCGACGAGGCGCCCGAATCGGTCGTCTCCACCTCGGTGACCCTCACCGGCAGCCTCCTCGCCGTCGACGCACCGGTCACCGCCTCCGGTGCCACCATGCCAAATTCCCCCGTTGCCGACGCGCAAGGCTTCTTCACGCAGTGGAGCGACGTCGCGAAGGAGAAGGACGTCAAGGCCCTCTACCAGGGCGACCCCGATGTCGAGGCCGTGCTCGCCGAAGAACCCGACCTCATCGTGGTCTCGAAGACCGGCCAGGACTCGGCGAACGCCATCTACGATCAGCTCAGCGACATCGCCCCGACCGTCGTGATCGACTACGGCGACAAGGACTGGCAGGAGGTCACCACCAAGCTCGGTGAGATCACCGGCCAAGAGGATGAGGCGAAGAAGGTCAACGACGAATTCGGTTCCCGCGCCGAGGAGGTCAAGTCCGCCATCGACGCCCCGAAGCAGCCGGTCACCGGCATGATCTTCAACGAGAAGGCCAAGGGCGGAGGGTCCGGCGCCAGCGCGAACATCTGGACACCGGAATCCGCTCAGGGCAAGCTCCTCGAAGAGGTCGGCTTCGAACTCGCCGAGGTCCCCGAAGGCACAGCCGGCCAAGGAGAAATGGGCAAACGTGCCGATATCGTCGAAGTCACCGGTGAGAACCTGTCGAAGGCCGTCACCGGCGAATCCGTGTTCCTGTTCAACGCGAACGAGAAGACCGCCGCGTCGTATGCGAAGAACTCGCTGGTCGAGAGCACACCGGCGGTGAAGAACGATGCCGTCTACCCGATGGGCCTCGACTCGTTCCGCCTCGATTACTACTCCGCCACGAACGTCCTCGACCGCGTCGAGGACGAATTCGGCAAGTGATCGCCTGAACCCGAAACGGACGGCCGGCAGCGACGATACTTCTCGCTGCCGGCCGTCCGTTCTCTGCCTATGGAGCCATCTGGGCGACCGCGGCGGGGCCGCCTCGGTGATCTGGGCGCCCCCGGCGGGGCCGCCTCGGCGAATCAGCCCTTGGCCGGGCGGGAGGTGATGATCTCCGCACGCTCGTCGCGGTTGAATTGTCGCAGCTGGGTCACATGGGTCGAGTTGAGCTCGGAGACATCGGCGACCTGGAGCAGACGCATGGTGCGCTCGACCTGCTCGCCGAGGATCTCGATCGTCCGGTCCACTCCGGCCCGACCGCCGGCCATGAGGCCGAAGAGGTAAGCGCGTCCGATGAGCGTGAAGTCCGCGCCCATGGCCAGGGACGCGACGATGTCGGCGCCGTTGCGGATTCCGGTGTCGATGATGATCTCCACGTCCTTGCCGATCTCACGAGCCACCTCGGGGAGAAGCTCGAAGGGTACGGGCGCGCGATCGAGCTGGCGCCCGCCGTGGTTGGACAGGACGATCGAATCGACGCCGAGGTCGGCGAGCTTCTTCGCGTCCTCAAGCGTCTGTACGCCCTTGACGGAGAACTTGCCGGGCCACATGGCGCGGATCTCGGCGAGATCGTCGAAGTCGATGGAGGGGTCCATCGCCGAATCGAGGAGCTCGCCGACGGTGCCGCCGGTCTCCGACAGGGAGGCGAATTCGAGCTTCGGGGTGGTCAGGAAGTCCCACCACCACCAGGGACGAGGGATGGCGTTGAGGATCGTCTGCGGGGTCAGCTGCGGTGGAATCGAGAAGCCATTGCGGGTATCGCGCAGGCGAGCACCGGCGACGGGGGCGTCGACGGTGAAGAAGAGAGTGTCGAACCCGGCGTTCTTCGCCCGCTCGACGAGGCCGTAGGAGATGTCGCGCTGCTTCATCACATAGAGCTGGAACCAGTTTCGCCCATGCGGGTTGGTCTTCTTCACGTCCTCGATCGACGTCGTGCCCAGCGTCGAGAGCGTGAACGGGATGCCTGCAGCTCCGGCGGCTCCGGCGCCGGCGGTCTCACCCTCGGTCTGCATGAGTCGGGTGAAGCCGGTCGGCGCGATGCCGAAGGGCATGGCCGAGCTGCCACCCATGATCTGGGTCGAGGTGTCGACGTTCGTGACGTCCTTAAGAATCGAGGGATGGAACTCGATATCGCGGAAGGACTGGACCGAGCGTTCCATCGAGATCTCGCCCTCGGCGGCACCATCCGTGTAGTCGAACGCCGCGGCCGGGGTCCGACGCTTCGCGATCTTGCGCAAGTCCTCGATCGTCAGCGCATTCTCCAAGCGGCGTTTCTTCGGGTCGAGTTCGAACTTCTTGAACCTCATCAGCTCGAAGATCTCGGCCGGCTGAGGAATCTGCCTCTTGACCATGTTTTTCGCTCCTTCTTAAGCGGGGTTGATGAGCAGTGGGTGGTGGCTTGGTGCGGGTGGTCCGATCGGCGAGACGGCGCCGCGCGGACTCAGGAGCCGGGGACCATCCAGGACAGTACCGTCGACTGGAGTCCGACGAGCAGACACATGGCGACGAGCATGCCCAGGGACCAGCCGATGACGCGGCGGAGGATCGAAGCCTCCTTGCCGAGCAGGCCGACGGCAGTGGCCGCGATTGTGAGGTTCTGCGGGCTGACCATCTTGCCGAGGACACCTCCTGAGCTGTTGGCGCCGACGAGCAGCAGCGGGTTGAGCCCGGCCTCGTGTGCGGCGGTCTGCTGCAGGGTCGCGAACAGTGCGTTCGCCGAGGTGTCCGAACCGGTCACAGCAGTGCCCAGCCAGCCGAGGATCGGCGAGAGGAAGGCGAAGAAGGCACCGGTGCCGGCGATCCAGGTTCCGATGGTGATCGTCTGGCCCGAGAGGTTCATGACATAGGCCAGCGCGAGAACGGAACCGACGGTGAGAATCGAGAACTTCATCTTCACGACGTTGACGATGAACACGTCGACGGCGTCCTTCGCCGACATCTTGTACACGATCGCGACGATGATGCCGGAGATGAGCAGCAGGGTGCCCGGCGAAGACAGCCATTGGAAGTTGTAGACCGTGCTCGTCGAGACTTCGCCGGCGGCGTTGAGGATGTTTCCATCCAGTCCGGGCCATGGGATCTTCACATCGGTCGAGGCCAGCCAGTTGTTGAGTACCGGCACGAGTTTGGCCACGGAGAAGATGACGATGACGAGCAGATAGGGGAAGAGCGCGAGGAAGACTCGGGACCCGGTCAGCGGCGCGGTCTCCTTCTTCACATCGGTGGCAACGGCGGCGGAGGCACCGCCGGCATCGGGAGCATCGGCGCCTTCGTGTTCGCGCTCATCGGCCATACGGTCGAGTGCGTCCTGACCGCCCTTCGGCTTCCAGAAGCGCAGCATGATGACGACGGCTGCGAGGCCGACGAGGGAGGCGATGATGTCGGTGAGTTCGACGGAGAGGAACGTGGCGGAGACCCACTGGGCGAGGCCGAAGGCGATGCCCACGACGAGGGCCAGCGGCCAGATCTGCTTCAGCCCGCGACGCCCGTCGACGAGCAGGACGAGGAAGAGAGGCACGACCGCGGCGAGGAACGGGGTCTGGTGACCGACCATGGCGCCGATGTCCTGGTAGTCGATTCCCGTCAGAGTGCCGGCGGTGATGATCGGGATGGCGATGGCGCCGAAGGCCACGGGGGCGGTGTTGGCAACGAGGACGACGACGGCAGCTCGCATAGCGGTGAAGCCGACGGCGACGAGCATGACACCGGTGATCGCCACCGGGGCGCCGAATCCGGCGAGCGCTTCGAGGAGGCCGCCGAAGCAGAAGGCGACGATGATGGCCTGAATGCGCGGGTCATCGGAGATGACGTTGATGACCAACCGCAGGTCCTCGAAGCGCCCCGAGCGCACGGTGAGTTCGTAGAGCCAGATCGCCGTGATGACGATCCACATGATCGGAAACAGTCCGAAGGCGAACCCCTGTGTCGCCGAGAGCGCGGCGAGTCCGACCGGCATTCCGTAGGCGGCGATCGCGACGATGAGAGCGACGCCGACGGCGGTCAGTCCGGCCCAGTGGGCCTTCCATTTGAGCGCGCCGAGAGTGACGAAGATCGTCAGCAGCGGCAGGATCGCCAGCAGGGACGACCACAGCAGGCTGTCGGCCACCGGTGCGATTTCAGGTGTGTACATGGTTTCTCCAAATCGGCCCGCCCACATCGGGTCCGTTCCCCTGTGAACGCGCTCCGAACTCGAATAATCGAAATGTTCAGTATGGCCTTTGTGAGGTCAGACCATTAATCTGAGCATAGGGCGAGGGTGTGATCTGCGTCAAATGTTTTCCGCCGGCGGTTCCGGTCGCATCCCCACGAGCAGAACGACGAGCAACGAGAGGCATGACATGATGGCGCGGTGGAGACGACCATGAACAATGACACGAACGAGGTCCGCCGGGAACAGCCAGGCGTCGCCGAGGCGGCTGCGGGCCCCGATTGGAAACCCGTTAGCCGATCGAGCACGTATGAGCTCGTCATCGATGCCGTCGAAGAGCAGATCATGACCGGTTCGCTGGGGGTCGGAGATCCTCTGCCTGCCGAACGCGACCTCGCGACGAAGCTCGGCGTCAGTCGCGCCAGTGTGCGCGAGGCGCTGCGCGTGCTCGACAGTCTCGGAGTCGTCCGGTCCTCGGGCGGGTCCGGCCGCGGTGCCGGCACGTTCATCGCCGCCATGCCCTCGGCAGCGCTCACCCGGTTCCTCCGCCTTCATGTGGCGCTCACGAACTTCAGCATCGATGACGTGACGGAGACGCGCATCCAGCTCGAACGCTCGAGCGCGATCCTCGCAGCGACCCGTGCCGATAAGGACGCACTGGCAGAGGTGAATGCGCAGCTGGCGATGATGGACACTCCCGGGATCAGCTTGGAGACCTTCAACGACGCGGACACCGCGTTCCACGTCGCCATCGCGCAGGCGGCGGGCAATCAGCTGTTCTCAGACCTCACCGGGGCCATCCGCACCTCTCTGCGGAAATCGATCTTCTCCTCGTTCAGCCGCGTCGACGACCAGCAGGCGCTGATGGCGAAGCTGCAGTCCCAACACCACGGGATCATGGACGCCATCACCACCGGTCGCGCCGAGGAGGCCGCGGCCCTGACCGAGGAACACATCCGCTTCGCCGCCTCACGCTTACCCGGCCTCTCCGACACCTAACCCACCCTCAATTGCTACCTGACGGCGGCCCAGCAACCTCGCGCGAGGTTGCTAGGCCGCCGTCAGGTAGCAATTGAGGGGTTTACTGATCGTCGGAACGCTGGGCCACCTCGGCGGTTTCCGCTTCGATCCGCGCTTGATTCTCCGCCCGCTTCTTGGCGCGCTTCTCCTCCTTATGTGCCGCCCGGACCTCTTTGCGCCGTTCGACGAGGAGGTAGAGAGCGGGGACGAGGATGAGCGTGAGCACCGTCGACGAGGTGAGCCCGCCGATGACGACGATCGCCAGGGGCTGCGAAATGAGCACTCCCCCACCGGTCAGCCCCAGCGACATCGGCACGAGGGCGAAGATCGTCGCGGCCGCAGTCATGAGGATCGGGCGCAGGCGCAGTCGGGTGCCGTGGACGATCGCGTCCCTGAGGTCGAGCCCGTCCTCACGCAGCTTGTTGATGAGGTCGATGAGCACGATCGCGTTCGTCACGACGATGCCGATGAGCATGAGCAGACCGATGAGCGAGGGAATGCCCAATGGTGTGCCAGTCGCCAGCAGGAGCAGCACGGCTCCGGTCGCGGCGAATGGAATCGACACCAGCAGGATGAGCGGCTGGACGAAGCTGCGGAAGGTCGCGATCATCACGAGGAACACGAGCACGATCGCCACGGCCATCGCCATCCCGAGTTGACCGAACGATTCCGCCTGCTCCTGACTGGCACCGCCGACGTCGAAGCTGACTCCGTCGGGCAGATCCATGGTCTCGGTCAGGTCAGTGGCCGCGGCGGTGACCGTTTCGAGCTGGCCGCTGGACGGGGTTGCGAACACGGTGACCTTCCGGTCACCGTCGGCACGGTCGATCGTCGCCGGGGTCTCGGTCTTCTTCACCTGCGCGATCTCGTCGACGGTGATCGGCTCACCCTTGATGTCGGGGATGGCGGCCTGCTCATCGGCAAGCGCCTCTTCCTCCTCCTGGTTCTGCTCCTGTTCACGCTGGCCGTCGACGAGGTCGTCGATGGCGTCGTTGGCTTCCTTCAGCCCCTTCTCTGCCTGTTCGACCCCTTCGCGGGCCTGTTCCACCTGGTCGGCAGCCATGTCGCCCGGGCTCGGAGCCGGCGGCGGATTCTCGGCATCGCGCAGGGCCTTGCGGGCCTGTTCGAGCTGGTCGGCCGCGTTGTCTCGAGCTTCACGCGCAGACTCAAGCTGCTCGGCCGATTCGTCAGCGGCCTTGCGCTTGGCCTCCTCGGCGCGGGCATCGGTCTTCTCCTCGACCCGGTCTGTCGCATCCTCCTGGGCGTTCTGCGTCTGCACCTCGGTGACGGGCAGTTCGAGAGCACGGATCTCGTCCGGGGCCGCATCCGGATGAGTCGGGGCGAGGGTGATGTCGCGCTCCTGGCCGTTGAGGGTGATGGTGCCGGCCTCGACACCGTGGAGTGCGGCGGCGATGGCCTGCCCGACCTCAGCCTGGCTGAATCCGTAGTCGGCGGCTTTCTCCCGATCGACGTCGACTTCGATGACCGGCTGGTCGGCTGCGAGGTCGTTGCGGGCGGACTGGACACCGTTGGTGTCCGCCATCTTCTTCGTCACCTCGTCGGCAGCCTTTCGCAGCGCACCCAGGTCGGTGCCCGAGAGGGTGACCTCTACGTCCTCGCTGACGGAGCCGCCGGCGTCCTGGACGTCGATCTCGCCCGCGTCCTTCCCGAGGTCGTCGAGTTGGGTACGGAGGCGGTTCGTCGCGACCTCGGCCTCGGAGTCTTCGGCCAGGGTGACGTTGAACTGGTTCTCTGCTCCGGATTCCGGGCCGTTGACCGTCGTCGAGTAAGTGTCGACGTCCGAATCATCGCCGAGCACGGCTTCCACGCGCTTCGCGGCCTTGTCACCGGCTTCGAGCGAAGCGCCGGCGGGAAGGGTCTGCGTGATGTACACGGAGCTCTGCCCGGCCGATCCGAGCAGGTCCGTCTTGAGGAAGGTCGCGCACATCATCGTGACGATGAAGATGACGACGGAGAAGGCGATGGTCCTCCAGGGGTGGTGCAGGGCGGAGATGATCGCCGGCAGGCTGCGCTGCTGGAGGCGATCGACTCGGCCGGAGGCCTCACCATTTCCGGGGGCGGGAGCGACGACGGGTTCGACGGTCGCGTCCGGCAGCGGGTCCTTGCCCTTGGCCGCGCGTTTGGCGTTCTTCTTCTCGATCGCCTTCTGGCGGCGTTCGGCACGGGCCACCGAGCGGCGGTGCTGCTTCGCCGCCCACAGCTCATAACTGCGGTCGGTGGCGGCTTGCCGTTTGGGCGAGAGCGGCTTGGGGCTGCGGCGCAGGACCCAATAACTGAACACGGGGACGATCGTCAGCGCCACGACGAGGGAGGCCAACAGTGCCAAGGACACGGTGACGGAGAAGGGCCGGAACAGCTGTCCGGCGATGCCGTCGACGAACGCGATGGGCAGGAACACGGCGACGGTGGTCAGAGTCGAGGCAGTGATGGCACCGGCGACCTGCTTGACGCTGGCGACGATGTCTTCGACCGTCAGGTCGCTCGTGCCCTGGCGTCTCCGGATGTTCTCGATGACGACGATGGAGTCGTCGACGACGCGGCCGACGGCGATCGTCAGGGCGCCCAAAGTGAGGATGTTCAGCGTGTAATCGCCGACCATGAGGCCGATCATCGCGATGAGCAGCGACATCGGGATCGAGATCGCGGCGACGATGGTCGAACGGAACGAGCCGAGGAAGGCGAGGATGACGAAGATCGCGAAGATCAGGCCGAGCCCGCCTTCGACGGAGAGGTCGTGGATCGACTTCTCGATCTCCGGGGCCTGATCGAAGATCGTCGAGAATTCCGTGTCCTCGCCGAGCTTCGGACCGACCTTGTCGAGGGTGTCGGCGACCTTGTGGGAGACGTCGACGACATTGGCGTCCTGGTCCTTCGTCACCGACACAGTCACCGAATTCCTGCCGTCGGCACGGGACAGGGAGGTCTTCTCGACCGAGTCGAGGTCGACGTCGGCGACCTCACCCAGCAGCACGGTGCCGTCCGCAGTGCGCAGAGGCGTCTTCTCGATCTGCTCGACGGCGTCGACCTCGGTGCCGACCTCGACGGCCATCGACGTGTCGCCCTGTGAACTCTGGCCAGCGGGAACGACAGTGCCGGCGGCTTCGAGCTCATCGGGCACGGAGGATTCGACGACGTTCTTCTCCGCCACGTCCTCGGGGCGGAAGGTGATGGAGACGCGCTGCTCGTCCTGGCCGGTGACCTCGACGTTCGACACTCCGTCGAGGGCGCGGAGTTCGGGAACGAGGTCGGTCTCAAGACGGTCGCCGAGGGTGGCGGAGTCTCCGCCGGAGACGGCGAACATCGTCACCGGGACCTCATCCATCTGATACGACAGCACCTCGGCTTCCGCATCGGCGGGCAGGTCGGACTTCACTCCGTCGACGGCCGACCGGACGGCGTCGGTCATCTCTTCGGAGTCCTTGCCGAACGGCCAAGTCACCTCGGCGGTCATCCTCCCCGACGAGGTGGAGGTGGTCACCGATTCGAGTTCGCCGACACCGTCGAGCGCGGTCTCGAGAGGCTTGGTCACCGTCTCCTCGATGACCTCCGGAGAAGCGCCGGGGACGGTGGCCTGCACGGAAGTGCCGGGCAGGTCGACCGAGGGCATCGTCTCCTGGTTGAGTGAGGTGGTCGCGACGATGCCGAAGACGGCGATCACGAGGGTGAGCAATCCGACGATGAGGCGGTTCTTCAGACTCATCCGGGTGATCAGGTGCACAGGGGTCCTCCGGGTTCGGGGGTGCGAGCAGGGCGCTCCAGTCAGTCTTCCAAGCGGATCGCCTCAGCGGATCGCCCAAAAGTAGGCAACGGTGTCCCCCAAAAGGATGAATTCTCACTGCTGTTCCCGGCAGGTCGATCATGACCGTTCGGTGGGGCACGTATCGACCCTAGAAGCGGTCGCCGGTGTCCGGCACGGGAGTTGTCCCCCAGACCACCCTCAGGAAACACGGAAGAAAACCGGAGGATCCCCTCCCCTTGCTACCTGACGGCGGCCTAGCAACCTCGCGCGAGGTTGCTAGGCCGCCGTCAGGTAGCAATTAGGTGTGGAGGCGGACGTGGTGGAGGAAGCGTTCGGAGCGGTCCGTCCGGCCCGCGTCATCGACGTTGAGGGCGGCAGTCAGAGTGGCTTCGACCGCCTCGGTGTCGAAGTCCTCACCGATGGCGACGAGGACGCTGTCGGCATCCGGCCGATCACCATTCCCCGCGCTTAAGGACGGTGTCTTCGGGACAGGTCGGGCCGCCTCGGCGACGTAGACGTTCGGGCCCACAGCCTGCACATCGAAGCTGCGCCTGCAAGATCCTACAGCCGCGAGCACGGTGCCCTTCACCCGGTATACCCCGGGCGGGAGGTCCTCGACGAAATCCATCACCGCATCCGGATCGACAGGACCGCTGCCGGTGACGGTCACCGACTGGGCATGGCGATGCGGCAGGGATTCCGCGTCGATCTCGTCGTCACCGAACTCGTCGGCCGCCGCCTCGGCGTAGGCCTGACGCAGCAGTTCCCGGATCGGCAACTCAGGTTGGATCGGGTCGTCACCGGCGTCGGAGCAGCTTCGGAGGGGGTCCCGCTCTCCTTCGCCCGGGTCGAAGATCAGTGTGGGGTCGAGGCGGGCGTGGTGGGTGCCGATGACGATGACGCGCGGATTGCGTTCGTGAACGCGAGCACGCACGGCCTCGACCGTGTTATCACGGTCGGCGGCGGGCACTTGGTCGAGCTTGTTGACCAGCACCAATGTCGTCGCGGCGAAGCGCAGGGGCGGCAGGTTCGAGGTGTCGACGGTGTCGAAGTACATGGTGGCGTCGACGACGTCGATGACCCCGCCGAGGTGGAACCGGTGGTGGCCCATGCGGGTGATCATCCGGGCCAAGGTCAGGGGTTCGGCGAATCCGCTGGCTTCGACGATGATCGCGTCGAGGCGCAGCTTGGGGTTCGTCATCGCCACGAGAGCGTCCTCGAGCTCGGAATCATCGGTCAGACAGCACACGCATCCTCCCGAGATCGACAACGGTTCGTCGACCTGGCCGACGACGAGTCCGGCGTCGATGTTGAGGTCGCCGAAGTCGTTGACGATGACGCCGATGCGGGCGTCGGGGTGGCGCAGCAGGTGGTTGAGCAGGCTCGTCTTTCCGGCACCGAGGTAGCCGGTGAGCAGGATGACCGGGATCGCAGCTCTGCGTGTGGGACCGCTCATTGTGCCTCCTCGGTGGTCGTGCCCGCTTTTCGTGCTCGGTGGCTCGACAGCGCGGGTTCAGTTGTGCGTGCGGGCCCCGTTTTCGGCACGGGGTCAATCGTAGAGGTGTGGGCGAACCGCCCGTTAATGGTAACGTGTTTCATTACTTCTCTCGCATATGCACGATCATGCATATGCGCCTTCGACAGGGACGACAAGGGAGGACTCCCCATGGCAGCGCCGCAGAAGAAGACGCGCAGCACCGCGCAGAAGGCACTCATCGGCTCTGCCCTGGAGACCGAGACCCGCTTCGTCTCTGCCAAGCAGCTCCACCGCCGCCTCGAAGACTCGGGCGCAAGCGTCGGCTTGGCCACCGTCTACCGACAGCTCAATGCGCTCGCGCAAAGCGGCGACGCCGATACTATCACCATCGCCGAGACCCAGCTCTTCCGCGCCTGCGCACAGACCGAGCATCATCACCATCTCGTCTGCGAACGCTGCGGCACAGCCGTCGAGATCGACCCGCCGGGTGAGGACTGGATGCGTCGGATCGCCGCCTCGAACGGCTTCGAGATCACTCATCACGTCTTCGAGATCTTCGGCCTGTGCGCCGATTGTCGGGCAGTGGACTGAGAGCCTCAGCCTCGGTGACGGGCCGCTGGGCCTGCGAGTGTCAGCCTCGGTGCGCCGCGTCCCATGCGGGGAACTCGTCGTGATACTCCAACCAGGCCATCGGACCTGCCAGCAGCTCAGCATCGGTGAGAACGGCACCGTCGAGCGCTTCGCACAGCCCTACCTCGTCGAGGTCGACGCCGATGAAGGCCAGATCCTGACCGAGCGCCAGCAGCTCTGCACCTCCGCCGGGAAGGGGATCGACGGACAGCGGTGAGAGCGTGAGCAGAGTGCCTGCTTGGTCCCAGTGCGCGGTCACGTAGGGCCGGGAGGCCAGCTTCGCGAAGCCGGCAGAACGAACAATCCGACCCCAACACCCTTCGCCGAGCGCGGCGCCCAGCACTGCCTGCAGTCGCTGCGGGTGAAAGGGCCGCGCCTGCTCGAAGCGGCAGGCGCGGACACCTCCCGGTCTGGCCGGGGGCTGAAACTCCGAGTTGAGCACCGCCGTCCACCCTGCAGAGGGAGGTCGCTGCCCGAACCGCCAACACACCGGCTCATGCACCGCGCCGTCGCGCAGCAGAAAGCGATTGGCCTCGGGTGCCAGGTGCGCGATCAGCCCGACTGCTGCTTCGATCTCGTTCGGATCGACTGGTTCGGGCACCAACAGGGCCAGGGTGGAGGCGAATTCGATCTGCGCGACGAGCGCACCGGCACGCGCCTCCGAATCGAGGTCGTTGTGCAGGCACGCGAGGTCGAGCACGCAGACGAGGTCGGCGAGGAGGGCTCGCGCCTCCGGGACGCTCAGGCCCCCGATGATCTCCGCGCAGTCCGCGCCTTCCCCATATTCGAGAACGAACCCGTGCACCCCGGACGTCATTCCGACCAGATCGACGAGGCGGTCGATCGCGTCGATGCCCTGCGCGGTCTGCTCCGCAGGCACGAAGACATAGCCGCGGTCACGGGCCAGGCCCATCGCGTAATGCCTGCGCTCGGCCGCGCAGAGCCCGACGACGGCGATCGCTTCGATTCCGTCGGCGACGGGCCCCCGCCCTCGCGTAACTGATTCCCGCATTCGCTTCCCTTCGATCGAGAACATAGGATTGAGTCTAATGATACTCATTCTCACTAAGGAGTTACGCTCATGAAGGTTCGTCGATCGCTGCGTTCGCTGAAGTCCCAGCCCGGTTCGCAGGTGGTCCGCCGCCGCGGTCGCGTCTACGTCATCAACAAGAAGGATCCGCGGTTCAAAGCCCGCCAGGGCTGAGGCCCAACCGCCCTCGAACAGCTGTGGCGCGGATTCGACGCGGCTGCACGTGTGTCGGATATGTGCAGCCTAGACCGCCTCGGCGAGGCGACCGAATTCCGCAAGTGATTCGAGGGTGCGCATGGGCATCGCCAGGGACAGCAGAGGAGGTTCGAGGCGCTCACTCATGAAGTAGATTTCGCGACTGAGGAATCTCCTCGCCGAGGCGGCCGCCGCCTATCCGGATGACCGCCGACTCCGACCCGCTTCGGCACCATCACCGAGGTGGGCCGGATTTACTCACGGCCGAAACAGCGCGCCCGCCATCACCCCTGCGCTAGGGTCGGTGACCAAGGAGGACGAGATGCCCAGAGACTACTCACCGGAGCGGATCGCGGCGATGGCGGACGAACTCTCGGCCGCCGCGCACACACTGGGAGTCCCGCTCGCGGATACGCGGCCCGCCGTCGAACTCGTCTCTGAGCTGCTCGTTGCCAGTGCTCGCTGGTCCGACGAGACGGGGACCCGAGCCTCCGGACCTTTCGGCACTTTCCTCGCCGGCTGCGTCGACGGGGCAGACCGCGACGACCAGGCGGTCGGCGCAGACCGTGACCGCCAGGGCCTGGAGTTCGTCGACAGCTTGGTGAACGGGCTCGGACTCAGCCCCGAAAGCGAGTGAGAGCCCCCTCCACCTGAGCCAGCGCTTCCGCGAGAGAGGCCCCACCCTCCCTCGTCGCAGCGTGGAGTCTGCCGGCGAGGAACGCGGCGACGACCGGGCTGAGCGACGAGTCCGAATGCTTGATGCGCGAAGCGAACTCGAGCACGGCCGCGACCTCGGCATCTGTCATCCACTCCCCCTCCGGAAGTTCGGTCGCCGCAAGGTCCCGCATCCGCAGCACCTGCTCCGGTACGGCTCTGGCGCCACTTGGAGCGTCGGCACCCGCCGCAGTCCGGTCCCGAGGATCGCCCACCGCATCCGCGTCCGTGACCTCGATTCTGCGGGCGACGCGCTCATACTCCTCACGGGTGTCGAAGTCGACGATCTCCGCGGGGTCAACGTCGACAGGAGCGACCTCGAGGCCGCTGAAAAGGAGTTTGACCGCCCTGTCCTGCGTCTGGCCGATATCGGCCAGGCGTCGACGCAGCAGCGCCGTCGGCCACGCGGCGCAGAGGAACTGGAGCTTGCCGCGATCATCGACACCGGCAGCAGGCAGCCCGGACTCCCGGCTCGCGACGATGAGCGCCCGCAGATGGTCCGGCCGCACCAGCGGCATGTCACCGGCCAGGATCACGGTGACTTCGGAGTCTCCCATCGCAAGGGAAGCGGCTTCGATCCCGGCCAGGGGGCCCGAGAACTCGGGTTCCTCCCGTACGCTGCCGACCGAGTCCACCTCGGCGTCCGTGAGTCCGACAGTGGTACCGGCCACCCACACCTCCGCTTCCGGCACGGCCTGCCGGACGGTGCCGAGGATGCGCGAGATCACCGTCTGCCCGCCGAGACGGACACCTGGCTTGTGAACGCCCCCGAACCGCCGGGACCGACCGCCGCTGAGAATCATCACTGTGATCGACATGGCTCGATCATACGTGTTTCTACAGACAGTAGAATAAGCAACAGATATATGACCTAAATCACATCACGTCCTCGTAAGACGAGGTGAGTCCCTGTGAAGACGCCTCCTGAGCGCCTTCAGGATTAAATACGGTGGAAACTGTTCCACTTTCCGCTCAACTCTGCTGAGATCGAAAGCAGTCGGCACATTCGTCGAGGAGGGGCAGAATATGTCACAGCCTGAGATGCATCAACCATCGACCGCCGGATCACCTGCTTCGGCTACGAAAGCGCAGCGGACCAGGGCACTGATCTTCGCTACTCTCGGCTTCACTGTGACCTTCTGGGCTTGGTCGCTCATCAGCCCGCTGGGACCACACTTCGTCGAAGAGAATCTCACCGACGACTCGGCGCTGCTCGTGGCCGTGCCCGTCCTCGTCGGCTCACTGGGACGAATTGTCGTCGGAGCACTGACCGACCGCCTCGGCGGCCGCCTCATGATGTCGTTCATCGCCCTCATCACGGTCATTCCGGTGCTCTTCGTCGGTTTCATCGGCCAATACAACTACGCCACGCTCATCGTCGGCGGATTCTTCCTCGGCATCGCCGGCACGAGCTTCGCCGTCGGCGTCCCCTACGTCAATCGCTGGTTCCCCAAAGAGTCCCGCGGTTCGGCGATCGGTGTCTACGGCATGGGCATGGGCGGTACCGCGATCGCGGCCTTCACCACTGTGCCCCTGTACAACATCTGGCCACAGCTTCCCTTCGTGGTCGCAGCCGTCGTTCTCGTCGTCTACGCGCTCCTGGCTTTCACCATGATGCGCAATCCGCCGGACTGGCAGCCTGTGCGCCAGAGCCTCATCACCACCCTGGGACAGACGCTGTCGGTCAAGCTGACCTGGCAGGCTGCTTATCTCTACGCACTCGCCTTCGGCGGCTATGTCGCTTTCTCCGTCTACCTGCCGACTTACTTCAACAACGACTACGACCTCGAACCCGCCGATGCATCCCTGCGCATGGCCGGCTTCGTCATCGTCGCAGTCATCACCCGCCCGCTGGGCGGAATCCTCGCCGATCACCTCGGTGCGGTGAAGACCCTCGGCATGGCCTACTCACTCGTCGCCATCTGCGCCATCGCCCTGTCTTTCCATCCCCTGGAGTTCGTCGTCTACACCTCAGAGTTCATTGCGATGTCGGCAGGCTTCGGACTGGCCTCCGGTGCGACCTTTGCGCTTATCGCGCAGCGCTCGGATCCTGCAAGGGTCGGCTCGATCACGGGCTTCGTCGGCGCCGCCGGCGGACTGGGCGGATTCGTCCCGCCTCTGCTGCTGGGAGCGATGTGGTCGGCGACCCACGACTATTCCCTGGGTCTGCTGCTGCTCGCCGGCTTCACAGTCATCGCGCTCCTCATCACTCTCTGGATCGGCGCCAACCCGCTGGCGACGCCACCAACCGAACCCGTGAGCTCTGACGACACCGCCTCAGCCCCCACCGCCGACTCGAGCGCCGATCACTCCGGAACTGACAGCGGCCACACGAAGTCACGTATCAGCGACGACGACAAGGAGACACGGTCATGAGCACCGAGAACATCGGGCAGGGCAGGGACCAGCACACGCCGGCGGAGTCCTCGACGCCTGGGACCGACCGTCCGGGCACCGACAACTCGCTCATGGACGCTCTCATCGGCAGTCGGAAGTTCTTCACGCCCCGGGCGACGATGAGCGAGGACAAGCGCGAGATCCACTATTCCGGCGGTCGGCAGGGCGACTCGTTCTATCGCAACCGCTGGTCACACGACAAGGTCGTCCGTTCCACTCACGGCGTCAACTGCACCGGTTCATGCTCTTGGCATGTCTACGTCAAGGACGGGCTCATCACCTGGGAGTCCCAGGCCACGGACTACCCGAGCCCTGGCCCGGACATGCCCGAATACGAGCCGCGCGGCTGTCCTCGCGGTGCCTCGTTCTCCTGGTACACCTACTCCCCCACCCGAGTCCGCTACCCCTATGTCCGCGGGGCTCTGCTGCGACTCTTCCGCGAGGCCAAGGCCGCCAACGACCACGACCCGGTGTTGGCATGGAAGTCCATCGTCGAGGACCCGGTCAAGGCCCGCCGCTACAAATCCGTGCGAGGAAAGGGCGGGCTCGTGCGTGCGACCTGGGCCGAGGCCGTCGAGATCGTCGCCGCCGCCTATGTCTACACCGTGAAATTTCTCGGCCCCGACCGTACGACGGGCTTCTCCCCGATTCCCGCCATGAGCCCGGTCTCCTTCTCCTCGGGCGCCCGCTTCCACCAGCTCATCGGCGGGTCGATGCTGTCCTTCTATGACTGGTACGCGGACCTGCCACCGGCTTCCCCGCAGGTCTTCGGCGATCAGACCGATGTGCCCGAGTCCGGTGATTGGTGGAACTCCTCGTATCTGATGATGTGGGGCTCTAATGTGCCGCTGACTCGTACCCCGGACGCCCATTGGATGGCTGAGGCTCGTTACCACGGGCAGAAGGTCATCTCCATCGCCCCGGACTATGCGGAGAACGTGAAGTTCGCCGATGAGTGGCTGGCGCCGGCCACCGGGACCGACGGAGCCCTGGCCATGGCGATGGGCCACGTCATCCTCAAGGAGTTCTTCGTCGACACGACGACGGACTACTTCGACTCCTATGTGCGCAGGTACACGGACCTGCCGTTCCTCGTCGAACTCGAACGAGACGGCGACAGCTATCGGCCCGGTCGCTTCGTCACCGCCTCCGACCTCGGCCCCTCGGTCACGCCCGAGGCCGACACCGAGGACGCGGACTTCAAACCTGCACTGTGGGACAAGACCACGAACTCACCGGCTGTGCCCAACGGCACCTTGGGCCACCGCTTCGCCGCCGATGGTGAGGGCAGATGGAACCTCGATCTCGAGGACATCGACCCGGCCCTGTCCATCGCCGAGGCCGCCGAGACCAACGCCGATGCCGTCGAGGTCCGGCTGCCGCGCTTCGACACCGCCGCGCAGGGCGAGATCGATGAGATCACGCGCGGGGTTCCGGTCGTCCGCCTCGGCGAGAGGATCATGACTACGGTCTTCGACCTCATGCTCGCCGAATACGGTGTCGGAAGGCCGGGTCTGCCCGGAAGGTGGGCAGAGAACTATGAGGACGCGTCGAGTCCGAACACTCCAGCCTGGCAGGAGGCGATCACGGGTGTGCCGTGGCAGGCTGCTGCCCGCATCGGCCGCGAATTCGCCGCCAATGCGCGTGATTCGAAGGGCCGATCGATGATCATCATGGGCGCTGGTACGAACCACTGGTTCCACTCGGACCAGACTTACCGCACCTTCCTCACCCTGACCACGCTGTGCGGCACGCAGGGAGTCAACGGCGGCGGCTGGGCACACTATGTCGGGCAGGAGAAGATCCGTCCCTTCACCGGGTGGCTGCACCTGGCCAATGCCCTGGACTGGGTGCGTCCGCCGCGGCAGATGACGCAGACGACATACTGGTACATGCACACCGATCAATGGCGCTACGACCAGTTCGGGGCCGATATGCTCTCGGCGCGGGCCGGGCACGGAAAGTTCACGGGGATGTCGACTGCCGATGCCGTCGCTCAATCCGCGCGTCTCGGGTGGCAGCCGTACTATCCGACCTTCGATGACAATCCTCTCGACATCGCAGAGGCGGCGAGCGCGGCCGGGAAGACGAGCGCGGAGCACATCGTCGACGAGCTCAAGGCCGGAAGGCTTCGCTTCGCCGTCGAGGACCCGGATGCGGAGAACAACTATCCGCGCATCTGGTCGATGTGGCGGGCGAACACATTGGGCTCCTCGGCCAAGGGCGACCAGTACTTCCTCAAGCACCTGCTCGGTGTCGACAGCTCGGTCTCCGCCGAGGAGACGACCGAGAATCTGCGACCGCGCGACGTCGACTGGCGCGAGGATGCTCCCCAGGGCAAAATCGACCTGCTCCTGACCCTCGATTTCAGGATGACCACGACGACGCTTCATTCGGACGTCATATTGCCGGCGGCCACCTGGTACGAGAAGCACGACCTGTCGACGACGGACATGCATCCCTTCGTCAACACGTTCAACCCGGCGATCTCCACCCCTTGGCAGTCACGCAACGATTGGGAGACCTGGGCGACGATCGCCGAGAGGTTCTCGGAGCTCGCCCGCACCCATCTGGGCACGCGCACGGATGTCGTGGCCCAACCGCTCCAGCACGACAGCCCGGACGCCCTGAACACCCCGCACGGGCGGGTCAGGGACTGGAAGTTCGGCGAATGCGAACCGGTGCCGGGCAAGACCATGCCCAAACTCGTCGAGGTCGAACGCGACTACACCGCCATCCACGACAAGTACACCTCGATCGGTCCGCTGCTCGAGTCCCAGGGGATGAACGCCCGCGGCATCCGGTATGACGTCGACCATCACGTCGAACGGCTGCGTCGGCTCAACGGAGTCGCGAGCAGGGGTGCGGGCAAGGGCCAGCCGCGACTGGACACCGACCGGCGCGCCGCCGACTACATCCTCGGTCTGTCCGGCACGACGAACGGGCTGATGGCCACCGAGGGCTTCACCACCCTCGAGCGGCGCACCGGCCAGAAGCTGGCAGATCTCTCCGCCGAGCACGAGGGCAAACAGGTCTCCTTCGAGGATGCGAAGGCCGCACCAGTGCCGGTGATCACCTCCCCGGAATGGTCAGGCTCCGAGTCCGGCGGCCGCCGCTACTCGCCCTTCACGATCAATGTGGAGCGGCTCAAACCCTGGCACACGCTGACCGGGCGCTATCAGTTCTACGTCGACCATGACTGGTTCATGGAGATGGGTGACGCACTGCCGACGTTCCGCCCGCCTTTGGACATGAATGCTCTGTTCGGCGAACCGCAGATCGGCGACTCGGACGGCACCGCGATCGCGGTGCGCTACCTGACCCCGCACAACAAATGGGCGATCCACTCGATGTATCAGGAGAACTTCTTCATGATGAGCCTCGGCCGCGGCGGGCAGACGATCTGGATGAGCGTCGAGGACGCCGAGGCCGTCGGCATCGCCGACAACGACTGGATCGAGGCGATCAACCGCAACGGCGTCGTCGCCGCCCGTGCCGTCGTGTCCCACCGGATGCCGAAGGGGACGGCGTTCATGCACCACGCGCAGGAGCGAACGGTCAATGTTCCGCTCACTGAGACGACCGGACAGCGCGGGGGCATCCACAACTCCCTGACGCGGATCATGATCAAGCCGACTCACCTCGTAGGTGGGTACGGCCAGCTGTCTTTCGCCTTCAACTACTACGGGCCCACAGGCAATCAGCGCGACGAGGTGACCGTGATCCGACGTCGCAGCAACCAGAACGTGGAGTACTGAGCAGCCGTGGCCCACACAGACGATCAGTACCGGACACCGGCTCGGGGACAGGAGGAACACTGATGAGAATCATGGCGCAGATGGCGATGGTGATGAACCTCGACAAATGCATCGGCTGCCACACATGCTCGGTCACGTGCAAACAGGCGTGGACGAACCGCAAGGGCACCGAATACGTGTGGTTCAACAACGTGGAGACCCGGCCCGGGCAGGGCTACCCGCGCGGCTACGAGGATCAGGATAAGTGGCAGGGCGGCTGGGCGCTGAGCAGGAACGGCCGGCTCAAGCTCAAGGCCGGCGGCAAGCTGAAGAAGCTCGCATCCATCTTCTCGAACCCGAAGCTGCCGGGCATCGAGGACTACTACGAGCCGTGGAGCTACGAGTACGACAACCTGCTCTCGGCTCCGGAGCAGAAGCACATTCCCACGGCACCGCCGAAGTCCCTGCTCACCGGCGAGCGCATGGACATCAAATGGTCGGGCAACTGGGACGACGACCTCGGCGGAACCTACGCGAAGGCCGATCTCGACCCGATGCTCAAATCGATCGGAGACAAGGTCAAGCTCGAGTTCGAAGAGACCTTCATGTTCTACCTGCCCCGCATCTGCGAGCACTGCCTCAACCCCTCTTGCGTCGCCTCCTGCCCGTCGGGCGCAATCTACAAGCGTGAGGAGGACGGCATCGTCCTCGTCGACCAGGATTCCTGCCGCGGCTGGCGGATGTGCATCTCCGGCTGCCCGTACAAGAAAATCTACTTCAACCACCGCACCGGCAAGGCCGAGAAATGCACTTTCTGCTATCCGCGGATCGAGAACGGCGAACCCACCGTGTGCGCGGAGACCTGCGTCGGCCGTCTGCGCTACATCGGGTTGGTCTTCTACGATGCCGATCGTGTCACCGAGGCGGCGTCGGTGCCCGATGAGAAGGACCTCTTCGCAGCGCAGAAGAACCTCATCCTCGACCCGCACGATCCCGATGTCATGAACGCAGCCGAACAGGCCGGCATCCCCCACGATTGGATCATGGCGGCCCAGCGCTCCCCGGTGTACAAGCTCATCAAGGACTACGACCTCGCGTTGCCGCTGCATCCGGAGTACCGGACGATGCCGATGGTCTGGTATATCCCGCCGCTGTCGCCGGTCGTCGACGTGGTCAAGGACACCGGCTACGACGCGGAGAACGCGGTGAACCTCTTCGCCGCGATCGACGAGCTGCGCATCCCCATCGAATACCTCGCAAACCTCTTCACTGCCGGGGACACCGATATCGTCGCCGATGTGCTCCGGCGCATGGCCGCCATGCGGGCGTTCATGCGCGACATCAATATGGGCATCGAACCCGATGAGCGCATCCCGCACTCGGTGGGGATGGATCCTGAGGAGATGGAGGACATGTACCGGCTTCTGGCGATCGCGAAGTACGACGAACGCTATGTCATCCCCGCCGGCCACTCGGAGCAGGCGCACAGCCTCGAGGGCATCGGCTCGGACTGCCCACTCAACGCCGAGGGCGGACCTGGGATGAACGAGATGCCCGACATCGCCTCCAGGGGGTTCGCGGGCACCTCTGGGATGTCGGACCCGCTGGCCGAACGCAGCGCCGAGGACGAGGGAGGACGCTCGCATCTGCGTGGTCGGCTCAACCTGCTCAACTGGGACGGGAAGGGGCGTCCGACCGGACTGTTCCCCAGCGCAGACGGACAGACAGGGGCCTGAGATGTACAGACCGCTGAAATTCCTGTCCAAGTGGACGAAACTCGCCGCCGCGCATGCCGAGTCCGGCGGGCAGACGGCCCCGGGGATCGACGATGACGCGCTGCGAGCCGTCTTCGCAGCCGCATCGTGGCTCGTCGACTACCCCGATGAGGATCTGCTTGAACGGCTTCCGCAGATCTCAGCACTGCTGGACCATGCAGAAGTCCCAGATCACCTGAAGGAGGATCTCGGCGCGACGATCGGCCACCTCGGTGCCGGTGATCCCATCGGTCTGCGTGCCGACTATGTCGAGACTTTCGATACCAGGCGGCGCGGCTGCCTGTTCCTCACATATTTCTCCAACGGCGACACACGCAAGCGCGGGCAGGCCCTGCTGGAGATCAAGGAGATCTATCGGACGGCGGGCCTGGACACGGATGAGACACAGCTTCCCGACCATCTCTCCTACGTTCTCGAGTTCGCGGCCGGGCACGATCTCGATGCTGGAGTGCGGATCCTGCTGGCCAACCGGGCCGGGATCGAGCTGCTGCGCCTGCACCTGACCGAGATCAGCTCTCCTTGGGCGGGCACGATCCGCGCCGTCTGCGCCACCCTTCCCGCCCTCGACAGTGACGACATCCACGCCGTCGAACGACTGGCCGCCGAGGGCCCGGCCACGGAGACCGTCGGCCTCGACGGGCTCGGCGGGTACGGTGACGCTCCGCCTAGTGCGGCCGAGACTGCGGCGGCGATGGCAGCGGCACCTCACGCCTCGATGCCGCCCGGCTCGGCCCAGGCGGCCCCGGGCGGCTGCTCGCCAGGCGGAGGACAGACATTCATTCCGTTGACGGAAGTGACAGGAGAGCGATCATGAACTCACCGACAGTGCTCGAGACGTTCCTGTGGGTGATCATCCCCTACATGGCGCTGGCAGTGTTCGTCCTCGGCCATGTCTGGCGCTTCCGCCGCGACCGGTTCGGGTGGACGACGAGGTCGAGTCAGATCTACGAATCGAAGCTGTTGCGGATCGGCTCGCCGCTGTTCCACTACGGCATCATCTTCGTCTTCCTGGGCCATGTCATCGGCCTCGGCATCCCGAAGACCTGGACCTCTGCCGTGGGCATCACCGACCACATGTACCACTTCATGGCGATCACGGTGGGCCTGGGCGCCGCGGCCGCGACGGTCGGTGGGCTCGTCCTGCTCATCTATCGCCGGAGGACGAACAACCGGGTCTTCGGTGCGACCACCCGTCTCGACAAGCTGATGTACCTCATGCTCGCAGTCGTCATCTTCGCCGGGGTGTACTCGACGATCTTCGACTCGGCCCTCGGCGGATACGACTATCGTGAGGGCGTGTCCGTGTGGTTCCGTCAGTTCTGGATGTTCCAGCCGGATGTCAGCCTCATGGCACAGGCACCACTGGGCTTCAAGGTCCATGTCATGTCCGCGATCCTCATCTTCGCGCTATGGCCGTTCACCCGACTCGTCCACGTCTTTGCCGCCCCACTGGGCTACCTGACCAGGCCGTACATCATCTACCGCTCGAAGGACTGGCAACGTCAGCCGCAGCGCCGCGGATGGGAGACCATCGACTACTGAGGATCGTCCTGCGAATCCGAGCCGGCATCGAGGCCCTGCTAGGGCTGGGAGTCCTGCGCGGCACCGTCCCCCGGTCCGGCTTCCGACTCCATTGAGGTGCCCGGGCAGTGGGCGTCGCGCAGCAGAATCTGGCAGGTGTCCGCCGAAATGAACGGCTGCAGCCGGTCAAGTTCAAGCGGACCCGACACCTGGCTGAGGAGGTCTTTGACGATCTTTGCGTGGATGCCGCAGGCGATCGCACGATCGTCACCCACCATCCGATAGTGCGGACATGGAGCCAATGAAATCCGCAGCTCTTCGGCATCGGGCTCGGGCTCCATTCCCGAATCGTCGAGATGTTCGTAGAGCAGATCGAATTGAATGCCTGCTTGGTCGCCGAGTGCGTCGAGGCCGGTCGGACGCAGCTCCGCTCCGGCCATGAGGCGGGTCAGCACGTCGTGATGTTCGCGTGCGCGGGCGATGCGTTCAGCCGCGGCGGAGTTCGACTCCGGATCGTCGACCGGATGGTAGACCATCGGCGGTCTGCCCCTCACTCCTGTCGATTCGGGCTGCAGATAGACGAACCCTTCCTCGACGAGCACCCGCAGATGGTCACGGGCCGTGTTCGTGTGCAATCCGACCTCGTCGGCGAGCTCCTTGAGACGGCTGCCCGGGTGATTCTGCACGGCACCCAGCAACAGGACCCGACTGACCTCGGCCAGTCCTCGATAGTCGTTCACTCTTCGCGGCATGTCATCACATCCTTGCGACTGCCTCAGTGGGGAACAGTTCGGAGACCATCTCCACCACCATTCTACAATGCGTAGAAGACGTTCTCGTTGGCCGTCGACAACGAAATCCGCAGCGCAGCCCAACCGGATCGGCGCTACTCTGGGCAGGAACACACCCACATCGCGCACGCACCGTCGAGTGCCCGGAGGAAGATCATGTCGAAGTTCGATGTCGTCGAAGCGTCCATCGCCGATCTGCGAGCCGCCCTCGAGGACGGCCGCACCACCTCGGTGGAGCTCGTCGAGGCCTACCAGGATCGGATCGCCGCATTCGACGGCCCCGACACCGACACCAAGCTCAACTCTGTGATCGTGAAGAACCCGCAAGCCCTCGCCGAGGCGGCCGCTTCCGACGAACGCCGCGCCGCGGGCCGTACGCTCGGCCCCCTCGACGGGATCCCGTACACCGCGAAGGACAGCTACATGGTCGCGGGCCTCACGGTCGCCTCCGGGTCTCCGGCCTTCGCCGACCTCATCGCGCAGAGGGATGCGTTCACGATCGAACGGCTGCGCGCAGGCGGCGCCATCTGCCTGGGCCTGACGAATATGCCGCCGATGGCCAACGGCGGCATGCAGCGCGGACTCTACGGCCGCGCCGAAAGTCCCTACAACGCCGACTGGCTGACCAGCGCCTTCGCCTCCGGTTCGTCGAACGGTTCGGGAACGGCCACGACGGCGAGCTTCGCAGCCTTCGGCCTCGGCGAGGAGACCTGGTCATCGGGTCGTGCACCGGCGTCACACAATGCGCTCATCGCCTACACCCCCTCACGCGGGGTCATCAGCGTGCGCGGAAACTGGCCGCTCGTGCCGACCATGGACGTCGTCGTCCCCCACACTCGCACAATGGCCGATCTGGCAGAGGTCCTCGACGTCATCGTCGCCGACGACGAGCGGACTCGCGGGGACTTCTGGCGCGTCCAGCCCTGGGTAGACATCCCGAAGGCGAGCGCGGTGCGCCCTGACTCCTATGCCGCACTGCTGCCGGAAACGCTCGCGGCGGCACAGACGGTGTTGGCCGGCAAGCGCCTCGGCGTGCCACGGATGTACATCAACGCCGATGACGAGGCCGGAACGAACCCGGACGGCGGTATCGGCGGGCCCACCGGTCAGCGAATCGACACCCGCGCCTCGGTGATCGAGGCATGGGAGGCGGCGCGAGCCGATCTCGAATCCGCAGGCGCCGAGGTGGTCGAGACCGACTTCCCGGTCGTGAGCAACTACGAGGGCGACCGGCCCGGTGCGCCGACGATCGCGACGCGGGGGTTCGTCACCGCCTCCTACCTCGATCGAGAGATCAACGACCTCTCGTCGTGGGGATGGGATGACTTCCTCGCCGCGAACGGCGACCCGAAACTGAACACCCTCGCCGAGGTGGACGGATCCTTGATCTTCCCCCACCCAGCCGGTGCGCTGCCGGACCGGTACGACGGGTTCGACGATGACATCGCAACTTACCCCGAACAGGTGCGGGCCCACGGCTATTCGTCGCCGGTAGAGATCCCTGAACTTGAGTCCGGCGTGCGCGGGCTCGAGGAGACGAGGCGGGTCGACCTCGAAGAGTGGATGGACGCCCACGCTCTCGATGCGGTGATCTTCCCGGCGATGGCCGACGTGGGCCCGGCGGACATGGACGTCAATGAAACGTCTGCGGACCTGGGATGGCGCAACGGCACATGGGTGGCCAACGGCAACCTCGTGCCGCGTCATCTGGGAATCCCGTCGGTGACGGTGCCGATGGGCACGATGACCGACACCGGAATCCCCGTGGGCCTGACAATCGCCGGGCGCGGCTGGGACGATAATGCGCTCATCGAGATCGCCGCAGCGTTCGAGGCGACGGGCAACCGTCGCCAGGTGCCGCCGCGGACTCCGCGGCTGTAGAGACTCAGCGCCCTGAAGCGAGTTCGCGTTTTCGCCTGGAGGCGTCACGCAGCTGCATCCATCCGGCAAGGATGAACCAGATGAGGAACGGGTAGGACGCGGCTCTCTCGACAATGCCGACGGGCAGGTTCCAAGTCTCGGGAGCGGCCAAGAACAGTGCTCCGGCGAGACCGAACGCGCCCAGTCCGAGCGTGAGCCCGCCGAATTCGACGGGACCGATCCAGCGCTTCTCGGTCCAGCGAGTCAAAGCAACGCCCGCGGCGAGCAGACCGAGATTCTGGATTCCGGATCCGCCGAAACCGAAGACAGTATGCAGAGTCGGATCGATATCGGCGGGGAACATCCCGGTTCCGGCCAACAGCATTCCGCCGGCGGCGAGCAGGAAGGACCCGCACCTGCCCCAGCGACTCGGGGCGATCCAGTCATGCCAGATGAAGGCGATGATCGCAAGCATCGATCCGGCGATGATGGAAACACCGTTGACGAAGGGATGGGCCGGCGAGCAGACCTCGATCGGGGTTCCGACGTCTCCCCAGTCCCCGCATCCGGTCATCCCCAGATGGCTGATGGGCTGCTGCGTGAACGAATAGCCGCCTTCGGACATCAGCGCAGCGGGAATCTCGATGAGGATCGTGGCCATGCCGGCAAGCACGGCGAGAAGTGCCCACACCCGCTCGGGTTTGGGCGAAACGCGGATGGTGCCCGAACCGGCCACCTCTGCTCCTCCGTACGGCGACATCGGATGTTGTTCACGCTATCACTGCGCTTGCCTGAAACCTTCTGGTGAACCAGTCCGACCCCTGGCGTGTCGAGGCACAACAGTGGAACAGTATTGACCATGGTCGATTACACGGTTCTCGCCGAACGCGCTTTCACCCTCCTGCAGGGGCATCACCAGGACGAACCTCTCGTGCTGCCGACCGTCTGGGATGCCTGGTCGGCTCGTGCGATGGTCGACGTCGGTTTCAACGCTCTGAGCGTCGGGTCGCACCCATTGGCCGATTCACTCGGCCACGGCGACGGTGAGCAGATGACGCTCGAGCAAGCGCTCGAGGGGATCTCCAGGATCACCTCGGCGGTGGATGTTCCGGTCACCGCGGATCTCGAATCCGGCTACGACACCCCCGCTCCCGAGCTCATCGCAGGCCTCCTCGAGGCCGGAGCGATCGGTGTGAATATCGAGGACACGGTCCACAGTCGGGGCAGTATGCGCAGCCCCGAGGAGCACGCCGAATACATCTGGAGCCTGCGCCAAGCGGCCGAGGCTCAAAGAGTCCACGTCGTCATCAACGCCCGCACCGACGTTTTCAAATATCCCGGCGACTTCGAAGACCCCACCGCCGAGGTGGTCCGACGTCTGCGTCTGTGCACCGACGCAGGCGCGGACTCCGTCTATCCCGTCCGTCTGCCCGATGTGGGCGCACTCAAGTCGATCCTCGCGCAGATCACTCTGCCGCTCAACGTCACCGCGCACCCGATCAAGGGCGCGGTGCCCGAAGAACTCGACCTCGCCCAGCTCGCTGAGCTCGGGGTCGGGCGCGTGACCTTCGGTCCGCTTCTGCAGGCGGCGCTGACCGACTGCTTCGCGGATTTCACGCGCGCTTGGCAGTAGGGTCATCCCCCTGCCGTCGGCACCATTCACTGCAACTCACTTCCACCCATCACAAGAGGAGACGCAATGCCTGCCAACCCCCGCGAAGGCCAGCCGATCTGGATCGACTATGTCTGCCAGGACCTCGATGCCGCCCAGAACTTCTACAATCAGCTCTTCGGCTGGGAATTCACCGACATGGGTGAGGACTTCGGCCACTACAACATGATCACGAAGGACGGAGGCAACGTCGGCGGCGCCATGCGAGCCATGAACATGGACGGCACCCCGAGCCCGGAGATGCCCACGGCTTGGTCGACCTACCTGCACACTGGGGACATCGCCGGAGTCCACCAAGCAGCGTTGGGTGCCGGTGCTGCGGACGTCGTCGGCCCGATGCCCGTCGGCCCACTCGGCCAGATGGCCGTCGTCGTCGATCCGACGGGATCACCTATCGGCATGTGGCAGCCCGGTGAGTTCTCCGGCTTCGATACCCCGCTCACTCCGGGAACCCCCGTGTGGTTCGAACTCATGACGACGAACTACCAGGCTGCGAACGAGTTCTACGGCAACGTCTTCTCATTCGACATCACCCCGATGGAGGGCTTCCCGTACTCGACGCACGGCGATGGTGACGAGGCTGTGGCCGGAATCTGTGACGCCAGCGAGTGGGCACAGAACTCCTTTTGGCGCACCTACTTCAACGTCGAAGACGCCGATGCCGCGGCAGGAAAGGTGACCGAGCTCGGCGGCAAGGTGCACGCCGGTCCCGAAGACTCCCCGTACGGACGCATCGTCACGGTCACCGATCCGGAAGGTGCGACGTTCCAGCTTCAGCAGAATCTGTGACCGTCACGGAGGCGGCACGGCACTGGTTCGGTCGGCTGCTCTGCGGCAGCCACTGATCCGGCTGTGACTGACACCGACCGTTTTGCACCGCTGCGGCGACGATTCCTCAGTCTCGGGCTCGGGGAGATCGTCGCCGCAGCGGTCTTCGCGATTGTCCCGGCACGTCTCGCTTTCATCGCGGCAGATCGGGCCGAGGCCGCACTGTGGTCAGGGCTGATCCCTCTGCTCTTCATCCTCGTCCAAGCCGGAGTCTATTGGCTGGTCGCTCGGCATCATCTGCCGGCCCCGATTCCAAGACCGGTCGCTCGAATCTATCGGTTTCTGCGAGTCAGCAACCCGATCGTGCTTCTCGCCTCACTCATCGGCATCGTCGTCGCTTGGCCCGGCGTTTCACTCAGCGCGGTTCTCATCATCGTCATCTGGCTGTTCGCTGTGGCCGAGTACGTCAACTATTTCCATGTCCGCCTCTCCTACCCGTGGTCGACATGGGCAGGGCAGGTCGGACGCTGGTCGACGCCGAGGCTGGTCAGAGACCTGCGGTGGGCCTGACGTTCAGGCCCGCAGTGCAAGGGCAAACGGCAGCACCGAAGTTGCTCCTGCTCGCCGCAGCAATCGTGCACAGACCGTCATCGTCCACCGCGAGACGACCTCGTCGTCGACGAGCAGCACTGACTTCCCGGCCGCTGCCTCCTCGACTTCCGGAGGAACAACGAAGGCCTCATAGAGGTCCTTGACGCGGAAAGCACTGTTGACATCAGGGGTGCCGTGATCGCCTACCTGGAGCAGTTCCCCGCCGTCCACAAGTCGGCCGGCCGCGGCGAGATTCGCGGCCAGAGACCGCACCGTCACGGGACGTCGGTTGCTCGGGATCGATACGACTACCTCGGGCCGTGTTTTCCAATTCCACTGTGCCAGGACTTCCAGACACCACTTGCCGATCTGACCGGGCACCTCGGCGTCGGGAGCATCAGGGGCGAGAAACGAGCGCAGACTCTGCCCCTGACCAAGGTCGGAGAGGCGGGCGATGGCACGTCCCTCCTCGGCGAGCTCTTCAGCCGGGATCCGCCCTTTGAGAGGGACACCGATATTGGCCAATCCGCTGGGCCAGGTGCTGCGCGGCTCGATCGGCAGGCCGATCTTGTGCAGGTTGCCGGCCGCCGCTTGGCGCTGTTCGTCGGAGATCTCGGCAGAGAACCACACTCCCGCACAGTTGTCGCAGCGGCCGCAGGGTTTCGGGTCGGGATCGTCGAGCTGACGGATGAGGAACTCCATCCGACACTGCCCGGTCGCCTCATAATCGAGCATGGCCTGGGCCTCTTCGGCTCGGACGGCCGCGACCTTCTCATAGCGTTCCCGGTCATAGGTCCACCCCAGCCCGGTCGAGACGTATCCGCCCTTTACCTTCGACACTGCGTCTTCGACCTCGAGGGTCTTGAGCAGCAGGTTGAGTCGGGAGCGTTTGGTTCCGACCAAAGTTTCCAAGCGGGCCACGGACAGGGGGCAGTCCGCCTCGGCGAGGGCTGCGAGCACGGCGTTCGCGTCGTCCTGATTGGGCATCGATGCGGTCGCAAAGTACTCCCAGATCTGTTCGTCTTCCGCTCCGGGCAACAGGAGGACATCGGCGGAGTCTGTGGCGCGGCCGGCTCGGCCGACCTGCTGGTAGTAGGCCACGGCTGAGGAGGGCGCGCCGATGTGGATGACGAATCCGAGGTCGGGTTTGTCGAATCCCATGCCCAGCGCCGAGGTGGCCACCAGCGCCTTGATCCGATTGTCCTTGAGCTGCTGCTCGAGTTCCGCGCGTTCTTCGGCATCGGTCCGGCCCGTATAGGCGCGGACCTCGTGGCCTTGTTCGCGCAGCATTCGGGTGATGTCCTCGGCGGCGGAGACGGTGAGCGTGTAGACGATTCCGGACCCGGTGAAGTCGTTGAGATGGGAGGCCAGCCAGGCGATGCGGGCACTGGCGTCGAGCCCTGGGAGGACGCCGAGGCGCAGGGAATCTCGGGCGAGTTCGCCGCGGACGACGGTGGTGTCGTCGCCGAGCTGTTCGGCGACGTCGGTGACGACGCGGGAGTTCGCGGTCGCGGTCGTCGCGAGAACCGGGGTGTCACGTGGCAGTTCGGACAGGATCCGGCCGATGCGGCGGTAGTCGGGGCGGAAATCGTGGCCCCAATCGGAGATGCAGTGGGCTTCGTCGACGACGATGAGGCCGAGGAAGGCCAGCAGCTGCGGCAGCACTTCGTCGCGGAACTGCGGATTGTTCAGCCTCTCCGGGGAGACCAGGAGGACGTCGAGGCTGCCGGCCTTGAGGTCCTCGAGCACGGAGTCCCATTCGGTGACGTTCGAGGAGTTGAGGCTGGCGGCGCGGACTCCGGCACGTTCGGCCGCGGCGATCTGGTCGCGCATGAGTGCCAGCAGCGGGGAGATGATGAGGCTCGGCCCGGTGCCTGAAGCCCGAAGCATCCGAGTAGCCACGAAGTACACCGCGGACTTGCCCCACCCGGTGCGCTGGACGACAAGGACGCGTTTCTTCGCCTGCACGAGGTCACGGATGGACTCGAGCTGGCCGTCGCGGAACTGCGCGTTAGGATTCGCGGTGAGCTCGGCGAGGATGCGCTGCGCCTCGATCGCGAAGTCGTCGGGGGCACCGGACGATTCGGCCGCGGGTGGGGATGTCGAGGTGGATTCCGTCATGGGGCCAGTCTAGGTGGAGGGTGTGACACGACTGCCTGCACGGGCAGTTGACGGTCGGCCGCCTCGGGGAAGGGCTACTTGCCCTTGACCGAAACACCGCCCGCGAGGATCACAACCGTCTGACCATCCTCGTCCATGCAGTCGATGGTCTCCTCCACATGCACGGCCAGCAGCCGCCAGGCTGCCTCGTCAGACGTCAGCCCAGGCTGGCCCCAAATCTGCTCCGGGTGCCCGCCGACTAGGTCGGTGAGCCGCAACTCGAGATCCGCCTGAGTTGTTTCCACAATCGCCGACCTGGGCAGCACCGGATCAGCAGTGCGCACAGCAAAGGACGTCTCACTGATGCGGTCGACATGACCGATCGACGTCAGTTTCTGTGCGAAGTCATCCAGGCCGGGGTTCATCATCTCTCCGAAATTGACCAATCAGCGCAGCGCCAGCTCGATGCCCAAGGTAGCAAGCACTCCGAAGAGGACGCCCCAGAGGATGATCGAGATGACCTGCCAGAAGGCTACGACATTGCGGTTCGCACCGAAGCCGACCATCGCGGACGATGTGATCTGCGAAGGCAGGAGCGTCTGGCCGAGCAGCGAGACTCCCGGCACGCCGAATTTGTCGAACATGCGCTTGAGCCGCTGTCGTTTCGGCTTCTCCTCGACCTCTTTGTTCTTCGTCGCCTTGTCGCGGATGGCACCGGCCCCATAAACGAAGGCGAGCATCGAGATGACGTTGCCGATGACGGCCACGACGATGGCGACCACGGGATGCAGGCCGATGGCAACTCCGATGACGGAGCCGAAATACGACTCGACGAAGGGGATGGCCGAGACGAGCAGAACGCCCGCCCACTGCAGCCAGTCGGGAAAGTTTCCGGCGAATTCCTGCAGACTGTCGATCATGAGGGCTCTCTCTTCTTCCGTTCGGGTCCTCTGGTCGGGTCAGCACGCTGTTCCTGCCACGCCGTTTCGACGCGTTGGCACACCGTACTAGTACAACGTACTATACACTGAGCAGAACTATCGTTGTCAATGAAGCAAGGAGTCACGGTTGTCGAAGCGAGATGAGATCATCGCCGCGGCGATTCGCCTAGCTGAGGGGTCGCAGCCTGGGCATGCAAACCTCAGCGTTCGCGCAGTGGCCAAGGAAGCAGGAGTCGGACCATCGACGCTGCGCCATTACTTCCCCACCCAATCCGATCTCCACGAAGCCGTCATGCGGCGTGCCTTCGATACCGTTGTCAACGACTTCTCCATCTCCGACACAACGGTCAGCCCTGCCGACCGTCTGTACGAGTGCTGCGCCCAGTTCCTGCCGAATCATGAGCACCGGGATCTTCAGCTCGAGGCGTGGTTCGGCATGCATCTGCACGCCCTCGGCCCAGAGAGACGCGGTGTCTCCCACCGGCTTCTCGAGCACGCCCACGAAATCACCTACGACGCCCTGCATCGCTGGCTGAATCAGCTCGCCCGCGAAGGGCATATCGACCCCGACGCGGTGAAACCGGCAGCCACCCTGCTCTTCACCACCATCGACGGCCTCAGCCTGCATGCGATCATCAAGCCGGAGACCACGACCGTCGACGTGATCCATGAGCAGATCAAGTGGACGATCGACGAACTCCTCCGCCCTGAGCGGCACGGCGAGCCATGATCGGGGCCCGGCAGAGAATCACCGCATGGCGGCGGCCGCACGCCCCAGCGACTCGGTGAGTCTGGCCAGTTTGTCCGAGGCCAACGTCCAGTGGTGCCAGTACAGCGGGACGTCGATATGCGGATCGGCGCCGATCTCGACGAGGTCTGCGTCCAGACCGTCGAGCTGCATGACCGGCACCATCCCCCAGCCGAGGCCCGCCTCCACCGCCGCCGCGAACTCCGCCGACCCCGGCACCACCGACATCGGCGGCCTCCCGTCGATTCCGCAGCGGCGGAGGAACTCGAACTGCAGGTCATCGTCCTGTCCGAAGTTCACCATCGGCAGCACGGTCAGATCCGCCTCGGTGCCGGTGGAATGCCGATCGAGCAGGGAGCGTTCGGCCACGGCGACGTAGCGCATCGCCCCGAGGTCGGCGACCGTCGTCCCATAGCCGCCCGTCGCTGTCGAGGTGATCGTGCCGAGCACCTCCCCCGATGCCAGGAGCGGCAGCGCTTTGTCCTGGTCGACCATCTCGATGCGGAGGACGACATCGTCCCAGTCGGCCGCCTCGGCGAAGATCGGACGGAACCACGTCGCCATCGAATCGGCGTTCACACCCACCCGCAGCACGGTGGGCTCACTCCGCTCGGCTCCGGACCGCCCCTTTCCGAGGGAGTCGGCGTCGATGCCGTGCAGCCGGTCGAGCGCCTCGGACTCGAGCAGCTCAACCTGCCGGGCGTAGCGGAGGATCGCCTGCCCCGCCCCGGTGACGGTGATCGGATTCGTTCGTCGGATGAGCACCTGCCCGAGGCGGGACTCGAGTGTGCGGATGCGCTGACTAGCCGCCGAGGCGGTGATGCCCAGAACGAAGGCCGCTCCCTCGACGGTGCCTTCGTCGACAGCGGCGGCGAGCGCCTTGACGTGATCGATGTTCATGAAGCAATTGTGCATCAGATGCATATTCTGTTGTTTTTCTTCTGAACTATCGGTCTCTACTGTTGAGTCCGTGTTCACTCATCTCGTCACCGGACTCCTCACCGGCTGGTCCCTCATCATCGCCGTCGGCCCGCAGAACGCACTCCTGCTGCGGCAGGGGATCCGGCGCGAGCACCTCGGCGTCGTGGTCACCATCTGCATCGTCGCCGACGTGCTGCTCATCGCGGCGGGCACAGTGGGGATCGGGGCGATCGTGCTGCTCGCGCCGTGGGCGCTCGAAGTCCTGCGGTGGCTGGGCGTGGCCTACCTGCTGTGGTTCGCGTGGACGAGCCTGAAATCGGCGCGCGAAGCCACCGGGCTGAAGGCGGACACACACCAGCGGACCCTCAAGTCCATCATCGTCACCACACTGGCGCTGACGTTCCTCAACCCCGGTGTCTACATCGACACCGTCGTCATGCTCGGCAACCTCGCGAATCAGCAGGGCCCGGACGGGGTATGGCCGTTCACGTTCGGGGCGATGCTCGGCTCGGTCAGCTGGTTCCTCGTCATCGGCTACGGCGCCCGCGGACTCTCCCGATACCTGGGACGGCCGCGGGTCTGGCAAGTCCTCGACATCGTCATCGCCGTCGTGCTTGTGGTGCTGGCCGTGCGGCTGGCGCTCGGGTAGCCGGGAAGTCGCTGCAGACTGTGCCGGCATTCGGGTCGGCCGCCAGGTGGAGGATCCGCGGTCGTGTCGGGGCCGAGCGATACCGTCCCAGACATGGATCCCCGCATCGATCTGCCGCTGCGATCAGTGGCCAAGCATTCCCTGGCCCCTCCGGAGCTGAGCCCGTGGCTGCGTGATCTGCCGGCCGTTCGCGACGTTCTGTCCGGCTTCGAGTTCGATCGGACGACCGTCTTCGTCGGCGAGAACGGCTCAGGCAAGTCGACCATCATCGAGGCCATCGCCACGGCCCTCGAGCTCCCGCACGGCGGCGGCTCCGATTGGGAGGTGCGCGATCACGTCGAGGCCCCTCCCGAGCTGAGTGAACACCTGCAGATCGTGCGCGGAGCGACGACGAATCGCAGCGGGTTCTTCCTCCGTGCTGAAACGATGCACGAGAACATGGCCTATCTCATGAGCGTCGATTCAATGCGCGGCTATCACTATGCTCAGCGCTCGCACGGCGAGATGTTCGTCGACATGCTCACGAGCCGTTTCATGGAGCTGGGACTGTGGATCCTCGACGAGCCGGAGAGCGCCCTGTCTTTCACAGCCTCGCTGACTCTTCTTCAGCTCGTCCGCGAACGCCAGCGGAAGGGCCTGCAGACCGTCATGGCCACCCACTCCCCCATCCTCGCCAGAGCCGACAGTGCGAAGATCATCGAGGTCGGCGACTGGGGCTTGCGAGAATCCCAATGGGAGGACCTCGAAATGGTCGATCACTGGCGCCGCTTCCTCCACGACCCGCAACGGTACCTGCGCTACCTCGAAGGCTGAGCCGCCAGCCGAGCCCCGGCCCGGCCTACAGTTGCAGGCTCGGGTGGAGCTGAGTGAGCGTGACCATGCGTTTGCGGCTGCAGACCACAGTTGTGGCGACCAGACAGATTGCAGTCATCAGCAGCAGGACCACGGCTGCCTGCGCGGCGATGAACATGTCACCACCGGCAACCAGTGTGCGCAGGCCGCTGACCGCGTGCGTCATCGGCAGGAACGGCGAGATGATCTGGAAGACCTTCGGCGCCGTCTCCACCGGATAGGTTCCGCCTGCCGATGCGATCTGCAGCATCAGCAGAACCAGGGCAATCAGCCTGCCGACACCGCCCAAGGCCGCGACACACAACTGGTGCACGGAGTGGAAACAGGCCGCCACGAGCATCGAGAACAGCAGTGTCCACAACCACGATCCGGCCGAGAAGTCCAAGGTGAAGGCGAGGATCGCATAGAGGACCGCGACTTGGGCGATGCCGAACAGCAGCCCGGGAACGTAGCCGGCCCATGCGATGCGCGACGAGGTGGCCGATGAGAACAGTGCTCGGTATGGGATGGCGTTGAGCACCATGTAGGTGATCATTCCGCCGATCCACAGAGCCAGGGAGACGAAGAACGCGGACAGTCCTTCGCCATAGGCATCGACGGCGTTGTCCTTGACCTTGTCTGCATCGACGGGAACCGCCACGACATCCGAACGGTTCTCCCGGTCCTTCTTGTCGTAGGTCGGGATCTGCTCGAGTCCTTTCTCCAGCCCGTCGGCGAGTTCTCCGGAACCGTCATCAAGCTTGCCCGCACCCTTGTCGAGTTCGGTCGACCCGTCGACGAGCTGTTCCGAACCGTCCTTGAGATCACCGACTCCGTCTTCGGCCTTCGCCGTGCCGTCCTTGAGCTGGACGGCCCCGTCATGCAGGTCGCCGGCCCCTTTGGCGAGCTTGCCTGCTCCGGCGTCGAGCTTGACCAGACCGGAATGGAGGTCATCGGCACCAGTCGCGACCTTCTGCGCTCCGTCGTCGAGCTGACCGATCTTCTTATCGGCCGTGCGGATCTTGTCCATCACTCCGTCGACCGCGTCGGTCAGCTTGTCCTCGAGGCTCTTGGCTTCATCCTTGGCATCGGAGGCGCGCTTGTGCGCGGAATCGAGGTCCTCGCCGAGGCCGTTGGCATCCTCGGCGAGTTTCTTGACGTTCGGGTCGTCCGGATAGTCCTCCTTCAGCTGCTTGATCCGGTCGTCCATGTCCCCGCGCACGGTGGTGCGGGCGTCGTCGAAGTCCCCTTCGGCGCGCTCGAGCTTCGGCCGCGCTCCGTCGACGACGTCGTCGGCCTTGCGTTTGACGTCTTCGGCTTTCTCCGTCGCCTCATCGGCGGTATCGCGCAGCTCTGAGGTGCCGTCGGCGACCTGCCCGGCACCGTCGGCGAGTTTCTTCGATCCGTTCTTCGCCTCGGTGGTGGATTTCGCCAGGGTATCGGCTCCGTCGGCGAGGTCGCCGCTGCCCTTCTTCAGCTCGCCCGCACCCTGATCGAGGTCGATGAGCCCGGTCTGCAGCGTTCCGATTCCTTTGTCGAGCTTCGTCGTCCCGTCCACGAGCTCTCCGGTGCCGTCGTGGAGCTGGCCTGCTCCGTCGTGCAGGTCGGACGCACCGTTTGCAGCTTTCTCCGTCTCCGAATGGATGTCGTTGAATCCGAGATACACCTGGTTGACGTACTCGGCGGTCGTCGTCTTGCTCAGTCCGCCCTTGATCTCGGAGAGGATGGTCCCGGCCACCTGTCCGACGATGAAGTTGTGGGCGTCGTCGGTGCGCAGCTGCAGCCCTGCCTGCTCCGGATCGTCACCTCCGGTCGACACGAGCATCTCGGAGAAGTCCGAGGGGATCTCGAGGACCGCGAAGTACTTCCCTTCGGCCAGTCCCTCGTCGGCTTCTTTCTGACTGGTCTCCTGCCAGTCGAATCCGCCTTCGCCCTTCGGCGTGATCTCGTCGACGAGTTCCTGACCGGCGTTGAGCTTCTCTCCGTCCGAGTCGGGCTTCTCCGCGCCGGTATCCTCGTTGACGATTGCCGCCTGCAGCTTGTCGAGGTGCTCGGTCGGGTTCCAGTTCGAAGCCAGGTACAGCCCGCCGTAGATCGACGGGATGACGATGATGACGATCATCGCCAAGCGCGTGATCGTGTGGCGTTTGAATCGTGAGAGTTCTAACCAGGGCAGGGAGAACATTCGGGAATCTCCTCGGATTCGTATACGTGGGGCAGGTAGTTCAGTGTTTGGACCCGCGTTGAGCGGGAGGGTGGGGCGGCAGTTCGAGTTCGACCAGCGGCGGCTCCGCGCGAAAGCCGAGCGATCTGGTGGCGATGTCGAGTTCACTCGAGTCCTCGCAGGAGACGATGACCGTGAGCGGGTTCTCCAGATCCCGTGATCTGCGCAGCTGCTGGTAGATGAGGATCCCGGCCCAAGCACGGGCTCGGTCGGCGGATTCGCGCAGGTAGTCGATATTGTCGATGACGACGACAGGTGGGCGGCTGAGGCTCGCCAGCCCGAATTCGAGGAAGAATTTCTGCAGCTCACTCAGCTCGGAGACGAATACCTCTCCGTCATCGTCGATGAGGAAGTCCGCGCGCTGGGCGTCCTGCTTCGAGAACGTCCCCGGCGGGAGTTCATCGATGATCTCCGTAGCCGTGGTGAAGGTGTCCCGGATGAGACCGATGACCTCTCGCAGGGTCGATTTCGACGCCCACGGCTTGTACCAGGGCTGGAGCATGATCTGTCGTTCGGCGACGTGCTGCGCAACCGTGAAGTCGTCCTCAAGGTCCGTCAGCCCACCGATATGTCCGACAGCAACCTGCCCGCGCACGGTGCGGGCCCGCTTGCGGATATCGATATCGCCGAGGCGGCCCTCCCCCTCGGAGACCCGCATCCTTCCAGCCAAGGACAGGAGGAGAGAGGTCTTCCCGCTGCCGGCGGGCCCACGGACGACGGCAATGGCACCGGTCGGCACCTCGAGGTCGATATCGGTGAACACATCGCCCTGTTTGCCGGACAGCGACCAACCGCGCAGCGCGACCGCTGGCGCGTCGATGTCGGTGTCCTCGGCGAGAGTGTCCCTAGTGCTCTCCATAGCCATCGCTCCCAATCGTCTGTGCCCTCGTCGATCCGGTCAGTGCCGGAGAATTCTGCACCGCGCAGGTGACTGCAGACTACGCCACCACCGGCACGTGGGGGTGTGGAGCGGGCGACTCCACGTGAAGTTACTCACTGGTAACACTAGTGAATTCTCTCATGAAAATGATGGGAGAGTGACTCGAGAAGACCCAGATGTCACGAATTGCACATCGATTCTCCGGACAGAGGCCATCGGGCGGCCTCTCGGCGGCCTCTCGGTGGGGGCCGCGGCGCGGACCAGGAGGGCGGGGCTGCAACGCGGCTTCAAGGGTGGGGTCGTACTATCGAAGACGTCGATGTCCCCCGACACACGGCGACGAGAATGAGGAGCGAATGAGCACGGCCGATCGTAACCTCACCGGACTGCACAGACGGTGGGGGCTGAGCCCTTCAACGCTGGCACCCGGATGTTTCGCCTCTGTGATGGCGACCGGGATCGTGTCGATCGGTGCCGAGCTCAAAGAGCTGCACGCGCTGTCAGTGGGTCTGTTCTGGCTCGCCGTCGCTCTGTATGTGTTCTTCACCGTACTCACCGTGGTGCGGATCCTCCGATATCCAGAAGCAGTTCGCGCCGACCTGCATGATCCCTCCCGGGCATTCGGTTTCTTCACCGCTGTGGCAGGCACGAATGTCCTGGCGACGGGGCTCGTCGGTTTCGGCATGATCCCGCTGGCCCTCGCCTTCTTCGGTCTCGGCGTTCTGCTCTGGCTGGTGCTCGGGTACGGGATTCCCTTCACCGCGATCCTCGGATCGAGCACACGGCCGGTATCTGCAGGGGTGAACGGCACGTGGCTTGTGTGGGCGGTGGCCGCTCAGTCAGTGGCGGTGGTCGCCGCGAGCCTGGGGATCGAGCTTCCGAACACCGCATATGCCGCACCCGGTCTGGTCACATTCCTCGCGCTCGCGGCGGTGATCATGTGGGCCGTTGGACTGGCGCTCTACGTCGTCTGCGTGATTGCGATCGGCGTGCGCGTGCTTCAACATCGGTTCGGGCCCAAGGACCTCGATGCTCCGTATTGGGTGACGATGGGGGCACTGGCAATCACGATCGTTGCGGGTTCGCGGATTCTCGATCTCGGCGACGCTCCCCTGCTCGAGGCGACACGTGTACTGGTCGGCGCTTCCTCGGCGCTGCTGTGGGCGATCGCCACGTGGCTCATCCCGGCGCTCGTCGCCGCGGGAGTCTGGAGGCATGCCGTCCACCGGGTGCCGATGACATATGCGGCCGGACTGTGGAGCATGGTGTTCCCTGTCGGCATGTACGCAGCGGCGAGCATCTGCCTGGGCCGGTCGGACCATGTGCCGGCGATCGAATGGATCGGGCACCACTGGTACTGGATCGCCCTGACCGTCTGGGCGATCGTCTTCGTCTCGATGGTCCTGTCTTTCGTCAGGGCCCTCCGCAGTCGTTGATCGGTCGGTCCTCCTCGGCGGGGCATATTAGAAAGCCGGCAATCGGCGCCGACGTCGGACCTCCTCGGCGAGGGGATTGCAGTCGCGCATCGGGCACCGCCGAACTCAATTCCCACTACACGTCGCACCTCTCCCCGGTACTCGCAATGCGCCCTCCCGGCAGCACAACGCCCCGCCGGCGGCATCTCGCACTCTTGCAATGATGCGAGATGACACTGACGGGGCATTATGGCTGCGCAGCTGTGTTACGTGTCAGCAACTAGACGTGATGCTCCGTCCGAGCACAGGCGCCTCGGTCAGACCTCGAAATCAGACGTCGAAGCGCTGACCCTCGGGCTTGGATGGCATGATCATCAGCACGAGCACGATGATCCCGCCGACGCCGGGGATGAGTCCCAGGAACCACATGGGACCGGGGAAGTTCCCGTCATGGAGCCGACGCCACGAGATGGCGAGCTGCGGCAAGAGGACAGCCAGACCGATGATGCCCATGAGGATTCCGCCGATAGCGGTCAGAGCAATCGACCCACCGGACGGGCCTGCGGCTGCAGACATACCGTATGGGTCGGCCGCCGCCATCGATGCGGAGGCACCCATCATCCCCAGTCCGATGGAGTACAGGATGGCAGGAACTATCATCAGCAGACCAATGAACAGGTAGGCGAACCAGTACTCGCTGCGCGAGGCGCGTCCCTTGAAGTTGACGTAGTTCTTGAAGAAGCGCTTGACGGCCTGGCCGAAGGAAGCGCCGTAGAGCGGCAGTGAGAGGTCATCGGGGCTGGCGGCACCGCGTCGTGCTCCACCGAAGCCCTGCCCTCCGTAGCCCTGGCCGGCGGCACCGGGAGCTCCTTGACCGGGTGCGCCGGAGTTGTATGCTGCATTCGCGTCGTAGGACATGATGACCTTCATCTGTAGGTGACGTTTCCGATCGCGCTCCGTCGTTGATGAGCCGAATTTGATCAGCCGATCTTCAGGAAGCGCGAAATCTATTCTGCACCAGGCTTTCCATCGATCATGTGTCGAACCGGTTTCAGATCTGCAACACAGCGCATGATTCACTCATTTGTCATGGTCCGGACACGGAAACGGCGCCCGAGGAATGATTCCTCGGACGCCGTGATCAGCGATTCGCCGCCGCCTCAGGCGTCACCTCCGGTGAGGGCATAAGCCTCGTCGACCGGCGACTCATCGATATGCCCGTCGACGCGACGCAGCTTCTTCCAGCCGAGCGAGATGACGACGACCGACAGCAGCACGGCCCCCGCACCGAAGAGGTACGGAGATCCCGCACTGATCGACTCCGACACCGCACCGGCGACGATCGGCGCAACGGCACCGCCGATGAAACGCACACCCGAATAGGTCCCCGAGGCGACCGGACGAGGCAGGTCGCTGACCTCCATCGCCGATTCCGTGAACACCGTGTTGAGCACACCCAGAAGCATGCCGGCCACGATGATGCAGACGATGATTCCGGCCAGCGACTCGACGAGGAAGGACATCACGCCCAGCAGCACAGCCAGTGCGACCAGGGTGACGATGAGGCTGCGACGACGCCCGATCCGCTTGGTCAGCACGGGAGCGCCGAACACCGAGGTGATCGCCACGCAGATGCCCCAACCGAAGAAGACGTAGCCGAGGCCCATGGCGCCGAAGTCATCCATGCCCAGCTTCGCGGCGGCAGCCTCGACAGGGAATGGGCTGTAGGCCAGCAGGATGAAGAAGCCGAAGTTGTAGAGCAGAGCGGAGACGCCGAGGATGGCCACACCCGGACGGGCGAGCGCACGGAACGTAGCGCTGAGCTTGGTCGGCTCCGCCGAGGCCCCGTTCGAGCTCGTGCCTCCCGGCAGCAGCACAACGATGGCGATGAAGCCGATGGCCATAAGCACTGCGGTGCCGAAGAACGGTCCGCGCCAGGAGATCCCGCCGAGGAGACCGCCGAGCAGCGGGCCGGTGGCGATTCCGACGCCGAGAGCCGCCTCGTAGAGGATGATCGCCTTCTCAGCACCACCGGACGCAGCACCGACGATCGTCGACAGAGCGGTGGAGATGAACAGCGCGTTGCCCAGACCCCAGCCGGCACGGAAGCCGATGATCTGGTCGACGGAACCGGAGAATCCGGCCAGAGCCGCGAACGCGACGATGAGGACGAGACCGATGAGCAGCGTGGTCTTCGCACCGAGGCGGGATGACAGGAAGCTCGTGAAGAACATCATTCCGCCGGTGATGAACAGATAGCTGGTGAACAGCAACATCGATTGGGCGGGGGTGGCGTCGAGCTCGGCCGAGATGGCCGGCAGGATCGGATCGACCAGACCGATGCCCATGAAGGCGATGACCGCAGCGAACGCGACCGCCCAGACAGCACGTGGCTGGCGAAGGATCGACGCTCCCGCCCCGGAATCGCCGGGTGTTTCGTCCCCTGTTGTTTCGTTGTCTGCTGACGCTCTCATCTGCTGGTCGCGTCCCCTTTCCTATGGTGCGTTCCGCTCCGAAGTCCGCTTCGGAAGCGTGGTTGAAAAACTGAGATGTGTTCGGCGGCTAGACCGCGGCCGAGTCGGAGTCCGATTCGTCGGCGGGCTCGTCGACGCCGTCGACCGGGTGGCGGTCCTTGAGGAAGTCCGAGACCAGCCCGAGCGCACGATCGACACTCTGGCGCTCCTCGACACTCAGCGACTCGAAGTAGGGCTGCATCTGCTCGATCATGATCGATCGGTTCTCCGCCAGCCTCGCCCGTCCGGCATCGGTGAGAGAGAACTGCGACGCGCGGCCGTCCGAGGGACTGGATTCGCGCACGACAAGTCCGGCTTCTTCGAGTTTGGCGAGGAGCTTCGTCGCCGCAGGCTGAGAGCACAGATATCCTTGCGCGAAATGGCCCACCCGTACGGGCTGATACTGCTCGACGACTGCGAGCGCACGCAGCGCCGCCAGCGAGTTCTCATTGCCGATCACTCGTCGAAACGCTCTGGTCAGGCGCGACGAGACGACAACGAGCCGCGACACGAGTTCGGCCGAATCCACATCATCCATAACTTATTTATATACCCAAGTTATACATTTCGGCAAATCACGGTCACCGGGAGCGCCTTCCCGCCGCTCGCGAATGCCGGCCCGCCCGGACCACGGAGACGCTCCTCCCCATCCGCACGCAGAACCGCCCCGCCCCGCCCGGATGCCACCATGTGACGGACCTCACGGCCGCCTCGGTGATGGTCATGCTACTCTGGCCTCACATGTTCCGGGGACGGTGAAATTCCGTACCGGCGGTCATAGTCCGCGAGCCGCTCGCATTCGTGCAGACGGTTGATTCGGTGAAATTCCGAAACCGACAGTCAGAGTCTGGATGGGAGGAGCATGGTGGCCTCGGCCGCTGTGTCTGGTGCAATCGACCGCACCGTCGCACGCGAATGAGACGCCCTGATGGTTGCACCCGCAATATCCTCCCTCCCGGCGAAGGCTCGGGAGGTTTTTTCATGGGCGCGCAGCCAGATGACGCAGCGGAATTCACGGACCTCGAATCCGCGGCGATGACCGCCGCACTCAATGCGGCCCGCGAAGGTGTTCGCGGAGCGAATCCGCTGGTGGGCGCGGCAATCCTGACAGCCGACGGGCAGATCGTCACCGGTCACCACGGAGGTGCGGGCACGCCCCACGCCGAGGTGGACGCAATCACCACCGCCCACGACCTCGACATCGATCTGACCACCTCGACGCTGTTCGTCACGCTCGAACCCTGCGCCCACCACGGCCGGACCGGCCCCTGCACCGAGGCGGTCATCAACGCCGCGATCCCCTCCGTCGTCTTCGCCTCCCCCGACCCGAATCCCCTGGCCGCGGGCGGTGGAAAGGCCCTCGCCGAGGCGGGACTGACGGTCCGTTCGCGACTGCACGAAGAGGACTCCCGCGCTCTCAATTCCCGCTGGGTCCGGTCGACGGCCGAGGCCCGCCCGTTCGTCACAGCGAAGATCGCACAGAGCCTCGACGGGGCCGTCGCCGCCGCCGACGGAACCAGTCAGTGGATCACCTCCGCGGAGTCTCGCGCACACGCTCACGAGGTCAGAGCCCGAGTCGACGCCATCCTCGTCGGCACCGGCACCGCCTTGGCCGACGATCCGCGTCTCAATGCACGCGGCCCGGACGGAATCTCACTTGACGACCAGCCGCGGCCCGTCGTGCTCGGCACCTCGGAACTGCCTGTCACATCGTTTCTCGCCCTCAATCCGAACACTCTGCAGCTGCGCACCCACGATGTCCGTGCGGCCCTGGACGAACTGTACGCCGCAGGAGTGCGCCATCTCCTCGTCGAAGGCGGGCCGACGGTGCTGGGCGCGTTCTTCTCCGCGGGGGTCGTCGACGAGGTCTTCTGCTATCAGGCTCCGCTTCTCATCGGCCCCGGCCGCAGCAGCGTCGACGGCTTGGACATCGGCACCCTGTCCGAGGCGCTGCAGCTGATCCCCGACGACACGGGGACACAGGCGGTGTCACGGCTCGGCTCGGACTTCCTGCTGCACTTCACAACTGCGGATCCGGAACCTGCCGAAACCGGCTCCCCCGAACCAGGTACGTAGTCGCCGCATTCCCCCAGCCACCACCGACCACCGCCTGAAGAATCTGGAGTCACATGTTCACCGGAATCATCGAAGAACTCGGCACCGTCGAGTCCATCGAGCACACGAACGATTCGGCCGCGATCACCATCGACGCGGGCCCTCTCGTCGCCGACCTCGACCTCGGCGGCTCGCTGTCCGTCAACGGAGTCTGCCTGACTTCGACGAGGCGGCCCACCGAGCAATGCCCCGGCCTCTTCACCGCCGAGGTCATGGGCGAGACCCTCCGCCTGACCGGGCTCGGCGCCTTGACCACGGGCGACCGCGTCAACCTGGAACGCTGCACGCCCGCCTCGGGGCGCTTCGACGGCCATGTCGTCCAAGGACACGTCGACGGACGCGGCGAACTCCTCGACCGCATCGACCGACCCGACTGGTCGACCCTGCGCATCGGGATCCCGAACGACCTCGCACCGCTGACCGCGATCAAGGGGTCGATCGCCCTCAACGGTGTGTCGCTGACGCTGACGGCCGTGTCCGAACCGAGCGCATCCTCGGCGTGGGTGGAGGTCGGCCTCATTCCGGCTACCCTGGCACACACGACGTTCGGCGAGCTGCCGGTAGGCGCGGCCGTGAACGTCGAGGTCGACGTGCTCGCGAAGTACACCGCGCGCCTCCTGTCCTTCCGCACCCAAGCCGACCACGTCCCTGCGGGTGACGCAGTTGTCGCCGCCGACGCGGTCCCCACTCACTCGAGCCCCGCCTCGGCGGACTCATCGCTTTCGAACAGCACCCAGCAAGGAGTCGATCATGACTGATCCCATCGCCCACGCCAGCCGCCTCGATCCCATCGATGCGGCCATCGCAGCCGTCGCCGCCGGCCGGCCCATCCTCGTCGTCGATGATGAGGACCGGGAGAACGAGGGCGACCTCATCATGGCCGCCGAGTTCGCCGATCCCACGACGATGGGCTTCTTCGTCCGGCACACCTCGGGCGTCATCTGCGCACCCATGACCGCCGACCGAGCCGCGTCCCTGCGTCTGCCGCCGATGGTCACCGACAACGAGGATCCGAAGGGCACCGCCTACACGGTCAGCTGCGACGCTGTCGGGGTGACCACGGGCATCAGCGCCGCCGAACGCGCCGCAACCGGTCGAGTCCTCGCCGCCGCCGATCCGGATCCGGCTGCGATCTCGCGGCCCGGCCACATCTTCCCGCTCATCGCCAAGGACGGCGGGGTCCGCGAACGTCCGGGTCACACCGAGGCCGGGGTCGAGTTCGCGCGCCTGGCCGGTGCTCATCCGGTGGCGATGATCGCCGAGGTGGTCCACGACGACGGTTCGATGATGCGCTTCGACGCGGTCCGCGACTTCGCCGACGCCCACGACCTCGTCATGGTCTCGATCGAACAGCTCGTCGCCTACCTCGAGCTGCATGCCACGGATGCGTCGAACGACTCCCCGGCGGCCGTTGCAGCGGTCCCGGGCGTGTCTTCGGCCCCGGCCGTGTCATCGACTGCGGATGCTTCCCGCACTGAGGCGGCCGCCTCAGTGAACGTCGCCGGTGCACCCGGCAGGGACGAACCGGTTGAGGCGACCGCGGAGGTCGCTCTGCCGTCGGAGCACGGCAGCCTGCGGGCCCGCGCGTTCACGATCAACGGGCATGACCACCTCGGCGTGTTTGCGGGGTCCCCGGATTCTGACGCAGCGGGTCCGGCGCCTCTCGTGCGGCTGCATTCGGAGTGCCTGACCGGGGACGTCTTCGGTTCGCACCGGTGTGACTGCGGTGAGCAGCTCGACCTGGCGCTCGGCCTCATCGCCGAACACGGTGGGGCGGTGCTCTATCTGACCGGTCACGAGGGTCGCGGAATCGGGCTGAGCAACAAGCTGCGCGCTTACGCTCTGCAGGATCAGGGGCGGGATACCGTGGATGCGAACAGGGATCTCGGGTTCACCGACGACGCCCGCGACTACCGTGCCGCGGCGACCATCCTGCGCTCACTCGGGCTGACTCGCATCCGCCTGCTCACGAACAACCCGGCGAAGACCTCGGCTCTCGAAGAGCTGGGCATCACGGTCGAAGCTGTGGTTCCACTCGAGGTCGCGGCGCGGCCGGAGAACACGCACTACCTGGCCACGAAGCGCGAACGCATGCACCATGTGCTCTCGCTGCCGGAGGTCACGGGCACATCCGGCACTGGCGCGGGCACAGCCGGAGCCGTCGCCAGCTGACGAGCGGCAACCGCCTCGGCGAGGACATCCGGCCCCGCTGGGACCGAACGGACCCACGGGTGCGGCAGCCGCCTCGGCGAGCTTCCGGCTCCATATGCGAGCGGGCCGCCCCCTCTATCCGACCCACACAGACACGAACCAGGCTCTGCGGAGCCTTCGAACAAAGGACACGATCATGGCTCATTCCGGAGCACCAGAACTCACCGTCGAAGCCGCTGACCTGCGCGTCGCCATCGTCGCCGCCTCCTGGCACACCCAGATCATGGACGGACTCGTCGACGGGGCCCAGCGCGCCGCCGCCGAGGCCGGAGCCGAAGCCACGCTCATCCGCGTGCCCGGCAGCTTCGAACTGCCCGTCGCCGCGGCCCGCCTGGCACCGCACTTCGACGCGGTCGTCGCTCTCGGCGTGGTCATCCGCGGCGGCACCCCGCACTTCGACTACGTCTGCCAAGCCGCCACCGACGGCCTCAACCGGGTCGCCATCGACTCCGGCAAGCCCGTCGGCTTCGGGGTGCTCACCTGCGACACCGAACAGCAGGGACTCGACCGTGCCGGGCTCGAGGGCTCGGTCGAGGACAAGGGCCATGAGGCGATGACCGCAGCGCTCGCCACAGCTCAGGTCCTGGCGCCGTACCCTCAGAGCTGAACAGCTGAGCTGGGCTGGGCTGAAAGGCTCGGCCAAGCTGGCGGGCCTTCGGGCTGATCGTGCTTTCGAGCCGACCGGCCCCGTCGAGCCCTGCTTCCGCGAAGACAAGTGTGCGCAGATTGCCCGTTTGGGTGTCCCAAGTGGCAATCTGCGCACACTTATCGTGCTGTGCGGCAGGTTGCGCCGGCGCCGCAGGCGGCGCAGGCGGCGCGACCTTACTCAGCTCAGAAGAGCTGACGGATGTTCGTCCGGGCGAGATCGATGAGTTCGTCGCCCTTGCCCGAGAGCACCGTGCGGATCGCGTAGAGCGCGAAGCCCTTGGCCTGCTCGACGGTGATCGACGGCGGCATCGACAGCTCCTGACGTTCGGTGACGACATCGAGGACCGCAGGCCCCGGGTAGGCGAGGAACTCCTTGACGACCTTCGGCAGGTCCTTGGACTTCTCGACACGGAAGCCCTTGATCCCGACCGCCTCGGCGATGGTGGAGAAGTCGGGGTTGTCGAGGTCCGTTCCGAACGTGACGAAACCGGCCGCCTTCATCTCGAGCTCGACGAAGTTGAGCGAGGAGTTGTTGTACACGACAGTCTTGACCGGCAGTTTGTTCTGCGTGAGCGTGATGAGCTCACCGAGCAGCATGGCCAGTCCGCCGTCACCGGCGAGCGCAATGGTCTGCCGGTCCTCGAACGCCGACTGCACGCCGACGCTCTGGGACAGGGCGTTGGCCATCGATCCGTGGCTGAAGGACCCGATGAGGCGACGCTTGCCGTTCATCGTCAGGTAGCGCGCCGCCCACACCACGGGTGATCCGACGTCGGGAATGAAGACGGCGTCGTCATCGGCCATCTCGTCGAGGAGCCGGGTCAGGTACTGCGGGTGGATCGTCCGCTTGGATGGTGTGGCCAGCTCGTCGAGGTCCTTGCGCGTCCTCTGATAGTGCTTGGTCAGGGAGTTCAGATGCGTGCTGCTGCGGTTGGCCTTGATCTTCGGCAGCAGCGCCTCGACGGTGTCGGCGACCGTTCCGACAAGCGGAATGTCGACCTTCGTGCGCCTGCCGATCTGGGACCCGCGCACATCGACTTGGATGACGGTGGCGTCCTCGGGGTAGAACTGCTGGTAGGGCAGATCGGTACCGAGCATGAGCAGAGTGTCGCAGTCCTTGAGCGCGGCGTAGCCGGAGGAGAATCCGAGCAGACCGGTCATGCCCACATCATATGGATTGTCGGGTTCGACGAATTCCTTGCCGCGCATCGTATGGACGATCGGGGCCTGGAGCTTCTCGGCGATGGCGAGCAGCTCATCATGGGCGCCTTCGGTGCCGGCACCGGCGAGGATCGTCGTCTTCTTGCCCTTGTTGAGTGCCTTGGCCGCAGCTTCGACCTGGGACTCCGCGGGGATCATGTGCGACGGATAGGCCTTGACCACCTCGGCGGCGGCATCGATGTCGGCCAGACCGACGTCACCGGGGATGACGAGGACGGCCACGCCGCGCTTCTCGATGGCCTCACGCATGGCGATGCGCAGCAGTCGGGGCATCTGCTCGGCTGAGGAGACGTTCTCGACGTAGACGCTGCAGTCACGGAACAGCTCGGTCGGGTGGGTCTCCTGGAAGTAGTTCGAGCCGATCTCGTCGCTGGGGATCTGGGCGGCGATGGCCAGCACGGGAACCCGCGAACGCTGGGCGTCGAAGAGCCCGTTGATGAGGTGAAGGTTGCCGGGTCCGCAGCTGCCGGCGCAGACCGCGAGTTCACCGGTCAGGGCGGCCTCGCCGCTGGCGGCGAAGGAAGCGGCCTCCTCGTGGCGGACGTGAACCCATTCGAGCTGCGGGTTCACGCGGAGGGCATCGGTAAATCCGTTGAGCGAATCACCCGGGATGCCGTAGACGCGCTTGACTCCGCTGGCGACGAGGGTATCGACGATGTTTCTGGCGACGGTGGGCATTGACTTCCTTCCGTTGAACCATGAACGCCGGAGATGCGCTGATGCGTATCCCCGGCAGGGGCTGCCCCGCGCTCGGGGCCTTGACCGCACTGCCAGTCTAGACCCGGATTCGCCGCCGATGCTGTCCGATTCCTCACCCTTGACTGCGGGAATATCTCCGCCGAGGCGGCGCTGACGGATGGGTTCGCAGCACGGAATCCTCCGACGAGGTGCTTGCCAGGAGGTTCGCAGAAGTGCCCGAATGATGTGTCAAGCAATTTGCCATATCTTCGAAACGTGTAAAAAATTCTCCGATTTTTTTACATGTTCGATGAACGTGGCAATAGACTTGTCATATGTGGACACCGACTGAGCCATACAATGAACTGCGAGAACCGCCGGTTGAGAAGCTCGAATCCCGTGAGGTCCTCAAAGCGACAACAGAGGCACGGGCCGGGTTGGCCGCGCTCGATCAGGCGGTGCACCGCCTACCCAATCCGTCGATACTGCTCAACGCGGTCACACTGCTCGAAGCACAGGCGAGCTCGGAAATCGAGAACATCGTGACGACTACAGATGAACTGTTCCAACTTGCTTCGGTAGAGAGCACTCATGCCAACCCTGCAACACGCGAGACCCTTCGCTACAGAACCGCGCTCTACACAGGGATCGCCGCACTGGACTCTCGCCCTTTGTCCACCATTACTGCAACACAGGTCTGTTCGAGCGTCAACGGCCGAGACATGCACATCCGCGATCTTCCCGGCACATTCATCGGAGACTCAATCGCACACACTGTTCGGTACACTCCACCGGACGGCCCCAGCGTCATCGCCGATAAACTCAATGACTGGGAACGCTTTGTACACGGGGAGCACAAGCTCGACCCCCTGGTAGTCATGGCGGCAGCTCACTACCACTTCGAAGCCATTCACCCATTCCCGGATGGGAACGGTCGGACCGGACGAATTCTCAACATACTCATGCTGATCGAATCCGAACTTCTACGGGAACCGGTGCTGTATCTTTCCCGGTACATCATCGAAAACAAGAATGAGTATTACCGACTCCTGCTGGAGGTCACGAGAGATTCGGCGTGGGAAGAGTGGATTCTCTTCATGCTCGAAGGAGTCCGACAGACAGCGAACCTCACGCTTGATCTCATCGACAAGGTCCAAGAACTTCAGGAAGACTTCCGCTTGGAAGTGAAAGCGAAGACAGCGATCGGTGCCAACTCCGACATGCTCGACCTTCTGTTCGAGCGCCCCTATTGCCGAATCGTCGATGTCATCGAGCGCGGTGAGGTCTCTCGACCAACGGCTTCCAAATGGCTGAATGAGCTCGTGTCTCAGTCGATGTTGGACACCGTCAAAGTCGGCAGAGACCGCCTCTTCATCAACTCACGCTTGCTGAGGGTGCTCTCGCGACCGTCCTGACGCTTGAACCAGAGCAGCTCCATTCACGTCCGCGCCGACAGCAGGGTCGCCAGCGTGAGCAGCCCGGCCATGGTCACCGCCATCATCGGGTACCCGCCGAGTACCCCGGCCAGCGCCGGACCCGCGACCGGCGCAAGCGCCGTGCCCGCGGTGATCGGCGCGACGAAGACGCCGTTGACGGCCCCGAAGTTCCTCGTCCCCCACCGGTCGGAGACCGCCGTGGCCTGCAGCAATGTCATGCAGCCGCGCACACCACCGGCTAGCATGGCAATGCCGATGAGCAGCCAGATCGGGCTGGGAACCAGGGCGAGCAGCCACAGTCCGACGGCGCCCGAGGCGAAGAGGATGACCGTCCGCGACCGTGTCGACGAGTGCCGTTCCAGACCCGGGTAGCCGAATCGTCCTGCCACCTGACCGAAGCCGACGAGGCCGAGGGCGATGGCCGCCAGACTGTAGTCGGCACCGCGTTCGATGATGAGCGGGATGATGTTGATCGTCACCGCGAACAGGGTGAACGTGGCGATCGCGACCGTGATCTGCAGGGTGATGAAGCGCGGGTGTCGAGTGATTCGGCGCAGTTCGGCCCGGCTCGGCTTGACCGTGGATGCGGCCGCCTCGTCGGTCCAGGTGCGGTTGAGGAACAACAGGTGCATCGGCAGTGCGAGTGCGGCGAGCAGTCCGGCGAGCAGTCCGTAGGTTCCCCGCCAGCCGAGGCTGTCGATGAGCCAGGCGATGATCGGGGCGAAGACCGTTGATGCGAGCCCGCCGACGAGCGTGATCGTCGTCAGGGGCTTCGTCCGTTCCGCCCCGTACCAGCGGGTGATGACGGCGAAAGCCGGTGGGTAGAGCGTCGCTGCCTGGGCGAATCCGGCGAGGATCCAGGCGGCGAAGAACACGGCGAGATTCGGCGCGATCGCGACGAGTCCGAGGGCGACAACTCCGATGGCCGTACCCGCACCCATGATCAGCTGCGGGCCGTGCCGGTCGAGCATCCGCCCGATACTGGGTCCCATGAGTGCTGAGACGATGAGCCCGACGGTCAGCGCCGCCGTCACCGTCGTGTGGCTCCAGCCCATATCGTCAGAGATCGGGGTGACCGCCACCGGCAGGGAGTAGTAGAGCAGACCCCAGCACACCAGTTCGGCGACGCAGAGGGCGGTCAGTCCCCCGCGCGGCTTATCGGTCGCCATCGAGGCCCTCCCCGAGGCGGTGCTCCGTTCCCACGCCATGACCTGTTCCTTCGCTGAGGTGACCCGAGGTCTCCATCTCAGCCGCGGTCCGCAGCCGGTTCAGAGCCATATCCCACGGGATGCGTTCCTGTTCGAGCCGGACGCCTCCTTCAGCATGTAGTCGTTCGAGGGCACGTGCCTCGGTGCCGGTGAGATGCGCGAAGGTGCCGGTGCTCGGCTTCGGTTCCGGTACCCAGAGATCCTGGTGCGTGAGCAGTGTTGCTTCGTCCATGAGCACGGATTCGACCTCCGGCAGGTGGCTGCGCAGGCGGTTGAGGATCGCGAAACCATGGGAGTCGAGGTCGCCCCAATAGATCACGCGCGTACCGGCGATCCAGTCCAATCGAGCGACCCCGTTGACGGCATAGCCCGAGCCGTGTACGGCCACGGCACCCGGCCATTCCGGCATGGCGAGCACGGATTCGAGGTTCTCGAAGACGAAGACCAGCCTCGGCGATATGGGCAGTCGACCGAGTTGGGAGATCGGAGCGGTCACATCGTCGAGGGGCACGGCGGCTGCTCTGACCGAGGTGCGATCGACGGTGACCTCATGATCCACGGCGCCGATCAGGGTCCCGTCGAGGATACGCAGGCGCAGTCGCGGTTCGGCGTCGAGGACGGTCACCGCATCGGCCTGGCCGATCCCTCCGAGCAGGGCGGTGACGAGGCTGCGGTGGGTCTCGAACCATTTCGAGTCCACCCCGCGGATGGGCAGCTGTCTGGGTCGCAGCGATCCGAGCGGATGGGTGCACAGCCAGTCGACGACGTCGATGACAGTAACGAATGCGGCGTCGGACAAGGAGAGGATCCGTTTCGAGTGGGAACGTATCGCCGCGGCAAGGGAGTCCCCGTCCGAGCTGACCTCCGCGTCCGCGTCGCGAGTCGCCGCGATGCCGTTCGATACGGACCCGAGTCGCTGCCGGATGCTGACGGCACGGTCTCGCAGTCTCCGCCATTCTCGAGCGGTGTCGCCGCCGACGTAAGCGGCCACAGCATCAGGGGTCAGCAGTCGCAGTCGGACCGGAACGCGTTGACTGCCGACGCGGCCCCAGCTGCGTTCTTCCCAATCGATCTCGAGGTCTGCAGGTGCGCCCTCGGCTGCCGCCCCCGCAACCTCCCGGACCGCCCGCCAACTGCCGGCCCAGTCGGCGGCAGCAGCCTGATCGGAGAGCACCTGCTTCTCCGTCGGTGGTTTGAGGGCGATCTCAACACGCACCTCACCTGTCGCCTCCGCCGCCCACGAGGCCATGGACGAATTCAGGCGAGCGCGTGCCTTCGTCCGGGCCTCGGCGACAGAGAGCATCGTCATCGGGCGTCCGACTCCTCGAATTCAAGCTCGACTTCACCGGCCACACGGACGCTCTCGGAACTGTCCGAACCCTTGGAATCACCTAACCCACCAGGTCCAGCCGACTCCTCGTCCGCGCCGTCGGCCGACTCTGACTCCGAGACCGACTCAGTTCCAGCCCCGTCCAGCTCCGTCTCGTCCCACACCATCGTCGAGGTCAGGGTCTTCTGCCGACTCGGATTCTCGATCGATGTGGCCGCTCCCACATAGGGTTCGATCGTCTGCAGCAGCTTCTGCGGAGTCGCCAGCACCATGTGGAATCCGAACTCGATGAAGATGTCCAAGGCCATACGCGTATACCGCGTATCCGCTTTGTCGAAGGCCTCGTCGAGGATGATCGTGCCGTACTTCGAGATCGCCTCATCCGGGTCGGCGAGCTGATAGCGCAGCGCTGCCGCCAGGCAGAAGATCACGAGCTTCTGCTGCTGACCACCGGACATCGCCGCACCCGAATCGTAGGTGGCATGTGCACGACCATGATCGTCGATCTCCTCGGCGAGGAAGCTCACGTGCAGGCGTGTGTCCAGGCACTGGGTCTTCCAGACCTTGTCGACGTGCTCGCTGGACGCGAATCGGCGCATCACCTCGGCGAGGGTGTCGTACTTCCTCTCCGCAGTCTCCATATCGTCCTCACCCCAGCTGCCGCTCGCCACGAGCCGGAGATCGGCGATGAAGGCGTTGACGGTCTCGGACCGCCGGGTCTTGACCTTCAGCCGCAGGTACCGGTCCTCGTCGAACTGCGACCGCAGAAGGGACGAATTGATCGGCGCGACCCGATCCTCGATCTCACGCGGGGCGGCGTGGATCTCGTTGAGGAGTTCGCCGATGAGGTCCCGGGACCGCTGCTGCAGCAGATCCCGGAAACGGTTCTCATGATCGGGCAAGCCGTGCGCGAGGATCTCGTCGAGCATCGACAGGTACGCGCGACGATCATCGACTTCCGCAGTGAGCTGGGACGATACAGACGGCCACGCGGCCTTGAACTCGGCAGCCAACCGAGTCACGGACTGCCCCGACCGACTTGCATCGGCTTGCGCCCGGTCCTTCTCCTCCTGCAGCACCTGCGAGACCTGCTGGCCCACCTCGGCGAGGTTCTCCCGCTTGATGCTGCGTTGGATCTTCCGGAACCGTTCGTCCAATTGTTCGCCGAGGTGGCCCTCGACTTCCGCCACCCGACCGGAGTTGACGTCGTCTTCGATCCGGGTCATGTTCGAGCGCAGACCCGTAGATTCCTCGTTCGCTCGGCGCAGAGCATAGTCGGCGTCGTTCTTCGCTGTCTCGGCCGCGTCCTTGACTGCTTTCGCCTCACGTTCGGCACCGATCGCCTGCTGCAGGTCTCCGTCGGCATCTTCGAGTTCGGCCAGCTGCCGCTCGAGAGTCGCGACCTTCTCGGCCGCTCCGTCTCGGTCGACGTCGCGCCAGGACTGTTCGCGAATACCGGCGAGGAGGCCGCGGCGACGGTGGACCCGTGCGGTTTCGGCGTCAGCAGCCGCGACCACCTGTTCGGCCGCGGCCAGTTCCGACTGAGCCTCCTTGAGGGATTCGACGAGGGCTTCGAGTTTCGCTTCGCGGTCGCCGAGGACCCATTGGCTGCGATCGTCGATGGCCCGCCGGTCGTCCTTCTCGTAACGGGTGCGTGAGGTCTTGACCTGGCCCTTGACGGTGACGGCGCGCGGATGGTCGTCGAGTTCGTCCGGGTGGTCGACACAGGCGAAGTCGAAGCGTTCGGACAAGGTGGTCCGGACCCAGACGCCGAAGCCGGTGTCGCTGACATTCACCTTGTTGACCAGCGACTTCTCACTGCCCACAGGGCGGGGGCTCGGCACTGAGCGCGGGATCTCCTCGAAGACAAGGCGGCCGCGGATACGATGGGAATCCACCCACGTGCGCACAGCCGAGAGGTTCTCAGAACGGACGAGGACGGTCAGTGCCATGGGGCGCAGCACCCTCTCGATAGCACCCGTCCACCGGGCCTCGTCGGGGTCGACTTCGATGAGTTCGGCTGCGAACGGCAGCGCCTTCTCGCTCAGTCCGGTGCCGGCAGCGAGCTCGGACCTGATCGTCATGAGGTTGTTCGGCACGGTCGATCCGGACCGCCGCAGGGATTCGATCTCCCCTTCGAGCTCGCGCACCTTCGCCCTCGCCTGGGAGAACCGGTCGTGATCGGCGTGGCTGGGTCCGGCGACCTGCGTGTCGTCGTCGAGGCTGGAGGCGATCTGAGCCTGCAGTTCGGCGAATTCGGCGGCCGTGGTCGGGGCGTGCTCGATGCCGGCCTGCTCAAGCTGACGAGCCAGCCCAGACCAACGTTCGGCGATGGCGCGGCGTTCGGTTTCGGCGGTGTCGATGCGCTGCTGAAGGTGTTCGGCCTCGGACCCGCCGAGCTCCAAAGTGGCCCGTCTGGCCAAGTCGTATTCGTCGACGGCAGCGTCGAAGTCGCGTTTGGCGCGGTCGGCGGCGACTTCGAGTTCGACGATCTGTCTGGTCAGCGCCGAGAGGTCGGTGCGGAGGATATCGAGCTCGCGCCGCTTCTGGTACGGCAGCAGAGCTTCGCTGAGCGCGATCGACTTCGCGGCGATGTCGTTGGCGGTCTCGAATCGGGAGGCGGCTTCGCGCAGCTGCAGCAGATGGTCGCGCTGTTTGCGCAGTTCGACGACATGGTCATGAGCGTCCTTGAGGTCACCGAACTGGGCGACGGCGGTCTCGGCGAGGTCGAAGGTCACCGGACTTTCGAGCATATGGTCTCGGAAGAGCCGGTCGAGGCTGTCCAGGCTCTTCGCCGACTGTGTCTTGTGCAGCAGCTGGAGTGCGGACTCGTCGGCCATGCCGAAGGTCTTGCGCATCCGTGCATAGAACTTCCCGTGGTGGCCGTTCGAGGTGACCACCGCATCAGGATGATCGGCCTTGAGTTTGCGGGTCTCGAGTCCGGAGCGCGCATAGTGCTGGAGGTCGGAGAGGTCGAGGTCCGCGCGCTCGAGGACACAGGCGTCGGAGAGGTCCGTCGCCTTCGTGCCCGAACCCTTGATGAAGAAGAGTCGGGCCAACGACAGGGGCTTGTCGCTGCCGTTGTCGTAGCGGAGGATGATTCCGCTCCAGGTGGCGCGCGGACGCAGATATTTGCTGACGACCCGGTCCTCTTCGGAATCCGCGGTGCGAGTCCAGGCCCCGCGGACGTAGCTGACGAGGCTGCGCTGGTCGAGGCGAGCGCCCGCGGTCTGAGCGGCGACGTTGAAGCGCAGCCACTTGTCCGGGGTGAGCACGGCGGCGATTCCGTCGAGGAGGGAGGACTTGCCCGAGCCCGAGGGCCCGGTGATGAGGTGACCCTTGTGAGAGACGGGGATGCGGTGGATGTCGGCGTCGAAGGTGCCCCAGTTCGCGATCTGGATCTCGCTCAGGCGCCACTGGCTGCCGACGTCGGGTCGGTTCGCTCCGCGAGCACGCGCCTGGTCGGCGACGAACGCCGCGTCGAGCGGGAAGAGTGCCTCTGTCACGCTTCGTCCTCCTCGGTGTCGGCGTCGATGTCGATATCGGCATCGGATGCGTCGGTGTCGGTGTTGTCCACGACCGTCTCGGCGATGGAGTCCTCACCGTCATCGGTCTCGTCAGCGTCGATTTCTCCGGCACCGGTCTCACCAGCGGCGATGCGTTCGTAGACGGCGATGAGCTCGCGCACGCGGTCCTCGTCGATGAGGAACTTCACCATCGGAGAGATCTCGAAGCGGTCTTCACCGGCTTTGTGGAGCACACGCAGTCGGTTGCTCATCCGCGACCACGCGCCGTTGAGATTGCGCTGGAAGGTCGATTCGTCCCCTGTGCGGTAGATCGCGAGGCGTTCATAGACCTCTTCGCGATCGACGATGACGCGTTTCTCTCCCGGCGCGGCCAACAGCAGCTGCCGAAGCACCAGCAGCATTGCCGTGTCGAGGAAGGTGAGTCGTTCGCTGCGCACCGCGGCGGGTGCGTCGATCTCGTCGGTGACGATCTTGCGGGTGAATGCGAATTCGTCGACCCGGTCGATGACGAGGTCGAGGAACAGATCGTGCAGGCGCGAACGGACGAGGCTCTCGTCCGCGACGAGGGCTGCCCACAGCTGCGGGGCCTGCGTCCCAGACACATACGGCCCTTTGAGCAGTTCGAGCAGCACTCGGCGGGTGCGCTCTCCCAGCGTTCCGGTGTCACCGGACCACAGACCGCTGGGGTTGTGGCTGAGGTCGTCCGCGGAGTCGGTGGATTCCATCACCGAGGCGACCCCGGGGGCTGTGTCGTTGTCGTGGTGGGTGGGGCTCATAGGGTGACGCCTTCGGTGAAGTAGTGGCGGCGGATCGCGGCAGTGCGGACGATGCCGTCGACGCCGGCCCAGGTGAGGATTTCGCGGTTGCCGACATCGACGTGGCCATAGGTGCTGGCCAGGGACAACAGGCCGACGACGCTGGCGAGTCCCTGTGTGGCGGGGAAGGTTTCGAGCACCTCCGCGACGGAGGCCTCGTGGGTGGAGGTGACGACGGAGTTGATGTTCTCGGTGAGTTCGGCGAAGTCGATTTCGGATTCGCGGGCGACAGCGATGAGTTCGGCGAAGTCGATCTCGGAGTCCGTGGCCTCGCCGAGTTCCGCTCCGGCGTTGAACTCCTCGGGGTCGTGGAGGATGACCTCGCCGACGCTGCCGAGTGAGACGCTGGAGAGTTCGAGGTCGATGCCGATCTCGTCGTAGGGTTTGAGCTCCTGCGACACGGGTGCGGCCGCGGCGAGACCCTCTTGGAGGAGAGTGCGCATGACGCGGTCGCGTTGGAATTCGTGGGAGTGGACGTAGCGGCGCAGGCCACGAGCGAACTCGGTGAGAATGTCCGAAACCTCGTGGGACCCGTCCTTCATCTGGCGCATCAGGGTGCGCAGGGAACGGCGGGTGGCCAGAGAGAGGGTGGCGGAGAAGTCCCGGTCGAGGATGGCGGCGATGTCGTCGTCGAAGGCCGCGGACTGTTCGGGGTCGCGGACGAGGGCGGAGAACGCCGAGAACGTCCGACCTTCGTCGGAGGATTCGATGAGGTCGACGCCGCGGAACACTTCGTCGAGTACTTGGGACTGGGAGTCTTCGGCGGCGAGGATCGAGACCCGCAGTTCCTGATTCAGTTCTTCGAAGCGGGCGCGCACGCGGGCGAAGTCGGCGGGCAGTCCCTGCGCCTGCTGGAGGATGTCGGAGACGCGTTCGTTCGCGCGGCGCCTGTCGAGGACAACGGAGCGCGGATCACCGCGGCGCACACGGGCGATCTCGGCGTCGATGCGGTCGCGTTCGGCGCGCAAGGAGGCGAGGCGGCGAGAGCTGTCCGGGTCGGTGTCGATGGCCAGCTGTCGCACGGATTGGGCGAGGCTGACCAGCCGGGATTCGGTGGCGGTCTGTGGTGGGGTGCGCAGCTGCTCGAGCATGCGGATGGCATCGAAGCCGGCGGCGGAGAGTTCGTAGGTTTCGCCTCTGGCGGCGGTGGCGGGACGGCGGACGAGGATTTCGGCGCGACGCCAGTCATCGCAGTACGCCTTCGCTGTCCGCAGCGAGAGGTCGAAGTGGTCGCGGAGCTCCTCGAGGTCGGCGTCGATGCTTTCGTGCAGATCCTCGGTGTTCATCCTGGTGCCGGGCTTGCCGAGGTGGGCATCGAGGGTTCCGGCCATGACAGCGAGGTTGTCGGCCCGGAGCATGCGCAGGGTGGCATTCGATTCGAGCAGTCGCCGGTAGGCGAGCGCGGATGACAGGGCGGACATAGGGACTATTCTCTGCGCCTAGGCGGGTGCGCGCCAATTCGCGAGTCGAGTGAGGTCAACGGCTGTCGATCCTCCCTCCGAAGGTGTCAGGGTCAACAGGTCGGTCCTTCTTGGGCATCTTGGCCACGACAAGACAATAGGACTCGAGCACGAGGTCGTGGAGAAGGTCGGGATCGAGACGAACGCCGGCCGTTGCGGCGCCGGGTTCGCCGCCGTCATCGCTTCCCTCCCCAGCGACGGTGATCCAGTGCTTCTTGTTCATGTGATAGCCGGGTGAGATCTCCGCATAGGCGTCGCGCAGCACCTCACCGTCGAGGGGATCGATCTTGAGGTTGAGACTCGGAACTCCCCGCAGCTCGTATGCCATCATGAACATCTTCCCGCGCACTTTGTACACGGCATTGTCCGGTCCGAATGGGTGGTCGAGCTCGACCGAGGGGTACTGCATGGCTTGGTCGTGGGCCGAGCGGAGCACGGTGGCGGGGTCCATGCGTGGAGACTAGCAAAGGCCACTGACGTAGGAACTGACGTTAGACTCGAATCATGCCTGAGATTCCGCCACGCACCGCCCCTCACCTGCTCTTGGCCGCACTCGGCGGGACCATTGCGTCGACCGCCGATGCATCAGGTGGGGTTGCTCCAGCGCTCAGCGGCGCGGAGATCGCTGCGGCCGCGGGACTCGATCAGGTCTGGCCGGATCTGCAGGCCGATTTCACTCAGGTTGCGCAGGTTTCGAGCGCCAATGTCACCCTCGAGATGCTCTTCGACGTCGTCGAGCTCGCCCGTACGTCCGGGGCCGACGGAATCGTCCTCACCCAAGGCACCGACACTCTTGAAGAGTCCGCGTTCGGGCTCTGGCTGCTCAATGACTCGAGCACTCATATCGCTGTCACCGGGGCCATGCGCAATCCGACCCTGCCCGGAGCCGACGGCCCCGCCAATGTCCGTTCTGCCGCCCTCACTGCCCTGTCCGACCAGGTCAGAAACCTGCCTGCGTCCCTTGTATTCAATGACGAGGTCCACGATCCGAGGTTCGTGACGAAGTCGCACACCACCTCGACGGCCGCGTTCTCCTCCGGGCCCATCCTCGGCGCGATCGGATGGCTGAGCGAAGACGATCTCCATCTCCCGCACGCGCCCCAGCCTCCGAAATCACCGTTCGCCGGACTTCCCCGTCCGTCTCAGCTGAGCAAGGTCGCCCTCGCCGAGGTGGGGATGGGCGAACCGGAGGAGACCCTTGATCTCATCGCCGGTTCCGGCTTCGACGGCGCCGTGGTCTCCGGGGTCGGCGGCGGCCACGTCCCCGAGGAGCTGCTGCCCGCTGTGGCTCGACTGGCGGAGAGGATGCCCGTGGTGCTGGCCTCACGCACCGGTTCGGGTGCGAGCCTGCACCGCACCTACGGCTATCCGGGAGGAGAGATCGGCCTGCTCGAAGCGGGACTCGTGCCCGCTGGCATCCTCGATGCCCGCAGGGCCCGCATCGTGCTCAACCTGGCGCTGAGCTTCGGCCTTGACCTCGCCGAGGTGTTCGCTCACTCCGCGTAACACCTGCTCACACCGGTCGGGTCGACCCCCGAACCACGAGTTCCGGGGTGAACCGGCGATCGTGATGATCGCCCGACGCCGATGCGTTCTCCTGCAGGAGTGTCTCCACCGCCGTCCGCCCGACCATCGCGGCCGGTTGCCGGACCGATGTCAGCGGCACGATCGTTGAGAACGCATAGTCGATGTCGTCATAGCCGAGAATCGCAATGTCATCAGGGATGCGCAGGTCGCTGAACATGATGACGGCCTGCATGAAACCGACCGCCAGCAGATCATTGGCGCAGAAGACCGCATCGGGTCGTCGGTCTGCCGGCAGACCGACGACTTTCTCGCCCGCATCGCGCCCCGCCAGGATCGTCAGTTCCGGGGTGCTGTACACCGGCAGATCAAGTCCGGACTGATGCGCCCTCTCCGCAGCTCCGGCCAAGCGATCGGCGACTTGCGGCAGCGACTGCGGTCCCCCGATGAAGACCGGTCGTATGCAGCCTCCGGCAATGATGTGGTCGAGCGCCATCCGCCCTCCGGCGATATTGTCCACCGTCACCGAGGACAGTGCATAGCCATTCGAGTCACGGTCGACGAGCATGACGGGAGTGCCCCGAGACGCGATCGATTCGAGGCGCGACAGATCCGAGCCGGTCGGAGTAACGAGCAGACCATTGACTCGCTGTTCGGCGAAGAGGTCGAGGTACTTCCCCTCACGCTGTTCGTCAGTACCGGAGTCCCCGATGAGCAGCGCCAATCCGGCCTCATCACAAGCCTGCCTGGCACCATGCGCAACAGAGGCGAAGAAAGGGTTCGACGTATCGAGCACGACGAGGCCGAGACTATTGCTGTGCCCAGATCGCAGCTGCCTGGCCGCGGCATTGCGCACGAAGCCAAGTTCCTCGATCGCCTCATTGACTTTCCGCGCCGTCGCTTCGGCGACCTTCGACGATCCGTTGACGACGTGGGAGACCGTGCCGACCGAGACTCCCGCGCGATCGGCGACCTCGCGCATGCTCACTTTCGCCATGAGTCTCCCTTTGTCATCCGTACTGCTTCAGACGTCCGCACTGTGCCGCAATCCGTACCGTGGCTCTCTGGAATATTGTCGGCAGGCATGTCTCATTGTGCCTGACGCACCGTCACTCCGGCCGTCGCACCCTCCTCGACCCACACAGCCGCCAACAACTGCCTTGATGTGACCCGAACTACATGCTAGTGTTCCGAGCAACAATATTGAAACGTTTCAATACTATCGATTTTCACACTCACACCTTTCACCGTCACCATCAAGCCCGTCGGATTCGCGAAGTCGCGATCACCGAGCCATCCTGGAGGAACCTATGAAGGACACAACGACGTCGTCCAAATGGAAGGCCACGGTCGCCGTGGCTATGTCGAACTACATCGAAGCCGGCTCGATCATCGCGATCGCCACGAGCATCAGCCTGTGGCAGACCGAATTCGGCCTCGACAGCATGGCCGTCGGCCTGCTGTCCGCCTTGAGCGCCAACGCCTTCGGTGCCGCGATCGGTGCGGCGATCGGCGGTCCGCTCTGTGACCGCTACGGTCGGAAGTTCATCTATACCTACGACCTGCTCCTGTACATGTTCGGCACGCTGTTCGCGATCTTCGCGTTCAACTTCGCCTCGCTGCTCATCGGCTTCGTCCTCACAGGCATCGCCGTCGGTGCCGGTGTCACCGCCGCTTGGACCTATATCGCCGAGGAGGCCCCCGACGGCCGTCGGGCCGGCCATGTCGGTGTGGCCCAGTTGGCCTGGTCGATCGGGCCGATGATCGGCTTCCTCCTGGCCGCCCTGCTCGAACCCATGGGCCTGCTCGGCTCCCGCATCATCTTCGCCCACCTCTTCGTCATCGCCTTCATCACCTGGTGGGTCCGCCGCGGGCTGAGCGAATCGCGTCGCTGGACGGAGAAGCAGGCCAACCCGAACACCGTGGGCACCTACCGCGGGATCTTTGAGATGTTCACCAAGAAGAAGAACATCACAGCACTCCTCTTCCTCATCGGCGTCTACGGCCTGTGGAACACGGTGGCCGGTCAGGCCGGAATCTTCCAGCCCCGCATCTACGAGGCCACCGGACTCACCGACGCCCGCTCCCAGTACCTGTTGCAGGTCCTCGTCTGGGGTCTGACCAGCGCCGCAACGTTCTTCGGCTTCATGCGCTACGGCGACAAGGTCTCCCGCCGCTGGCTCTACGGCTTCGGCGCCGGACTCGGCGTCATCGCCTGGGCCGTGCTCATCTGGGGACCGGCCGGTTGGTTCTCCCTCCTCGTCTTCGCCATCGGCTGGGGTATCTCATCCGGACTGGGCGCTCAGGCCTTCTACGGACTGTGGGCGGCCGAGCTCTTCGCCACCCGCTACCGTGCCTCAGCCCAGGGCTTCATGTTCATGATCGTGCGAGTCATGGTCGGCGTCCTGTCCCTGTGGTTCCCTCTCATGCTCGAGAAGACCGGCATCCACGGCGTCGGGTTCCTCATCGTCGGACTCCTCGTCGCAGCCCTGCTCATCGGCATGATCTGGGCACCGAACACCCAGAACAAGACCCTCGAAGAGATCGAGATCGAACGCTACGGCCGCCTCCTCGATGCCGATCACGCCACCGAGGTGGCCGCGGGCAATATCCGCACCGACGGAACCGCAACATCCGGTTCGACCGATTCCACCGCAGTCAGGGAACGCTGAGATGGAGCGGGTGTGCTTCCGCATGCAGGTCGATCCTGCCCGCCTCGATGAGTACGTCGCGGCCCACCGGGCCGTATGGCCGGACATGCTCGAGGCCCTCGAATCCGCCGGTTGGCGCAACTACTCCCTGTTCGCGGATCCGACCGGCATGGTCATCGGCTATCTCGAAACGGACGACTACGAGGCCGCGCAGAAGGGAATGGAGCTGACGGAGATCAACGCTGCTTGGCAGCAGTCGATGTCTCCGTACTTCACTGCCGGCGGGTCGTTCGACGCAGGACCGGAACGAATCCGCGAGGTCTTCCACCTCGAGGACCAACTCGCTGCGGCCCGGGCCGAAGTACACCCCCGAGTGACCACTGCATCGGATCCAGCGACCCGCTGATCCCTCAGCCCTTGCCCTGAACTCAGCATCACAGCAACAGTAAGGAACACCCATTCTCATGACCGCTCGCCCCACCTTCGCCGACATCACCGATCAGCTCGCCGCACAGGAGATCGAACTGCCCTCCTGGGCGTTCGGGAACTCCGGTACTCGGTTCAAGGTCTTCGGCACCCCGGGCACACCGCGGGACCCATTCGAGAAGATCGCCGATGCCGCAAAGGTCCACGAACTCACCGGACTCGCTCCACAGGTGGCCCTGCACATTCCGTGGGACCTCTGCGATTTCGATGATCTGGCTGCCCATGCCGCCGGACTCGGGGTGCGTTTGGGCACCGTCAACTCGAACACATTCCAGGACGACGACTATAAATTCGGTGCCCTCACCCATGAGGACGATCGCATCCGCGCCAAGGCCATCGACGCCCATCTCGAATGCATCGACGTCATGGATCGAACGGGATCCAGGGACCTCAAGATCTGGCTGGCCGAAGGATCGAACTACCCTGGCCAAGCGGACATGCGGGGCCGTCAGGACCGCCTCCACGATTCGCTTTCCCAGATCTACGACCGTCTCGGCGAGGAACAGCGGATGGTGCTCGAATACAAATTCTTCGAGCCCTCGTTCTACCATACGGATGTGCCCGACTGGGGCACGAGCTACACCCAGGTCGCAGCGCTCGGCGACAAGGCGCTGGTCTGCCTCGACACCGGCCACCATGCTCCGGGCACGAACATCGAATTCATCGTCATGCAGCTGCTGCGCCTGGGCAAGCTGGGCTCGTTCGACTTCAATTCCCGGTTCTACGCCGATGACGACCTCATGGTCGGCACCGCAGATCCATTCCAGCTCTTCCGAATCATCCACGAGGTGATTCGCGGAGACGGCCTCAACAGTCCCGATATCGCGTTCATGCTCGACCAGTGCCACAACGTGGAGAACAAGATCGAAGGTCAGATCCGGTCTGTGCTCAATGTCCAGGAGATGACCGCCCGCGCACTCCTCATCGACACAGAGGCACTCACCGAGGCTCAGCGGGCCGGCGATGTCATCACCGCCAACGACATCTTCATGGATGCGTTCTACACCGATGTGCGCGGCGACCTCGCTGACTGGCGAGTATCCCGCGGACTGCCGGCCGACCCTATCCGTGCCTTCCGCGAATCCGGCTACCAGGAGCAGATCGCAGCCGACCGCGTCGGCGGAGCCCAGGCCGGTTGGGGCGCCTGAGCCCGCATCCCATGCCATCGGCGAAGGCCCGGATCAGTCGAGGATACCGCGGCCGGTGATGGCCGAGGAACTGATGATGAGCACCTCCCGCTCATCCGTGAGGACCCGGATGAATCCTGCCTCTGCGGTGAGCACATAACCGGTATGCGTCTGCCCATCGACGGTGATCTCCTCGTGCGCCATCCACGGGGTATCGACGAATACGGCCAGCACCAGGAATCCGACCACCGAGGCGATTCCGAGCCGCCGCAGCAACCGACCCACCAGATCATGACCAACCCCCTCACGCCACAGCAGTCGCAGCAGAACGACGAGGATTCCGACCCCGAGAGCACCGACAACGAACCAGAGTGAGCGGAAACTGAGCAACCACGTCACCGAGGCTGCCAGGAGCGCCGCAGGGAACAGCAGTTCGCTCAGGGTCCGGCCCCGCCCCAGGTCGACGGCCGGCCAGATCAGCTCGATGAACGCCAGTGGCAGCAGGACCGCCAGCAGAATGCCGGTGAGAGTCGGTTCCGCGAAGAGGGTGCCGAGGACGATCGGGAGAGCATCGGAGAAGTCCAGGGTCTCGGCGATCGAGGACGCTGTCCCCCAGTTCCAGTCGGCAACGGCCATCAGCCGCAGCAGCAGGAACAGAGTCGCCACACCCGCGGTCGTCCCTGCCGCAATGAACGGACGGGACCGGCCGGGGCGACCGGCAATCCCACCGCCACCGTCCGGGTTGCCCTCACCGCCACCGCCCGGAACATCGTTCGTCTCCGCCATCGCCGCTCCTTGTCAATAGGCATCATCCCCATCTCGATGCTATGTCATCGGATCGGAGCCCCCACCTGCGATTCGTCATAGGCGAGGCGCCACCCGTATGGCCGCCGAGACTTGTTTGGAATACTCCATGGGGGTATCGTGAGCTCCGATAATACCCCTATGAGGTATAGGACACCGATGACCACTCCATCCACCGAATCCACATCATCCACCGCTCCCGCCGGGCAGCGCGCCGAAGCACCGACGAGGAAGGGACTCCTCGTCCCGATGCTCGTCGTCTCCGGCGGCCAGCTGCTCATCGTCCTCAACGACGTCATCGCCAATGTGGGCCTGCCCGCCATCCAGGCCGATCTCGGCATGTCAGCCGGCACGATGCCCTGGGTCGTCAACGCCTACATTCTCCTCTTCGGGGCCCTCCTGCTCTTCGGCGGCCGCCTCGGCGATCTCTACGGACGTCGCCGTCTGCTGCGCATCGGACTCATCGTCTTCATGGCGGGAGCACTGCTCGCGGGACTGTCCACCAGCGGCATCATGATCATCCTCGCTCGCGCCATTCAAGGCGTCGGCGCGGCGCTGACCGCGCCGAATGTGCTCGCGTCGATCAATTCCACCTTCCCCGCCGGCAAGCAGCGAACCACCGCGCTCGCTCTCTACGGGGCGATGTCGGGCCTCGGCATCGCCGTCGGGCTCCTCGTGGGCGGTGTGCTCGCGGGCACCCTCGGCTGGAATTGGATGTTCTATCTCAATCTCCCCATCGGGCTGATCCTGCTCGCCGGCACTCGGACCCTGGTCGAGGCCGACAGCCATCAGGGACGACTCGACATGCCCGGCGCCGTCCTCGGCACGGGAGCCATGGCGTCCCTCGTCTATGCCATCACCCGCGGCGGCGAACACGGGTGGTCAGACCCGGTCACCCTCGGATCTCTCGGCGCCGCCGCGGTCCTGCTGCTCGTGTTCGTCCTGGTGCAGTCGAGGACGTCCGATCCGATGCTGCCTCTGCGGATCTTCGGCAATCGCAACCGCTCGGGTGCATACTTCGGGATGCTCATGGTCTCCTTCGGCCCTCTGGGCATGTTCTACCTGCTCAACCTCTATATGCAGTACGTGCTCGACTTCACGCCCCTGCAGACCGGCCTGGCCTGGCTGCCCTTCGCCATCGGCATCGTCCTCGGCGCCGGGATCAGCTCGAAGCTCGCCGCCAGCCTCGCCCCGCGCTGGGTGATCGGAGTCGGAATGCTCATCGCCGCCGCCGGCCTGTTCTCGCTGACCTTCATCGGCACGGACACCTCCTACTGGGCACATCTGATGCCGGCGATCTTCGCCACCGCCTTCGGCTTCGCTCTCAACTTCGTGCCGCTCACCTCGGCGGCCGTGAGCAGTGCGGCACCCCAGGACACCGGGATCGCCTCCGCACTGCTCAACACCGGCCAGCAGATCGGCACCGCCATGGGAATGGCCGTGACCTCGAGCATCGCCGTCGCCATCACCAGCAATCATGTGCCCGATGCGCTCGCACGGCTGGCCCAGGGGCGCAAGGACGGCGATGCCGCCCTCATCACTCAATCCGCCGAGGCGCTGGTGACCGGTTATACCGGCGCACTGACCGTCGGCGCGATCTCGCTCCTCGCCGCCGCCGTCATCACCGCGATTATCGTCGACGCCGAACGACCCGCCGCATGAGACCCTCTGATCCCCCGGAGGCTCCGGGACAGCAGCGCCCGGAGACTCCGGGCTCCGCCACCAATCACCCCACGAAAGGACCAGCAGATGCACTCGCACACCAATGAAGCGACGTTCATGACCGATATCAAGGAGGGCGCACCGGAGATGGTCTCGGCCTTCTTCGGGTTCGACAAGGCCGTGTTCGCCAAGGACACCGGCAATCTGGATCTGGCCACCCGTGAACTCATCGCCGTCGGCGTCGCGGTGACCACGCAGTGCCCCTACTGCATCGAGGACCATTCCCGGCGCGCCGTCAAGGCCGGGGCCTCCCAGGCCGATGTATCCGAGGCCGTCATGGTCGCCGCCGCTCTGCGCGCCGGCGGCGGGGTCACCCACGGCTGGAAAGCCATGAAGGCGATCAGCGAGGACGAATGAGCCGCTGATCGCGCAAGCCGGGATCACGCAGGAGGGAGCGCTGCCCACGGGCGGTGCTCCCTCTCGCGCATTCACCTCGGCGATTATTCTTCACAACTTCTCACATGATATGACATACTCTTACATGTGCATGTGCCATGGGGCACAGTTTCGATGACGAAGGAGTCGAGCATCTGATGTCCACGACCACTGCGCCCCCGGCGCCTACACGCAACTTCCTCGGGTTGTCGATGTCCCTGTTCTGGGGATATGTGGCGATCGCCTTCTTCATGACCGGCGACGGCCTGGAGCAGGCGTTCCTCTCCGACTACCTGTCCAATTCTGTCGGTTTCAACACCGGCCAGATCGGCACCATCTTCACCGTCTACGGCCTCATGGCTGCGATCGCGGCCTTCGCCTCGGGCGTCCTCGCCGAATACTTCGGACCGCGTCGGGTGATGACGATCGCCGTGGTCGCCTGGATCGTCTTCCACATCGGCTTTCTGCTCTTCGGCGTGATGCAGGCCAACTACACCGCGACGCTCATCCTCTACGCGATCCGCGCCTTCGCCTATCCGATGTTCGTATACGGCTTCGTCGTCTGGATCTCCTATGCCGCGCCCTCGAACCGTCTGTCCTCGGCGATGGGCTGGTTCTGGTGCTTCTACTCCATCGGTGTCGGAGTCTTCGGCTCGTATCTTCCCAGCCTCGTCATCCCCGTCATGGGCGAACTCCCGACGCTGTGGAGTTCGATCGGCTTCGTCCTCGTCGGCGGGATCATGGCGGCATTCCTCGTCAAGGGACGTGGGCCCGAGCACTCCGGACCGCGCACCGCCGCCGGTCTCGGGAAGGTCCTCGGCGAGACTATCGCGATGCCCTTCCAGAACGTGCAGCTCGCCTACGGCATGATCCAGCGCATCATCAACCAGGTCTCCCTCTACGGCTTCATCGTCATGCTGCCCATCGTCTTCGTCCGCGATATCGGCTTCGCGCAGACGACATGGCTGCAGCTGTGGAGCCTCGTCTACCTCGTCACCGTCTTCACGAACCTCATGTGGGGAGTGCTCGGCGACAAGATCGGCTGGGTGCGCACCGTGCGCTGGTTCGGGGCGATCGGCATGTTCACAGCCACCCTGCTCATGTACTTCGTGCCGACGGTCTTCGGACCCAATCCCTGGCTCACCGCGATTGCCGTCATCGTCTTCGGCTTCGCCATCGCCGCCTATGTTCCGCTCTCGGCGCTCATGCCGGCACTCGACCCGCATCGCCGCGGCAACGCTGTCGCACTGCTCAACCTCGCCGCCGGACTGTCCCAGTTCATCGGTTCGCTCATCGTCACTTTGCTCTGGGACGCCATCGGCACAACCGGCACCGTCATCGCCCTGGCCTGCACCTACCTCGTGTCCTTCGGGCTGAGCTTCCTGCAGAAGGTCGATCAGGATGCGCTGGCGAAGGCCGATCGGGAGACCGCCGAGGCGGCTGCGGGCTCCGCGGCGGCTGCTGCCACGGAGCCCGTGGCGCCGGCCGCATCCGCCGTCGGCGCGGGCTCACCGGATTCCCCGGAAGATGTCGCACCGGTGGACCCCGCCGTCCCCGAGACTCCGGAGACGCCGGGTTCGGCCCGGGCCTGATCGGGCCCGGCATCCGGAGGATCAGAGAATCGTGGCAATCGAATCGCGATATGCGTCCAGCTCCCTCGTTCCCGGGGCGAGGTCCGTGGCCAGGGTGGTGATCTCCTCGGCCCGCACCGCCGAGGCAGTCGCCGTCCGCCCGAGCTTCTGCGCATGGGCCCCGACGACCAACTCGGCGGAGACACGGGAGAAGGCCCGTTTGACCTCCGCCTCCTCGAAGGTGTCCTCGGAGCAGCCGTACGGGTCGATGGCCGCCGCCGAGGCGAAGAAGACGGGGAACCGCATGGAGTCGAGCGTCGCGGTGGCCACCGGGCCGACGAGCGAATCGCTGCGTTCGTCCGCCGTGCCGCCCGTGAGGACGGCGATGACACCGGGGCGCCGTTGCAGGGTCTCGAAGGTGAGGAGGCCGTTCGTCACCACCGTCAGACGGCCGGCTCCCGTGATGAGGCTCGCGAGGCGGTGCATCGTCGTCGAGGAGTCCATCGCGATGACGCCCTCGGCAGGGACGAGCGGGAGCAGCTTCTCGGCGATGACGCGCTTCTCCGCGGCATGGCTGCGATCGCGGTTCTCGAAGCTCACCGGTCCGGAGGACACCGCTCCCCCGCGCACGCGCCGGGCGAGCCCAGCCGATTCGAGGGAGTCGAGATCGCGGCGCACTGTCATCTCGCTCACGCCCAAGGCCTGGGCGGCACTTGTGAGGGAGACCGATTCCGCGGCCTTGAGTTCGGACAGCAGCCAGTTCCGTCGCTCTTCAGATGCCAATGACCCCATACTCCCAATATTAGGGTGCCGGTCCTTGATTTCAGGGTGCCGCTACCTCAAGCGAGTGCCGGGCGTCCGGCACATGGCACACTTTCGACAACACACGCAGACACCCACCGATCCACACAAAGACTTCCGATACACAGCACGCACACACGAACGAGACAAGGAAACACGATGAGCACGACACCAGCCGTTCTGGCCGCAGGCGACAACTTCATCCTCCCCGGCACCTTCGCCCGGGCGCTCGAGGCCGAGCTCCCCGGACGGGCAGAGATCGAGGAGCTGCTTCTTCCCTGGCCGGATGTCCCCTTCGGTTCCGTCGCCGAGGTGAATGAGGCCTCCGGGACCGAGGACGAGCTCATCGCGGCACTTGCCGGCAAGACCGCACTCGTCACCCAGCTCGCGCCGGTGTCCGAGAGGGTGCTCGAAGCCTGCCCCCAGCTCCGCTTCATCGGCGTCTCCCGAGGCGGACCGACGAATATCAACGTCGAGGCGGCCCGCGAGCGCGGTGTGCTCGTCGTCAACGTTCCCGGCCGCAATGGCATCGCCACCGCCGAGATGACCCTGGGGCTGCTGCTCGCGGCCTTCCGTCGGATTCCCGTCGCGCATAACACCCTCATGAACCGCGAATGGCGGGGTGGCTTCTACCGCCACGACCAGGTCGGCCGCGAGGTGTCCGGCTCGACGATCGGGCTGGTGGGTGCCGGTGCCGTCGGCTCCCATGTAGCCACGGTGCTCAGTGCCATGGGCGCCGAGGTGCTCGTCCACGACCCGTACCTGCCCGCGGGTGCCCTCGACGGAGTCGTCACCCGTGTCGCCGAGGTCGACGAGCTCTTCTCCCGGGCCGATGCCGTGTCGATCCATGCCCGGCTCACTCCGGAGACCGAGAACCTCGTCGACGCCAGTCGCCTCGGCCTCATGCGGCCCGGCAGCATCCTCGTCAACGCCGCGCGCGGACCGCTGGTCGACTACGGTGCCGTCGCCGATGCGATCGAGTCCGGTCACCTCGGCGCCGCAGCCTTCGACGTCTTCCCCGATGAGCCCGTGGACATGGACGAACGGATCCTCAAGCTGGCCCGCGCGGGCCACGATATCGTCGTCACCCCGCACATCGCGGGTGCCAGCACTCAGACCGCCGAGCGTGCCGCCCACGGTGTAGCCCGGGAGCTGCGGCTGGCCCTCGACGGCGAGGCACCACTGCACCCGCTCACCGAGGCACGGCCGTTCGCTGCGGGTGCGGCGGCACCGGTTGCGTCGGTCGACGGTACGCCTTCGAAGACTGCCACTTCGACGCCCGCCGAGGCAGCGCGATGAGTATGGAGATTCTGCTCGGAATCGACGTCGGCACCTCCGGGGTCAAGGTCGTCGCCTCGTCGATGGACGGCCGGATGCTTCGGGACTCAGTCGCCCGGTATCCCACCACCGTGAGGCAGGACGGCGACGGTGCCGAACAGGACGCCGAGGTGTGGTGGTCGACGCTGCTCGACATCTGCTCGACCGTGGTCGCCGGGGACCCGGTGGCGGCGGTGGCGGTGACGAGTCAGGCGCCGACCCTGGTTCCCATCGACGCCTGCGGTGTCGCGGCGGGGCCGGCACTGACCTGGCTCGACCGACGGGCCGTGGGCCAGGGCGAGCGCATCGAGAACATCGCTCCGGGACACCGGCACGGAGGCGATCCCTTCTTCGGCACCGCGAAGCTCGCCTGGGTGCAGGAGGAGCGTCCGGAGATCGCCGTGCGCACGGCGCAGGTGCTCAGCGCCAATGGCTTCATCGCCCACCGACTCACGGGGGCGGCGGCTCTCGACGACAGCACCGCCTCGCTCATGCAGGCCTTCGACGAGGCGTCCGGACGGTTCGATGAACGCCTGACCGGGGCGGGCTTCGGCCTCGAACTGCTGCCCGAGGTGGTGCCCACGACTCAGATCATCGGCACGGTCACCTCGGCGGCGTCCTCGCTCACCGGGATTCCGGCCGGGACTCCGGTGGCCGCGGGCGCCATCGATTCGATCGGGAGCGCCCTGGAGGCCGGAGCCCTCGAGGTGGGTGATCCGCTCGTCGAGATGAGCGGTTTCTCGAGCGTGACGATCCTCCCGGTGCCGGGCGGCACCCGTGTCCCCGGTTTCATCCACTCGCGCCACTGTGTTCCCGGTGTCGATCTGCTCATCACCGCCCAGGTCACCGCGGGTGCCACTGTGGACTGGCTCAACCGCACAGCCGGCGGTGAGCAGGATCTGCGCGAACTCGGGCCACTGCAGGAGAGGTCGCGGCCGTCCAGGCTCACATTCGTCCCGGCGCTGGCCGGGGAGCGCACGCCCAGTTGGAATCAGCGGACGCGAGGGCTCATCGACGGCATCGATCTGGGCAGCGACGGGGTGGATCTCATGCTCGCCGCGATGGAGGGCAATGCCCTGGCGCTGGCCACGGACCTGCGGATCCTGCACGAGCACGGTTTCGAAGTGCCGCGGATACTGAGCACCGGCGGGGGTTCGGCCTCGGATGTGTGGATGCAGATCAAGGCCGATGTGCTCCAGGTCGAGGCGGCCAGGCCGAGGACCGGTCATGGTGCGGCGCACGGCGCGGCGTTCCTCGGTGGACTGGCCATCGGACGACTGGATATTGCGGACATCCGCGGGTTCAGCGGGGAGATCCGGTCGCGGTTCACGCCCGATGTTGCGATGCGGGAGGCGTATGAGAGGAAGCTGGAGCGGTTCGGGCGGCTGCTCGAGGTGGCGCGGGATCGGTAGGGGTCCCGTCTAGGATGAGAACCATGGTCATCGGTTCAAGTCTCTCCTCCCAGGAGCGCAGGCAGAAGCTCCTTGCGTTGCTGGATGCGAACGGCGAGCTCCGAATCGAGCAGGTGGCGTCCTCGCTGGATGTCTCGTCGATGACGATCCGCCGTGACCTCGGCGAACTCGAGGACGAAGGCCTGTTGCGTCGGGTGAGGGGCGGCGCCGTGCCCGTAGTCACCGCCCGCCCCTTCGAACAGCGCCAGGCCGTTCGCGCCGGGGCGAAGTCGATTATCGCCCAGAAGGCCCTCTCGCTCATTCCGATGCGCGGCGTCATCGCCTTCGACGCCTCGAGCACTATCACCACCCTCGCCGAGGCGATGGGTCCCCGCGAAGATCTCACCGTGCTCACGAACTCCGCCCCCACCGCCGAGGCGCTCGACCGTTTGGCCGGAGTGACCGCCCTGCTCACAGGTGGTCAGCGCGAGCCGAGCACAGGCAGCCTGGTGGGGGAATTGGCGACACGCAATGCCGCCGACTTCCACACCGAAATGTTCTTCGCCTCGACCGGCGGGGTCGATGCCTCAGCCGGATGCACCGAGGTGTCGTTGGCGGAGGCCCAGGTGAAGAAGGTCTTCGCGGCGCATGCTCGGCGGACAGTGCTGTGCGCGGACTCATCGAAGCTGGAGCAGGTGTCGGTGGCGAAGTCGTTGGCGCTGGATGAGGTGTCGATGCTGGTGACGGAGTTGGACCCGGGGGATTCGCGGTTGGACGGGTCACGGGGGTTGGTGGAGTTTATTTGACTAGTACCTTCGCGGCTGACATCGAAACGAACGTTAGCAGCTTCGCGAAGTCGCGCGAATCGGCTCAGCTCAACCACTAGCACCTCCCCAATCACCAGTGTTCTTTCGTCAGCGCGCAACCGGCGTCGGCGCTCGGAGATAGGCTCGCCGCATGGGACACGTCCACTGATGAGGATGCAGTTCAACGCGGGAGTGGTTGGGATGAATCTGCTCGACTACGTCGACCAACGTGTGGTCCTGTTCGGAGTTCCGGGCGTTTGAAAAAGTCACGTAGCCGGCACACTCGACGGCGCCCTGTTTCTCGAGCGGAGCCCCACACCCGAATGACTCCTCGATGACCTCATCGCTACCAAGCCTGCCCTTGTCATGGTTGGCGCCTCCGGCGTACGAAGGCAGGACGTCGATCTGCTCCTGCACCTCTGCCACGCGGAGAAACTCGACTACCGCATCATTGCGAGGTGCTGGCCGCACAGAACTGACCGGATCGCAGATCACTTCCCCGACTTGGTCCACCCCGAGGTTGAACTGCTTACTCGCGATGGACTCGGAGCAACACTCCGCGAACGCGGTATCACAAGACCTTCCGTAATCATGCAGCTTCTCACACGAGGCGATGGGCGTCCAGCCTGGGCATTGGACATCGCGGACCTCCTTATCGACACGCGCGAATGGAGGTCCGCATGGACCGGCAATTCACTACGAGAGCAGATCTTCGTTTTCCTGCGCATGTCCAACACGGCTGAAGACGCAGTCGACGTGCCAAACACGCTCGAAAGTGCCGACCACAGCCGAACTCATCGCGTTCTGCGTGCCGTCAAGAACGACGTCGAGCTCCTACGAAAATTTGGCCGACTCGGCCCCGAAAAAGTGCAAGCAGTCATCGACATCCACCTAGCCCGCGTCGACACGATGCTTGACTCCGGTAATCCCAGGATTGCCGAAAGCGAAGCGCAACTCTTGGCGGCACCCCAATGGCCAGGCACCTCGACAGGCAGCACCCAGCACCGTCCATCGAATCGGCACGGGCGAGCGAAAATCCGACGGCCTCGCCACGCAGATCCTGAACCTATCCGACTGGGCCGCTTGACCCTCAAGGCACATGTCGATCCGCAGCTTGTCCAAATCCGCGCCGACCCGCACCAATGGCCACCCACCCGGCAACCCTACCTACCGACGCACCGCCACCTCTTCCCAAACATGTGCCAAACTGTTAAATTAAACATGAACGCACACATCGTCACTCACCCAAGGGAGCCCCCGTGACCGCCATCAACCCCACCGTGGAAGAACTCGTCCAGCGATCCAACTCGCTGGGAGCCGATCCTCGCACCACCAACTACGCAGGAGGGAACTCCTCGGCGAAGGGCACCGATGTCGACCCGGTTACGGGCGAAGAGGTCGAACTCCTCTGGGTCAAGGGCTCGGGCGGGGACCTCGGCACGCTCACGCCCGAAGGACTGGCGGTGCTCCGTCTCGACCGGATGCGCGCCATGACCGGCACCTACCCCGGCATCGAACGCGAGGACGAGATGGTCGCGGCCTTTGACTACACCCTCCACGGTAAGGGCGGAGCCGCTCCCTCCATCGACACCGCGATGCATGGGCTCGTCGACGCCAAGCACGTCGACCACCTCCACCCGGACTCCGGAATCGCCATCGCCACCTCAGCGGACGGCGAAGCACTGACGAAGCAGATCTTCGGCGACAAGGTCGTCTGGGTGCCATGGCGCCGCCCCGGCTTCCAGCTCGGACTCGACATCGCCGCGATCAAGGAAGCGAACCCGCAGGCCATCGGCACCATCCTCGGCGGCCACGGGATCACAGCCTGGGGTGACACCTCGGCGGAATCCGAGGCGAACTCCCGCTGGATCATCGACACCGCGGCCACATACATCGAGGACAACGGCGCAGCCGAACCCTTCGGTGCCACCCGCTCGGGCTTCACCGCCCTCCCCGAGGCCGAGCGCCGCGCCAAGGCCGCCGCCCTCGCCCCTCACCTGCGCGGGATCGCTTCGGCCGACCGCGCCATGGTCGGCCACTTCACCGACTCCGATGTCGTCCTCGACTTTCTCGCAAGTGAGAAGCTCGCCCCGCTGGCGGAACTCGGCACCAGCTGCCCCGACCACTTCCTGCGGACCAAGGTCAAGCCCCTGGTCATCGACCTGCCCGCCGATACCTCGGTCGAGGACATCGTCGCCGCCCTGCCGGCCCTTCATGAGGCCTACCGCGCGGACTACCAGGCCTATTACGATCGCTACGCCACCGCCGACTCCCCCGCCATCCGCGGTGCCGATCCGGCCATCATCCTGCTCCCCGGTGTCGGCATGTTCTCCTATGGTGCCGATAAGCAGACCGCTCGCGTCGCCGGCGAGTTCTACGTCAACGCCATCAACGTCATGCGCGGCGCCGAGGCGCTCTCGAGCTACAGCCCGATCTCGGAAGAAGAGAAGTTCCGGATCGAATACTGGGCACTGGAGGAGGCGAAACTCAAGCGCAAGCCGGCCCCCAAGCCCATGGCCTCGCGGATCGCCTTCGTCACCGGTGCCGCCAGCGGCATCGGCAAGGCCATCGCCACCCGCTTGGCGAACGAGGGCGCCTGCGTTGTCATCGCAGACCTCGACCTCGAGAAAGCCCAGGTGGCAGCCGCCGAACTCGGCAACACCGATGTCGCCATCGGGGTCGCCGCCGATGTCTCCGACGAAGCCGGAGTGCAGGCGGCACTGAATGAAGCGGTGCTCGCTTTCGGCGGCATCGACCTCGTCGTCAACAACGCCGGACTCTCTCTGTCGAAGTCCCTGTTCGAGACCACGGAGAAGGACTGGGACCTCCAGCACAACGTCATGGCCAAGGGTTCGTTCCTCGTGTCGAAGAACGCCGCGCAGATCCTCGTCGACCAGGGCATGGGCGGCGATATCGTCTACATCTCCTCGAAGAACTCCGTTTTCGCGGGCCCCAACAACATCGCCTACTCGGCCACCAAGGCCGATCAGGCCCACCAGGTGCGACTGCTCGCCGCCGAACTCGGCAAGTACGGCATCCGCGTCAACGGCATCAACCCCGACGGCGTGGTCCGCGGCTCCGGAATCTTCGCCGGCGGTTGGGGCGCCCAGCGCGCCAAGACCTATGGGGTGGAAGAGAAGGACCTCGGCAAGTTCTATGCTCAGCGGACGATCCTCGGCCGCGAGGTCGTTCCGGAGAATGTGGCCAACGCCGTCTATGCTTTGTGTACTTCCGACTTCTCGCATACGACCGGTCTGCACGTGCCCGTCGATGCCGGTGTCGCTGCAGCGTTCCTGCGCTGAGCCGCGTTCGAACGGAGATCCTCACACATATGGACACCACTGATTCTGCTGCCGGTCTCACTCTCGCCGCGGTCGATCTGGGCGCAACGAGCGGCCGGGTCATCATGGGCGGGGTGAGCGACGGTGTGCTGCGTATGAAGCCCGTGGCTCGATTCGCGAATGTGCCGCAGTTCTTGGGCGGGAGCATGCACTGGAATATCCAGTCACTCTTCGCCGAATTGAGCATGGGCCTCCGAGAAGCCTTCCTCAGGAGTCCAGGATTGGTGAGCATCGGCATCGACTCGTGGGCCGTCGACTATGGAATGCTGCGCAGTGGTGAGCTGCTCGGAATTCCGCACCATTATCGGGACGGACGGAATCTGCGCGGTGTCGAAATCGTCCACAAACGCGTTGCCCCGGACGAGCTCTTCGCGCACAACGGTCTGCAACACCTCGACTTCAACACCGTGTTCCAGTTAGCGGTCGAAGCCGAATCCGGGTTCCTCGACCTCGCCGACCGAGCCTTGCTCGTTCCTGATCTCATCGCCTTCTGGCTCACCGGTCAGATGCGCTCGGAGCTTACGAACGCCTCTACCACTGGGCTGCTCTCAGTTCATGACGGCAGCTGGGACACCGGCCTCATGGAGAATCTCGGGCTGCCTGCCGATCTGCTGCCTGATCTCATTGCTCCGGGCGAGCGCATCGGCGAACTCTCTCCACCTGTGGCTCAGCGTCTCGGGGCCACCGCACCGATCCAGGTTACGGCCGTGGGCAGCCACGACACCGCCTCGGCGGTGGTCGCAGTTCCTCTGGAAGGGACGAACTCGGCATTCATCTCCAGCGGCACCTGGTCTCTTGTCGGACTCGAGATCGACGAACCGGTTGTGACCGAGGCAGCCCGCCAGGCAAATTTCACGAACGAGGGCGGAGTCGACGGGACGATCCGGTTCCTCAAGAACGTGTCAGGTCTGTGGCTTCTCAGCGAATCGATGCGGCAGTGGGAACACGACGCCACCGATGCCCAGCGCAGTTCGGACCTCGAGAGCCTGCTCGCCGAGGCTGCAGCGATCGAGACTCCCGTTGCCGTGTTCGATCCGTCCGATGACCGATTCACCCCGCCAGGGGACATGCCCACGCGCATCCGTGATTGGTGCACTGAGCACGGTGTCGAACCTCCGCGCACCCGCGCCGAGGTGGTCCGGTCCATCCTCGAATCCCTCGCCGCCGCGTATGCCAAGACCCTGGCGACTGCGGAGCAGCTGACCGGGAGAAACGTCGAGGCGATCCACATCGTCGGCGGCGGTTCGCAGAACACTCTGCTCTGCCAGCTGACCGCGAACCGTGCTGAACGGAAGGTGATCGCCGGGCCTGTCGAGGCGACGGCGATCGGCAATCTGCTCGTCCAGGCGCGAGCGGTCGGACAAGTCGATCCGACCAGCAGTTTGGACGAACTGCGTCAGGTCGTGAGGAATTCGTTCCCCGTCACCGAGTACCTCCCGGCCTGAATCGCGATGCGGACTTCAACAGAATGGAGGCGGCGTCGGCCAGTCTCGGCCGACGCCGCCTCTTCCGCGCGACATCGGTGATGAACCGAAGCCTCAGCTCTCGACACCCACGGCGACGACCATCTTGCCGAAGTTTCCGCCGGTGAGCAGGTCGTTGAAGTATTCGGGAGCCTTGTCGAGACCGGGGCGGATGTCCTCACGGAAGCGGACCTTGCCTTCCTTGAGCCAGCCGCTCATGTCCGTAAGGAACTGCGGGGTCAGACGTTCGGCGAACTCGGTCTGGATGAACCCGCGGACCAACAGCGACTTCGTGAGGATCTGGCCCATGAGCGCACCCGAACGGTCCGGTCCCTCCGGCAGCGAAGTGAGGTTGTAGTTGGCAACGAGTCCGCACACGGGAACGCGCGCGAAGGTATTGAGCCTGGGCAGCACGGCGTTGAACACGTCTCCGCCGACGTTCTCGAAGTAGACGTCGAGTCCCTGTGGCACAGCATCTTTCAGCTCCTGCCGCAAGTTCCCGCTCCGGTGGTCCAACGCCACGTCGAAGCCGAGCTCACGCAGGTGAGCGATCTTGTCCGGTCCGCCGGCGATGCCGACGGCTGTCGCTCCCTTGATCTTCGCGATCTGTCCGACGACGGATCCGACAGGACCGGTCGCAGCGGCCACGGCCACGGTCTCGCCGGCCTTGGGCTGACCGATCTCGAGCAGACCCGCGTACGCGGTGAACCCGGGCATGCCGAGCACACCGAGGTGAGTGGAGATCGGCGCGATCTCCGGGTCGATCTTGCGCAGGTGTCCGGTCGACTCGACCGAATACTCCTGCCAACCGCCGTAGCCGAGCACGATCTCACCGGCGGCGAAGCCATCGGCATTGGATTCGACGACCTCGGACACGGTGGCTCCGACCATGACATCGCCGACCTCGACGGGCTTGGCGTAGGACTTCGCGTCCGACATCCGCCCGCGCATGTACGGATCGAGCGAGAGATAGAGGGTGCGCAGCAGCACCTGCCCCTCGCCCGGGGTCGGCACAGGCACCTCGTCGAGCAGGTAGTTCTCTGCAGTGGGAGCGCCCACGGGGCGCGAGTTCAGGCGAATCCGATGGTTGGTCGTCATGGAGACGGTTCCTTTCAGCAGCAGATCATTCTTCGCTTGTGTGCTTCATTGAGGCGACAGGTGCATCCGCGACGATCACCGATGCTGTCGGTCATAACAACCATTCGGAATCGCCCGATGTTCCTGATCGAACGATTTTTCTGAAACCGAGGCGGCACCCAGTCGGGCCTTCCCCACCAGATCGCGGGCCACCGTCTCCCATTCGGGATCGAAGGCCCAACCGAAATCGCCGAGGTGGTCGAGCAGATGGCTGCCATTGTCCCGGATGATCTCCGACCACTCCTTCGGCCACGCTCCATAGTTCGCCGCCGCGGCGAGTTCGTCGACGTCCTTGAACACGGCGCCGGTCGGGTCGAGCCGGCCGTCCTCGGCGTGCAGGGGCATAGACGCGATCGGGAAGGTGATATCGAGGATGTGATCGCTGGTGAACAGCAAATTGTTGGTGCGACGGTGCGTGGCCTCAAGATTGATGTACCACTCAACCCGCACGCCGCCGAACTCTGGACGATCGACACCGCCCACAGCATCTTTGAGCAACACCCACACGGAGAACGGAACCTCGGGAGGGACGATCTTGAGCACCCCGCGCCCCCGCCACGTGCCCTCGACATTGATCCTCGTCGGCGCCTCGGCCAGCGGCCGGAACCGTGCCTTCAACGGCACATCGTGGGCGTTCGCGTCCTCCCACCCGACGATGCGGGTCTCCTGTGTCGGGGTACCCCCGGCCAACCACAGGACAGAGCCCTCGGGTCCGTCGGCGATGACACGCATCGGGCGGGCCACCTCGGCGAGGTCGCGGCCGAAATCGAAACGACGGAACGTCCAGGTCACGGTCTGCCCCGGAGGCCAGTACGGCGCCTGCCCCACGGGTCTAACCTGGAACGGAGTGGGGATCGTGAACGGATCGCGCAGGCTCATGCGGGCAGTCTATGCGTCGGGCATGGGCGAGCGCTGAAGACCCGGGCGGCGAGGTCATAGAGTGGGGCCATGGACGACTCCGATGGTGCAGCCACTCAGACCCCCTCACCTGCCCGTACGACCGCGAATCCCGCCCCGGAGACGACGATCGGCCGGGTCGTCGAGGTCCCCGATACGATGACCGTTCCGCCGCGCTCCGATGCCGAGGTCCCCGACTACGTCAGCGCCCTCGGCCTACCGGGACTCGCCGACATCCACGTCCACTTCCTACCGCAGAACGTGCTCGACAAGGTGTGGGAGTACTTCGACAATGCCGCGGACAACTACGGCCGCGACTGGCCGATCAACTACCGATTCGACACGGACACCCGCCTGAATATCGTCCGCGAGCTCGGCCTGCGCGCGATCCCGGCCCTGACCTACCCACACAAACCCGGAATGGCCGCGTGGCTGAACGAATGGAACGCCGAGTTCGCCGCCGCCCACGGCGACGTCATCCACTGCGGCACCCTCTATGCCGAGCCCGAGTGCGCCGACTACGTGCCGAAGGCGCTGGCGGCCGGGGCGACGCTGTTCAAAGTCCACGTCCAGGTAGGTGTGTTCTCACCCGATGATGAGGTCCTCGACCCCGCGTGGAAGGCTCTCGAAGCAGCGCGCGTGCCCATCGTCATCCATGCCGGATCCGCTCCCCTGGCCGGCAAGTACACCGGCCCGCAGGCGGTGGCGAACGTCCTCGAGCGGTTCCCGCAGCTGACATTCGTCATCGCCCATATGGGCATGCCCGAGTACGACGAATTCGCCGACCTCGCCGAGAGATACGACAACGTCCATCTCGACACGACGATGTTCGCCTCCGGGTATTTCTCCACCCCCGCCGAGGTGGCCCCCGACTACCGCGACCGCCTGGCCCGACTGCAGGACAAGGTCATCCTCGGCTCGGATTTCCCGAACATCCCCTACCCGTACGTCGACCAGATCTCGGGGCTCGCCGCCCTGGGCCTCGGTGACGATTGGATGCGCTCGGTGCTGTGGGCCAACGGAGCGAAGGTTCTCGGCCTCGACTGAATCTCAGCTGTCTCGGGGCACCCGATCAGCGCCGACGACCCCGGTGAGCATCTCCTCGGCGATCGGGGCACCGCGCCGGATGACGCTGATCTGACCGGTCGATTCGAGGATCACGCACGCCACCTCATCACGATTGCGGATGCCGGCAGATCGAAGTTTGGCGATGAGTTCGTCATGGTCGACGTGGCTCTTCGACAGGTTGTGCGTGAGGATCTCGGGACCGGCCATGAGCACCACCGCAGGGGAGTTCACGAAGCTGCGCACGAATCCGAAGCGTCGGCCGAATCCGCTGAGCGCCTGCAGGATCAGCAGGGTCGCCAGACCCAGGATTCCGCCCGCCAGAGTCGGTGTATCGCCGAGGATGGACCGGCCGATGATCGCACCGATCGCGATGATCGCGGCCACGTCGAAACTCGACAGACTCGCCAGCGTGCGCTGGCCGAAGATGCGCAGGAGCAGAATGATCCCGAAGTAGAAGGCCACGCATGAGACGACGATCCTGACCGCGTCGACCCAGTCGAGCCCGTATTCCATCCAATCCATGATTACCTCCGGAACGGATGATACCCCTGCCCTGGATTCGGGTCGCTGCGCTGGGAACCGGATCAGCGCTTCACACGGGACTCAACGCCTCATCCGGTACTCAGACCGAGCGCACCCATTCGTCGACGGTCACGTCGGACATCCTCGGTGACGGTGGGATGAGTCCGTCGCGGGCCATCGGCCCGGGCAGGGGAATGCCGATGACCTTCGCACGTCTCGTACCTGCCTTCCGGGCTCTTGCCGCGGTGAGACGGCGGGCGATCTCAGCGAAGTCGCTGATCTCGGGACCGGCGACCTCGATCGTGCCGCGCTCGCGCGCGTCGATGGCTTCGGCCATCATGCGGGCCGCCTCGGCGACAGCCAGGGCCTGCACGCGCATCTTCGGCACGAAACGCAGCGGCCCGGCCTTGACCGTCATCGTGTCGACGAGTTCGAACCACTGAGCCGACCGGAACATCAGCAGCTGCTCGTCTGGGACGAGCCGGCGGAAGATCCGCTCCTGCATGGCTTTGCCCTGGTAGTAGCCCAGCAGCCGCGACTCGGCGGCCTCGGGGCGGAACGCGATCGACAGGACGACCACGGAGGTGCCGGGCTGTTCGGCGGCCGCCTCGGCGATCGAACGGGAGCTGCGAGAGAAGAAATCGATGGCTTTGCGCGCATTCGTCGTCAGCCGATTGACGCAGTCGACGAGGACGTCGCTGCCTTCGGCCGCCTCGGCGACTCCCTGACCGGTCACCGTGTCGACTCCGCTTCCGCGATGAGCGGCGATGACAGTGTGTCCGCGTTCGCGCAGCTGGGGCACCAACTGCCTGCCGAAGGTTCCAGTGGCTCCATAGACGGTGATCTGCATGATCGTCGACCCTTCAGACGCCGCACGGGCGGGCCCGCAGTCGAGGCCGCCCGTGCGCCGGTCGTTTCTCAGTTCTGGTTGACTGTGACGGTACCAGTATCGGCTGTGGCCGAGACCGGAACGAGGATCTTGCCTTTGGCTTCCTTCGGGTCATCCGCCACATCGTACTTCTCCAGATCGGAGGCGAGGTCGACGGTGCCGTCATTGGACTTCGCGTTGATCCGGTAGAAGAAGTCCTCATCCAGCTCTTCTGAGGTGAGCTTGAGATTCGGCACCCGCATGTCGATCGAACCTTCTTCTGTCTTCGCGATGATTCCGCCGACGGGCATCGCCTGATTGGTGAAGTCGAGATCGACCGTTCCCGTCGAACTGACCACGTCGATGCGGTCGCTGACGCTGAGGTTCTCGCCTTCGATGGCACCGACCCCGGTCTTGGCCGACACCGTCCCGAAGTCACCGTCCAGGTAGGTGGCACCCCAATCGCTCGTGGTCCGCACCTTCTGAGCCGAACCGGTCACGTTCGCGGTTCCACCGCCGGTATCAGCGTTGATCTCGGCGAAGTCGCCGGTGACGTCGAACCGGCCGTAGTTGCCGTCGAAGTCCAGCGCAAGGTCTTTCGCCTCACTGGTCGGGATGGTGACGGTCAACCGGGTGTTCTCGAGTTTCCCGCCGTTCTTCACCGCCACCTCGGCGGTATCGGCTCGACTGTGAACCTCAAGGTTCGCGGAGCTGTCACGGGGACCGGTGCCGGTGAGCTTCACGGTCGCCTCGGCGACATCGGCGGTCTTGATGTCGACGGCACCGCCGGAGTCGAGGCCGATCTTGAGTTCTTTCATCGCTTCGGGCAGCGGTTCGGTCGAGTCGATCCGCCCGTAGTCGAGGCGGGAGGCTCCTTGAGCGGTGCTGACGACGACGGGGATGAGGAGGACGACGGCGGCGAGGATGATCAGGACCGCACGCAGACCGACGCGGGCGGATTCGCTGATGCGTACTGTGGCAGGCATTCTATGCTCCGAGGAATGTGAGGACGGCGAGGACTCGACGGTTCTCCGAGGTGTCGGCAGTGAGACCGAACTTCGTGAACACCGAGGAGATGTGCTTTTCTACGGCACCGGCACTGAGGTACAGGGTGCGGGCGATCGCGGCGTTGGACTTGCCTTCGGCCATGAGCTGGAGGACCTCGATCTCGCGAGGGCTCAGTGTCGACAATCCGTCCTTCTTGCGCGTGCGCACGAGGATCTGGGACACGACCTCCGGGTCGAGGACGGTGCCGCCGCCTGCAACCTCGTCGACGGCGGTGAGGAAGTCTTCGACGTCGGCGACCCGGTCCTTGAGCAGGTAGCCGAAGCCGCCGGTGTTCTCGGCGATGAGTTCGGACGCGTACTGCTCTTCCACGTACTGGCTGAACACGAGGACCTTGACGTCCGGATTCTGCTTGCGGATGAGGACGGCGGCGCGGATGCCCTCATCGGTGAACGTCGGAGGCATGCGCACGTCGATGACGGCGAGATCCGGCGGGTCGTTGTGGACGACGGCGAGGAGTTCGTTGGCGTCGGGCACGGCGGCGATGATCTCGTGACCGGCATCGGCGAGCAGTCTTTCGAGTCCGGCCCGCAGGACGGCAGAGTCTTCAGCGATTACGATGCGCATGGCACCTCCACAACTACAGTCGTTGGCCCACCTGCGGGGCTGGTCAGATTCAGTGTGCCACGAGCGGCTTCGACCCGGTCGATGAGACCGGCGATGCCGGTGTGACGGCCGGTGCGGTCGACGCGTGCGCCGCCGTGGCCGTTGTCGGTGACGACGATCTGCACACCGGTCTCGGTCGGGGCGATGAACACGCTGGCGCGAGTGGCTCCCGAGTGTTTGGTGATGTTCGTCAGGCATTCGGCGACGACGAAGTAGGACACGGCTTCGGCTTCGCGCCCGATCCGCCCCTCGAGTCGGACATCCACATCGACGGGGATCGTCGACCGGCCGGCCAGCGCCGAGACTGCGGCGTCGAGGCCGCGGTCGGTGAGCACAGCGGGGTGGATTCCGCGGGCGAGCTGACGGAGTTCGGTGACGATGCCCTTGGCTTCGGTATGGGCTTCGGCCACGAGTTCCTTCGCCCGTTCCGGATCGGAGTCGATCTTCGTCTTCGCCATGCCCAAGGTCATGGTCAGCGCGACGAGCCGGGGCTGAGCCCCGTCGTGGAGGTCGCGTTCGATGCGCAGGCGCTCCGCAGCGGCCGCCTCGATGCCGGCCATGCGGGCCCGGTCGAGTTCGGTGACCTCGGCCTGCAGTGCCACGGTGCGGGCCGGTGCGAGCAGGGCCCGATCGAGGGCGCGGTCGAGCAGCGGGGCGAACCACAGGATGGCCAGGGAGCTGGCGAGGACGATGACGGAGCCGATGGCCACACCGATGCGGGCAGGTCCGTCGATGGTTTCGCCGATGAAGAAGGTATTGACTCCCTGGGGGTTGATGGCGGCGAAGATGCCGAAGATGGATCCGCAGATTGCGGCGATGGTGCCGGCGACGACGATCAGGCCGAGGAGCATCTTGATGTAGTGGTGGGCGGTCGAGCGCCAGAAGGCACCGGATTTCACCTGCAGCCAACGGTTGTGGAGGAACCGGCCCATGCCGGGCTCGCGATTGCTGCTTTCGATCTTCGGGACGGGGATCTTATCGGAGTAGATGAGTTCGGCCCGGTAGCGTTCGGCGTTGTTCGCGCCCTGCTGGACGAGGACCCAGACGAGGAGGGCGAGGACGCCCAGACCGAGGGCGAAGATGCCGCCGATTCCGGTGAACAGCAGTCCCAGCGGGATCCACGCCCAGATCAGGGCGAGGACGGCGGAGAGCACGAGGTTCGCGACGCCGATGATTCCGGTGGGGCGTTTGGGCCAGGTGATGGGTCCGTCGGCGGGGATCTCGGTGACCTCGTCCCGGGTCAGCGGCAGCGAACCGGTGACCGGGGCGTAAGCGACGGGGTCACGTTTGGGTTTCATCCGCCGAGGCGGCCCCGGACGCGGCATCGGCTGTGCCATCGGCATCGGCTGCGCTGTCGGCATGGGTTGTGCATGCGGCGCGGGCCGACCGAACTGGGGGCCGGGTTGTGGTGCTTGGAGCGGTCCGGGTTGAGGGGCGTGGCCGGGTGGGGTGGGGTAGTTCGGGTTGTTCGAGGGCGCGTACCCGGAGGGTGCGGCCTGAGCCGAGGGATGGGTGCGGGGGCCAGGCTGCGCAGGAGCCGTCGGATGAGTGTAGGTGACCGGTCTGGTGGGGCTCATCGGCGGGTAGTCAGGACGCTGGGCCTGTTCGCCGGCTCCCACCACTCGGGTCGAGCCCGTCGCGAACGGCACGTCGAGGTCGACGGGTTTCGTCCGGAACTCTCCTGCTTCGCGAGCGGTCGGTTCGTCGGCCGCTGCTGCCTCGACTTCGGTGGTCGGCGGTGCGTTGACGATCGCTTCGGCGCTGATTGACTCTTCGCGCTGTGGGGGTTGAGGCTCCTGCGGATCGGGGCCGAGCGGCTCCTGGTCCTGCGGGTTCTCGGGGGTCTTCTCACTCATAGCAAATACGCTACGGGAGCCGCGGGCTCGCGAACAGCACGAAGACCTCCGCCCCTACGTCGGGTTTTCCCGACACCCTGTGACCGCAGACACCAACCGCACATCCCTCACCCTTCGCGACGAATCACCTCGCTGCAACGAGGTGGTCTGCCACGAAGGGTGAGGGATGCCGAAGCACCGGGAGGAAGTGTCGCTCCCGGTACGTGATGCCGTCGGCTATACGGGGACCGCAACCGCTGGAGACGAGACGTGGTGCTGTCCCGCAGGAGCGGTATGTGCGGCTCCGTCGGCAGGACTCGTGCCCGCATCACCGGACGTGGCGTCGAGCGCCTGCGCGAGGTCGGCGAGGATGTCGTCGATGTCTTCGATCCCGACGGACAGGCGGATGAACCTGCCGGAGACGCTGACCTCGCTGCCGGCCACGGACAGATGCGTCATCGTCGCCGGGTGGTCGATGAGGGACTCGACTCCTCCGAGCGATTCAGCCAGGGTGATGAGCTTCGTGTTCGCCACCAGCGCCAACGCCCGCTCTTCGGTGTCGGTGCGCAGGGATACTACTCCCCCGAATCCGCTCATCTGCCGCTTCGCCACCTCATGCCCGGGGTGGGACGGCAGACCCGGATAGATCACCTCGGCCACTTCGTCGCGGGTCTCGAGCCATTCGGCGACTGCCTGCGCGTTGGCGCAGTGCGCCTTCATCCGCACCGGCAGGGTCTTGATCCCGCGCCGGGTCAGCCAGGCGTCGAACGGGGAGATGCCCAGCCCGACAGAGGCGAGGTGGCTCTCGAGACGGTCGACCACCTCGGCGGCGCGGGGACAGCTCGTCCCGTCACCGACGAGGACCGCACCGCCGATGACATCGGAGTGGCCGTTGATGAACTTCGTCGTCGAATGGACGACGATATCGGCGCCGAGCTCCAGCGGACGCTGCAGCACAGGGGTCGCGAAGGTCGAATCCACGGCCAGCAGGGCGTTCGCGGTATGGGCGAGGCGGGCCGCCTCGGCGATATCGATGATGTCGAGTCCGGGGTTGCTCGGGGTCTCGACCCAGATGATTGCGGTGTTGTCGTTGATGGCGGCGGCGAGCGCCGCGGTGTCGGTGAGGTCGACGGTGCGGATGACCACTCCCCAGCGCACGTATTCGTTCTGCAGGAGGCGGAAGGTACCACCGTAGACGTCGCGGGGCAGGATGACCTCGTCACCGGGACGAAGCAGCGCGGAGAACACGGCCACCTCGGCCGAGGTTCCCGAGTTGACGGCCGCGGCGAATGACGCGCCCTCCAATTCGCACAGCGCCTGTTCGAGGTCGCTGCGGTTCGGCGTGCCCGTGCGCGCGTAGTCGAAGCCGGCGCGGGTCTGACCCGGGGTGTCCATCATGAAGGTGGAGGTCTGGAAGATCGGGGCCACGACCGAACCGGTGTGCGCCTCGGGGATGGCTCCCGAGTGCACCGATCGGGTCGAGATTCCGGCGGTTGGGGTGGGTTCGAGACGGGGTGAACTCACGGCGGATCCTTCCTTCACTGATGGGCACCGCTGAATCTGCGGTTTCATCAGTGTGAGTGGCCGAATCTCGTTCGTGCGTGCCCGTTGACGCGCATTGTCACGGCATGTCATATGTCGTTGATCGTCGTCATCTTTCGACGCACAGAGTCGTCATCCTTCGCCGAGGCGGCCGGTCACCCTGCCAGGAGCTCCCGACGGGCAGATCCTGACGCTACCGAGTCGAGTATCGTCGCGGCGATGCGCTCGTTGTCAGCGAACACCGGAGCACCGGTGTGCGGGCGACTGAAGGCCTCGGCCGTCGACCCGGAAACCGCGGGGCCGAGCAGGAACAGGTCCTCCTGCACCCGACCAAGCGCGTCGAGAGCACGACCGGCCCCATCGGTGCGCAGCTTCGCATGAGCCGCAGCCTCGAGCTGCAGTCGACCCTCCGAACGCAGTGCTTCGAAGACCGGATCTGCTGCATTCTCCGCGCTCTGCCGCGCCAGTCGCGCATCGACGAGATGCGTGAACGTCTTCGCCTCCGGGTGAGCGGTAGAGCGGGCGGTGAAACCGGCGGCGTGGGCCTCGATGCTCAACCCGGGACCGAGGAACCGGACGAGACCCGCCTCGTGGAGAGCCAGGATCTGCTTGACTCTCTCCGGAGGCGGGCCGCTGCCGATGAAGGAGAACAGCGAATGGAGGCCGCCTTCGACGAATTCCGCGCGATCGTCAGTGCTGACCCGACCCTCGCGGACGAGCATCCTGATCTGCACATACGCTTTGACCAGAGCGTCGAAGACGGCGAGGTCGGCCGAGTGGTGTGCATCGGCGCTGCGCTCCAGCGCCCCGGCGATGTGATCGCGCACGCTCGCCTCTGCAGCGGTGAGATCATCACAGCGCAGATCGGCCAGCGGTCGGTCGATGCGGGCCAGTTCGAACAGGTCTGCCTCGTCGGTGATGACTTCGCGGGCAGCCCCGGCGATGGTCTCGACGCCGTTCGCATCCGAGCGGCCCGTGCGGACCCGCTCGGCGGCTTCGTCGATGCACTCGAGCAGGGAGGGTGCGTCGATGCCGCGCTTCCACAGCACGTGCTCGTAATGGGCGTACGTGAGTTCGAGTTCGAACAGCGGACCGAGGACTGCGGTGAAGTCGATGAACCGGGAGCTCTCGCCGAGGCGGTCCCGACCTCCGCGACGATCCCCTCCCTCACTCTCGGCGCCGTCTGCCAGACGGTCCAGATACCGCAGCTCCACGGCTGGTGCGCCGGGGATGACGGCGCGGCTGTAGCCGAGTTTCGGACTGTATGAGATTCCCCGCGAGGACCCGACCCACAGCACCGGTTCGGTGCCTGAAGGCACATAGCGGAGCCGCTCCCCCTCGTCGACGAACTCACCGCCGCGGCCTTCGGTGACCATAACCATGAAGTCGACGAATGCGAGCCCGAGCCCGCGGGTGAGCACCTCTGCGGCGGCGGGGATGCCGCTGAAGTCGAGGTCGGCAGTGTATCCGGGGGCCTGATAGTACAGCCCTTCCCCCTGCGAAGCGGTCGCATGGTCGGCCAGCACCGCTTCCTGCGCGGCGGGGTGCATATCGAGATGCCCCTGCGCCGAGACGAGGACGTCGGTGGCGATCGTCGCACCGGTCGAAGTGGTGACCACGAAACCGCGGTCTCCCACGCCGCGAACGACCGCCTCGGCGCGGGCTCGGTGGATGTGCACCTCGGCGGCGAGCCGCTCGAGAGCGAGCTCGAAGGCCGCCGACAGATAGTGCCCCTGGACCCGGCGGCCGGCAAACGACTGGGAATCGAGCGCTTCCGCCTCGGCGCCGAGACCTGCTTCGGTCAGACGGTCCCGGCCAGACCCGTGGATCCACTCGTGCAGGGTCGGTCCCATGATGCCGGGGCGGACCAGGCGGCAGGACTCGTCGGGGAAGATCGTGATGTCCTCGGTGCGTGAGTTCATCCACAGGTGCGGCGACTGTTCGGTCCGCCAGATCCGTCCGGCCCCTGGCGGGAACGGGTCGATGAGGTGGATGCACAGGCCCGCTCCGGCGTCCTCTGTCGCGGCGAGCGCGAGCAGGATGCCCAGTGTCTTCGGACCGGCGCCGATGAACGTGAGGTCGGCACTCTGGTCGGAGTGCCCCACCTGCCCCGGATGCTCACGCACCGGCATAGAGGCTCACTGCCGGAGCCAGTCCGAGGCGGGTGCGCAGGTCGGCCGGGCCGCCGCCGTTGCGTGCGGCAGCGGCCCCCGGGGTCTCGCGCAGGCCCGCCGCATGCAGGGAGGGGATGATCTCGGAGACGAGACGGACGCTGAACTCGAGCTGTTCCTCAGCCGATGTGGTCAGCAGCACCCCCGAGGCCCCGCGCTCGGAGAGGACGCGCACGGATCCGACGAGCTCGGCCGCTTCGACGCGAGTGGCTGGGGCCGGCAGCACTGCAAGCACCGGTGCTCCCGAGGCCAGCTCGGTGTGCAGGTCCTCGAGCGAGACGCTGCCGGCGGCCTCGTCGACGAGGACGAGGTCTGCTGCGGCACGGGCCGCCTCGTTGCCGGTCTCTGCACGGACGACGATCGGCGGATGCCCCTGCGGCGGACGGGGTGTGATCGAGGGGCCGAGCACGGAGTAGTCGGTGCCGGTCGAATCCCGCAGATGTGCATCGATGTAGTGGAGGCGGTCGCGGTCGATGTAACGATCGGTGGCCCGGTCGCGAATGATCGCATCATCATCCCACGAGTCCCAGAGGCGGCGGATGACGTCGATGACTCCGGCGGCTTCGGCCCAGGCGTCGGCCGCCGGAGCGGAGGCGCGGCGGCCGAAGAGGTCCGCCTCGGTGGGGGTGGTCGAGATGTCGACGGCCAGTCCGGCACGGGCGCGGGCCACATAGTCGAGCGTCGCCGAGGCGGTGGCCAGGTGGAAGGGTTCGAGATGGGTGATGCGTGCCTCGGGGAGGATTCCGAGGCGGCTGGTGAGCGGTCCGATCCAGGACGCGAACTCGATCGCGTCGAGTCCGGTGAGATCATCGGGAATGAGGGCGAAGTCGGCATGGCCGTCAAGGGTCTTCGCGGTCGCCGGGCCGGTGGTCGGGTCAGGGGCGAGAGTGGTGGCGATGATGAGGCTCATGAGGGTTTCCTCTCGGTTGCGGTCGGGGCGGTGATGAGAGTTTCGGGATCCAGTGGTTCGGCATCGACTGCCTCGGCGTGGGGGCAGGACCGGGCACGGACGGTCAGTTCCGAATCGAAATGATCGATGGCGTCGATGACGTCGCGTTCGACTGATTCGTCGATACTCGGCGGCGTCGTGTCCGTGGCCGGGAGGATGTTGCTCGATGAGACGAAGCGGCCGCGCCCGATCGAGCTCGCCCCGAGGGTGGCCAGCAGCGGTTTGAGTCCGTAGTCGAGGGCGAGGACGTGGGCGACGGACCCGCCGGTGAGCACCGGCAGCACGGGTTTGCCGTGCAGGACGTCCATCGGCAGCAGATCGACGAATACCTTGAGCAGTCCGGTGTACGTGGCTTTGAAGACGGGCGACCCGACGACCACGGCGTCGGCGGCGGCGATCGTGGCCCGCGCCGAGGCGATGAGACTGTCACTCGAATCCCCCGCCAGGAGGGGCCCGGCGGGCAGATGTCGGAGCTTGATGAACTCCGTGCGGTGACCGTATTGGCTGAGGCGGCGAGCGATGAATTCGAGCAGCGCCTCGGTCTTCGAGTTCCCCGCAGGGCTGGCCGAGAGCAGGACGACGCTGGACATGTCAGCCCACCTCCTTGAGTTCGCGGACGTGGGGGCTATGGCTGTCGGCGGCGCCCCGGGCGTCGCGACGAGCGGCGGCCCAGTCGGCGGCCGAGCGGGCCGCGGGCAGTCCGATGTTCTCGCGCAGGGAGCCGTCGGGGTACTCGGTGCGGTAGACACCGAGTTCCTGGAGCTCGGGCACGACCTTCTCGACGACCTCGTCGAGTCCGCCCGGTGTGAGGTGGGGGACGAGGATGAAGCCGTCGGCAGCCTTGGTCCGGACAGCCTCGGCGAGTTCGGCCGCGACCTGGGCCGGTGTGCCGACGTAGGAGTGGCGGGCCGAGACCCTGATGACGAGTTCGCGTGCGGTCAGCTTCTCGGCTTCGGCGATCTGCCGCCAGGATGCGATCGTCGCTTCCGCGTCCTTGATGTGCTTGACCCGCCCCTGGGAGATCGATTCGCCGGCCGGCGGCACATCGGGCAGGGGGCCGTTCGGGTCGAACGCGGAGAGGTCACGATCCCAGACGCGTTCGAGGAACGCGATGGCACCGGCCTCGCTGACCTGCTGGGAGGCGACCTCACGCGAGTGCTCGATCGCCTCGGCGGGGGTGTCTCCGAGGATGATGGAGACGCCCGGGTAGATCTTCAGTGAGTCCTCGGTCCGACCGTAGCGAGCGAGGCGGGACTTCACGTCCGCGTAGAACCTCCGGCCGGATTCGGGGTCGGAGTGGCGGGTGAAGACGACGTCGGCCGAACCGACGGCGAAGTCGCGGCCGGAGTCGGAGTCCCCGGCCTGGAAGACGACCGGGTGACCGCCGGGCAGGGCGCCGGCCGGGAATCGGCCGGAGATGTCGAAGAAATCGCTGTCATGCGTGAACGCTCCGTCTCCGGCGGCGGTGTCCCACAGTTTCCGGGCCACGTCGATGAAGTCCTCGGCGCGGCGGTAGCGGTCGGCGTAGTCGAGGTAGCCGCCGCGGCGGAAGTTCTCCCCGGTGAACGCGTTCGAGGTGGTCACGACGTTCCAGGCGGCGCGACCGTTCGAGAGATGGTCGATGGTCGCGAGCCGACGCGCGATGTCGAAGGGTTCGTTGAATGTCGAACTCAATGTGCCCGCCAGCCCGATGTGCTTGGTGACGGCGGCGAGGGCGGAGAGCACGGCAGTGGTGTTCGGGCGGCCGACGACGTCGAGGTCGAAGATCCGGCCCTGGTGTTCGCGCAGGCGCAGTCCTTCGGCGAGGAAGAAGAAGTCGAAGAGCCCGGCCTCGGCGGTCTGAGCGAGGTGAGAGAACGAGTCGAATTCGATATGGCTGCCCGAGGCGGGATCGGACCATACGGTCGTGTTATTCACTCCGGGGAAGTGGGCGGCGAGGTGGACCTGTCGCGGCTGGCCCAGGATGCTGCGGTCGGGACTGCCGGAGGTATGTGAGCTGTCGAGGTCAGGCATGATTCGCTCCTGTCGGTTCGGTGGGTTCGACGGCGGTGGCCGTGCTGTCAGTGGTGGTGCTGGTGTGGGCGGCGGTGCCGGCAGTATTCCCGGAGTCGGCTGCAATCGTGCGCACGGCAGAGTCGTCGAAGCACGGCACCGCGTCGATGAGCGCCCGCGTGTAGTGATGGCGGCTTTCGTGGAGGACGCGAGCGGTCGGTCCGGATTCGACTGCCAGCCCGTCCTTCATGACGATGACGTCATCAGCGATCTGTTCGATGACGGCGAGGTCGTGGGAGATGAAGAGGTAGGCGACGCCGAGGCGGGCCTGCAGGTCGACGAGCAGCTGGAGGATCTGCGCCTGCACGCCGACGTCGAGCGCGGAAACGGGTTCGTCGAGGATGATCACCTCGGGATCGACGGCCAGCGCCCGCGCGATCGCCAACCGCTGCCGCTGCCCGCCGGAGAGCTCCCGCGGCGTGCGGGTGAGCAGGCTGTGCTCGAGGGCGACGGAGTCGAGGAGTTCCCGTACCCGAGCCGGTCGGTCGGCACGGGTGCCGATGCGGTGACCGCGCAGGGGTTCGGTGAGGATTCTCTCCACCGAGTAGTGCGGGTCGAGAGCGGCACTCGAATCCTGGTGGACGTAGCGGATCCGCCGGCCGAGGTCTTTCCGCCGATACCGCCCGACAGGCTTTCCATGGAGGGTGATCTCGCCGGCATCCGCCCGGTCGGCGCCGAGGAGGATCCTCGCCGACGTGGTCTTCCCCGATCCGGACTCGCCGACGATTCCCACGGTCGCCCCTTTCCGCAAGGCGATATCGAGCCCGTTGACCGCGGGACGATCCCCGCCGAAGTCCCGCACGAGTCCGCGGCCGGCCAGGACCGCCTCGGTGCCGGTGGGGTCCGGGACGGCCGTGCCGCTGTTCGGCCGCAGCCTCCCCCACCCGAGGTGCGGTGCCGCAGCGAGCAGCGACCGTGTGTAGGCGTGCCGAGGTTCGGCGAGGACCCGGTCGGTGGGCCCGGCCTCGACGATGCGTCCGGCCTGCATGACCAGGAGTTTCGCGGCGCGTTCCTTCGCAACCCCGAGGTCGTGGGTGATGAGTACGAGCGCGGTCTGTGATCCGGCGACGAGGCTGCTCAACACGTCGAGGACCTGCTTGGCGACCGTCGCGTCGAGTGCCGAAGTGGGTTCGTCGGCGATGATGAGCGACGGCCGGGCGGCGATGGCATTGGCGATGAGCACACGTTGGCGCTGTCCGCCGGAGAGCTCGTGCGGATGCCGTCGCCCGTGGAGCTCGAAGTCGAGCCCCACTGCCGAGAGCACCTCGGTGATGCGGGGCCTGATCTGCGGTTTCGCATACCCGTTGACCGCCAGAGTCTCCGACAGGGCGGAGGCGATCGTGCGCACCGGGTTGAGCCCGGCGCCTGCGTCCTGCGGAACGTACGCGATGCCCGTTCCGAGGATCCGCTGCCAGGTGCGCGGCTTCGCCGAGGTGAGATCCTCGCCGAGGTGGCTGTGCGTGGCCGCCTCGACTCTCGTCCCAGCGGGAAGGAGACCGGTGAGAGCCGCGGCCGTCGTCGATTTCCCCGATCCGGATTCTCCGACGATCGCGAGAGTCTCACCTGGCGCAAACCTGAGGTCGACGTCGGAGATCGCAGGGGCTGCGGCACCGGGGTAGGTGACACTGAGCCCCGCGACGTCGAGGACCGCCTCGTTCTCATGGGGCATCGGCTCGAGCCGGGAATCCGCTGCCGAAGCGCCGACTGGACTCTCCACGGCGGTGGAGGCCTCGAGTCGGGAATCGGTCGCGGGTGCCCCGGCACCGTCGAGGACTTCGGTGCCTGCACCGGCCGAGGGCCAGGCGAGGAGATCGGTGTGGATCATCAGAATCCCTTCTCGGAATTGACGGCATGGGACAGGCGGTTCGCGGCAAGCACGACGGCGGCCACGACGAGTCCCGGGAATGTTGTCATCCACCATGCGGCGGCGAGGAAGTCACGACCCTCGGAGACGAGCAGTCCCCATTCGGGCTGCGGTGGAGGGGCTCCGAAGCCGAGGAAGCTCAAGGCCGAGACGGCGAGCACCGCGGACCCGAATTCGAGGGCGAGCAGGGCCACGATCGGGCCTCTGACCTGAGGCAGGATGTGTCGGGCCAGGACCGATGCGGCGGAGAGTCCGTCGGCGCGGGAGGCACGGACGAATTCGGTCGACCGCCACCGGGTCACCTCGGCGCGGGTGAGGCGAGCGAACGAGGGGACAGCCGCGACGCCGACGGCCACGGCGACGTTGAGGGTGCCGAAGCCCAGCGCGGTGATCACGGCCATCGACAGCAGCAGACCGGGCACGGCCTGGAGAACGTCGACGATGCGCATGAAGACTGCATCGAGAACCCCGGAGAAGAATCCGGAGAGCAGACCGATGAGGACACCGACGCCGACCCCGATGAGAACGGCGGCGAGGCTGGCCGCCAGCGTCTGCGCCGAACCGTGGACGGTGCGGGAGAAGACGTCGCGGCCGAGCTGGTCGGTGCCGAAGACGTGTTCGGCGCTCGGCGGCAGCAGACGGACGGCCGGGTCCCCGGTGAGCGGATCGACGCTGGTGAGCAGGCCGGGCCACAGCGCGGCGAGGGCTGCGAGTCCGAGGACGATGATCGCGATGACCTCGACGATCCCGATCCGAGAGGCACCCACCGCCGAGGTGAAGCGATGCAGTCCGCCTGCTTCGACGACCTCGTTCAGATTGTTCTTCTGCAATTCGGTCGCGACACTCATGGGCGCGCTCCTTCGTTTCCGGCCGCCTCGGCGAAGGTGCCGCTGTCCTTCTTCTCGACCGTGCGACCGGCGTCGCGCAACCGCGGGTCGAGCAGGGGGTAGGACAGATCGGTGATGAGGTTGACGAGGACGAACACGGCCGCGGCGAAGAGGACGATGCCTTGGACGAGCGGGATGTCCTGCCCGGCCACAGCGGTCTGAGCGAGCCGACCGAGTCCCTGTCGCGAGAACACGTTCTCGACGACCACGGATCCGGCGAGCGCCTGGCCGAACAGCACACCGCCCATCGTCAGCGCCGGCAGCAGGGCAACGGGCAGGGCCTGACGCAGCAGCAGTCGCAGGCGGGTGTAGCCAGATGCGCGGAACGTCGTCACGAAGGGGTGGATCCATGCGTTCTGCAGCGAACGGAACAGGACCTGGGCGATGATCGCCGACAGCGGGATCGCCAAAGTCACTGCCGGCAGCACGATGGCGGCCGGGCTTCCGGTGCCGACTGCGGGAAGGAGCGGGAGCCGGAAGGAGAAGATCTGCAGCAGCATCAGCCCGACCCAGAACGTCGGCAGGGCCACCCCGAGCCCCGGCAGTGCGGCAAGGGTGTCACGCAGCCACGGACGGCGGGTCAGAGTCGCAGCCACGGCGATGGCTGTCCCGACGACGAGCGCAATGACCAGAGCCGATGCGGCGAGCGCGAGCGTGGACGGCAGAGCGGTGGCAATCGCCTCGGTGACGGGGGTGCCGGCCTGTATCGACGTGCCCAAGTCGAAGCAGAGCAGGTCGCCGAGAGCGAAGAGGTATTGGACGATGAGCGGCTGATCGAGGTGGAATTCGGCTCTCAGCCGGGCCACCTCGGCGGAATCATAGCTCTGCAGCTCTCCCCCGGCACCGAGCATCGCGATGATCGGATCCCCGGGCAGCCAGTAGAGGAGGAAGAAGCTGAGGGTGAACGCGACCCACAGGACGAACAGTCCTTGGACCAGTCGGGAGGCGAGGTAGCGCAGACTCATCCCTGGTCACCACCCAGCCAGGTGTCGTAGAGCTGGTAGCGCGACGAGGCTTCGAACGAGAAGTCGTGGACGTCTCTGCCGGTCCCGACGATGCCGGTGAGTTCGACGATCGGAATCGAGTACCCCTCATCGAGGATGAGTTCGGCCGCCTCGGTGAAGTCGGCCTTTCGTTCGTCCTCGTCCAGGGTCTCGGTGGTGCGGGCGAGGATCTCGTCGATCTCGCCGGGCTTGCGCGAGTTCGCGTTCTGCTCCTTCGCGCCGAAGTAGTTGCGGAGGATGTCCGCGTCCGAACGGGTCAGGTTGCCGAACGTGAAGTCCTCTTTCCCTTCGGCTTGAAGCGCGGTGACCTCGGCGATCGTCTTCTTCTCCAGCTGCAGGTCGAAGCCGATGGTGCGCAGCTGCTGCTGAACGAGCTCGAGGAACGGGGCGTCCTGCCAGTAGGTCAGCGTCGTCGACAGCTTCGTGCCGTCTTTGACCCGGATGCCGTCGGCTCCGGGCTTCCACCCGGCGTCGTCGAGCAGCTTCTTCGCCCCGTCAGGGTCGTAGGCCAGCGCGGCCGAGAGATCTTCGTACCCCGGGGTCGACTTCGCCAGCACCGAGGTGGCCGGAGCCTGATGGTCGGAGACGACCGTATTCAGCTGCTCCCGGTCGATGCCTTTGATCAGAGCCTTGCGCACCGCCTTGTCCGAGGCGATCGCGCCGGTGGTCTTCGGCACGAGGTTGTACACGACACCCGGATTGGCGCGGGAGACGATGTCGAGGCCCTGAGCCTCGAGGGTCTTCTCATCCTGAGACTGCACAGAGGTGTCGACATCGACCTGGCCCGAGAGCAGCGACCCGTTGCGCACCGAGGCTTCGGGGACGATCGAGAACTCGATGCCGTCGAGGTGGGCGGGGCCGTCATGGCCGGCCAGTGAGGACGGCCAGTCGTAGTCGTCATTGCGCTTCAGGATGATGGCCTTGTTGTGTTCGACCTTGTCGAGCGCGAAGGGGCCGGTGCCGACGAGGTCTTTGCCGGTGCAGCGCTGCTCCGCGGTCTGTTTGAGCGTCTTCGACGAGTAGAAGCCGAGGTTCATCGTCGACGTCGCCTGGAGGAACTGTGCATTGGCCTTGTCGAAGGAGAACGTCACGGTCTGCTCGTCGGGAGTTTCGATCGACGTCAACCCGTCAATATATGACTGACCGATCGTGGCCTTGGCTCCGAGGTCCTCGATCGCTTCGATGTTCTCCTTCACCGAGGCAGAGGTGAAGTCCGTGCCGTCCTGGAACTTCACTCCGTCGCGGAGATGGAAGGTGAAGGTCTTCGCATCATCGGAGACGTCCCAGGACTGCGCGAGCCAGGGCTTGATCTCACCGGTCTTCGGATCCTGATCAGTCAGCGAGTCCGTGATCTGGCGAGTGATGTTGAGCGTGACATTCTGACCGACCTGCTGGCCGTCGAGGCAGGTCGGGTCGACGTCGTAGGCGACCTTGAGAACCCCGCCGTCCTGGGGGGTGGCATTCTCTCCGTCGGCCTGCGCCGAACCGGAGCACCCGGTCAGGAGGAGGGAGCCTGCAGCAAGTGCCGCCAGCAGGACGCCGGCACGGTTCTCAGCAGTGCCCATGCGGCGGGTATCGGTCGAGTGGACAAATTCGGAGGCAGACATTTCGGCAAAGGTCATGAGAATCCTGAGATGTGTCAGTGATGGGAGGGAGGATTTTGAGCAGATCTCCGCCGAACATTAGGCATGTATTGCTCAACAATTAAGAAACAGAAGCGGGCAGCCTCGAACAGGCAGCCCGAGCCCCAAGGAGGCGGAGACCCCAGGGAAGAAGGAGGCCGGCCGGGACTCGACGACGCCGCATCAGTAGCGGTTCGATCCGCTCCGACCGCAGTTGATCAGCTGGTCATTCGCAAAGAAGCCGACATTCGACGGCAACAATCAAGAGCTTCGAACCGCGCGGACAACGCCCAGGTCTGCGAATTCTTGAAAGCGATCATCATGCCCTCTGCTGAAGTGATGTCGTGGAATATTGACGAATCACACAGTATCAGTAAACCCGATTGCTCAACAATAGTCCCCGCTGGCCGACGTCATCCTTCGTCATAGAGCATTCGACTGTCCCTTCCTTCGAGCCACCCAATGGTGTAATGCTTAGCCTTATGGCTAAGCATCAGAATCTATCGGACGAGCTCGACGCGATGTTTGCGGCGCTGGCGGATCCCACACGACGCAGGGTCATCGCGCGCCTCGGCGCCGGCCCGGCCAGCGTCGGGGAACTGGCGAGTCCGCTGTCGATCTCCCTGCCGTCATTCATGAAACATGTGCACAGCCTCGAATCGTGCGGACTGATCAGAACCGAGAAGTCCGGGCGAGTACGCACCTGCGTTCTCAATCAGAATCGCTTCCGCCTGCTCACCGGCTGGCTGGAGGAACAACGGCGGATCTGGGAAGAGAGCACCGATCGGCTCGAAAAGTTCGTCACCGAAGAGTTCGTCACCAAGGAGGAATCATGACCACCCAACTCTCTCGCACCCGAAATCAGAATCCGGACCTCGATCTCAGCATCCAACGCGTCATCCGCGCCCCGAAGCAGGCCCTGTGGGACGCCTGGACCACACCGGATCAGTTGGCCCAATGGTGGATCCCAGCGCCGCTGCAATTGCGCGTGAATTCTCTCGAACTCACTCCGGGCGGCGCCTTCGTCACCCAGATGAGCGAGGACGGCACCCAATGGCACCCTCATGTCGATGCAGTGTTCCTCGTCATCGAGGAGGGCAGCCGGCTCGTCTTCACGAATGCGGTCAACAGCTCCTGGCATCCGGCTCTGCCCGACCCGGTGGCGATGACCACGGAGATCATCCTCGGCGACCATCCCGCCGGCACCGACTACCACGCCATCGTCCGACACGGCAGCCCTGAACAGCGGGCCCGCCACGAGGAGCTCGGCTTCTTCGACGGGTGGGGCACCGTCACCGACCAGTTGGCCGCCTCGGTGGAATGACTCGTGCGCGGCTGTGCCCGGTCCGTCACGCGGGCCGGGCACAGTTGGGCAGTCAGCCCTGCGCGGTCAGCCCGGCAGAGACGGTGAGCGAGGTGATGAGCAGGCCGAAAACAGCCACCGTCCAGGCCAATGGGGCGATACCGACGAACAGCGCCACGGCGATGCCGGCCGTGGCGGCACCGACGGCGATGGCGGCCCGCAGCCGCGGACGTCCGACAGTCGGCCCGATGTCGCCGGCACCTGCGCGGGCACCTGCCGACCCGTGCCCCAACATCTCCCGGACGTGCTCGACGATCGTGCGCCCGACCGAGGCGAGCCGCTGTTCCGATGGAAGCGGAATTCGCTCGGCAGCCATGGCCACCAGGCCGGACAGCACCATCACGACGATCAGCCAGGGCAGACGTGTGGCCCACCACCACGACGACCCGATCTCCGGAAGCACGAACTCGGACGCACCGGGCACGAAGGACACCGCCTGAGTGAGCGCGCCCAGTGAGCCGATGAGGACGATGACGATGCTCATATGCCACAGGTAGACGTGCATCCCATACCGATTGCCCCAAGTGATGACCCGGCCCCAGATCTGCGCACGAAGCGCTCGGGGGTCGAGTGCCGTCTCACCGGTGGGACTGCCCTCGATCTCGTCCGCAGCATTGAGCATTCGACCCAGCCGGGCGTGGACGAGCCGCATTCCGCACAGTTGGACCACCCCGAGCAGGACGAGAGCACCGGTCGGCGGGTTGAGGTTGACGAGCATGTTGGGGCTGTACACACCGGCGGAGACGAGCCCGACCAGGGCCAGCAGCGCTGCCGCGAGCACCGTCCAGGCGAGGAACCTGCGGACGGGACGATCGAGCGCATCGGCGTAGAAGAACCCGAGCTGCTGGACCAGGGGCCACACAAACAGAAAGTTCAGGTAGCCGAGGCCGGTCATGCCGGTGACCGCGACCAGACCGTCGACGACGATGAAGCCACCAGCGAGGGTCGCAAGCGACCGCCTCGGCGCGGTTTCGTGGACATGCACGGCGACCGGGACGAGCGCGGTGAGGCCGACGTAGACGGCGAGGAACCACAGCGGTTGGCCGATCCGCAGGCTGGCCTCGGCGAGGAGGTCGGGCGAGACGCCCAGCTCACCGGCCGCAGACAGCCCGAGACCAGCGAGGCCGATGAGCACAGCGAGGGGCACGACGAGCCTGCGCAGGCGGGCACGCAGATAGTCGGCCCATGTGCCGCCTCGGGCGCGTGTGCGGCGCCAGCCCGTGATGCCCGCGTACCCGCCGATGACGAAGAACAACGGCATGATCTGGAAGAACCAGGAGGCGGCGGCGAACCGGGCGGTGTTCGACAGCGCGACCACAGGCTCCACAGTGCCGCCGGGTCCGAGCACCGCCGAGCTCATCATCGAATGGAGGATGACCACGACGACGAGGCAGCCGAAGCGCAGAAGGTCGATGGCCCGGTCGCGGTGAGGTTTGGCCGGGGCCTGCCCGGTCTCGGCCTGGCCGCCCGGCGACGCGGGCGGTGTGTTCGGGGCGGTGCTGGCGGCGAGCTGCGTGTTCTCATGGGGATCATCGGACGGCAGCGGGTCGTTGAGCGTCAATGTCATATCGGTTCCCTTTTCCGGGTCGTCGAGGTGCGATGACACCGAAGTTAGGAACCGCATCTGCCTCGGCACATCACGCCGAAGAGCCGACCTCTCACCCACCGACCGATACTTCCGAGGGATGCCGTCGACTGACCGTCTCATACTCACGACATCCGAGCGTGTGAGAATGGCGATGAGCACGCCCGACCACGCGGCCGCCTCGCCCGGCGACATACACCGAGCCGGGTTTCCGGCCATGACAAAGGAGAGAACCGTGACGATCGCCTTCGCGAAGACCCCGCTGCCCATCATCGGAGCACCCATGGCCGGTGGGACGACGACGCCCGAACTCACCGAGGCGGTCGCCCGGGCCGGCGGATTCCCCTTCGTCGCGGGCGGCTATCTCACCGCCGAGGCCCTCGCTCCACTGGTCACACGCATGCGCGAGACGACCTCGAACTTCGGCGTCAACCTCTTCGCTCCGAATCCCGTCCCCGTCGATCGCGAGGCTTTCGACGACTTCGTCAGTGCGCTGGAACCGGCCGCAGCCGCCCGCGGGATCACGCTCGATCCCGAACCGATCGAGGATGACGACCACTTCGACGACAAACTCGACTGGCTCACCGAGCACCCCGTTCCCCTGGTTTCGATGACGTTCAATCTGCCCACTGCCGAGGCGGTCGATCGTCTCCACGCCGTCGGCACTCAGGTCGTCGCCACGGTGACCTCGGTTCCCGAGGCTCGCGCGGCCGCCGAAGTCGGGGTCGACGGGCTCGTCGCCCAGGGACCGCGTGCCGGCGGACATTCAGGTACGGCCGATCCGACGCGGACCATCGAGGACCGCGCGACCGTCGATCTCGTCCGGGACATCCTCGCCGAGACGGACCTGCCCTTGGCAGCCGGAGGCGGAGTCAACGGTGAGGCCATGGTGGGCGAGCTCCTCGGTGCGGGGGCGAGCTCAGTCGTTGTCGGCACCCTGCTGCTGCGCTCCGACGAGGCGGGGACGGCACCGACGCATCGGGCCGCACTCGCCGCCGATGAGTTCACGGACACCCAGCTGACCAGGGCGTTCACCGGGCGCCCCGCGCGTTCGTTGGTCAATGACTTCGTGCGGAGGTTCGACTCGATCGCCGTCGACGCCTACCCGGCAGTGCACCATCTGACGAAGGAGTTCCGGGCCGCGGCGAAAAAGTCAGATGACCCGCACGGCCTGCACCTGTGGGCGGGAACCGGCTACCGCAGTGCGCGGGAGGGATCGGCCGAGACCATCGTCAAGGACCTCGGCGCCCGCTTCGCCCGCGAATAGTCAGCGGGCGGGCGTCCCCCGCAGACGCCCCTCTCCGAACCGCGCCCGTCAGCTGCCGGCGACGACCAACCCGGACTCATAGGCGGCGACGACGATCTGGGTGCGGTCGCGCAACCCCAGCTTCGACAGGATCCTCGAGACGTGGGTCTTCACGGTCTGTTCGGCGAGGTAGAGCTGTTCGGCCACCTCGGCGTTGGCGTGCCCCTTCGCCACCAGGGTCATCACGTCGATCTCTCGGTCGGTGAGCTGACCGAGCACCGCGGTGTCCTTGGCCACAGTGGGCCCGGCGACGTATTCGGCGATGAGGCGGCGGGTCACCGAGGGCGCGAGCAGCGATTCCCCGCCGGCAACGACACGGACCGCGGTGATCATGTCTTCGGCGGTGGCGTCCTTGAGGAGGAATCCGCTGGCACCGGCCCGGAGCGCGGAGAACACGTACTCATCGGCGTCGAACGTGGTGAGCATGATGACCCGCGGGTGGTCGCCGGGCATGTTGAAGATCGCTCGGGTGGCGTCGAGCCCGTTGAGCGTCGGCATCCGAATGTCCATGAGGATGACATCGGGGTTCGTGCGGCGGACGAGGTCGACGACGGCGGACCCGTCATCGGCGCTGCCGACGACCTGCATGTCCGACTGCGCGTCGAGCAGCGCCCCGAACCCCTGCCGCACCATCGCCTGATCGTCGACGATGGCGACCCTGATCGTCGTCTCCGACGGAGGCGGCACACTCGCTGAGGCGGCTCCCCCGACTCCGTTCCCCGCGTCCTCAAATCCCGGCATGGTCCAAATCTACCGGACAGCGGGGTCGGAGAATCCTCGCAATCCCCGAGAATCTGCCGCTCGGGGCCGGTTTCGCGCAGATCTCATCCTCATGGGTGATACGTGCGGCACTCATTTCACTCCTGCGTATGATGTGCCTGCGCATACCGGCTCCCTAACGTTCGAGTTATGATCATCACCGCCGTCATCCTCGCCACTGCAGCAGCGTTCTGCCTGGCCTTGGGCACCCACTTCCAGCAGCATGCCGTGGCTGACATGGCTCCGGGCCTGCGCCGTCGCGCCATCTGGGTCACCGGGCTCGGCCTCATGGGGCTGGTCACGGTGCTCAACGTCGTCGCGCTCGGGCTCGGGCCGGTCGCCATCGTCCAACCCATCGGCGCGGTCTCCCTCGTCTTCGCCGTCCTCATCGGTCGGGGGTACTTCGGGCTCCGCCTCGGTGCACCGCTGCTCATCAGCATCGCGGTCACGCTCTTCGGCATCTTCACCTTCGTGGCCACCTCAGCGAGGTTCGCTCACGAGATCTCCGTGAACGAGCAGTCGGTGACCTGGCTGCTCGCCGTGCTCATCGCACTCACCCTCTTCGCCGGACTGTTCTCGTTCAGCTCCGCAGGACACATTCCCCGGGTCATCATGACCGGGGTCGTCTTCGGCACGGTCGCCGCTGCCACGCACGTCCTGGCGCGGTCGGTCGTCATATCGGGACTGCCCGGGCTCGATACATTCGGTCTGCGCTGGTGGACGCTGCTGGCCGCGGTCGGTCTGGCATCGGCGGCGGGGTTCTGGCTCGTCCAGACCGCGTACGCCTGCGGCCCTGCCGAGACGGTGCTGGCCGGCCTCACCGTCATCGACCCGATCGTCGCCGTCATCATCGGTGCCGCGTTCTTCGGCGAGTACACCGGCCTGACTCCGCCGGCCACTCTCGGTCTGCTCGTCTCCTCAGCCATCGGCATCGGCGGAGTGTGGATGCTCTCGCGCTTCCATCCGAAGGTCCTCGGATCTCGCAGCACCGCTCGCACTGACACTGCGGTCGGCACCGCGCACTCGACCTCAAACACAGCACAGGAAGGAATCACGCTGTGAACCACTCCCCCGATCTCACCTCCCCCGCACCCGCCGACACGTACGCTGGAGACGTGCCCCGCCCAGCAGAGCCTCCGCAGATCGGCCCGAATTCCGCAACGACCGCCGATTCCCAGGCCGCGGCCGCGCCGCGTTCGTGGTGGGCCGGACTGTGGCACAATCTCGGCCGCGATGCCGGCCTCGTCGCCCCGAGCCTGCTCGTCTCCCTTATCGCGTTTCCGGTGCTCATCGCTCTGTTCTCGGTCTCGATCGCCACGGTCATCGTCTGGGTCGGTGTGCTCCTCCTGCCGCTGACGCTGACTGTGGCCCGCGCGTTCGGCAACCTCTCCCGGGCCCGTGCCCGCACGTGGGGTGCCCCCATCGCCGAAGCTGCTCCGCGTCCACGTGGACGCGGACTCCGCTGGTGGCTGGCTCCGCTGTCCGATGCTCGGGCGTGGCTGGATCTGCTCTTCGAAACCGTGTTCGCGCTGCCGATCCGACTCCTCACGTTCTCCGTCTCCCTTGCCTGGTTCGCTGGCGGCCTCGGCGGCACCACTTTCTTCTTCTGGGGGCGGTTCCTGCCCGACGACGACGGCGACACGGTCGATTGGGTCGTCGCGTGGGTGACGAACTCACCGGTCACGGACCTCGGGTTCTCCGCCGAGGCGGCCTTCCAGTTCGTCGTCGGCATCGTTCTGCTGCTGACGTTCCCTTTCGTCCTTCATGCCATGGCCCTGCTCGAGATCGTTGCGATCCGCGCCGCGCTGTCGACTGATGGGGCAGCTGCCGCGATGCAGTCGGCCCAGCCGGAACACTCGGCCCAGACGCCAGGTTCTTACTTGTCCGCCGCGCCGCAGGCGGCTCGCTCAGAACTGCCGCGTCATCCGGCGCAGTCCTCGCCTTTGTCGGCCCTCGCGGGGAGCCAGGGCTGGTTCTGGCTCATCGCAGCATTCGTCGGTGCCGTGCTCGTGGCAGTCGCCTGGCCGGTGACCACCGTCCTCTATGGCATCCCGACCGTCTATGCGATGCTTCTCGCGTTCGGCCTCAGCGCCGCGCTCCTGCTTGCCGTGCGCTGGCCGATCCCGGCAATCGGTCTCGGACTCGCCTCTCAGGCGGCGGGCATTCTGCTCACCGCAGACGTCTCGGGAGCAGTCCGTCCGTTCACGGTCACCTCGCTGTTGGCTCTCGTGTTCCTCCACCTCATCATCGGTCTGCGTCACCGCTGGATCCACCTCGTCGCACTGTGGTCGGGCAGTGCGCTCATCGGCGTGCTCGCCCTGATCCTGCCGCATGCCGGCGAGCTGCCCGGGGCCCTGTCGAACGTCATCACCACCGCAGCCATCGCCGCCGGCGCAGGAGTCATCGGCGTCATCGGCAACCTGCTCATCAGAGGTCGCCGGCAGCTCGAATCCGAACGCGAACTCAGTGCCGCGGAGCTGGCGAAACGACAGGAGTTGGAAGAGCGCAATCGGATCGCACAGGAGCTCCATGATGTCGTCGCCCACAGCATGTCGGTCATCAGCGTGCAGGCGACGACAGCGAAGTACCGTCTGCCCGGACTCGATGAACGGAGCCTCAGCGAGTTCGATTCGATGGCGGGATCGGCTCGCCAGGCGCTGACCGAGATGCGCGGACTGCTCGCCATCCTCCGCGGCGGCCGGGACGCAGACCTGGCCCCGCAGCCGACCGTCGAGGACATTCCCGCGCTCGTCGATGTAACGCGCGGCTCCGGTGCGGTCGTCGAGCTCGACTTCCCCTCCGAGCCTCTGTCGCTTCCGCCGACGACGAGCCTCACCGCATTCCGCGTGGTACAGGAGAGCCTGTCGAATGCACTTCGGCATGCCGCCGGCGCCCCGGTGACGGTCACCGTCACGGTCATCGGGCCCCGACTCGAGATCTCCGTTCTCAACGGGGAACCCGACGGCGGGTCGGACGCGGGTGGGCACAGCCACCTCGGCGGAGGTTTCGGCATCAAGGGAATGCGCGAACGTGTCGAAGCTCTGGGCGGGAGCCTGCAGGTGGGGCCGACGGCTACCGGCGGGTTCGCTGTGAGGGCGTCGCTGCCGGTGTGGTGAGGGTCCGAGGGAGACGCGGATTCGCGGCGGATCAGGTAGGCGTCGGTCGATCGGTGTCATACTGAAAGTCCCCACCTGCTCCCCTCAGGAAGGACTGTATCCCCATGTCACAGCCGCCCCCTTCGCTGTCTGCCTCTCCGGCCTCGTCGGCGTCTGATCCGAATGCACCGAGACGATCGGTGCGGATTCTGCGGCGCACGATTGCCATCACCATCGTCGTGGCTTTCAGCCTGGCTGCGATCGGCGGGATCATCGTCCTCCTCGGTGACATCGAGTCCGAGGCGACCTTCAAGGTCATCGGCACCACGGCTCTGACCGGCGCCGTCAGCGTCGCAGCGTTCTGCGGTGCCACGCTCATCGGGCGTCGGACCCAATGGTTCGGGATCGCCACGATCGGCATGTCAGCGGTCACGATGGCGCTGAGTCTGTGGTTCATCTGGGGTGATCCATTCGCAGATCCGGAAGACTATGAGCTCGGAGAGGTCCTCTTCCAGGCCCTGTCCTCGCTCGTCCTTGTCACGGCTGTCGCGTCGATATCCGCGCTCATTCTGCTGCTGGCACCCCGATCCTGGTTGGTGCGGATCGGGCTGCCGATCACGCTCGGACTGCTTACTCTCGGCACTAGCCTGGTACTCGTCACGATCTGGGTGGAATCGGCGTGGGAACTCGAGTGGCTGACCCGCCTCAACGGGATCGTATGGATCCTCGCCGCACTCGGAGTCGTCATCGTGCCGCTGACTTCACTGCTGCTCAGGGCCGGGACGAAGCCGACGGAGGCGGCGCCGGCCGCGGCAGTCACGAACACGATAACTGGCGCTCATGCTGGAACGTCGACCGGATCGGCACAGACTCATCCGACTCAGCATGGTTCGACTCCGCCATCGCCGACTCTGTCTCCTGCGATGCTCGAGCGCGTCGATGCTGCCGCCAGGGCCGAGGGCATCACGGCAGACGAGCTCATCGATCGGCTTCTATCCGCGGAGCATCGAACCCCTTAGGCCGTTTCGGGCCGGCCCCTACGGGGACGCATCGGTTCACGGTCGGTCGGGCCGCCTCGGCGAAAGGCCGATCCACCTCGGCGGCGATGATCGAGGACGACCATGATGCCGAAGACGATAGGAGCCGCGATCGACATGACGACCTCGACCGTGGGGGCGCTCGTCGCATTGAGGTCGGCACCGGCGAGCACACCCAGCCCGAATGCGAAGACGTTGTTGACGATGTGGAAGGCGATTCCGGCTTCGAGGCTGCCGGTGATGATGGTCAGGGTGCCGACGATGACGGCGAAGATGCCGACGTCGATGAGTCCCGGCAGGTCGTAGACGTGGCCGACGACGAAGACCGGCACGGGAATGAGGACGGCCGAGGCAGGGTGACGCAGCCAGGAGCGAGATGATCGAGGAGAACGAGCGCCTGTAGATGCATAGGGTCGCGAACTCGACGGCCGGCCACATGAGGATGACGCTGACGAGTCCGAAGAGGACGCCCGTGGTCGTGTTCATGTCGAAGAGCTGGTCCGACCACGAGTTGAATTCACCGTCGGCGCCGAGGGCGAACAGTGCCCAGACGAAGAAGGCCGTGAACAGGCCGATGACGGCGATCAGGTAGAACACCGAGGTCAGGAGCGCCACGAGGATCGGCTTGAACCACCGGTGTCCCGGTTGCGCGGCGAACTGCCGATGAAAGCGCAGTGAGTGGGGTTGATCTCTCATGTCTCCACCCTTTCGAAACCGACGGCCGCCCACCATCGGCCGAGGGCATGATTCGTGTCATCCGATCGAATGAATGCGCACGTCAGATGGCCTCTGGACGGGGGCTTGCGACCACTGTGTCCGGCAGAACTCATCCTTTCGGACGACAGCCTCACAGGCGTCACCCCGGTAGGCTCGAAGGGTGACTCCTCGCCTCGTCCGCCGCCCTCTGGCGCATGCCCTCCTCTGGACAGGCATCTCCGCCGTCGTCGGCGTGCTCCTGCTCGTCGTCATCGTCGGAAACCAATGGCCGGCAACCGAGGATGCGGGCCCCCGGGCGGATGCGCTCAGTGCCGAGATCTTCGTCCACGTCGCCTTCGGCCTCGTCTCCTTCGTCTGTCTGCCCATCGTCCTCGTCGTCGATGGACGCCGGGTGCCGCGCAAACAGCTGCGTCCGAAGGTGCTGGCCGCGGAGAAGCTGCGCGAGTTCCTCACCGTCACCGGCCACGGCGGCGATGAGTTCCTCGCAGCCGACGGATCTGTCGAAACTCTGCAGCGCCGACCGGGCGGCTGGGTTCCTGTCACCGTCGGGATCATCGGGATCCTCCTGGGCACTGTCAGCATCCTCGGCGCCTTCGCCGCCTCGGTCATGCTCGTCTCACTGTCGGCCCGACGCAGTTGGGCACTCGACTTCGGCGGGCTCGCCGCCACACTGGCAGCGTTCTCCGCGACCTACGTCCTCACTCCGCAGGCGGCGGGGGCTTTCGATCTTCCCGTGTTCGTCTTCGGCAGCACGCTCTACGCCGTCATCGTCATCGTCGGCGTCATCCGCGGCTCCCGCGAACAGGGCTTCATCGACTCCGCCGCGCAGACCCTGCTGCGCGAACGCTCCCGGCAGGACCGCGCCATTGCCGAGGTGCGCCGCGGCATCGCCCGCGACATGCACGACTCCCTGTCCCATCACCTGTCCGTCATCGCGATGTACTCCGGTGCGCTGTCCGTGCGGCAGGACCTCGACCCCGACGAAGTCCGCGAAAGTGCTCGTCTCATCGCCGATGCTGCCCGCCGCTCCGGCGTCGAACTCCGTGAGGTGCTCACGATGCTGCGCAGCGATGACCAGGGCACGGTCATCGACCCCGACATCGACCGCCTCGTCGCGGCCAGGGGCGACACCGCCGAACTGCGATACCGCGAACCGGTGACCGCCGAGGCGCTCCACCGGTGCGGGGCACTCGAGCAGACGACGATCTACCGCTTCGTCCAGGAAGCGATCACGAACGCGGTCAAGCATGCCCCGGGCCAGAAGGTGACGATCAAGGTCGGTTTCGACGAGGCCGACGGTCACCTCGAACTCGTCGCCAGCAATCCGCACACGGGCCTGGCCCCGGCCTTCCGCGCCGGAGCACAGCAGCTCGTCACCGGATCCGGATTGGGGCTGCTCGGACTGCGGGAGAGAATGGAGGCCATGGGCGGCGATCTCACGGTGACGACGACCCCGGAGTTCACCCTCCGCGCCCGCATTCCCGTCGGTGCCGACATCTTCACAGACGGCGACGCCCCGGGAACTGCCGGTACGATCGACTCCCCCGACGAGCAGGAGACGCAGACATGAGCATTCGGGTAGTCATCGCCGACGACGAATCGCTCATGCGCTCGGGGCTCAAGCTCCTCCTCGGCGCGGCGACCGATATCGAGGTCATCGCCGAGGCGGTCGACGGAGTCGAAGCCATCGACCTCGCCCGTCGGCTGAGTCCCGACCTCGTGCTCATGGACATCCGGATGCCCCGCCTCGACGGCCTCGAGGCCGCGCAGACGCTGCTGTCCGATCCCGAACATCCGCAGGTGCTCATGCTCACGGCCTTCGGGACCGACGATTTCATCCACCGCGCCCTGCAGTCCGGGGCGGCAGGCTACATCCTCAAGGACACCCCGCCGGAAGAGCTCATCAATGCCGTTCGCGCGGCAGCCGACGGCACCCGCACGCTGTCGGAGACCGCCTTGGCCACGTTGATGTCGTCCCGTCCGGCTGCCTCGGCGCCGGGTCGGGATCCGCTAGTTTCCCTGTCGACCAGGGAGCGGGAGATCGCCGAGGCGGTCGCGCAGGGTTTGACGAACGCGCAGGTGGCCAGGGCACTGTTCGTCTCGACGGCGACGGTGAAGACCCACTTGGCGCGCATCTTCGACAAGCTGGAGGTGACCTCCCGGGTGCAGCTGGCGCTGCTCGTCAACGCACACCGCTGAACTTCCCTAGCCGATCATTTCGGTGCCATCCGGATGGCACCGTCGAGGCGGATCGTCTCACCGTTGAGCATCGGGTTGGCGACGATCGATTCGACGAGCTGCGCGTACTCGGCGGGCTTGCCCAGCCGAGCCGGATGCGGCACGGACTTGCCCAGGGACTCCTGCGCGTCGTCGGGCAGGCCTGCCATCATCGGGGTCTCGAAGATGCCCGGAGCGATCGTGACGACGCGGATGAGGGAGGCGGCGAGTTCGCGGGCCATCGGCAGGGTCACCGCGGCCACAGCACCCTTGGACGCCGAGTAGGCGATCTGGCCGATCTGACCGTCGAAAGCCGCCACCGATGCGGTGTTGACGATGACCCCGCGCTCTTCGCCCTCCGCTTCCTGGTCCTGCATGGCCGCGGCGGCGAGGCGGCAGACGTTGACGGTGCCGACGATGTTGATGTTCAGCACCTTCTGGAACGCCTCGAGCGGCAGCGGGCCCTTGCGGGAGACGAGCTTCCCGGGCGTCGCGACACCGGCGCAGTTGACGACGACGCGCAGCGCGCCGAGCCCGGTGGCGGTGTCGACTGCGGCCTGAACCTGCTCTTCGTTGGTGACGTCGGCGGTGACGAAGTGAGCGGCATCGCCGAGTTCGGCTGACGCCTGCTGCCCGACCTCGGCGTTGAGGTCGACCATGACGACCTGGGCGCCAGCGGCCAGGAGGCGTTCGGTGGTCGCGCGGCCGAGTCCGGAGGCTCCGCCGGTGACGAGGGCGACGGTGTTCTTCAGTTCCATGGGTGTCCTTTGCATCGCTGAGTGAACGGTTGATCACTGTGACTCTAACGCAGGCGTGGGGACGGTCACTGTGCACGGTCGGGCCGGGCCGCCTCGGGGAGGCGATCACCAGGCCGATATGGTGTCGGTCGCGGCGGGGACGACGAGGCCCGCCGGTCGGGTGACCGGCGGGCCTGTCTCAGTTCAGCGCTGTCGGCAGACTCAGGCGGCCTGCTCCTCGGCGCGGGCTTCGCGCACGGACTTCAGGGCCTCGCCCCAGGCGACGATGTCGTCGACCATGGATGCGAACGGGGCGGCAGAGACCTCGGTCGGGGTGAACGTGCCGTCGGCGACGTCGGTGAAGATCGAGAATGATGCCTGGTCACGCACGACGGCCAGCTTGTAGTTCGCGAGGATGTGGCGCAGGTGCTCAGCAGCGCGCACTCCCTTGTCGGCGCCGTAGTTCACGATGCCGGCGACCTTGTGGTTGAACTCGGTGGCGACGAAGTCGAGGGCATTCTTCAGCGAGCCGGAGATCGAGTGGTTGTACTCAGGAGTGACGAAGATGAAGGCGTCGAACTCTTCGAGCTTCGCGCCCCAGGCCTTCGTGTGGTCGTTGGCGTACATCTTCGCACCCGCCGGGATGATCTCGTCGAGCAGCGGCAGGTCGAAGGTGCCGAAGTCGACGACCTCGGCGCGGACATCGTCATTGGCGGCCAGCTGCTGCTCGACCCAGTTCACGATCTGCGGGTTGAGGGCCTGCGGGCGGGAAGTTCCGGGAATGATGGCAATGTTGAGCATATGCGTCCTCAAATCGTTGAGCGGTGTCCACCGGCCGGGCGGCCATGGCGGTCGAGTTCTCGGGTGGAGCCTGCGACCTGGGCGAACCGGATCGGCTACAACTCCACACTGCCCAACATTGTTGAAGACTCAATCATTCCGGTCGCGGGTGTGATGCTGATCACAATTGGAGCCGGACGCCGAACACGGTGATACCGTGATTCCGCGCGAAATCAGGCCCGCAGAGACCACCTGTCGTGTATGGTCGTTGGGCAAGTGAAAGACTGTTCGTTAAAAAGTCGGCTTCAACGGAAAACAAGGCAAGGAGTCCGGTCATCGTGCGCTCAACCAACGGCCGCAACAATATTCTCCGCTCGGCCCGGGACACCTTCGCGGACAAAGGATTCGACGGCGCGTCCATCCGCGATATCGCACAGACAGCAGGTCTGAGCCTCTCAGCGCTCTACTACTACTTCCCATCCAAACAGGAAGCTCTCTACGAGCTCGTCCACACAGCGTATACCTGGTACGTCGAACACTGCCGAGCGGTCATCGCCGACGTCGATGACGATGTCGTCGACCAGCTGGCCGTGGCGGTGCGCTACCTCGCCCGCTATCGCATGGAGAACGTCTCGGTCTCCACCGTGCTGCTGCGCGACACCGAACGGCTCACCGGCGACAACGCCGTCCGCGTGAAAGAACTCCAGCGGGAGGCCCGCGAGATCATGGGCGATATCGTCCAGGCCGGCATCGACGTAGGGAAGTTCCGCGTCAGCAGTGCGGCTCTGGCCACTCGCGCCATCCACTCGATCTGCAATTCGCTCTCGCTGTGGTACCGGCCGACGGGCGACCTGACGCCTGACATGATCGAGCGCGACTTCACTCAGTACTCGATGCGCATCCTCGGTATCGACCCCGACGAAGCCGAACTCGACCGCCTGCTGGCCCTGCCGGTCAATCAGGCCGGAATGCTCGACTTCATCGCCGACACCAACTGACCCCGTTGCTATCTGACGGCGGCGCAGCAACCTCGCGCGAGGTTGCTGCGCCGCCGTCAGGTAGTAATCAGGGGCGAAGGGTTCTTGCCAGCTCGCGGCGCTTCGCCTGCTCCTTCGGGTCCGGGACCGGCAGTGAGGCGATGAGGCGCTTCGTGTAGTCCTCACGCGGCGCACCGAGCACCTGCTCACCCGTGCCCTCTTCGAGCAGCTCACCGTGGAAGAGCACCCCGATGCGGTCGGAGAGCATGTCGACCACGGCGAGATCGTGGCTGATGAACAGGGCCGCGAAGTCGAAGCGGTTCTGCAGCTCGACGAAGAGCTCGAGCACCTTCGCCTGCACGGACACATCCAACGCCGAGGTCGGCTCATCGGCGATGAGCAGCTCCGGATCGAGCGCCAGTCCGCGCGCCAGCGACGCCCTCTGACGCTGACCGCCGGAGAGCTCATGCGGATACCGCGCCGCATACGCCTTCGGCAGCTGCACGGAATCGAGGAGCTCGAGCACTCGCTGCGACCGGTCGTACGGACTCATCTCCCGACGGTGGATCGCGAACGGCTCGGCGATGCACTCCCCGATCGTCAGGTGCGGATTGAATGATGCCGCCGGGTCCTGGAACACGAACCCGATCCGACGCCGGATCTTCGTGAACTCCCGCTCCTTGAACCCGACCATCTCATGTCCGAGCACGGAAAGACTGCCGCCGCTTGCCCTGGTCAGGCCCGCGATCGCGCGTCCGATCGTCGTCTTGCCCGACCCCGACTCACCGACGAGCCCGTAGACCTCGCCGGCCCTGATGTCGAAGCTGACCTTCTTCACCGCGTGGAAGTCCGACTTGCCGATCCCGCCCGGGTAGACGATGTCGAGCTCGCGCGCGGTCACGATGGATTCGCGCGCGTCCCCGTTCTTCGCCGAGGCGGCTCCCTCCTTCGCCGAGGCAGCCCCGTCCGACGTCTCCCCCGCCGAGGCGACCCCATCCGAGGTCTCCCCCGTCGAGGCGGTGCGTGCTGAGTCGGCGGCGGCCTTGCGGCTGCCGGCCACGGTCGACCCGATCCGCGGCACAGCGGCGAGGAGTTCGCGCGTGTACTGTTCCTGCGGATCATTGAAGAGCTGTTCGACGGACGAGACCTCGACGAGGTCCCCGCGCAGCATCACGGCCACTCGATCGGCGAGGTCGGCGACGACGCCCATATTGTGGGTGATGAGCACGATGGCGGTGCCCGTCTCGTCGCGCAGTTCGCGCAGCAGGTCGAGGATCTCGGCCTGCACGGTGACGTCGAGGGCGGTGGTCGGCTCGTCGGCGACGATGAGCTTCGCCCCGAGAGCCAGGGCCATGGCGATGACGATGCGCTGCTTCTGCCCGCCCGAGAACTGGTGCGGGTAGTAGTCGAAACGGCTTTCGGCATCGGGGATCCCGACCTGCCGCATGGCCTTGACGACGCGAGATTTGAGGTCGGCCTTGCTCGCCTTCTTATCGTGCGCCCGCAGACCTTCGGCGATCTGCCACCCGACCGTGAAGACGGGGTTGAGCGCCGTCGACGGCTCTTGGAAGACCATTGCCACATCCCGGCCGCGCATGGCCCGCAGCTCATCGGCGGAGACGCTGAGCACGTTCTGCCCGGAGATGACGATGGCCCCGGAGCGCTGCGCCGTCTCGGGCAGCAGACCGAGGATGGACCGGGCGGTCACGGTCTTACCGGACCCCGACTCACCCACGATCGCCAGCACCTCACCGGGCGAGACGCTCAGCGACACGTCCTTGACGGCGTGGACCTCCCCGCCATCGGTGGAGAAGGTGACGTCGAGACTGTCGACATCGAGGATGCTGCCCGTCGCCGAGGCGGCTTGCTCGTGTTTCTGCTTGCTCATGCCGTGACCTCCGCGGGCTTGACGTTCTTGACCTTGGCTTTGCGCCGCACGCGCAGACGCGGGTCGTTGAGGTCGTTCATCGACTCACCGACCAGGGTGATTCCCAGCACCGTGAGCACGATGGCCACGCCCGGGAACACCGCCGTCCACCACACACCGGAGGTGACGTCCGGCAGTGCCTTGTTGAGGTCGTATCCCCATTCCGACGCCGAGGTGGGTTCGATGCCGAAGCCCAGGAACCCGAGTCCGGCCAAGGTCAGGATCGCCTCGGAGGAGTTGAGTGTGAAGATCAGCGGCAAGGTCCGCGTGGCATTGCGGAAGATGTGCTTGGAGATGATCCGCGTCTTCGACGCGCCGAGGACGATCGCCGATTCGACGAAGGGTTCGGCCTTCAGCCGCAGGGTCTCGGCACGGACGACGCGGAAATACTGCGGGATGAAGACGACCGTGATCGAGAATGCGGCCGCGGCGATGCCGCCCCACGCACTCGACTGCCCGCCGGAGATCGCAATCGACATGACAAGCGCCAGCAGCAGGGTCGGGAAGGCGTAGACGGCATCGGCGATGACGACGAGGATGCGGTCGAGCCATCCGCCGATGTAGCCGGAGACGAGACCGAGGATGACGCCGGCGAAGATCGACATGACCACGGCCACGACGATGACGGCCACTGCGGTCTGGGCACCCCAGACGACACGGGAGAAGACATCGTAGCCGCCGACGGTCGTCCCCCAGATGTGGGTGCCGCCGGGTGGCAGCTTCGACCCGAAGTTGCCTTCGGATGTGCCCAGCTGGTTGAAGCCGTACGGGGCGATGAGCGGTGCGAAGATCGCGCAGATGAGCACGATTCCGCACAGCACGAGGCCGGTGATGAGCATTCCGCGCTGCAGCCCCACGGACTGGCGCAGATGCGAGATGATCGGCAGGCGGGAGAACCAGGACTTCTTGGCCCGGTCGTCGAACGCCGCTGCCGGTACTCCGGAGCCGGGAGCCTCCTCGGCGAAGGTCTGGGCCTCTTCAACCGGGCCCTGGTTCTGCGGGTTGTCTGGAGTGGACATCAGTACCTCACTCTCGGGTCGATGAACGCGGCGATGACGTCGACGAGGAAGTTCGTGACCGCGACGATGACGGCGAGGAACACGACGATTCCCTGCACTGCCACGAAATCACGGGCGGTCAGGTACTCGGCGAGTTTGAAGCCGAGCCCCTTCCACTCGAACGTCGTCTCGGTGAGCACGGCGCCGGCGAGCATGAGCGCGATCTGCATACCCATGACCGTGATGATCGGGATCAGCGCAGGACGGTACGCATGCTTGGTGACCAGGCGGTATTCGGAGATTCCGCGGGATCGACCGGAGTCGACGTACTGCTGCTCGAGCGTGCCGATGAGGTTCGTGCGCACGAGCCGGAGGAACACTCCGGCGGTGAGTACGCCGAGCGCGATCGCCGGCAGCACCGCATGGGCGAGGACGTCGCCGAGGACGGAGAAGTTGCCGATGCGCAGGGCGTCGATGAGGTAGAACCTCGTCGGGCCGACGACACCGGACATGACGTATTCGGTCTCTGTGGTGCCGCGGCCGGCGACGGGAAGGATCGGCAGGAAGACGCCGAAGACGAGTTTGAGGATCATGCCAGCGAAGAACACCGGGGTCGCGTAGCCGAGGATCGCGAGCACCCGCAGTGCCGCGTCCGGGGCTTTGTCGCGGTGGTAGGCGGCGAGCATGCCCAGCGGGATGCCGAGGATGAACGCGACGATGAGCGCATAGAAGACGAGTTCGACGGTCGCTGCACCGTAGTTGAGCAGGATCGACGAGACCGGCTGCCCGTCGGAGACCGCAGTGCCGAAGTCGCCCTTGAGCAGATTGCCCAAGTATTCGAAGTACTGGACGAGGATGGGCCGGTCGTAGCCGGCGGCGTGGACGCGCTCGGCCAGTTGGGCCTTTGTCAGACGTCCGCCCAGCGCTGCGGTGATCGGGTCACCGGTGATGCGCATGAGGAAGAACACCAGAGTGGTGAGAATGAAGATGGTGGGAATGATGAGCAGGAAGCGGATGAGGACATAACGTCCCAGACCGCCTCCCGAGGGCTTCTTGACCGCGACCGAAGTCTCGGCGGCCTCAGCCCCTGGTTCGCTGATGGCAGCAGACATGTGTTCCTTATGAGATGTGTTTCGACGCGTTCGCGACAGGGCGCAACTCAGTGAGGGTCACTGCAGGTGTACGGAGCTGACCGCGGACGCGCCACGAGGTGCAGGCGGCCTGATCGGCTCACCTGCACCTCGTGTGGGTGATCACTTGCTCAGCAGTGCCAGACGGAACTGGAACGCGGGGTCGAGGGTGTCGTCGACGCCCTTGACGTCCTTGCCGGACACGGCGATCTGGTTGCCCTGCAGCAGCGGCAGGGTCGGCAGTTCGTCGGCCAGCTCGCCCTGGATCTTCTTCAGGGCATCTTCGCGCTTGCCCTTATCAGCGATCGAGGACTGAGCGTTGAGCTCCTTGTTCATCGCCTCATCACGGTAGTGGTTGGCGAGGAACGACGGAGTCTCATCCGTGTCGTAGAAGAACGGCATGAGGTAGTTGTCGGCATCCGAGTAGTCCGGGAACCAACCCAGCTGGTACATCGGGTAGACGTCATCGGTGCGGTCCTTCGAGTACTGCACCCACTCGGTCGACTGCAGCTTGACCTTGAACAGCCCGGTCTTGTCCAGCTGGTCCTTGACCAGGGCATACTCATCACCCGAGGAGGGGCCGTAGTGGTCAGGGTTGTACTGGAGCTTGAGCTCGACCGGGGTCTTGACTCCGGCATCCTTGAGCGCTTTCTTCGCCTTCTCGACGTCGGCGCCGCCCTTGCCGTCGCCGTATTCGGCCTTCAGCGGTTCATCGGAGCCGGGAAGCCCGTCGGGCACATGCGAATACAGCGGAGTGAAGGTGTCCTTGTAGACCTGGCTGGCGATCGCCTGACGGTCGACGGAGTCGGCCATGGCCTGGCGGACAGCGAGCGCCTTCTTCTCGTCGGCGTCATCGGTCTTCGCACCGAAGGGCATCGTGTCGTAGTTGAACACGATGTAGCGGATCTCGCCGCCGGGCCCCTTGTGGACCTTGAGGTCCTCGTTCTTGCCGAGGTCCTCGACGTCGGTGGCCGAGAGCGAACGCCACGCGACGTCGATGGTGTTCTCCTGGACGTCGAGCTTCATGTTGTTCGCGTCCGAGTAGTACTTCATCTGCACGGTCTCGGTCTTGGCCGGCTCGATGAAGCCCTTGTAGTCCGGATTCGCCTTGTAGGTGATCAGCTCGTTGAACTTGAAGCCGTCGATCGTATACGGGCCGGCGAAGGCCTTGCCGTCGACGATCTCCTGGTCCTTCGTGACCTTGTCGGCCGAGAATACGTCTTCATCGACGATCGGGCCAGCGGCGCTGGCGAGGACTCCGGGCCAGGTCTGGTCGTTCTTGCGCTTGAGGTTGAAGACGACGGTCTTCTCATCCGGGGTCTCCACGGACTTAAGACCGCCCAGCAGCGAAGAGGGCCCGTTGGGATCCTGGATCTTCAGCTGACGATCGAAGGAGAACTTCACGTCCGAGGAGGTCAGTTCGTTGCCGTTGGCGTATTTGAGTCCGTCCTTGAGCTTGACCTCGTACTTCGTCGGCTCGGTGAAGTCAGCGGACTCGGCGATCGAAGGGTTGAGCTCGGCCGTACCCGGCTTGTAGGCGAGGATGTACGGGTAGATCTGCTGTTCGACGAGCGAGCTTCCGTTGTCGTACGCAGCAGCCGGGTCGAGAGCCACGACCTTGTCCGTGGTTCCGACCGTGAGCATTCCGCCTTTGTCGTCCCCGCCGCCGCCTCCGGTCGTCGAGGTCGAGCAGGCGGAGAGGAGCAGAGCGCCGGCCGCAGCGATGGCCACGGCCTTTGCGCCAGTTCGTCGTTTCATGGTGTTCCTGTCTTTCACAAGTGCTCTTCGTGTCTTCTTTGCTCGAAGAGATCCGCACCACATCTTACGGTTCCCGTCCCAAATAGTGAACTGACGCACATGAAGTGATCCAGTTCGCAACGACTTCGCAACAATTCGCCGAGGCGGCCCTGACGACACAGCGAAACGTCCCTTGCCGCAATGGCTGAGATCCCCTCCAGCATCGCCCCATATCGCGCACGCTCCTGCCGCGAACCGTTCCCCGGCCCCGTGAAATCACACGACCGCGTCCACGGCAGCGCGACGGGGAGGCGCCTCGGCGAATGCGATTTGCGTCACCGATGACAATCGGCTTGACTTATGAGGTGCATCACAGAGAACGCTAGGGAAACTCTCGTGAAACTGGCCGGTCCCCCGCCGGCCGGTGCTCTGGCACAGATGCTAGATAAGCAACACCGTGTCGGCGATCCCGGCACTGAAGAACGAATGGAGAAGCGTGTCCGCTTTCATCGACTGGCTCAACGGGGTTGTGTGGTCATCCGCCCTCGTCTACCTGTGCCTCGGCGCAGGTGTCTATTTCACGATCCGCTCGCGCGCGGTTCAGATCCGTCAGATCCCCGCCATCTTCAAGCAGATGTTCACGGGAAAGAGCTCCAATGAGGGAGTCTCGTCCTTCCAGGCTCTGGCGATCTCTCTGGCAGGTCGCGTCGGCGTCGGCAATATCGCCGGTGTCGCCACCGCCATCGGCTTCGGCGGCCCCGGTGCCGTCGTCTGGATGTGGATCTCTGCCCTCCTCGGCGCCTCGACGTCCTACGTCGAATCCACCCTGGGACAGATCTTCAAGGAACAGGATCCCCGTACCGGTGAGTACCGCGGCGGCCCGGCCTTCTACCTCGAGAAGGCCTACCGCCACACCAAGGCCCGCGGCCTGTTCAAGGTCTACGGCATGGTCTTCGCGGCCGTGACCGTCATCGCCATGTCCTTCATGCTGCCGGGCATCCAGTCCAATGCGATCTCCGGCGCCGTCGAGAACGCCTGGAGCGTTCCCACCTGGGGCACCGCAATCGCGCTCGTCATCATCATGGGCTTCATCGTCGTCGGCGGAATCAAGCGCATCGCGCACTTCGCTTCGCTGGCCGTGCCGTTCATGGCCGTCATCTACATCGTTGCGGCCATCGCCGTGACCATCATCAACGCCGACCAGATCGTTCCGGTCTTCCAACTGATGTTCAACTCGGCCTTCGGCATCGATGCCGGACCGGAAGCAGCCTTCGGCGGCATCATCGGCATGGCGGTCCAGTGGGGCGTCCAGCGCGGCATCTACTCGAACGAAGCCGGACAGGGAACCGGACCGCACGCAGCCTCGGCTGCCGAGGTCTCGCACCCTTCGAAGCAGGGACTCGTGCAGGCCGGATCGGTCTACATCGACACCCTGTTCGTGTGCTCGGCGACCGCGTTCATGATCCTCTCCACCGGCATGTACAAGGTCTTCGATGCCGACGAGACGACGATCATCGGCACCGGTCGCGGACAGATGGCCGAGGAGATCGCCGCGACTCCGGGCGAGAAGTGGCCTCAGGCGGGACTCGACTCGATGATCCACGGCTTCGGTGCCAGCTTCATCGCGATCTCGATCTTCCTCTTCGCGCTGACCACGATCGTCGCCTACTACTACATGGCGGAGACGAACCTCGTGTACCTACTTGGCAAGGCCAAGAACACCCTGGTGCTCGCCATCGGCAAGCGCGTGCTGCAGCTGCTCATCCTCGTCGCCGTCGCCGTGGGTGCGATGTCGACGGCAGGCAGCGCCTGGGCGCTCGGCGATATCGGCGTGGGCCTCATGGCCTGGCTGAACATCATCGGCATCCTCATCCTGCAGCAGCCGGCGTTCAAGCTCCTGCGCGACTTCGAACGCCAGACCAAGCACGGACTGGACCCGGTGTTCGAGCCCGAGAAGATCGGAGTGCGCAACGCCGACTTCTGGGATCAGCGGGTTGCTCGGCTCAAGGCCGGCGAAGCGGTGCCTGAAGGCTGATTCCCCACCCGATCGGCAGACACCTCGTCTGCCGATCCGAGGGACAGACTACGAGGCCCGGGACAATGGCGTCCCGGGCCTCGTGCCATTCACCCGCCGAGAGAATAGGTCGCAATCGGACTTCGGTCGGCAAACGTAGGGCACTATCGGACATTTCTGGCGCTCAGAAATGTCCGATAGCGACCTACGTTTGGCCTGCGCCGCCTGCCCCGCGCCCCCTCAGCTCACTTGTTCAGGCTGGTGCCTGCCGAGCCGAGGTTCTGGCAGGCTTCGACGATGCGCTCGGCCATGCCCTTCTCCGCGGCCTTGCCGTAGGAGCGCGGGTCGTAGAGCTTCTTGTCTCCGACCTCGCCGTCGATCTTGAGCACTCCGTCGTAGTTGCGGAACATGTGCTCGACGACGGGACGAGTGAAGGCGTACTGGGTGTCGGTGTCGATGTTCATCTTCACGACTCCGTGGCGGACCGCCTCGGCGATCTCCTCTGCGCTCGAGCCCGAGCCGCCGTGGAAGACGAGGTCGAAGGGAGCGTCCTTGCCGACCTCGGCGCCGACCTTGTCCTGGATCTCACCGAGGAGTTCGGGACGCAGCTTCACATTGCCGGGCTTGTACACGCCGTGGACGTTGCCGAAGGTCAGAGCCGTGAGGTAGCGGCCCTTCTCACCGGTGCCCAGCGCCCGCGCGGTGGCCAGCCCGTCCTCGACCGTAGTGTAGAGCTTGTCATTGATCTCGTTCTCGACGCCGTCTTCTTCGCCGCCGACGACGCCGACCTCGATCTCGAGGATCGAGTGTGCGGCCGCCGAGAGCTCGAGCAGCTCCTCGGCGAGGGTGAGGTTCTCGTCGAGGGGAACGGCCGAACCGTCCCACATGTGCGACTGGAAGTAGGGCTCACCGCCGTTCCTCACGCGCTCGGTCGACGCGGCCACCAGGGGCTTGACCCAGGCTTCGACGGCGTCCTTCGGTGCGTGGTCGGTGTGCAGTGCGATGTTGACGTCGTAGCTCTTAGCCACCTCGGCGGCGAAGACGGAGAACGCGATCGCACCGCGGACACGGTCCTTGACCGTCGGGCCGGACATGTATTCGGCGCCTCCCGTGGAGATCTGCACGATGCCGTCGGAACCGGCTTCGGCGAAGCCGCGGATGGCGGCGTTGATCGTCTGCGAGGAGGTGCAGTTGATCGCGGGGTAGGCGAAGCCCTGGGACTTCGCGCGGTCGATCATCTCGGCATACACTTCGGGGCTGGCGATGGGCATACATGCTCCTTGGTCGGGGTCGGCCGTATCTGCTGCCACCAGCCTACTCGTTCCGTCCCGGCCGTGGCAGGTGGCCCGACCGACGGCCTCACCTCACCGAGGAGGCATTCCCCTGACGAGTTCTGCGGGCAAGTCCCGGTGTGCGGTTTCCGGTCCCCTCACCGAGGATGCCCGCCCTTGGCATCGCCCGTGAACGACGAAACCGGCCGACCATCGGGTCGGGCGGTTTCAACGGCGGTGAGCCGCCGCGGTGCGGATGAGGACCCGGGCGGGTCAGGACTCGGAGTTTGGAGGTGTCTCCGTCTCCCGGGTCGGCACGTCGCGGCCGCCGCGATTGCTTTCGCGACCGGCCGACTTCGACCGCTGCTTGCCGAGCAGACCCTGCGAACTGCTGAGCCGGTAGTCGATGCGCTCGTCGACCTTCTCGCCCAGGTATTCGTCGAAGTCGTCGGCCAGGTGCTCACCGACCGCACGGTAGCGTGCGGCACGTTCGATCGCGGCGGTCCGCTTGGCCTCCATGCCGAAGGCCTTGAGTGTGGACACACAGACGAGCAGCAGCACGATCGAGAACGGCAACGCTGTGACCAGCGATCCCGCCTGCAGCGCGGTCAGACCGCCAGCGACGAGCAGCGCGATGGCGATCGCACCTTCCATCAGCGCCCAGAGCACGCGTGACCAGATCGGCGGGTTCGGGTGACCGCCCGAGGCGAGCATGTCGACGACGAGCGAGCCGGAGTCCGAGGAAGTGATGAAGAAGATCGCCACGAGGATGATCGCGATGACCGAGAGGATCGAGCCCAACGGCAGGTCGCCGAGGACGTCGAAGAGGACACGCTCGGCGACGACTCCCTCATCCGGATCGACAAGGTCACCGGAGCCGAAGATCTGACGGTAGATGCCGGTACCGCCGAGGACGGAGAACCAGAAGAAGCCGACGATCGACGGCACCAGCAGGACACCGGCGATGAACTCGCGGACCGTGCGCCCGCGGGAGATGCGTGCGATGAAGACACCGACGAAAGGTGCCCAGGAGATCCACCAGCCCCAGTAGAAGAGGGTCCAACTCGAGTTCCATTCGGCCCCCTCCTTGCCGGAGTAGGCACCGATGTCGAAGGTCATGTTCAGCACGTTCGCCAGCCAGACTCCGAGTGATTCGACGAAGTTCTGGAATAGGAACAGAGTGGGGCCAAGCACCAGGACCGTGACAAGCAGGACGCCGGCCATCGTGAGGTTGATGTTCGACAGCCATTTGATGCCTGCGCCCACACCGGAGACCACCGAAGCGGTGGCGAGGAAGGTGATGATGACGATGAGGATGATGAGGAAGGTGTTGTCGTAGTCGCCGACGACCCCGATGTGTTTGAGTCCAGCCGAGATCTGCTGGACACCGAGGCCCAGCGAGGTGGCGATGCCGAAGACGGTGCCGAAGATCGCGATGATGTCGATGACGTCTCCGGCCCAGCCCTTGACCTTATTGCCGAGCAGAGGCTCGAGTGCCCACCGGATCGACAGAGGGCGACCGCGACGATGGATGGCATAGGCCAGCGCCATGCCGAGCACCGCGTAGAGCGCCCAGGGGTGCAGTCCCCAGTGGACGAAGGTCTGGGCCATGCCCATCTGCGCGTTCTCGACCTCCCCGCCGGCCCAGCCGGGCTTCGGCCCGGTGGTGGCGTAGGTGAGCGGTTCGGCCACACCGTAGAAGACGAGGCCGATACCCATGCCGGCGGCGAAGAGCATCGCGAACCAGGACATCACGCCGAATTCGGGTTCGTCATCGTCCTTGCCGAGCTTGATCTTGCCGAATTTCGAGAAGCCGACGACGATGGCGAAGGCGACGAAGAGTCCGACGACGAGCATGTAATACCAGCCGAGGTCCGTGACGATCCAGTTCTGGATGCTCGAGATGACCTGGCCCGTGCCCTCGGGCAGGGACACGGAGAACACGACGATTCCGACGATGATGATCAGCGCCGGCCAGAATACGCGCGGAGCGATCATGCCCTTGCCGATGTGCACTCCTTGCCGGCGCAGCTTCTGCGTGATCGCGTCGTCGGAATCGGATTCGCCGATGTGGAGCTTCTCAGGCAGATGCAGTTCTACGGGGTCGGGTTCACCGAAGAGCAGCTGCTCTTCCGGGCCCGGTCCCAACCCGTTTCCCGACTGGAAATTCGTGTCGGGGTTACTCATTTCGCTCTCCTTATCGGATGATTGGATTACCGTTTCACTCTGCCCCATTTCCCAGTCTCCTTCAAGGCAACTTTCAGCCAAGACGCCCACAGCAGGGGTGAAATCCCTGGTCACGCAGAGAATTCGCTCTGCGCCGCAACAGGAAAGTCGACTTGCGAGAAGAGCGGACCAAGCCGGGGAATCGCCCCACGGCTCACCCCACGTTTCGGACCCGGCATTCAGTACAGTGGCCTCATGGCCTCGACGCTGACTTCACCCGGTTCGAGCCCCGGTTCGGGCAATCGCCTGCGCATCTTCAATTGGGCACTGTGGGACTGGGGTTCGGCGTCCTTCAACGCTGTGATCATCACCTTCGTCTTCTCTCCATATCTGACGAAGTCCGTCGCCGCGACCGAGGAAGCCGGCTCCTCGGCGTTGGGCTGGTCGATGGCCGCAGCCGGTTTCGTCATCGCCGTCATCGCTCCGGCGGCCGGCACGCGAGCCGACGCCGGGGGACGCCATCGTCTGTGGCTGGGCGTGCACACCGGGATCGTCGTGCTCACGATGTTCGGGCTCTTCTTCGTCCGCGACTCCCCCGACTACCTGTGGCTGGGCCTGCTGCTCCTGGCTGTGGGCAGCGTCTTCTTCGAATTCGCCGAGGTGTCCTACAACGGCATCATGGTCCGCATCACCGACCCCGACAACGTCGGCAAGGTCTCCGGATTCGGCTGGGGCATGGGCTACGTCGGAGGGCTTGTCCTCCTCGTCATCCTCCTCGTCCTCGTCATCCAACCCGAGGTCGGCTTCCTCGGCGCCAGCGACGAAGAGGGGCTGCGGTTCCGCATCGTCGCGGTGCTGTCAGCCGTGTGGTTCGCGATCTTCGCACTCCCCGTCCTGTTCTCGGCACCGGGCGCGAACGCCAAGGGCACCTCGGGTGGGCATCCGATCCGGGCGTTCCTGTCCGACTATGCGGGCCTCGTCCGCCGTCTGATCCGGATGTGGTCGGCCGAGCATCAGACGCTGCGGTTCTTCATCGCCTCGGCGGTCTTCCGGGACGGTCTCGCCGCGATCTTCTCCTTCGCGGGCGTCCTCGCGGCCGGCAGCTACGGCTTCTCCGCCTCGGAGATCATCATCCTCGGTGTGGCCGCGAACGTCGCAGCGGGCGCCGGGGCAATGATCGCCGGATGGTTCGATGATCGGCTCGGTCCGAAGCCCGTCATCATCGCCGGCCTCATCGTCATCATCCTAGGCGGGCTGCCGATCCTCTTCAGCGCCGAGGCGGACGTGTTCTGGGTCTGCGCCCTGATCCTGAGCTTCTGCGTCGGTCCGGTTCAGGCATCAAGCCGGTCGTTCCTGGCCCGGATCACGCCGCCGGAATCGGCCGGGGAGAACTTCGGGCTCTATGCCACGACGGGAAGGGCCGTGAGCTTCCTCGGTCCGGCCATGTTCGCGCTGGCGATCACGCTCTTCGGCTTCCAGCGGGCGGGGACGCTGGGCATCCTCATCGTTCTGGCCATCGGCCTGGCTCTCATCATCCCCGTCCGACCCGACGCCCCGGCACGCTCCATGCAGGCCCGGACGCAGGGCTGAATCGGACCCCGGCGACTGTGCGCCGTTCCGCGGGAGAAGAATGTTGATTTCAGCGGCGCGAAGCAACATAAGTCTCCCGCAGAATCGTCCTCTGCGAGTCCGGTCGGGTCGGTTCGCGCCTCAGCCGTGGGCCAGCAGGTCGTCGATCTGGTTGATCGCGCCGGTCGAGCCTTCGATGACACCCATCTCCAGCACGGTGCGCAGCCCTTCGACCGAGTCGAAGACGGATTCGTAGGTGACGCGGGTGCCGGTCTCGATCGCTTCGAAGCTGTAGATGCAGCTGCTTCCGGGCATCGATTCGACGACGGCGAAGTCCTCATCGGCGAAGTAGTCTTGGAACTCCAGTCGCTTCGGACGATCGACTGAGGTCAGCTCCCACAGCCCGCAGAACTTCTCCCCCTCCGGACTCGTCATGAAGTACGTGACTCTGCCGCCGGGTTCGAGCGCATGGTCGACGACCGTGGCAGGATACGTCGGAGGACCCCAGATCTGCTCGAGCTGGCGGGGGTCGGCGTAGACCTCCCACACCCGCTCGACCGGCGCCGCGAATTCGGCGACGATCGTCAGCGTCAGTGTCTCTTCGTCATGAAATGTGTCGGTGACAGGCATGGCTGCTCCTCGAGCGTTGTGGTGGTCTGCCTCACGACCCGGCCCGTTGGTCCCCGGCCAGAAGGTCGTCGATTCTCTGCACTCGTTCGACCCACTGGCCTTCGAGCTCGGCGAGCATGCTCCTGATGGTGCGGAGCGGGCCCACCTCTGCGTGAGCGATCTGCCGCTTGCCGACTCGGCGCTTCGTCACCAGTCCTGCACGTTCGAGGACCGCGACGTGCTTCTGCACTGCGGCGAAGCTCATGTCGTAGCCGTCGGCCAGATCGGACACGGAAAGTCCCTCCCCTGCGACTCGACGCACGATATCGCGCCGGGTGCGGTCGGCCAATGCCTGGAAAAGCGCATCCGCCTCGTCATCGAGAAGTCCTTTCATGCGGTCAATCATACAACCGACTGGTTGTATGTAAATAGAGGCGGGAGAACTTTTTCATCCAGAACAGAGGTGCGAGAACTTTCTGCATCCGAACCATTGACACCCGCGCTTGAACACGCGTTTAATATTAAACATGCGTTCAACAGATCCGGATTCCGACTCCCGCCGCTCTCCGAACTCCTCGCCCGAGACAGCGGAGAAGATCCTGACTGCCGCCGTCGCCGAGTTCGCCCGCCACGGGTTCACGAAGACGACTGTTCGCGGCATCGCCGCTGCAGCCGAGGTCTCCCCCGGATTGGTCATCCACCATTTCGGGTCGAAGGACGGACTGCGCAGCGCCTGCGACGAGCACGTGTTCGAACGGATCACCGAGTCGAAGGCGAAAAACGCCAGCTACGCCACCATGGCCGTGCAGATGATGTTCGACGATCCTGAGATGTCCACCGCCGTGGACTACCTGGTCAAGTCCCTGCTCGACCCGAGTGAGCACGGTCAGCGGTACTTCGACCACTACGTCGACCTCGTCGAGTCCTATCTCACCGACGGTTTCGCCGGATACACCTTCCGACAGAGCGAAGATCCTCATGGACAGGCGGCGACCATCGCGGTCATGGCGCTGGCCCCCTCCATCCTCGAACATCGCCTGCATTCGGTTCTCGGCACCGAAGACACCACCGACATGATGACCCGACTCGCCCCGCATCTGCTCGATCTCTACCTGCACGGAGCGATCGAGTCCGTCCCGGAAGACTCTGATTTAGGAGATGAGGAATCATGAGCACCCTGACCCGCACCCGCCGCATCGACGACAGCAGAGCCTCCGTCTCGGCGGCGATCTCGATGCGAGACGTCGTGAAATCCTACGGACGCGTCCGCGCGCTCGACGGCCTCGACCTCGAGGTCGCGCGCGGCGAAGTCCACGGCTTCCTCGGCCCCAACGGCGCCGGCAAGTCGACGACGATCCGGATTCTGCTCGGAATCCTGCGACACAACTCGGGTACGGTGCGCCTCCTCGGCGAGGATCCCTGGTCGAAGGCGGTGCCCCTGCACCGCCGCCTGGCCTATGTTCCCGGCGATGTGGAACTGTGGCCGGGACTGACCGGCGGTGAGGCGATCGACCTGTTCGCCCGGCTGCGCGGAGGGGTCGACAGACGCCGCCGCGATGAACTCATCGAACGCTTCGACCTCGACCCGCGGAAGAAGGGCCGGACCTATTCGAAGGGCAACCGGCAGAAGGTTGCGCTCATCTCCGCACTGGCCTCGGACGTCGAACTGCTGCTCCTCGACGAGCCGACGGCCGGGCTCGACCCGCTCATGGAGGCGGTGTTCCAGGACTGCATCCGCGAGGCGAAGGAGGCCGGTCGCACGGTGCTGCTCTCCAGCCACATCCTCGCCCAGGTCGAGGCCCTGGCCGATCGGGTGTCGATCATCCGCTCCGGACGCATCGTCGAGACGGGAACTCTGTCGGAGCTGCGACACCTGTCCCGGACGACGATCACCGTCGGGCTCGAACACGATGTGCCCGCCCTGGCCGAGATGACCGGTGTCCACGACCTCGTCCGCGAAGGATCACGGCTGCATTTCAGCGCCGATACGGCGCAGCTGCCCCGGATCATGCGGGCGCTCGGCGAACACGATGTCGACTCGCTCACCGCGACCCCGCCGACTCTCGAGCAGCTGCTGCTGCGTCACTACGGCAAGGAGGAGTCATGAATCTGCTGGCCGCATACACGGACGACGGGGATCGCACTGTCCACGGAGGTCCCGGGAACTCACCGCAAACCGGGCATCATCATGGTGCACATGAGCGGGAACGGCGTGGCCGCCTCGGCGGGGAAACCCTGGCAGGGCTGGGCCATCTGCTGAGGTTCATGCTCCGACGGGACCGGTTGTGGCTGCCTGTCTGGGTGCTTGCTCTCTCCGCACTCACCGCGTATTTCGCGAATGCGATCGCCGTGGTCATGGATTCGGATTCGCTGCAGGCGATGACGGCGTTCGCGAAGAATCCGGTGATGGCGCTCATCACGGGGCCGGGTTACGGGCTCGACCAGGTGACGATCCCGCGGTTCATCGTCGGCATGTACGGGGTGTTCCTCATGATCGGGGCGGCTCTGATGTCGATCCTCACCGTCTCCCGGCATACGCGCGCCGAGGAGCAGACCGGGCGGGCCGAACTCGTCCGCGCCGGCGTCACCGGTCGGCATACTCAGCTCATCGCGGCCCTCGTGCTCACGGTGATCATGAATCTCCTGCTCAGCGCGGGCATGGCGGCGGCGTTCGGGTTCTCTCAGGCCGAACCGGATTCGTGGTCGGCGACGGTGCTGTTCACGGTCGGAATCGGCGCGGTGGGGTGTGTCTTCGCCGCAGTCACCGCGGTCACGGTGCAGCTGAGCGCCTTCGCCAGGGCTGCCTCGTCGATGGCCGGCGCGGTGCTCGCGCTCACCTTCGTCCTCCGTGGAATCGGCGACATGTCGGCGGTGTCCGGGGGTTCGCTCGATTGGCTGTCGTGGCTCTCACCCTTGGGATGGGCGCAGCAGACAGCGCCGTTCACCCTCGACCGCTGGTGGCCGCTGCTGTACTCCGTCGGTCTGTTCGCGGTCCTGACCGTCTTGGCGTTGGTGCTGCAGTCACGTCGTGATCTGGGTGCCGGGATCGTCGCCGAACGGCCGGGCCGGTCGCAGGCGGGACCGCTGCTGTCGACACCCCTGGGTCTGGCCCTGCGGCTGCAGGCCTCGAATCTGATCTGGTGGTCGATCAGCATGCTGGTCATGGGCGTGGTGTTCGGTTCGTTCACCGGGCCCATGGACGAAGGAGCCGCGGGAATGCCCCCGGAGATCCTGTCGATCATGGGCGGGCGGTCCGGAATCGTTGACGGCTACCTTGGCTATATGGCCCTGTACTTCGCGATCATCGTTGCCGCCTATGCCGTCATCGCCGCAGGCGGGGTGCGGTCCGAGGAAGCGTCATTCCACACCGAACCGGTGCTCGCGACCGCAGTCTCCCGCAGCGGATGGTTGGTTTCCTGGGCAGTGGTGACTCTGGTCGGGGCCGGTTGGCTGATGGGCATGGCCGGCCTCGGTGAAGGGGTGGGAGCCGCGATGTCGATGGACGATTGGTCCCTGGTGTGGCCGACCCTGCTCGGGCATCTCGCGCAGACGCCGTCGATCTGGGCGCTGCTCGGGTTCGCCTACCTGCTCTATGGATTCGTCCCGCGGCTGATGAGCCTGAGTTGGATCGTCTTCGGCGCCTCGGCGGTGCTCGCCCTCTTCGGCGGACTGATGCAGCTCGACGACGCTGTCCTCGATCTGTCCCTGTTCACCCATATCGGCCAATATCCGGCCCAGGATCTCTCCGCCGAGGCGGTGCTCTGGTTCGTCGTGATCGCTGTGGTTCTCACCGGGGCGGGCATGCTCGGGTTCCGAAGGCGGGATCTGGTGACCGCGTGAGGGGCGTGGGCTGCGTGAGAGAGCGGCCCGCTGAGCGAATGGGCGTCCGGGGGTCATGATCGTCAGCGCGGGATCGGAATGGATTCGTCACCTGAGATGACTCCGCGCAGTTCTACGCTGGATACACCTCGGGCCGTCCTCGACGGCTTCTCCCCCGTCGCATGCGGTCCCAGGACCCTGCACTCCTTCCGAACGCACCCCACCGAAGAGGCGCCCGCCATGATGAGCAGCTCAATCCCCTTGATGACCGATATCGCGATCCTCGGCTCCGGTGCGTCAGGGACTCACGGTCTCCTGGAGATCCTCTCGCGCCTGACCGCGAGGAGGACCGAACTCCTCGAGCCTGTGCGCATCACCGTCATCGACCGTGACCAGCAGTTCCACTCGGGCCTGCCCTATGGACATCGCTCGGGACGATCATCGCTGCTCATCTCCGATCTCGAGCATTTCCTCCCCGACCGTGAACGCGGCGTTTTCATCGCCTGGCTGGAGGGCCAGCGTGAGGAGATGCTGCGGTGGGCCGCAGCCGGCAGGGCCCCGGACTCCCCTCTCGCTGAGGCCATGGAGATCAACTGGATCCTCCGCCACGAGCAGGACATACGACAGAGCCGGTGGGAGCGTCTCTATCTTCCCCGGCGTCTCTATGGTCAGCATCTTGCCGAACTCGTCTCTGCGGCACTCGAGGAGGCTCGCGATGTCGCCGAGGTCGACTTCGTCCACGCAGACATCGACGAGATCACACACACCCCAGCCGGTGTCCTTCTGCGCGAGAACGCCGTCACGGGTGGGAGCCGATTCGAGCTGCACGCTCGCTCGCTGCTCCTGGCGATCGGCTCACCTCCCGTCAAAGAGCTCATCGTCGTCGACGGCGGGCGCGGCTCGGCTGCCGGCAGCGCGGAGGACGAGCTCGACTCAGGCATCATCGCCGACCTTCACGAACCGAGCCTCGACCATGTGATCGAGCGGACCTGGGCGCGGCTCGAGTCCCTGCCGGTCGACCAGCGCGACATCCTCCTCGTCGGGGGCAATGCCGATGCACTGGAGTTCATCCTCGCCTCGCACCGGCTCCGCCGCGCCACCGCAGCGCGCCTTCACATCCTCTGCTCCCGGGGACGACCGCACTACTGGCACCATGATCGCCCGGGAGAGACCGCGTCGACACCGCTGCTCGACCGGCTGCTGTCCGCCGCTGAGGCGGGTGAGCCGCTGCGGGCACAGGAACTCAGCCGCACGGTCGCGGCGGAGCTGACCGCCGCGATCGAGAAGGGCACCGCCAATTCGACTATTGCGGTGCTCATCGGAGCGGTCGGCTCCTCTCTGGCCTATATGGACGACTACGAGAGATGCTCGATGGCCGCCGAGCACGGTCTCATCATCAATGATCTGCTGCGCCGCTCCGGAGGCGATTCTCTCGACCTCCTCGTCGAGGGCATCGATGAGGGAACCATCGGTTTCGTTCCCGGTCGTTTCCGCGAAGCCCGGATCACCGCGGGCCGACTGGCCGTCACCGTGGATCCGGCGCGCCAGGCCGCGGCGCCGGACTCCTCATCGACATCACCGGCTCGAGACTATGCCGTCATCGTCAACGGGACGGGGTTCGAACGGGTGACCGACACCCGGTCCGCCCTGCTGCGTCAGATGCTCGGATCCGGCGTCGCCCGCCCCTCGGCTTCACGGACGGGCCTCGTCCTGGATGCGTCGTTCCGCGCCGCGTCGGGGATCTTCGTCCTCGGACCGCTCATCGCCGGCCACACTCAGGGGGCGGCCGCCTATTGGCACATCGAGAGTGTGATCAGGATCCTCTCGCTGGCCGGTCAGGTCGCCGAGGAACTCGTCGTCGACCTCTTCGATCGGCAGACGCTGGATGCGCGGGTGCAGGTCCCCGCGTTGTGACCGCGGTACGCAGGCCCCCGCATGAGTGGCAGGTTCCCGCGCTGTGACCGCGGCCCTGCGGCGACGGAACCGTCGGGTCGTCCTCTATGCGCCGCCGGCATCGAGGTAGCCGAGGCTCCGGGCCCGCGCGACCGCCGCGTCGCGACTGTTGACTCCGAGCTTGCGGTAGAGGGACGAGAGATTGTTCTTGACCGTGCCTTGAACCAACATCAGATCGTGGGCGATTTCGGACACGCTCGCCCCGCGTTCGAGACTTTCGAGCAGGACCATTTCACGGTGGCCGAGCGTCGGCGAGTCCACCACTCCGATCACGGCCGCACCGAGGTCGCCCAAGCGTCCGATCAGAGCTTCCGGTGCCCCTGCGACGGTGAATTCGTCGCCGAGCGAGGGTGAGACGATCCTCGAGATCTTCTGCCAGACCGGCCTGTTCGCACTGGCCCGGAAGAGCTCACGTCGTTCGACGATGGGCATCTGAACGACCGGCAGAAGCGACCCCACCAGGACGGAGAGTTCCAGCAGCTCCGCGAAGGAATCCAATGCCTGACTCGTCTGGCCGAGGCGAAGCAGTGCGGCGGCTTTGATTCCCGTGAGGTCGGCCCTGTCCCGCGTACAGATGTGGTTCTCGTAGTACTGTGCCTCGGCGATGCGCACAGCCGCCCCATTGCGTCCCGCCGCCAGTTCGCCGCGAGCCTGAAGCACCTGCCCGGCGCCATAGGGTCCGGTGATCGACTCCAACAGAGTCTCGGCACGATGCAGCTGTCCGAGACAGATGAGCATACCGATGCGCGAGGCGACCAGGGATTCAATGCGCCTGTCCGAGGCGGCCCTGTACGCGTGCACATTGATCGACTCCTCCGACCGCAGCAGAGCCGACCGGGAGGTGGCCACCAGCTGAACGAGCTTCCGCTCGATGATCGGCACGTGATACCACAGTTCGCCCATGTCCGGATAGTCATGCATCCGACGCACCACCGCTTCGACATCCGCGAGGTTCACGGCGTCGAGACTGCGGTAGGCCTGGACGACGAGCGCTGCAGGTCGGAAGACCTGCTCCTGCACGAACGGAGGATGGTCGAACAGCGCGAACTCGGCGAGCTCTGCGTCGGCACGCTCCTGATCTCCCGCGAGATACGACGCCAGAGCTGACCAGGCGATGACGGCTGGGGGCAGAGAGTCCCCTGGCACCGCCTCCTCCTTCACCTCGTCCTCGATCGACCGCAGCAGTGCCAGCGCACGACCGGGTTCATCGGCCAGCACACTGTGGATCGACGCCTGCAGGCGAACGACCCGGTGGGATCGCCGAGCCACTCCGCCAGTCGTCCAGGACGATCCTGACTCAGCTGCTGTGCGGTGCTCCCCGGCATGGCCGAGACGTGCCATCTCATTCATCACTGTATGGAATCTCATGGAACTTCCGATCTCTTCGATAGGCACAGACTCGTCTTCGGAGTCACTGTGATCCGGCTGTACCGTGTATTTGTCGTGTGCTGCCCCAGGAGCGGTCAGACGAGCCACGCAGGCCCGAACCGTTTCCGGGAAGTCCGCTTCCGTGTCGAGACCGAGCAGGGCCTCCTGCGCCATGGTCGCCACCGTCGTGATCTCCTCGAGTTCCGGAACCGCGCGCAGGGCCGTTGCCGGAAGGCGGGCGAACGCCGGAATGCTGGACCGGGGAAAGAGGTAGAAGATCGGATAACCGCAGGTTTGGAATATCCGATCGAGCAGGCTCCAGCCTCGTGTCCTGCGGGCCAGGGCAACCGCGTTGTCCACCAGCAGAGTGTCCACAGGCCCCGCCAATTCCTCCTGTGTGGTGAGAGCCGCGGCCAGGGAGCTCTCGATGGTCTCACTCTCACACTCGGGTACGGCCTCGGTGAGGACTCTGCGGGCCCAGGCCGCGACGAGGACGGGCACGTGCCACGGAGTGCCCCTGGGACCAGAGGTCACCGCCCCAGAGATCTGCAGGCGCAGAATCACCGTGGGGACATCGGCTCGAAGATGCTCTGGCCAGTGGTCGAAAGCCGCTTCCAGAGCGACCTCGGCCACATCGTCATCGAATCCCTCGAGCAGCGACAGCACCCCGAGCGCACGCTGATCCGCAGGTGAGAGCGACAGCGAGAACTCGTCCAAGTGCGCCACCACGAAATCGGCCAGGGCCGAGGAGCTGACGACTTCGAACAGTCCCCGCCCGCTGGACTCGACGGCGTCGAGAGCCGCTTTGGCGAAGGACACCCAGCCGCCGCTGGCGATCTGCAGGGCCGCGGCCTCATCCTCGGCGAGATCGAACTGATCCCGCATCTGAGCCACGGTCAGTCGCAGTGCAGCTTGGTCGATCATCGGGGTCGCACCGTGACTTCGGCAGCGAAGTCGCCGACGGAATCGGCAGCGATCGATCGTTTCAACTCCTCCACATCGTATGTGTCCGCTCGAAGCCGTCCGCCGTCGTCGACGGTGGCTTCTCCGTGTGCGGTCGGAAGCGTGATGAAGTCGATATCGTCCTCACCGATCGCCCTCAGCTGCGAACTGAGCCCCACGAGCGTGCTGGCGTCGAACCCCGAGTCCACGCTCAGATAGGGACTGACCTGTCTGATGGCGGCAGTGATCTTCAGCGGATCGGACAGATGACCCGTCGAGACGAGCTGAGAGCCGGCGGCACGGATGAATTCCTGCCGGTTGAGGAACCGCTGCGGGCTGAGCGTACGGTCGCCGCTGAAGAAGGCGAGCGCCGAGGAGCTGTCGAGCAGGTTTGGCCCCGAGGTGAAGCTGTGGCCTGCGGATTCGAACGCCACCGTCGACTCGACCTCGATTCCTCCGAGGAGTTCGGCCACGGCATCGAGCATGGCCAGATCGACGAGGACCACATGGTCGATCCCCGTTCCGAGGAGATTCGACACGGCTCGCACCGCCATCGGCGGGCCGAGTGAGACAGCGGCATTGATCGTGTCCTGGCCGCCTCCCGGGACACTCACCGAGGCGTCTTCGGGAATCGAGACGAGCTGGACTCCGCTGCGGTCGGCGGGAATGTGGGCGAGCATGACGAGCCCGGCGTCCAGGCCCCTGCCGTCGGCGGCGCCCGTGTCGTTCTGCGTGTGCTCGCCGCCGATGATGAGGATGTCGACGGCCGAGGATTCCCCGGACGAAGCTGTCTCGGTCGGTTCCCCCAGCTGCGCGGCGAGGTCGGGATCAGTGATCGTCGTCACGCTTGAATCCCAGGTCATCGCGAGATACCCGTTATAGGCGCCGAGTCCTGCTCCGAGTACGAGCAGTGCGACGACCGTGAGGCCCGCTGCCAGGATTGCAGCCCGCCTTCTCATACCGTGACCGCCTCTCCGATGGCAGCGGCGATCTCGGCAGTGACCATGTCCCTGTCGCCGGCAGTCAGGTCTGTGCTCGACGGCAGGGCGAGACCGGTGCCGTAGAGCGCCTCAGCGCGACCGGTGATATAGCGCAGATCGCAACCGGCGTGGACGGGCTGCATGTGCATCGGTTTGAACACCGGACGTGTTTCGATTCCGCGGTGGAGCAGGGTCTCTCCCAATGTCCACGCGTCCGTGCCCGATTCCGGGCCGACGATGAGGACGCTCATCCAGCAGTTGCCCTCGGCAGCGGGGAGCAGGTCGAGCCCTGCGATGTGCGACAGCGCCCGAGCATAGCTGCGGTGATGCTCGCGTTTCCTCTCCACGATCGCGTCGAGCCGCTTCAGCTGTGCGGTGCCCAAAGCAGCGAGGAGGTTGGACAGGCGGTAGTTGTACCCCACCTCGGTGTGCTCATAGTGGAGCACCGGCTGCCTCGCCTGCGTCGACAGGTAGCGGACCCGTTCGGCGGTCTCCAGATCGGAACACAGAACCGCCCCGCCCGAGGAGGTCGTGATGATCTTGTTGCCGTTGAACGACACTGCCGCGACGGTTCCGAAGGATCCGGCCGGAGCACCTGGGGATCCGGCCGGGGCGCCTGGGGTTCCGGCACCCAGCGATTCCGCGGCGTCGGACAGGACGACGGCACCGTAGTTTTCGGCGATGCGGGTGATCCGCGGATAGTCGGCGGGTCTGCCGTAGAGGTCGACAGGCAGCACCGCTCGGATCGGTCGGTCAGTGGTCAGCGCTTCGGAGCATGCGACTTCGAGGACGGACGTGTCGATGAGGCCCGCTTCGTCGCAGTCGATGAAGACCGGTTCGGCACCCACATAGTGGACGGCGTTGACCGTCGCTGCGAAGGTGAGGGTCGGAATCGCCACACGGTCGCCGCGCCCGATCCCCTGTGAGAGCAGAGCCAGATGCAGCGCCGCGGTTCCGGAGCTCACCGCCACCGCATGCCTCCGGCCGGTCACGGCTGCCAGGCGTGTCTCGAACTCGGCGAGCTGAGGACCGGCCGGGGCGACCCAGCCCGACCTCAGGGCAGAGACCATCGCCTGTTCTTCCAGCTCTCCCACGGAAGGGAGGCAGAGGGGGATCCGCATCTTCATCATGCCCGTCCCTGTGCGGTCAGCCCGAGGACCCCTGCGCCGCGGTCGACCTCGATGCCCGGCATCTTCTGGGAGTCGGAGATCGCCGGTTCCGACGTCCGGGCGTCGGCGTCATCGACCGGCTCGGCCGAGGCCGCAGTCAACGGTGACTGCGCGGAATCGACCGTGCTGAGGTAACAGCGTCGAATGTCGTCGAGCGAGGCGTGCGGATCGGGCACGGCATCAGGGTCCAGAGGAAGCACGTCGACGGTCCACGACACCCCATTCGCCGAGGTTCGGTCGAGCTCCTCCGGGGAGAAGAGCTCTTCGTTGAGCTTCTCTCCGGCGCGCAGCCCCGTGTAGACGATCGGGCACGTTCGTCCCGTCACCGCCATCAGCCGCTTGGCGAGATCGACGATGCGCACGGGTTCGCCCATGTCCAGCACCTGCGTCTGTCCGCTGCTGCCCAGAGCGGCGGCGCGCAGTACGAGCAGGCAGGCCTCGGGAATGGTCATGAAGAAGCGTGTGACATCGGGATGGGTCACGGTCAGCGGTCCGCCGCGGCGGATCTGGTCGGCGAACGAGATGAGCACCGATCCGCGAGAGCCGAGGACGTTCCCGAATCGCACCGAGACGTAGGGAAGGCCGGTTGCCGCAGCGAAGTGGGCGGTGAATCGCTCCGCGACGAACTTCGACCGCCCGAGTTCGCTGCTGGGGTTCGCGGCCTTGTCCGTGGAGATGTTGACGAAGCGGCCCACGCCGTGATTCTGCGCGGCACGCAGCACATTGAGTGAACCGTGCACATTGGTCTTCCACCCTTCGGCTGGGTAGCTCTCGAGCATCGGCAGATGCTTGAGAGCGGCCGCGTGGACGACGATGTCCGGTTTGAGTTCGGTGAAGGCGCGGTCGAGCGCCTGAAAATCGCGGATGTCGGCGAGGACGAGGTCCGGTGAGTCCATCAGGGCGCGTCCTTCGAGGCTCATGCACAGAGAGTGCAGCTCGGACTCGTCACGGTCGAGCATGATGAGCCGGCGGGGACTGTGTCGGGAGATGATCCGACACAGTTCCGAGCCGATCGATCCGCCGGCTCCGGTGACGAGGACGGTCCGTCCTTCGACGAGCTGAGAGATCTGTTCGCTTTCCGGCTCCACCGCCGGTCGACCGATGAGATCCGTGACGTCGAGGTCGCGGATGTCGGAGATGCCGACATCCGAGGAGAGCATGTCCAGCGGTGAGGGGACGGCCCTGACCCAGATCTGCTCGGAGTCGAGACGCTGCACCAAAGAGGCGAAGACCGTCGCAGGAGCGTCGGCGATGCCGACGATCACACCTGCCGCGTTGGAGGAAGCGACCACCTCGGCGATGGCGGAGGTCGATCCGCGGACGGGAACCCCGTGGATGAGCTGCCGGACCTTCGTGGAGTCATCATCGACGATCGCCACGGGGCGATACGGGCTGAGCGGGTCGGCCATCATCTGCGAGACCAACGAAGCACCGAGGTCCCCGGCGCCGACGATGACGACCGGTTCACCGGACACGGGCACGAGGCGCAGCTGCCGGAGCACGCGGATGAGCTGCCTGCCGAAGATCATCAGTGCCTGCGCGAAGAGGAGCGCCAGCAGCAGCCAGGGAATGTCCTCGCGGTATTCGGGGACGACACCGGCCAGTGACGTGCCGGTGAAGAGGACGGCTGCGACCATGCCCTGATTGCGCAGCTCGTGGTCGGAGCCGAGCTGGTATCGGTTCCGATAGAGCGAGAGCAGGTAGCCGAGTCCGAGCTGGCCGATGATGAGCATCGGCAGCAGGAGGAAGAACTCACCTCCCCAGACTCGGCCGAAGAGTGAGACGACGAGGAACCACGACACGATGAGGGCTCCCGCGTCCATGCAGGCGAGTCCGACGGAGCTGGAGCGGAGCCGACGGGGCTGAGTCTCACCGGGGGCGGACAGGGGTTCTGGGAGATCATTGAGAGTTTTCACGATGCCCAGGCTTCCGCACCTCAACCCCGGTCACTAGGGGGTCGACTCCGGACAGCTTCGTGTCATTACTCTGTCATGGACAGGTCATCACTGGTACCCGTTACTCAGCCACTCGATGCGCTTTCGACTTCAGCCGAGGGTCGAGGCAAAACCGCTGTTCAGAGGCCGTGGGACGATCGTGTGGTCGGGCCCCGACGGTGAACCGCACGGCGTCTGCGGGAGACCGTAGTCAGCTCCGCATCACCGGCTGTCCACTGCTTCCGCCTCCTATTCTGAGGATGTCGACGAGTGCGCAGATGTAAGGGACGGTGACGTGAAGTGAGAATCGGACTGTTGGCCAGCACTGGCGGAATGTTGGACTCCTTCTTCATCGAGATCGCCGAGGCGTGGCGTTCGCACGGTCATCATGTCAGCTTCGCAGCGGGATCGCCGATGGAGGCGGCCCGATCGACCGTGATCCCCGGCCTCTCCCGCCGTCCCGATCGGCGGATGTTTCAGGCCCTGACCGGTCTGCGCAGGTGGTCGCAGCGTGAGGGCCTCGACGTCATCGTCACGAACTCGGCGACCGCCTCGGCGCTGGTGAGGCTGGCGGTCGGAACGGCCCCGGTCGTCTACTTCTGCCACGGTCTCCATTGGAACGAGGCCCGCTCGATCGGAGACCGGATCTGGCCCCTCATCGAACGCGCACTTCTGCCGCGCACAGCCGGAATCATCTCGCTGAACTCCGACGATCAGCGCTGGTTCGCCACCCGCTTCGCCGGTCGCCCGCACCTGCATCTGGCGTCGGGAGTCGGTCTCGATCTGCTCGACTACCCGGTGAGACCGGTGCCGGAGGGGCCTCTCCGGCTCTGCTGGATCGGAGAGTTCTCGTCTCGGAAACGCCCCCACCTCGCCCTCGACATCGCTGCTCATCTGCGCGACAGCGGGCTAGTCTTCCGACTGGAGATGCTCGGCGAGGGACGATTCCGCACCGAGAGCCGCGCAGAGATCGAGTTCCGGGGCCTGTCCGGCATCGTCACCGCGATCGGACCCGGCGATGCCGCCGCCGCTTTGGAGCGCAGTCATGCCCTGGTGCACACCGCGCAATGGGAGGGGCTCCCCCGGGTCATGCTGGAGAGCTTGGCGATGGGATGCCCCAGTTACGCATTCGACGTCAAAGGGGTCCGCGATATTCCCTCAGCACGCCTCGCCGCCGACGGTGAGACCGCGGAACTGGCCGCCCGGATCGCCGCCGACTGGACTTCGGGGCGGCTGCTCGAGCCGATGCCCTTCGACCGCAGCACTCTCGACTACTCGCATGCGGCCGACGGGATACGTCGATTCCTGCGAACCCTCGTCGGAAGCGGAGCCACCTCACCTGCGCTGGAGACGAATCAGCATGTCGAATGAGCTGATCTCGATCATCGTTCCCGTCTTCAACGGGGAACGATTCCTCGCGGACTGCCTACGATCGGTCCTCGCCCAGTGCCATGAGGAGCTCGAACTCATCGTCATCGATGACGGTTCGACCGATTCGACACCGGCGATCATCGAGGATTTCGCCACGGCCGATGACCGTGTGGTGCGTCTGCTCGCCGACCACGGAGGGACGTCGAGGGCACGCAACGCCGGCCTCGACGTCGCGCGAGGCGAATGGATCATGTTCGTCGACGCCGACGACGAGATGCTCAGTCCCTGTCTGCTCGCCGCCGTCGCCGGGCCCGACTCTGCAGGAGCCGATGTGGTCACCTTCGAGACCACCGGAGACCCGATCGCCCTCGCCGAGGCGCGTGACCGGGCAGTGGTCCCCCGGCACCTGTGTGCGGGCGAGAGGAGCCTCGGCAGCCGACCCCGACGAGTGCTCGATGCCGAATATCTGGCCCCGAGGATCGTCGACGAATCGCTCAACACCGTCTGGAACAAGGCGTACCGCCGTCGGACCGTGGAGAGGTCCGGGGCCCGGTTTCCCGCCGGGGTCAGCCTCGGCGAAGATCTGCTGTTCAACCTCGCCGTCGCCCGCGGAGCGGTCTCCGCGGTCCATCTGCCTCTGCTCGGCTACTACTACCGGCAGGACAATTCGTCGTCGGTGACTCGGCAGTTCCTCTCCGGCAAACACGATGAGCTGATGAGCGTCAACGATGCGCTCCAGGAATTCGCCGCCGAGGTGGGTTCGACCAGGCTGCGAGCCGCGGCCGGCTACATTCGGGCCAAGAATGCGGTGTCCTCAACCAAGGACCTCCATCACCGGGGGTGTGACTTTCCGCTGCGGACGAAGCTGACGACGGCCAGGCGGTATCGGGATTCGGCCCCGCATGTGAGTCTTCGCGGTCTGGGCACGATCCAGCAGACCTTCGGGACCGCCTACAACCTCATCGGCCACCGCGCGCTGTTCGCACTCACATGGCTGCTGGCCGCGCAGGCTCGCCGAACACGGACCGCGGCCCCGGGCGGCTTCAGGCGTTGAGCAGGTTGTCCATGAGACCGATGTACTCACTCCAACCGAGGAAACCGGCCATGAGCGTCACGCTGCCCCACCCCTGCTTCCACCCGGCCAGGGAGATCACCGGCACGGTCACGACCAGCGGGACGATCGACCACGAATATGCCGCTATCCTGTCGCTGTAGTAGACGAATCCCAGGGCCAGATAATACGTATTCAGCAAGATGAAGGCGTGGTACAGCTGGCCGTACCACTCGGGCAGATTGTCGAACTTCCGCAGCACGACATAGCCGAACACCAGGACGCCGAAGCCGAGGACCCAGAAGTCCAACCGGTTCGTCCCGCCTGTGTAGAGTTCGGCGTTCGCGGGGTCGGTATACATCTCGATCTCTTCGGATGAGGACGCCAACGGCGCCAGCAGAGCCGCGTTGAGGCCCGACAGGTACAGCAGTGAGAACAGCGCCCACACACCCAGAAGGACGATGGTCGGCACCTTCGGCAGCACGCGGATGCCGAGGACGATCAGCGCTGCGGGTATGGCCGACCAGTGGAAGAGCGACGCGACGACCAGAAGCACGACTATCTTCCACAGTCGGGTGTGACGGCACAGCGCGACGAGCCCGAGGATGAGGAACACCAACGACAGTCCCTGCCGCAGGAGGTAGCTCGAATACCCGGTGAAGAAGCCGAAGCAGAAGGTGATGTAGTACACGAGCGTGACCTGCCACGCAGATCGGAGCAGCCACAGCAGAGCCAAAGCCATGATCGTCGACCCCAGCAGCGCGACGATGAAGAAGTAGACATTCGGGTCATGGGTGCACAGACCGATGATCCAGCTGAGGACGAGGAACGCGGGCTCCCGCCCCTCCGCAGCGTAGGTGTAGAAGACTTCGTCGGCAGGGGCGAAGCTGAGGATCTGAAACTCCATCGAATAGATCGACTTGTCGGAGATGTCGAAGTTGCTCACCGCTGCGACGATCGTGTTGATGAGCACGAGGGACACCAGCGGGAGCACCGCGTTGCTCCAATGCCGCAGCTTCGGGATCCTCCAGCTGAGAACCAGCATGAGCACCCAGACCGTCGTCAGGGCGAACCAGATGGCGATCATGATCGGGAGTAGCCGCCGTCGTCGCGGACCAACGGCATCGGCCTCGTCTCAGGACCGTCCGAGTCCTCGACCGAAGCCCCCACCGAGGTGGCCGGTCGTTCCTGCCGGCCCGGACCTTCCGCGTCTTCCGGGTGATCCCGCCCGTCATGTCCTCGCACGTCTTCCGGGCCCACCACGTCTCCCGGGCTGTCGTGCCCGCCATGTCCTCGCGCGTCTCCCGGGCCGTCGGCAAGCACTGTGTGGATGCCGTACGTTCTGTGCCTATCGACTTCTGCGCTCGACATCTCTGCCCGATTGAGCACGAGCCCGATCGGGGATCCCAACTCATCGAGTGCTCTCACCGACTCGGCGACGGTCCGCGATTTGACTCCTCCGGCCGCGGCGACGAGAAGGGTCCTGTTGGCGAGCTTGGACAGGACGAGGCCGTCGGCCACCGGCAGCAGCGGTGGGCTGTCGATGATGACGAGGTCGAATCTGCCGGCGAGTTCGGACACCAGTTCGCTCATCGCCCGGGTCTCGAGCAGCTCCGTGGGGTTGGGCGGAATCTGGCCGGCGGCCAGTACGTGCAGATCGTCATCGCCCCAGGTCTGCAGCAGCTCGTCGAGTCCGAGCCCGCTGACCAAGGCGGTCGTCAGCCCGACCGCACCTTCGAGGCCCAGGCGCGCCGCCACCGTGGGTCGACGCAGGTCGGCGTCGACGAGGACGACGTTGTGTCCTGCACGTGCACTGGCGATGGCCAGATCGATCCCGACCGTCGTCTTGCCCTCTCCCGGCCGTGACGACGAGACGAGCAGCACCGTGCTGTCTTCGTCGACATGAGCGAAGCAGAGGTTCGTCCGCAGCCGCAGGATGGACTCTCCGCGGACGCCGCTGATCGCGGGACCGTCCCTGTTCGAACGGTAGGTGATGTCGCGGTCTTCCGGGACAGCTGCCAACAGGGGCACCGAGGTGACCGCCGCCAGATCGTTCTTCGTCCGAACGACGTTGTCGTAGGTTCCCCGCACCACTGCGACGGCGATTCCCGCCGCCAGACCGAGCAGAGCACCGATCGGGATGAACAGCCAACGCGGCAGTCCGTCAGGTCGGGTGGGCGGCACCGCCTCATTGGCTTCTATCAGGTCGATCGCCGAAGAATCCGTCTTTCCCGGATTCTCCAGCATGCTGATCCGCTCCGTCAGACTGCGAGAGACCGCGGTCGACAGTCGCGCGGCGCTGTCGGCATCGTCCGCGCTGGCCTGGATGGTGATGAGGACTGTCTCGGGATCGCTGATCGCCTCCACCCGAGAGGCCAACTCCCCCGGTGTCGTGTCGAGGTCGAGGTCGCTGACGACCGGTTCGAGGACGGATTCGGTGCCGACCATTCCCACGTAGGTCTGGATCCTCTCCTTGATGAAGTCGGAGGCCATGCGCATCTCATAGGGATCGCCCGAAGTCGGCACGGACACGAAGAGTTCGGTCCGTGCCGAATAGGTTGGAGGCAGCAGGGCGGAGATCCCGAATCCGGCCACCCCACCGGCGATCAGCGTGACGACGAGCAGGATGAGGTGACGGCGGAGGAGGCGGAGGAGCTGCGGGATTTTCATCAGACGTCATTTTCGGTTGGGCCGGAGAACCGGCAGGAGATGACATCGCAGCGATGCTCGATGTCCGGGGCTCATGCTCACGTCATCAGCCTACTGAGAACCGTCCGGTCCGGAACCGGGATTCGGCAGTCGCTACGGTTCTCCGCGCCGAATGCACGGAATGCCGCACCGCTGACGCACACTTCCGCAAAGAGGCTGAGCGGCGGGCCGATCGCCGGCGGACTGGGACCATACTGGAACTCGGGCCAGACGATTCGACGGGCACCGCCGTCGTGCACGGCCGGGAAGCAGGAGGAAAAAGGTGAATAGCTCACGTTCGGCCTTCTTCCTCGTCACCCTGGGAAACATCGCCATTGCCGGTGCCCAGTGGTACATCGTCTGGCTGTTCGCCCAACAGAGCGGGCCCACCGCTGTCGGCCACTATTCCACCCTCATCGCGATGATGGCTCCCGTCTTCATCGCCTCCCAGCTGGGGCTGCGCAATCTCTTCGTCACCCTGCAGCGAACGGTCCGGTGGTCGATCTATCTCAGTTGTCGCTTGTCGACAGTCGGGCTGTCCGTCCTCATCATCGTCGGACTGGTCGTGTTCGGTCCCGAGCAGATCCAGAGTTCATTGGCCTGGCCGCTGCTGCTCATCAAGGTCAGCGAATCGATCGGAGACCTGTTCTACGCACGGCTGCAGAAGACCGAACGTCTCTTCGCCTTCGGCCTCATTCTCATCATCGTGGCTGTGGTCTCTGCCGCCGTCGTGACCGTTGTCATCCTGGCCACCGGATCACCGGTTACGGCGCTGTGGGCGGCCACCGTGGTCACGGTCGGTGGGACGGTCGTCACGGTGTGGACCGCCTCGGCGCGTTCTGCTGAGACGGCGGTCGAAGTGACGTCGCGTACCACGGTCCGCGGTGAGGTCAAGGCTCTCCTGACCGCCGGCGTCCCGATGTCGATGATGCAGGCGGTCTATTCCCTGCTGTCCTATGTCCCCTTGGCAGTCGTGGCCTGGTTCGGCTCACCGGAAGACGTCGGTCGTTATGCCTCGGCCGCCTACCTGGTCGTCTTCGCGAATCTGGTCGGGGCATCGATCGAGACCGTCGTGCTGCCGCGTTTTCGCGCAGTCTACGAGTCCGACGGCGCACTCGTCCTGCGTGAACGGGTCAAGCGGCTGTGCGCGATCGGGCTGTTCGCTCTCGTCCCGTTCGTCGTCCTCGCGCTCTTCATCGGCCCCTGGCTGCTGTCGGCGGTCTATGGTGCCGGATTCGAACTCACTCGTGTCTCCGTGCTCTTCCTGTCGCTGGCGGCCGTCTGCACGCTCCCAACGTACTTGGCATCGGCGAACCTGCTGGTCCTCAACCGGTATTGGTCGACGTTCTTCGTCGGTGCCGCAGCGATCGTCGCGGTGCTGGTGGGAGGAGGCGCCGCCGGATCGATCGGGACGCCGGCGGTCGAGGCGGGCAGCCTGGCGGTGTTCCTCGGTTCGATGGTCCGGTTGGTCGGCGAGATCCTCTGCTCGAGACCACGACGCGATGAAGCCCGCGCCGCAGTGCCCGCCGATGGCGCGCATCTTTCCGGCTGAACCGATAGTGCCCACCTCGGCGGCTCAGCATGGGGAACCGCGCCCGTGCGAGCTCAACTGCGCGGTGCACCCGCAGTGCTGCGGTGCTCCCAGTCGACGATGTCGAAGACGTCGGGAACCATCTGGTCGATCATCGTCTCACTCAGTCGGGACCAGTCGTCGTGGGGGTCGACGACGTCGTCGCCATCGGGCCCGTCGGCATGCGGCATGCGTGATCGCTGAGCCTGCGCGACCAGCTGCGTCCAGCGCCTCCTCGAGGTGAGCCCGTCGACCGTCGAGAACGGTCGGATGATCCTCGCGAACTCACGCAGGGTGAACGACCGTCTGAGTGCGCCGGGTTCGAGGATCACGGCTTGGCTGCGATGCCATCGTTCCATGCCGATGATGAGATCGGCATCGATGATGTCGGAGCGCTCCAGTCGTCTGGCCCGAAACCCGCTGAGGTCGAAGCCCCATTCTGCCGCCAACGACCTCACCTCATTCGTCACAGGTGCGCCGCTGACTCCCACCGTTCCGGCACTGTCGACCCGGAATCCACCCGGGGCCACCTCGTCGAAGCCCTGTTGGAGAAGTCCGGCAGCCAGCGGCGAACGGAACAGATTGCCAGTGCAGATGACGAGGATCCTGAACTCAAGGCGTTCGCGATCGGCCGGCCCCGTTGTCAGACTCGACGACCCGCTCGAGATCCCCACAGGGATCAACTCCGACGTCCGGGGCCGAAGCGACGGTTCGACTTCTTCGCGGACCTTCTTGCAAGCATCGCTGAGGATTTGGGAGACTTCTCGTCCTGTGGTCCTCGTCCCGGCTCGGTTCCCGGCTCAGTTCCTGGCCAGACCCGGGGAATGTGGGTCGTCGTCTCCGATCCGAGCTGATCAGAAATCCAGCCGACCGGGGCCGCTCGCTCCGCAATAATCGTGTGATCGCGCCTCGACCGGCCACCTGAGTAGACCGGCTGCGGCTGCGCGGGGGCTGCCTGCGTGGCGGAGGTATAGGCCACTGCATAACCGCTGAGATCCGCATGGCCGAGGGGAACCTTGTTGACGACGAGGCTGAGCGGGGTGCCGACCACGGACAGATCCTGCAGTGCTTCGTCGAGTTCATTGCGGGAAGCCTGGTTCACGGCGACGACATGGACGATCCGTCCGGCGGACATGGCGAGGAGCAGGCCGTCCGTCACCGGCAGCACCGGAGGGCAGTCGAGAAGAACCGTGTCGAAGTCATTGCCCAAGACCGCCATGAGTTTGGCCATCGCCCTCGATTCGATGAGCTCGACCGGATTGGCGACTCTGTCTCCGGCGGTCAGGACATAGAGTTCGTCCTGGCCCCAGGGCTGGAGCAGATCGTGGACGTCGGCGGCGCCGACCAAGGCCGTCGTCAGGCCGGCGGAGTTCTCCAAGCCGAGCCTGTCAGCGATTGCCGGCTGCCGAAGATCAACGTCGACGAGAGCGACACGCTGCCCGGACTGAGCCAGCGAAACGGCCAGTTCGATGCTGGTCGAGGTCTTTCCTTCGGACGGTATCGACGAGGTGACCGCCAGGATGTTGCTCGAGGCCTCGACCCGCGCGAAACGCAGATTCGTCCGCAGCCGTCGGATCGCCTCGGCGTACGGCGAGTCCTGATGCTGTGCCGCCGTACCCATCCGGGAGTCGTGGTGCATCGGCAGCGACCCGAGGATCGGCGCCTTCGTGATCTCTCGGATCCCGGCGATATCGCGGAGCTTCGAGTCCACAGCCGATCGGAACAGTGCGACAGCGATGCCGGCTGCGGCCCCGAGCAGCATGCCGAAGACCACGTACATCCACAGTGCAGGGCCGTCGGGAGACACCGGGACGATCGCGTCATTGGCGATCGTCAGGCGAATGCCCGACTGTGCCTTTCCGTGTCGGGATTCGAGGTCGGTGATCGTCTTCGAGAGATTGTCCGCCACCGACTCGGACAGCACCGCCGCTTGGCCCGGTGAGGCGGCGGTGGCGTCGACGGTGAGCATCACGGTCCCTGGGTCCGATGAGGCTGAGACCGTGTCGGCGAGTTCCTCAGGGCTGACGTCGATGTCCAGCTCGCTGATGACCGGTTCGAGCACGTTCCTGGAGTTCGCCAGGTCGACATAGGTGCGCACCCGCTCTTGGACGAAGGCGGAGGCGATCTGCCTCTGATCCGGATTCGCGGCTTCGACCGTCGAGACGAACAGTTCGGTCTGGGACGTGTACTCACGCGACTGCAGGAAGAACGCGGCCGCCGCACACAGTCCACCCGCCGCAATCATCACGATCAGCACAACGGCGTTCTTGCGCAGGATCCGCACGTAGTCGACGATACTCATCTCGGTTCCAATCGGGTCGGAGGACGGACAGCGGCGCTGCTGATCGTCCTCAACTCTACGTTCGCGGTGCCGTGGGCGATCGGTCTCCTCGTCGGGCTTGCGGCGTCCCGCAAGGAGGCTGCGGCGGACGAGCCCACACCCCGACCATCGAAGCTCAGCGTCTGTCTTCCGGGACGAACTCCCGCACGTCCCACGCTCCGATCGCCTCGACGGCCTGATCGATCTGAGAGCCCATACGGTCGAACGCCCGCAGAGAACGATGCAGCGGGTCGACGACGTCATCGTCGCTGCCGTCGCCTCGCGGTGCGGTGCGATAGCGCGGAGCCAGCGCGACCAGCGACTGCCACCTCCCTGCGGGACTCGCCAGCTGCTCGGGACGGATCGCAGGGACGATGCGGGCGAATTCCCGCAGAGTGAACGTGATCCGCAGGACGTGCGGGACCAGCTTGACGACTTCTCTGCGCAGCGGCCGATCCATGACGAGAATGAGGTCGGCCCCGTTGATGGCCGCCTCGTCGAGTTCCTTGGCGACGCAGCCGTGCAGTCTGATGTTGCGTCGAGCCGCCAGTTCCAACACCTCGACAGCCACCGGTCGTCCCGCGACGGCTTGTGCACCGGCAGTCGAGACGGTGAACTCGCCAGGGGCCCTGTCGTCGAATTCGCGTTGCAGAATGCGTGCGGCCAGCGGAGACCGGCAGGTGTCAGTCGCTCCGACCACAAGGATCCGAAACCCTGCAGGCATCACGGCCCAGTCTCCGCTCTTCTCTCGCTCCGTCATGAGGCGGACTCCGGCCACAGAGTGCACACGGCGACCGTCTGATCGGGGCCGGGCCTGTGCCCGAATCTCGACAGATCAGCAGGCTCGTCACAATCGTCGAAGCCGGCTTCGGTGAGAATCGCCAGGTCCTCACTGCCCGTGGGCAGGACCCAGACCGCGAAGGTCGCTTCGGTGGCCCGGGCACGGTTCGTCACGAGGCGGATGACCTCGCGCCGGACCTTCTCGTCGTTCTCGGCTTCCGGATGGGCATCGAAGCGGATCACCACGGTGTCATCACCGGCAGCCGAGATATCGCAGTGCCCGACCTCGTGGCCGGCTGTGCTCCGGACCGACCAGCTCCGGGTCCGTTCGCTGCGCACTTCGTCATCGAAGACCAGAAGGTCGGATTTCAGCGTTCCGCCGAAGTTGTCGGCGGTCGCCTCTCCGTCCTGACTGATCCCGTCGGCGCGCAGCACGATTCCGATGGTTCGGATGATGATCCGCAGGTCGAGCGCGAGGCTCACCGTGTCCACGTAATCGACATCTAGATCGAACCGGTCGTCCCAGTGCACGTGGTTGCGGCCGCTGACCTGCGCCGATCCGCTCAGACCTGCACGGACCAGGTGCCTGCGCCGCTGCTGTGGGGAATAGTGCGGAAGGTAGTGAGTCGGCAGGGGCCGTGGGCCGATGAAACTCATCTCTCCATGCAGGATGTTCCACAGGCTCGGCAGTTCGTCCAGGCTGCTCGAGCGCAGCAGCCGGCCGAACCGCGTCATCCGCTGGGCGTCCGTGACCAGTCCCCGCGCCGGGTCGGTGTTGAGCATGGTGCGGAACTTCCAGAGTCGGAAGACCTTCTCTCCCTTCGTCACTCTCTGCTGAGTGAAGAAGATCGGCGAACCCAGCAGAGCGACCACCAGGACGGCGACGACGATGAAGATCGGTGAGAGAACGACCAGGGCGAGGAGTGCCGCGATGATGTCGAGCATCCTCTTGGCAATGTGATATCCGATCATCGGTGGCCGTCCTTCGCTGTGATGACGATCTGGGTGCCGGTGTCGAATCGGTGGACACAGGCGTCGATGCGCCCGCTCGTTTCGGTTGACGGCATGGTGACTCACTCCTTCGTTCTCCGGCTGTTTCTCAGGCTAAGCACCCGTTCCGACCTCGACCATCGGCACGCGACGAACCGGCGGGTTGCCGCTGATCTGATGTGGTCGTCCCCGGGTTCTTGTCGCTGGGGGGGGTGCAGGCTCATGCCACTGAGACCTCTGGTCCCCTGGCCAGTCGGGCGATGAGTTCGGTGCGCGAGCCGACTTCGAGCTTGCGGTACACGGAGGTCAGTCTCAGCTCGACGGTGCGCAGGGAGACGAAGATCCGCGAAGCGATCTCCCGATTCTTCAGTCCTTCGCTCACCAGTCCGACCACTTCTCGCTCATCCGGACTCAGCGCATCCAAGAGGCTGTTGCGCGCAGGCTGTGCGGCCGCCTCGGCGGGTTCGCAGCGCGCTGCTGCGGCGAGGTGGTCGGATCCGACCTCCCGGAAGATGCCCGCTGCCAAGCGGGATCGCTCTGCAGCAGCTGCGGCGGCGCCCGATTCGGCCATCTTTCGGGCCATGACCAGCAGTGTCACTCCCTTCTCGAACTGGGAGTCTTCGGGCCGCCAGGAACCGAGCAGGCGTCCCATGGCTGCCACACCGGCGTCTGTCGGGAGCAGCAGAACCCGGGACCGCTCCAGGGCCAGATCGGCCCACCGCGACGGGGCCCTCTCGACCTTTCCGTGAAAGACCTGGACCAGCATTCCGGCGTGCTCGCGCCGACCGGTCGCCAGCAGCGCTTCGATGAGGTCCGGCTCGTACCGGATGATATTCGGATTGAGTTCATTCGATGCGAGTTCCTCACATCGATGGAGATGGCGCACCGCCTCAGCCGGGAGTCCGACGCGAAGGAGATAGTTGCCTTGGAGCGCGTTGAGTTCGGCCAGCAGGCTGCGGTTCTGTGAGGCCATCGCATGAGTGGTGAGCGCGGACTCCACGGCGTCCGCGTCGCTGGCACGTCCTTGTGCAAGAAGGCTCCAACACGTGAGAAGCAGGAGTCGGTCACGACGAATCGTCTGCTCGACGTCGACGCTCGGAGCGCACCTGTCGATGAGCCCTATCGCCAGTCCGATTTCGCCGCGCCGGATCGCGATCTCGGCGCGCATGCACAGAGACTGGACCTCCCAGGCCTCTCCACGGCCTCCACCGTCGTCCAGGCAGTCCAGCGTCGCCAGAGCGGAATCGTAGTTCTCCGTCATCATGAGGCCCAGCGACAGCAGAAGCAGACCGATGGGATCGACGTCGTCGGCGGCGTCGAGGTTCTCGAATGCTTCGAGCGCACGCTCGTCGAGTCCGCGCCCGCATTCGAGCAGAATGCCGAGGGACACGGACATCTCGCGAGACGCCTTGTCGAAATGAGCGCCGAGGCTGCGCGCGGTTTCCAACAGCTCCTGGGCCTCGGCAGTCTCCCGTCGCAGGGCATGGCACAGACCGATGACCAGCTGCAGGTGGGCGACTTCCATGGGCGCCTCTGCGACCTCGCTCCTGCTCCATTGGTTGCGCAGACGCAGCGGAACCGACTGCTGGGAGAGGAACTCGGCCCAGATCCGCAGAGCCCGTGCTCGGAGCGAGTCCTTGACGGAGCCGCTGCGGGCGGAATGGTCGAGGTAGCGTAGGGCGAAGCTGATCTGCCCACGGTCCAGCAGCCGCTCGGCCAGGTCATTGAGAAATGAGGAGACTCCCTCGGTGTCCGGGCCCAGGGCCATCGCCCGCTCCGCGAATTCGACTCCTGCCCACACCATGTGCTCCCGGACAAGATGGCAGGCATCGTCGAGCAGGGTCAGCGGCGTCTCGTCAGCGGCGTCGAAGAAGGACCGGTGCCAATGATGCAGTTCCGGGTAGATTCCCCCGCAGCGCCCGGCCAGCAGCATGTGGCCGCTCAGACGGGCCTCGGCGCTCGACTGCCCGTGCCTGATGGCACGAATCAGCTCCTGCGAACAGCGGCTGTATGCTCCGTCTCTTTCGACGATGCCGCGGGATTCCAGCTCCGCAAACCATTCCACGCTGTCGTGAGAGTCTCCGAGAGCTGCGGGCCGAGGAGACAGTGGGGCCAGGCACATCAGGCTCAGGAGCTCGTTCGCGTCGGCGCTGAGACCGACCGTCCCGGTTCTGACCATGTCCTCGGCATTCGGCCCGACCCGCAGGGGCAGGTCGAGTGCCTGATCCCCTTCCATCTGGTTCCGCGGCAGACGCTCGATCACTCCGTACAGCGCGGAGGGACGGCCCGACGCGGTGCGGACGACCGTCGCGGCGACTCCAGGGGCTATCCGACCGCCCGTCAGGCTGTCCGCCAGATCAGCCATCCGTCGATCGCTGACGCGCTTGAGTTCCACGCTCGGGACTCCGGCGAGCAGGCTGCTCGGGTTGAGCTCGCCGGTCGAGACCGCGAACCTCAGTCGACTTCCTGCGATGCGACGAAGAAGATGACTCAGCACCAATTGTGACGATCGGTCCATGAAATCGGCATCGGGCACGATCGCCAGGGTCGTGTGCTTCAGATCCAGACTGGCGATCCGACGGGTGACCTCGTCGGCGATGTCCAGTGCGGTTGCCGTGTCCGCACCGGAGTCCGGTCTCGGTCGGCTGTCGAGTAAGACGGATCCGAAGCTCTTCGGCTCCAGCGCTCTCAGTGCCGAGAAGATGATCTCCAACCCGGAATAGGGCCTCGCGTCCTCAGCCTGCCCGATCGGAACCCTGATGACGGGCCCATCGGCATCGGCCTCCAGTGCCGACAGCATCTCATCGCCGCCCATTCCCGGCGGGCCGATAACAGCGACCGCGCTGTGCCTTGCCAACAGGGTGCGCATCTGATCGAGCTCGGTGTCACGGATCTGCATCGTCATCATGAGCTCCGCTTCGTGCCTGTGTCTGCGTCGCCGTGTGATCGCGCACGCAGAGTCGTTGCTGTGTCCATGACCTCATGATCGTGCCGTGACCGAGCCGTGGACAGGTGGTCATGCCCGGACATGTTCGAGTCAGTACTCAGTCATGATCGGGACAGCACTGGCGCAGGTACTCAGTCTTACTCAGATGTCGGCACGGACGGTCGTGCACCCGTGAGTGAGACCGCTCAGCGCGGCGATCAGCTCGCCGCGATCGCCGACGATCCGGCCGAGGACGTCGCCGGGTCGTCCGTCCAACCATTGGACCGCAGGTAGTCCTCGACCTCGCCGCGAGGCCGGATGAGCGAAAGCAGCCCGTCATCGTGTCGAAGGTAGACGGCGGGAGGGTATTCGATGAAAGAGGACCGGTAGGCCATCGTGTAGGCCCCGACCTTGCGGAAGACGATGCGATCGCCTTCGCACAGGGTCGGATGGTCGTTGAGCACCAGAAGCCGATCGTCCTCCATGCAGGTGAAGCCGGCGATCACCTGCTCCGGATGGGTCTGCTGCGCTGCCGCCTCGGCGCGGATGTCGAACGGGGTGGTCTTGCGGAAGAGCGGATCGAGGTCGACCCTGCTCGTGTCGGTGATGACGAAGCGCTGCCGCCCGATGTCTTTGACGTCGAGCACCTGCGCGTGGAGTTCGACTGGAGCGGCGATCACCGACCCTCCCGGCTCGATGACCAACTGGGTCCGCCGGGGATCGACGACATCAGTGAGGGTCGAACGGATGCCTGAGATGTACTCGTCAAAGCGTGCGGCGTCATTCAGACTGCCGAAGAATCCTCCGCCGATGTCGAGCCAGTCCAGCTCGAGGCCGAGAGTCGAGATGATCTCGGACGCGACTGCGGCGGATGCCTGAAAGACCTTCGGACTGCTCGTCCGGGAGTTGCGGTGCATGTGGAGCCCGGCCACCTTCGCGCCGGCCGTGGTCAGTTCGGCGATGGCCTCACCGAGGCTGCCGTTGCCGAAATCGAATCCGAAGCGACTCGACTGATCGCCCACGGTGCTCTCCCCGGGGCACAGCCGCTCGAGGTCCCAATTGACGCGCAGCCCCACCCGGACGTCCAGATCGGGTTTCTCCCTGGCCAGTTCCGCCGCCCACCTGACCTCTCTGCCGGAGTCCAGATTCGTCAGTGTGCCGTCGGCCAACGCACTCCGCAGAAGCGCACGGCTCTTGACCGGACCGTTGTACACGATTCGTTCCGGGGCGAAGCCGAGGGCACGTGCCAGTCCGTATTCGGTATCGGAGACGACCTCTGCCCGGATTCCTCTCTGCTTCATGTAGCTCAGCAGCCACGGGAGTGAATTGGTCTTCACGGAGTAGGACATGACGGAATTCGGCCAATGCCTCGACAATGCCGTATGGAATCGACTCACCAGGGTTCCGAGCGTCGCCTCATCGATGACGAACGCAGGCGTCGGCGGGTCAGTGATCGGTGGTTCGTCCGAGGAATCCATGGCTGCCATACCTTGCCTATGCGACGTTGACGGCGGACCTCGCCGAATCGTTACTTCTCTGGCCGCGAGCGGTCACACGCGTCTCCTGATATTTGGCGGCGACGACTCCGTATTCGTAGTCACGCCACGTGTCATCGATCCTGAGTCCGAAGATCTGGCTCAGGTAGTAGAGAGGGACATCGGCCCCGGCGAGGTGCACGAATGGGTAGCCGCCTCCGAACCGGGGGTTGATGTCGATCACCGAGGCTGTGCCGGCATCGTCGAGGAAGATATCGAGGTCGATGAGTCCGGACATCTCTGCGGCGCGAGCGATCTTGCCCGCGACGTCGCGGAAGAGTTCGGGGTCGACGGTCACGGCTTTGTCGGTCTCCCCTGCGCGCATCCGCAGCTTGCGTCGCGCGAATACCCCGGACAGGACCCCTTCGTCCACGAGGCTCGAGACGATGTCCACCCCGTATTCGCGTCCCGGCGCCCGCGGTTGGACGATGACTTCGTCGAGGACGTCCGTGCAGTCTGCCCGGCGCCTGACGGTCTTCGCGGAACTGATGACGGCTTCTTCGAGCCGATTCGCGGTGACAAGAGCCAACCCGGATGAGCGAGAGCCGAATCGATGTTTGACCACGAACTCGTCAGAGGAGGCCGCTGTGTCCAGGAGACGGTCGAGTTCACTTCCCGTCACTGTCCTCGGAGTCCTCACACCGATGTCGTCGAGCATGCGCGACATGTGGAGCTTGTCCGCGCAGCCCTTCTGCCAGGCGGGCGAGACCCCGGGAACGACGATGCCCCTCCCACGCAGACCGATGGCGATATTCGTGTCCACGTGCAGATGCATGAGCTCGTAGTCGTTCGCGGACAGGAGGAGCCTCGGCTCGAATTCATCGACGAGCCGCAGGAGCTCATCGGCGTAGGACGGATCGGTGTAGGGCGGCAGCAGACGCATCTCATCGCCATAGGATGAGGCAGCGCTGGTGGGATCGTTCTCGGCGATGATGATCCGACTGTTGAGACCGAGGGTCTCGATCGCCGTCCGAAACCAGTCGATGAGGTAGAGCCGTCGCCCCGCGGAGCCGATCACGATCGGCGCATCTTCAGCTCTCAATGATCTCTCCCGACCTTCCGGACTCCTGGTCTCGACATTCGAAGTGTAGGTTCCCGATGTCTTTTCACAATAGCTGTGCGGCAGCTGTCCGCTGTCCGGTTGCAGGGATCTTTGCGGTTTACCGAAAGCACTGCGCGAAGGCGCCTCCGGGCCCGGTCGCCATTCGGAAAAGCTTCTGCACGGCCTTGACGCCAGAAGTGGTCCTCGCGTCGATCGGCAGGATTCAGTCGACCACGGTGAATTCGGGCGCCGCGTATTCGCCGTTCTGAATCGCTTCACTGGGTCCGTAGAGACGCAGAATCAGATAGGTGTCCTTCTCGGGAATCGGGAGGAAATTCGGGTCTTCTCCGTCATACTCGACCTCAGACCCGAGGAGGAGAGAGAAAGTGCCGTCTTCGTTGCGGGTCATCGTACGATCCCCGCGAGAATGCCGATTCAGTGAGTTGTGTTCCATCAGCCTGCTGTCCAAACCGTATGCAGTGAACGACCAGAACTCCGTGACGTCGGGCGCATCGAACGTTGCGCGATAGCATTTTCCGCCGGAACCGTTCAAAGGCAGACCATCGGATCCCACCTCGATCTTCACGTAGACCGACTCCACCGGCGGAAGACCCCATTGACCGATCAGCGTTCCCACAGCGAAGAGATCCCGCGGTCCCGAACCGAGTTCCTCCCGCGTTCCCAGGACTTGCTTCGAGTTGGTGAGAGTCGGCGCCAACTCTTTGAGGTGAGCCAGACCAAGCTCTTCCCCGCGGACCGCAGCAGCACGCTGTTCTTCAGTGAAATCGGCCCTCCCCGCCTCAAGACCCAACGCAGTGAATCGCGTCAGCCATTCCGCGTCAGCCCGAGCCATACTCCCATCGGCGAGGACGAAGTTCACGCGCTCCAACCAGGTCGAGCTCTCCGGGTCCGGAAAACGGCGCTCCTCCGGCGGCGGTGATGCCTCGCCCAAGTAGACCGAGAGGGTCTCAAGCGTCCATTCGTCCATCAAGGAGCGAGCAACGCCGAGGTCCGGACCACCAACCGTCATTATTCGGCCCATCACCTTGATGAGGTGGGAATCAGACCGGACGACCTCGTCGACGCTGTCTGGAATCGCACCGTCCCAATCGGATGCGGCGAAAAGGAAGGTTCCCCCTTTTGTCTTGCGGACCCGGGAACCGATCATAGCGTTCGTGTAGTGGCCGAGATCCATCGTGTGGAGGATCCAATAGCGCCCCTCGTCGAAGTCGGGCACCGTAACCACCACTGGTTCCGCCGCAACGTCGAACCACCCCTGCAGATGCAATGTGTCGTTATTGATGGTGGGATGTGCCGTGTATGTGTCGTCGGCAAGATCGCGAAGTTTCTGGAACTCGTTGAACGGTCGTCCTGGTTCGATCGTCGTCTCGTACAAGAACGAGTACGCCTTGTCGATGGAATAGGCATAGATGTAGGCGTCGCGCGCCAATGCATCAGATATAGTCACGGCAGAATTCCCCATCTCTCGTCATATCCTTCAGCTTACGCATACTGCCCCTCGAGTTCGATCGCTTGCCAGAGGGAAGTCGCCTCAGCGTCAGATCTCAACGAATCCGAACCCTGTCGTGGAATCCAGATCGGATCCGGACGTCGAGATCCACCAGCTGCGGGCCGGTTGTGGTCGTGCCGCCGCGTTCCATGCCTGTCGGACGGCGGCCGCTTCACTGCGCCGTGCGCCGGAACGCACGCTCAGATGCTGTCGGTCTTCTGCTTTGCTCGACCTGCGATCTCGATATTCAGCCTCGCAAATGCCTCGGCGACCTGGTCTCGGCGAGTGATTCCCAGTTTTCGGTAGAGGCGGTAAGCATGCCCCTCCACGGTGCGGACGGCAGCTCCGAGCTGCTCCGCGATCTCCGCGTTCGATCGGCCCTTGACCAGAAGTCCGCAGATCTCCCGTTCCCGTTCCGTCAGTTCAATCGGCAGCTCGGAGGAGACAACCGTCGACGGCAGGTTGCCTCGATGCTTGAGGCGGTCCTTCGCCAGCTGCACACATCGTGCGGCAACGTCCGGTGCCGCTGATCGCTGCGCCTCGGCGATCTTCAGCAGGCTCGCCGAGTCCTTCTCCCGCAGAGCCGATCCCACTGCTCCCAAGAATCGGAATGTCTGTCCCTCCCCCGCCGCGGCGAGTCGACACATCGCGTCCGAATCGGCGTCACCGAAGTGGCGGAAGAGCAGGCAGCGGATCTCCGCGGCCAAACCGAATGATTCTTCCCTCTCCGCGTCCTCGAGCATCCGGTTCAGCTCCCTCTCGGCTTCCGAATCGGAGTTGCGCAGCCGACGGGAGATGAGGGCATGCGCGACCGCTCGCCTGTACTCCATCTGGAAACTGGAACGGACGAGGCGAACGAAGCGAATATCGAACTCTTCGGCCATCTGCGACTCTCCGCTGAGCGTGGCAAGGTACTGGGCAAGACCCAGTGCCGCTGCGAGGGCAGACGACTGGTTCCAATAGTCCAGCGCCTCGACACCCGCTCGAGCGAACCGCAGGGCCGAGTCGATCTCTCCTTCACGGAGCAGAATCTCTGCTTCCATGATGTCACTGACGCCGCTGCGGGCTGCGAGCTGAGCGATGTCGTTCGTTCGCGGCACCTGCAGCGACCGTCGAGCCGCAGCGAGGTCTCCCTGTTCCATCCGAGTGCGAGCGTCGAGCAATCTCAGGATCATGCTTCCCATGCCCAACGAACGGAGCTCGCGCTTGACGAAGTTGAGGATCTCAAGAGCTTTTCCGGGTCGTCCCTTCTCCAGTTCGAAGGAGCCGCAGACCAATCCTGCGGCCATTCGGTACATATCGGGAAGCGATTCGTCGAGAGCATGAGTGCGCAGCAGATCGCCGTCGGGACGTCGAGACAGAGCACCCTCGTCATGGTGGCCGCCGGCGCCGACGACGGACAGAATCGTCTGGAGCAGATCTTTGGCCGAGTCGACGCTGAGACCATCGGCTGCAAACCATTTCGCTGCCTGACTGTGCTCCTCGGAATGAGCGGAGCAGGTGCTGACGGCGCAGCACTCGCTGTCGTCGTCGGCCATTCTGTCGAGTGCGTCGAGGAAGGACGTCGCCTCGAGTGCCGCGGATCGATACGCGGTCTGACGGTTTCCCCAGACCACGGCAGCCGCGATCACCAGTCCTGGACAGCACGCTTTGTGCAGGCAATGCGCAAGCAGGTCGAGCCCGAGTTCGAGCTGACCGACGTTGCAGTAGAGATACGCGAGCTCGAAGAGTTCCGCGGCATTCAGGTTGCCCGTGGGAAGATCGGCCATGATCCGCAGGGCGCGATGCCACTCGGTCGCTTCGATGGCGATCATCGCGGCATCGATGATCTGCCGGTCATCGAGGTCGATCCCGCAGCCCAATGCCCATTCCGTCCGCAGCATCCGAGATCTGTCGCTCGGCTTGTCCGGATAGTCCCGGACGATGGCGAACCATTTTCGGCTGCGGCCGATGGGAATGCTCACCCGAATCGTCTCGGACGCGTGGTGCTCGCGCGCGACATAGACACGGCTGGCAGCACCGACGATCCGCAGGACATCGAGGTCGACCAGCCGATCTGCCGCCGCTCCGAGCCCGAGGGAGAGCATGAGTTCGATGTCGATCTCGCCTGCCATGACCACAAGCTCGAGCGCGGTCCGCTCTTCGTCCGAGTACTCCTCCAGATCGATTCGGGCGAAATCACGCGCCCGAACGTCGAAGTCCGTGTCGAGTCCATCGAGGATGACGACGCCGTTTCGCAGTAGCAGTCGGTTCTTCCGCTTGCAGTAGCCGAGGAGTTCGAACAGTTTGCCGGGATTGCGTCCCGAGTGGAAATCGACGATGTCCAATACCGCTTGGGCCGCTATTCCTCCGAAGCTGTATTCGACCGCAGTGCGCAGATCCCTCTGCGTCAGCTGGCCGAGAGTGATCTGTGCCATGGCCTGTTCGTCGACGAGTTCGGCGAAGGGCCAGGAATTTCTGACAGCTGGCTGACGAGTCATCGCCACGATCCGAATCGTTCCCGTGGACGCCAGCTGCGTCAGCAGGCGCAGACTGCGCGCATCGAGATGGTGAGCGTTATCGACGAACACCGTCGGAGTCTGAGCACCTCCGGTCAGCGCTTCGATCACTCGCTTGGGCAGACCGACCGGATCATCGAGATCGACGATCATTGCGAAGACGCCGAAGGGCGCCGCGCTCAGCACTCGATCGCCACGCAGCCAAGTCTCCTGTCCGCCGCGTCGCCGATGGATCTCCCTCGCCAGACGTGACTTGCCCATTCCGACATCACCGCCGATGAGAATGCCGGCAACGGATGAGTCGGTCAACGACTGTTCGATAGCTCGCAGCTCGGCCTCCCGGCCCAGAAGTGGGGGGCGGTGCAGATTCACCTGACCGGTCATGTCAACCTCCATGCGATCTGCTTGAGTTCCTGGCGATCGCTGACATGCAGTCGTCGATAGATCCGGCCGAGGTGCCATTCCACGGTTCGAACCGACAGATACAGCTGAGCACCGAGTTCTGCATTGGTGGATCCATCGGCTACTCCGAGCACCAGTCGCTTCTCGATATCGGTGAGCATTGCCGAGAGATCGGCACCGCCGGCATCGAACGTGATCGTGCGCAGACTCGAGTCCAACAGGGCCCGGGCACGCTTGACTCCGACCGCGTCACCCTTCTTCACTGCCTTGTCACGTGCGGTTCGTGCAAGATCGACGGACATCACGACCGCACCGAAGTTCAGTGCCGCTGCGGCAGCGTCGGTCATCGCAGCGTCTCCCCCGTCGTCATAGGCCCGGGCGATGGCGGCTGCCAATCGCCCCAACTCTCCGTCGACGTGGTCGGCAGCCCTGCCGAGGTCCAGCTGTGCCGACCTGCTGCCGTTCCGGCTCGCCTCCATCCAGGCATAGACGGCGAGCGCGTGTGCGCCGAGTTCATCGGCTGCGGTGCCGAGCGCATAGAGTTCTTCGGCCGACTCCTCCGGGTCTGACAAAGCCAGTGATTGGAGTTCGAGAAGATCGGTTGTGAAGTCCAGCAGCCAGTCGTACTCGGAATTCGGCACACCGCGGATCGTTCCGGATTCTCGGCCGTACGCACGGCGGCCGAATCTCTGCCTGTCGCGTCGATGCGAGGTCCGTTTTCCTGGGACCGTCTTCGTCGCAAGCGATGTCGACGCCTCACGCATCCGCAGACAGCCCTCGGCCAACTGCAGTGCGGCGAGCCTGAGTGCCCGATCCTGCTCGCTCTCGTCCCGATCGCGAGATGCTCTGTCCAGACTCTGGTGGGCACGCGTGATGTGCCCCGTCCACAGATCGATGAGAGCTGCCGCAGTCGGAGTATCCATGCGCGGGGCCGTGTGCTTCAATGCGGCCCTGGCCCTGTCCCATGAACCGGCGAGATAATGACCGGCGAAGATCTGGGGAGCCGAATCCTCGACTTCGAAACTTGTGGTGTCGGGGAGGTCGAACATCGCTTCGGCTTGGACCAGATATGTGTGTCCGCGTTCGATCCGCCCTCGTATCACCGCCGCAGCCCCGAGGATCGAGCAGGCGCGCTGTCGGTGGCGAGTCAGACAGCTGAAATCGCGCAGGACGCGTTCAGAGATCATCTGCGCCTCGTCGAATCGCCCTCCCCGCATGACGAACTGAGCTCTGGTGACGTCCAACCGCCCGATATCGACTGCGTTGACGAGACGGTCCCGGACCCACTCGGTTCTCAGGCTCTGAGGTTCGCGGGGATCAGTGACGCGCAGTTCGAGGCACGCAAGGCGTGAGAGGAATTCGTCAGAGCCGTCTCCGTCGGTCGAGGAGGAGATGAGTCGATCGAGGATGGCCTCGGCTTCGACGGTGTCTCCGCGGCCGTACTCCGCGCGGGCCAGCTCCAGGTGCAGCTCCGGAATATCCGAATGCGAACTCCTCAGCATTCCTACCGCTCCGGCGAAGTCACCACGTCCGTTGGCCCAGGAGGCAGCCCGGAGAATCGCATCCGGATCGACGTGGACGCCCCATTCCTGCATCCACCTGACTTTCCCGAACAGCGCAGCGCCGTGGAGAGTCATGGGAGCCAGCACGGGCAGGACTTCGCGGAGCAGCTCCAGGGAACGCGAAGACGGAACGCTGTCACGCATGACCTGCGCCAGGGCCGCTTCGACCAAAGACACTTCGGAGTATCTGTCCTTGCCGATGGCCAAGACTCCCCGCTCGACGAGATTGTCCAGCAGATCGACATCGCACATGGCCTGCAGAGCATCGTACGGAAGTGATCCGATCATGGCGACGAGTTCGAGAACCCGGCGCTGAGCCGGGAGGACGTTCCACAGGACTCGGTCTTCAGCACCTCGGCGCGCAAGCGGAGTCGACTCTCGGTCGATGAAGAGCCGGCTGAGCAGACGAGGATTGCCGCGTGACCGCGTTCGGAGATCGGCGAGAACCTGTTCGTCGACTTCGTAACCGGCTTCTCGGGCACAGTCCCGAATGGCCGAGTCGTCCAAGCTTCCCAGGTCGATGCGGACGACCTTGCCGGAACCCCACAGAACGGCAAGAAGGTCCACCGGGCGTCTGACCGTCTCAGCGGCAGCCAGAACCCTGATGCGGCCTTCCGCCGCCAGCTGCGAGATGATCGACAACGACTGCTCGTCTACTCGATCGGCATTGTCGACGACGACCACAGGAGTGTGTTCGATCGCGGATCGTGCGATCGCTCGCGTCACGATCGAGAATGCGGCGCCCAATGAGATCTCATCGGAGGCTTCCCCCTCGGTGGAGAGCAGGACTTCGAAGATGCCGAGATCTCTGTTGGCGATCAGATTCGAACCGCGGAACCGGAAGACGGGGACTTCGGTCTCGAGATTGGCCGCCACCGCGTTGAGGACGGTGGTCTTTCCCATTCCCGTCGCGCCGATGACCAGAGCTCCATTGATGGTCGGATCCGCGAGGATCGCGGCGATATCGACGATTTCGGACTGCCGCGCCACTGTCGAGCCGACCACGGAAGAACGCGAGACGACAGGGGCGGTCATGTCGTCTCACTTATGCGCGCGGCTTCATCCGCACCTTCGAGACAGCCCAAGAGCGAGTTTCCCTCGGTACACGATAGGGCCTCCGAGGTCCAGCACCAGTCGATTACGAGGTGGTTGAGCTGACAGACCTCGGAATCAGCCACAGAGATTTCACCGCGGCGACCAGTCACGGCAGCGGGGCCGCCGACCACGACGGCACGCGAAACACGATGCCGCGAAGTACGGATCTTCCGGATTCCACAGCAGGGTGTTTCATTTCCCGCAGGCGAGATCGGCGCCGAACGAGTCACGTCGGCATCGGATTCGAGGGGATCCGCGCATTTGATTTCACCGGCCATGCAGCCGGTTTGGGATAAGCCAATCATCCCGTCGTCCACTTCTCTCAGAGATCGCGTTTCGAGCAACCGGGGGGGGATTTCGCACTTCGATGTGCCATACGCAGTTGCAAGGTTCGATCAGTCGTCCGCAGACAGCCGAGGAACTTCTCTGATAGTAGGACGGGGACGCGGGTCTGCACCATATATGTTCACAACGTTAAGAATTTGTAATATAGAAAATGTCTAAGCGTGACAAGAATGAAATACTACATATGTATCGATTTCCGGGCGATCAAAAGCTTCCTTCTGATCGCTTCAGGGCTCCCCGACCGCCGGGCAGCCTGTCAAGAAGGAGACCGCTGGGCACTGCCCCCGAAGGCGACTTCGCACTATTCGCAGATGGCACAATCGACGCCCCACGCACCCCTCGCCCACTTGTGAGCCCGAACACCGGACCGTACCATTGGAGGAAAGTTACTGAACGATCTATAAGGAGTTCGCATGGACACACTACTGAATGCAGAAGAGCGCGAATTCGCGCAGCAGATGCGTCAGTTCTACCGCACGGAGATCCCTGAGGAACTCCGCTTCAAGGTCGCCACCGGCCAGGAGCTGAGCAAGGATGACATAGTCACCTCGCAGCGGATCCTCAACCAGCACGGCTACGCCGTGCCGAACTGGCCGGTCGAATGGGGCGGCCAGGACTGGACTCCCGTGCAGCGTCACATCTGGCTCGAAGAGATGCAGCTGGCCTGCGTTCCGCAGCCGCTGCCGTTCAACGTCTCCATGGTCGGACCCGTCATTGCCACCTTCGGCTCGCAGGAGATCAAGGAACGTTTCCTGCCCGCCACCGCGAACATCGACATCTGGTGGTCGCAGGGATTCTCCGAGCCCAACGCCGGTTCGGACCTCGCCTCGCTCAAGACGACTGCGGTGCGCCAGGGCGATAAGTACATCGTCAACGGTCAGAAGACCTGGACGACCCTGGGCCAGTACGGCGACTGGATCTTCAACCTGGTGCGCACCGACCCGGACGTGAAGAAGCAGGCCGGCATCTCCTTCCTGCTCATCGACATGAAGACCCCCGGCGTCACCGTCCGTCCGATCCAGCTCATCGACGGCGGCCACGAGGTCAACGAAGTCTTCTTCGACAATGTCGAGGTGCCCGTCCGGAACCTCGTCGGCGAAGAGAACAAGGGCTGGACCTACGCGAAGTTCCTCCTCGGCAACGAGCGCACCGGAATCGCCCGCATCGGCGGCTCGAAGGTCAACCTCGCCCGCGCCAAGGCCTATGCCGCGGTGACGAAGACCGCTCGCGGCACTCTGCTCGACGATCCCCTGTTCTCCGCTCGTCTGACGAAGATCGAAGCCGAACTCACCGCTCTCGAGATGACCCAGCTGAGGATCCTTTCCACCCAGGCCTCGGGATCCGACAAGCCGGATCCGCGCTCGTCGGTGCTCAAGCTCAAGGGCTCCCAGCTGCAGGAGGACATCTCCGAACTCCTCGTCGACGTACTCGGTCCGCAGGGTCTCGACTTCGTCTCCGACCGTGTGCAGGGCCAGGGCCTGTCCGATCTGCCCAATGGTGCCGTCGACGCACTGCCCGGCTATTTCAACACCCGCAAGGTCACCATCTACGGCGGTTCGTCCGAGGTGCAGCGCGGAATCATCTCGAAGGCACTGCTCGGTCTCTGAGGTACCGACGCTCACTCGATCTCCCAAGAAGGACAACAATGGATCTTGAACTCAACGACATTCAGCAAGAACTCGCCAGCACACTGAACAAGTACCTGCGCAGCGAGTACGACATCGCCAAGCGCGAAGAGATCCTTCGCAGCGACGAGGGCATCTCCCGCGAGAAGTGGCAGGCCTTCGCCGAGATGGGTCTGCTCGGACTTGCGATTCCCGAGTCCTACGGCGGCGCGGACATGACCTTCAACGAGGTGGCCGTGGTCGCCGAGGCGTTCGGTCGCTCACTCGTCCTCGAACCGTTCCTGGCTACCGCAGTCCTCGGTGCCAATGCCGTTCTGCTCGGCGGCAGCGAGGAGCAGAAACAGGCCATCCTGCCCGGTGTGGCAGAGGGCCAGACCTTCCTCGCTCTCGCAGCGCTCGAGCCCGGACTGCGCTACGCAGTCGACGCTCCGCAGACTCAGGTCTCCGGTGCCGACGGCAGCTTCACCCTCACCGGTGAGAAGAACAATGTGCTCGGCGGAGACGTCGCCGACCACTTCGTCGTCACCGCCACGCAGAACGGCGAGCTGGGCCTCTACCTCGTCGCCGCCGATGCCGAGGGTCTGACCCGTGTGGCTCAGCGCCAGGCCGATGGTCTGGGAAGCGCGAACCTCAAGCTCGAGGGGGTCGCCGCCCAGCGCCTCGACGCAGCCGACGCCAACGCCGTGCTGTCCGAGGTCCTCGACCTGGGCAACGCTGCAATCATGGCTGAGGCCGTCGGTGCGCTCGAAGCCTCTCTGACGATGACTGCCGAGTATCTGAAGACCCGTGAGCAGTTCGGTGCTCCGATCGGTGCGAACCAAGCCCTGCAGCACCGCGCCGCCGATCTCTACGCCGAACTCGAGTACGCGCGCAGCATGGCTCTGTACTCTCGCCTGGCCGTGACTTCCGAAGTTCCGGGCGCCGAGAAGGACCGCCACCGCGACGTCATCGCCGCGAAGATCGTCGTCGACCGGGCTGCTCGCAACATCAGCCAGGAGTCGATCCAGATGCACGGCGGCATCGGCATGACCATGGAATACCCCATCGGTCACTACGCCAAGCGCCTGACGGTCATGACCCGCACCTTCGACGACTCGGATTCGCTGACCGCGGAGCTCGCCGAACTCGGCGGACTCATCGAACCCCACGCCGCCGACCTCAGCTGAGGCAGCGGCGCTTCAGCGCCGCACGTTCGACCTCGAGGGTGCGGCGCTGCGTCGTCGGGGCCTATCAACGCCCACCGAGGCAGCCGGCTCCCGGCAGCACGGAAGCGCCGAGGCGGCACGATAATCGTCGTGCCGCCTCGGCGCTTCTTCGTCTCAGTATGCCGGTCGGCAACCTCCGTGACGGCGTCTCGGTCCACCGCGCTCCGGCAGAGTTGGATTGTTGGGGCGATCCGCGTTGATCTGAGCGCGGCGGATTCAAGCTGTCGTTGCAACACCTGTTGAATCGTCGAGTTCGTTCAATAGCTTAGCCAGGGCCTCCTCGGCGAGACCGCGGCCTCCTGTACGAGGAGGACGGGACTTCCCCAGGGAGACCAAATCCTCCCCTGCGAGGCCTCCGTTGCCGGCAGAGAAGTCAGTTCACGGGCTGGTCGTACACGTGCCGGCGGATCCAGGAGTGCATGGTGATCGCGGCGGCGGCTGCGGCGTTCATCGACCGTGTCGAACCGTACTGCGCGATCGAGAGCACGTCGCGGCTCGCCTGGTGCGCTACCTCGCTCAGTCCCGGTCCTTCCTGGCCGAACAGCAGCAGGCAGCGCCGAGGCAGGTCGTAGGTTTCCAGCGGCACGGAGTCCGGGAAGTTGTCGATGCCCAGCAGAGGCACGTCGTTCTCGGCGCACCAGCTGAGCAGGTCGTCCACGCTCGGATGGTGGATGACGTGCTGGTACTTGTCGGTGACCATCGCTCCACGCCGGTTCCAGCGGCGTCTGCCGACGATGTGCACGGCTGCGGCGTTGAAGGCGTTGGCGGTGCGCACGACCGAACCGATGTTGAGGTCGTGCTGCCAGTTCTCGACTCCGACGTGGAAATCGTGCCGCGAGGCATCGAGGTCGGCCACGATCGCATCGTGCTTCCAGTACCGATACTTGTCGACGACATTGCGCCGATCACCCTGAGCCAGCAGCTCCGGATCGAAGTGCTCGCCCACAGGCCAGGGGCCGGTCCATGGACCGACCCCCACCTGCGGTTCAGCGCTTTCGGTCACTTGTCGTCGCGGGAATCATCCGCCGACTTCGCGTCCTTTTCGTCTTCTCCGCCGGACTTCACGCCTGACTTCTTCGCGCCGGATTCCTTCGCCGAGGTGGCCGCCGACTTCGCGTCGTCCGAGTCCGCATCCGCGTCGTCCGTGTCGTCCGAATCGGCATCATCCGCGTCATCGGCGCTCGAGTCCGACTTCGCGGCGCCCTTCGCCGAGGTGGTGGCACCGACCTTCTGCGCGCGCTTGCTCATCTTCACGGTCTTGCCGCCGCGACCGCCACCGGACAGCACCGAGCGCACGTACGCACCCGAGGCCAGAGCATGGAGGATGACGGCGAGGACCAGGGCGATGCCGGCGGCGACGAGGCCCTCCCACCACTCGGCCTGACCGGCGAAGGAGCGGCCGGCGATGCCCAGCGGCGAGGTGAACGGCGTCCACGACAGCACCTTCGCGACGGTGCCCGAGGGGCCGATGATGACCGGAGCGAAGAAGCCCGCCACGGTGATGACGCCGATGATCGTGAGGAAGGTGGCGCGTACCTTGGAGCCGACGACGGTCGACGCCCAGACGAGCAGCGCGAACACCGACCAGGCGGTGAGGAGCAGTGCCAGCGCGAACCAGCCCAGGCCCGGCAGCATGGCGAATGCCAGGGACGTCTTACCCGACAGTGAGAGTCCAAGCTCGGTGATGACGGCGGCCGCAACGAGGTGGACGACGACCAGGGTCAGCATGCCTGTGACCCGGCCCGAGGCCGAGGCGCGCGGCGGAATCGTGGCTGCGATGATCTCGGTGATCCGGTTGCGCTTCTCCAAGCGCAGGTTCTGGTACAGCGCAGTCCCCAGGGTGGCGACGACGAGCAGCGACAACGCGACCATGCCCCACAGCAGCGGGGTGGCCACGGCACCGTCGACGGCCGGGGTCTCGAGCAGCGTCGCCTCGGTCTTCGGCGCGAGCTTCTCGAGCAGGGCATCGGGCTGCTTGTCGAGGGCGATGATCGTCGGCTGTCCCTGACCGCTCGGGTCCTGGATGAACGCAGCGTCGACCTTGCCTTCACGCACGAGCTTCTCGGCTGCGGGCGCGTCCTTGGCGTCGGTGATCTTCACACCCAGCTGCTGTTCGTACATCGCCGCCTGCTCGCCGACTCCGACCATCGCCATGGTCGGGGTGCCCGAGTCCTTCTGCACGTCGGCGACGATTCCGGAGATGATCGCGGCCAGCACGCCGAGGATGATCACGGCGGCCGTGACCAGGAAGTAGGGGCTGCGCATGGCCGTGGTGGACTCACGGTTCGACACGAGCCACGCGGCCTGGCGGTTGCCGACATCGACGAACTCCGAGACCAGTCCGGTCTCCGGCAGTTCGTCGGGATCGGGGGTGTCCTCGGCGAGTTCGAAGGGAACGTCGTCGAGGCCGGCGGTGGCGCCGGACTCGTTCGCGTCCTTCGCCTCGGTGCCCTTCTTCGCCGAGGCGGCCGCTCCCGTGGTCGCACCAGCGGCGGTCGCCTCGTCGTCCGAGTCGACCGCCTCGGCGGTGGACTCGTCTTCGATCACATCGTCGTCGACGGGCACACCGAGGTCGTCGATGCCTTCGCCGGCCGTGCCCTTGGACACGAGCGGTTCCGGGGACTCGTCATTCGCACCATTGTCTTTGCGCGCCATTACAGAGCCTCCTTGTACTGCTCGGACAGTGTCGGGCGGACACTTTCGAAGTTCTTCACATTCTTCAGCTCGGCCACGGCAGCGGCGGCTGACTTCGCATCATTCGCGCGGAAGTTCACGCCCTCGCGTCCGACGGACTTCACATCGCTGATTCCCGTTCGGGATTTCAGCGCCGAGGCGGCCGTCTCGGTATCCGTCGTCTCGACGCGGTAGTGCGGGTCACCGAGCAGCTTCTCGACGCTGCCCGAGGCGGTCACCTTGCCCTGGCTCAGAATGATGACATCATCGGCGAACGTCTGTGCCGCCTCCCAGTCGTCGGTGGCCAGGATGACAGGCACACCCGAGGATGCGTGGGCCCGCAGCAGGGACGTGACCAGGCGCAGCGAGGCGGCGTCGAGGCCGGCGAAGGCATCGTCGATGACGACGACGTCCGGGTCGGCGGCCAGGGTCGCGGCGATGTCGACGCGGGCGATCTCGGCGCCGGAGAGGTTCTTCAGCGGTGCGTAGCCGCGGTCGGCGAGCTCGAGATGGCCAAGCAGGGTCAGCGCATTCCGTTCGGCCGCGCCCAGGGTGATCCCGTGCAGGCGGGCGAGGTAGACGATCTGGTCGAGTACGCGCATGTTCGGGTATCCGCCGCGCTCGGCGGGCAGATAGCCGAAGTTCTGTCGGTCGCCGAAGTCGAGTTCGAAGTCCTCGAGTTCGATGGTGCCCTCATCAGCGGCGATGAGGCCCATGATGATGCGCACCAATTCGGTGCGGCCCGCCGAGCGGGTTCCCACGACTGCGGTGATCCGGCCCGCCTCGGCGGTGAAACTCACCTCGTCCAGATATGTCCGCTTCCCTTTGCGCAGGGAAACCTCTTTCAGTGTGAGCACGCGTCATCCTTTACATCAAACAGTTCTTGGGGAGTGTCTCATCTATCGTGTTGAAATAAGAGACTTGTTTCAAACCACGTCCTCGATTTCGACAGAATTGCCAGTCGAGTCCCAGGTCGTGATCGGTGAGCCGAGTTCGCCGAGGCGGCACCGTCTCGCCCCACCTCGCCGAGGCGGGCCTCAGTCGAGTCCGAGATCCGCGGTCGTCAGCGCGGTCAGGTACGGAATTCCCGTGGCTTCGACCCGTTCCTTGGCACCGGTGTCGCGGTCCATGACCACGGCCACGGCGACCACTTCGGCGCCGGCTTCCTTGAGCGCTTCGACGGCGGTGAGCACGGAACCGCCCGTGGTCGACGTATCCTCGACGGCGACGACGCGCTTGCCGGCGACGTCGGGGCCTTCGACGCGACGGGACATTCCGTGCTTCTTCGCCTCTTTGCGCACGACGAAGGAGTCGAGCGGGGTGCCGCGCACCACCGATCGGTGCATGACGGCGGTGCCGACCGGGTCGGCGCCCATCGTCAGGCCGCCGACGGCATCGACCTTGTCGAGCAGATCATGAGCCTCGAGGAGGTCGAGGACGACATCGCCGACGAGCGGTGCCGAGCGGTGGTCGAGGGTGACCCGACGCAGATCGAGGTAGTAGTCGGCCTCCTTGCCGGAGGAGAGGGTCACTCTGCCGCGCACCACGGCGAGTTCGTCGATGAGGTCGAGCAGTTGTCGGCGAGTGTCAGCGCTGTCGGTCATGAACTCCAGTCTACTGGGCGGTCGGACCACGCCCGTTCAGCCCCGTCTCAGTGACCAGGCGCACTCCCCTTCAGCGACCAGAATGCCTCCCGCCTCAGAGCCCAGCCGCCCTTTCGCCGCGGCCCGCTGACACCGGATGTGAGTATCTTCGTGAGGATCCGGCTGGTCCTGCTGACCCAGGGCGTGAGGATACGGCTGGCTCTGCGTCTGTATAGATGTCATAAAGGATCAACAAGACTTGGCACTTAACCTGCTTTTCGGTTGTACAGTGGCAACAGCACCGTGCAACCCGGCCGGTCAACTGTCTCAGAAGGGACGTGAGCAACATGGGTTTCATCGCATACCTCATCCTCGGACTCATCGCCGGAGCCATCGCTAAAGCTATCCTGCCCGGCAAACAGGGCGGCGGCTTCTTCGCCACGCTCATCCTCGGCGTCATCGGAGCCATGCTGGGCGGCTGGCTCGGCGGCATGATCTTCGGCGCCCAGATGGATAGGTTCTTCTCACTGTCGTCCTGGCTGTGCGCTATCGGCGGCTCGCTGATCGTGCTCATCATCTGGGGCCTCATCACCGGACGCTCGAAGAGCAAGGCCAACTGAGCGACTGCAGCAATCTAGAGAGCCACTGCCCGGCGGCACCCCGCTGCGACCGGGCGGCAATAGCCCAGAAAAAGGTGGACAGCCCAGATTCATACGTGGGCTATCCACCTTTCTCTGTGCCGAAAGCATGTGAACCCGCTTCAGTCACGGCCGAAACGCGTTTAAGGAACATCCTTCTCTGAAATGCACAGTTTCCTCAGTGGGCAATTGAGAGCAAAGTGTACCGAAAGCGGAATCCGCTGGGACTGGGGGTCTTCCGCAGGACCACGACCGACTCGCACAAGACCGCGTCCGCTCTGCGGCACGGGCCGAGCAACCGCAGACGGCACCGTCGGCAATAGCCCAGAAAAAAGGCGAACAGCCCAGTTTCAAACATGTGCTGTTCGCCTTCTTCTGTGCCGTTCGCGTCTTGAGCGCCGCCCGCCGCACGACCTCAGCGGCTGCGGCTGACGATGTGCACGTCGATGTCGATCTCCCCGATGGGCCCGTCGACCGCCGCCTGCAGGTCGACGGCGATGACGGCGAAGAGCTCGTCGACGATCTCGGTCACGGGCCGGCTGTCATCGAGATGCGCATCGATCCGGACGCCGAGATCCTCGCCTGTGCGCCAGACCTCGACGCGCAGCGGTTCGGATCCGGTTCGGCGCATCACTTGAGCGGCCGCGTTGGCGATCATGCCGCGCAGCCCCGGTGCCAGGCCGGTGACGCCGTCGACTCCGGTGACGGATTCGGTCAGGCGGGCCGAGACCGCCGCCTCGTCGAATCCGCGTGAGGTCCCGCTTTCGACCCTCGGCTTCACAACCCTCGGCTTCTCAGTCATCGCCGGCCTCCTCATCGACGAAGACGTCCTCGAGGGTGACGTCGATTCGCAGTGCGGGGATTCCCACCTGCGCGATCAGGGCACCGGCTACGCTGCGGCGGACATCCTCGGCGGCGGAGACGAAGGCCGTCCCCACGCTCATCATCACAGTCAGCGCCACCTCGACGGCACTGCCCTCCGGCTCGCCCGCGGGGGTCAGATTCACGCTGCGGGCGCGGATCCCGGGAACTGCGTCGACGGCCTCGCGGATGATTCCGCGCACCTCCGCCGTCGAGATCCGGAAGGGGTTGCCGCGCTCGGTCGTCAGCTTCGTGGCCGGTGCCAGAACCGCGTCCTCGCGCACGATCTGGAGGATGCGTTCGCGCAGGCCGATGGACTCCGCGGGGTCAGGTTCGAAAGCCTCCATGTATTCGTCGATGATGCCGCGCAGGTGAGCGTCCGTGGCGTTGACGGATTCGTCGCTCATACCCATCCCTCCATGCCCTCGGCGATGGCGGTTCGGGCGCGGTGGATGCGTCCACGCACACTGCCTTCGCTGATTCCCAAGGTCTCGGCAACCTCGGCGTAGCTGAGACCTTCCATCTGGTGGAGCACCCACGTTACACGCTGCTCCGAGGACAGAGTCTGCAGAATCCCGGAGAAATGCTCGAGCGCCGTGCGTGCCTCTACGGACCGCTCGACTGAGGCGGCACCGTCGACGTGATGGCCCAGATCCTCCGGATCCGATGCGTCGGAGGGCCGGGATGTGCGGCGGCGCAGCATATCGGTGCAGCGGTTCGAGGCCATCCGGTAGATCCACGTGCCGAAGGCCGCGGGTTCGGCCAGGGCGTCGAGCGATCGCCATGCCTTGACGAGCGTATCCTGAACGACGTCCTCGGCATCCTGTCGATCCCCGAGCGCACGCCAGGCGAAACGCAGCAGCTTCTGCTCGTATTCGTCGACGAGGGCCTCGAACGAGGCGATATCGCCCTCTCGAGCGCGCACGACCAGGGTGACGATGTCGAGACGATCATCTCCCCTTGTCATATCCCCATCGTAGGCCACGAGGCCGCGGAACCGGCTTGCCGCCTCGGCGAAAAATCCGCTCCGGCGAAAAATCTCTGCGACCACTGCGTGAGGATTGCATCGAGGCTGCGTCTGTACCTGTGTAAGCATCCTTCAGACGAAGGACTTGCGAACCGCATGCCCCTCCAATGAAAAGGAAGAACGATGCCGGAACCCAAGCAGTCCGATTCGAACCAGAAGGCCCAGACCACCCAGATCGATGATGTGCGCAGCCCGCTCGTCACCGAGATGGGCACCACCACCATCGCTGAGAACGTCGTCGCCAAGCTCACCGGAATCGCCGCCCGCGAAGTCCCCGGCGTCTTCGGCATGGGCAATGCCGCACGCCGCGCCTTCGACACCTTCACCGACCGCATCCCCGGCTCGCAGACCAACGTTTCCGGCGGAGTGTCCGTGGAGAAGGGTGAGAAGCAGACCGCCATCGACCTCACCATCGTCGTCGAATACGGCACCTCCATCGTCGACGTCGCCGAGGCGATCCGCCGCAACGTCGTCCGCGCCGTCGAACAGGGCACCGGACTCCAGGTCGTCGAGGTCAACATCGACGTCACCGACGTCCACCTGCCCGAGGACGACGAAGAGGCTCCGGCCAAGGATTCGCCGGAACTCAACTGACCCTCATCCGCAGCACCACCTCGGCAGAAGGAATGCCATGTCGAAAACTCTCATCGGACTCCTCGTCGGCCTGACGCTGGGAATCGTCGCCTACTTCGGCGGTTTCCTCGCGTTCCTCGTCGTCGCCATCTGCGGCGGGCTCGGTCTGGCCGTCGGCCTCGTCCTCGACGGACGCCTCGACCTGTCCGCGCTGAGCTCGCGCTCGACCACGCGGAGGTAGCGCCGTGGCCCCGACACTCGACGACGCTCCAGCTCGCCGAGGCGGCCTGACCATCGCGGACAAGGTCGTGGAGCGCACCGCCGGGCAGGTGCTGAAAGACCTGCCCGGCGTCGGCGGCACGAGCTCGGGTCTCTTCGGAATCGGAGCGAGTTCCAGCCTGGACACGCGCCCGTCCGTGGATGTCACCCTGTCCGGGCGCAGCTGCACGCTCGCCGTCCAGCTGGGCCTGGCCTACCCCACCCCCATCGCCGAGACGACCGAACACGTCCGCTCCACCCTGAGTCACGAAGTCGAACGCCTCACCGGTGTCACCGTCCGTCAGGTCGACATCAGCGTGCGGTGGCTCGCCCCGGAATCCTCCGGTGCGAATCGAGGAAGGAATCGCCTGCAATGAGCACACGACTGCTGCGCAAGCGGCCCTCCCGCATCGGTCCGGCCGTGGTCGTCGCCCTCATCCTGCTGCTCCTCGCCGTGGGGCTCGGCTGGGCCGGCATCGCCGTATTCGTGAGCTTCGGATCCGTCGCAGCCGCACTGATCGAGGCGCCGAATTCTCCCATCGCCGAGGCGGCCGGGAACCTGCATTGGAATTCCGCAGTCGTCATCGCGGTCGGCATCGTCCTGGCTCTGCTCGGACTCATCGCCTTCGTCCTGGGTGTCTCCCCTGGAGCGCGCCGGATCCTCGGCGTGAGAGCCGCTGGGTCAGAACACATCGGTGATTTCGAGGTCGCCCTGCCCACCTCGGCGCTGTCGCAGATCGCGGCCGCGGCCGCCGATGGGGTCGACGGCGTCAGCGGGGTCAGGGCCTCGTCGAACACGAGGTCGACGATCGTGACGTTCTCGACGCCGATCCGCGACGTTGAGCCGATCCGCGCCGAGGTCGAAGCCGCCGTCAGGGAACGCTTCGCCTCGATCTCATTCGACCGCACCCCCACGGTGAAGGTCCAGGCCAGAAGGAGTCAGTCATGAGACGCACGGCCGCCGCTGCCAACCGCACGGGACTGATCATCCTCGGCCTCATCGCGCTGATCATCGGACTGGCAGTGCTCGCCATCGGGTTCGGTCTCACCGCCCCGGTCGACCCTGCCCTGGAGGCGGGAGCGGATCTCGGTCCGGTCGCCTCGGTGCTGGCGCTGCCCTATTCGGCGCTCATCGCCGTGGTCGTGGCCCTCATCCTCGCGATCATCGGGCTCCGCTGGCTGAGCGTGCAGGTCCCGCGCAAGGACTTCGCAAAGCCCTTCCGGATGCAGGCCGATGCCCGCACGGGTCTGACCACGGTGAATGCGGAGGTCATCGCCGAGGCGGTCGCCGCCGACCTCGAATCCACCGACGGAGTATCCGACGCCACGGTGATTCTGCGCGGCACCGCGCGGAGTCCGGAGCTGCTCATCCACGTCGATGCCGATGAACGCGCGGACATCGATGCCGTCGTCGCCGAAGTCGCCGAGCGCGCCGCCGGCAATGCGGCAATGGCACTCGGTGCTCCGCTGAGCGCGGTGGCGCTGGAGATCGGCATCGCCCGCACTCGCTCGCGCCGCCAACGCAGCGTCAGCGTCCAGTAGCGCCGCCAACCAATGGCGCCGCTGCCGGCAGAAGCCGGCAGCTTCAGTCTCGGCAGCAGGCAACGGCGAGGTCACCCTCGGATGCGGCCACCGAATCTAGGTCACTATCGGATACTTCTGGGCGCGAAAAGTGTCCGATAGTGACCTAGATTCGAGTTCGGATGTCCGATAGTGACCTGAAGTCAGGCGGGCGGTCGCGAAACACTGCTGTGAATGACAAGAACCCCGGGGCGCGTAATCGCGACATCCCGGGGTCCTCGCAGCACTCCCCTCGAGTACCCGGACGCATCCCCATACGTCCGTTGTGTCCACCCGATCCCCACCGGGCGAACACATTAATTTGACCACACTTTCGTATCGCTTGTAAAGAATCTCACGCTCCGTCTTGAATCCCGTCGGGTTCTATAGCACAGAAGCAATCAGAATAAAACCCCTGGTCACAGGCCCAGCCTCCGGTAGTTCAATCCTCAACTCAGTTGTGCTTCCCCTGCCGAAAATTGCATATAGGTCACATCCCGCGGCGAGCATGCGACCACGATTCGATGACCGCCGGCGCATCTCGCGGATCCCGACTCAGCGATCGCGGGTGCGGGCGACCACCGCTGGCACACGTCATGCCGGCGAGCGCACGTGTCGAAACCCGACTCAGCGATCGCGAGTGCGGGCGAAGGAGAATCCGGCCGATCCCCAGCGCATGAGCGGACGCGGCACCACCGGAGCAACGAGCGCGGCCATGCGATACCCCCACCCCGGCACAGAGACGACCTTCCCCGCCCGCGCATCACGCAGCGACTCCCGCACCACCTGATCGACGCTGAGCCAGATCGGGCCGGGTCCCGGACGCTCCACGCCGAGGCGGCTGTGGAATTCCGTCCGGATGAAGCCAGGCAGAACGGCGGTGACCGTCACCGGGCCGCCCCTGAGCTCCCCGGCGAGCGCCTCGGTGAAGACCAGAGTCGAGGCTTTCGACGCGGCATACTGTCCCATCGTCGTCACCGCCGCCAGCGAGGACACGTTGATGATTCCCCCGCGACCGCGGGACTGCATGCGCCGAGCCGCCGACAGAGACAGCTCCCTCACCGCCCCGGCGAGCACCCGATCGAGCGCATCGAGATCAGCAGCATCGGTATCCAGCAGTGTCCCGCGCAGCCCGAAGCCGGCATTGTTGATGACCACATCGATCGGCTGCGTCGCGATGATCTCATTGACCGCGTCGATACCGTCACGGGTCGACAGATCGGCCACGACCACCTCGGCGTGGATATTCTGCGTGGTTCGCAGCTGCTCGGCCAGCTGATTCAGCCGGTCCTCGTCCCTGGCGACCAAGACGAGGTCGTAGCCCTCGGCGGCCAGGGTGCGGGCATAGCCGCGCCCCAGCCCGGAGCTCGCCCCGGTGATGAGGGCACGCGGCCGCGGATTCATACCGCGCCTTGACCTCGACGAACGGTCAGGGACTGCACTGCTGTGCCGATGGGGCCGTCGACGTCGCTGAGCACGCTCGTCGTCTGCCCCAGTCCGGTCGGCCCGAAGGCCACCTTGGTGTCGAAGCCGACCCAGCCGGGCTCGGGCACGCGAGCGAGGTGGATGGAGAGGTCGACGTTCGGGAAGAACGTCGTCTTCGGATCCTCACGGACGGCCAGACCGTTGGCGGTGTCGACGAACTTGACGAAGGCCGCGGTCGGCGGATCGATCTCACCGTCGACGAGAGGATAGGGACTGCGCACCCAGGACCGTGCGTAGCCGGGGTGGGCGTCCGCTCCCTGGCGCCCCTCGAGGGACGCGATGTAGCCGCCGCCCCAACGGTGGGTGAAGGGGATCTCGGGCACTTCGGACACGGGCGGCATCGCCGACCATTCGTCGCCTGCGACCGCCTCGGTGTCGGAGGCCTGCAGTCTCCACACCCGAGCGGTCACGCTGGTGCGCTCACCGTGACGCATATGCGCTTCGACGAGTTCGATGGTGCGGCCGGGACGGACGACGTCGACATCGATGGTGAACTCGCCGGAGTGGATGACGCCGAGGACGTCGAAGGTCACCCGGGAGATGAGCTTGTCGCTGGGCAGTCGACGTTCGATCTCGGCGAGCACTATCCCCGAGGCGGGCGCGAGGTGCTGCTCGCCGGGCTGCCAAGCACCCTGGCTGTGCAGAGTCGAGACGAGGCGGTCCTCGGACAGCCGCACATAGTAGGAGTCCGGGTAGGCGGCACCGTCGTGGCCGAGGTGTTCATTGGGAGCTTCAGGCATGGTCCCGATTCTATCGACCCGTCGACACCGCGATCGGCGCAGGGGCGAAGCGCATACCCGTCCCGTGCGGCTCCGGCAGATCCTCGCCGAGGCGGCCCACCCGAGCCGTCGACACCCCGCTTTCACCTCCGGCGCGGACGGCTTAGGGTGGGAGGGTGAGAATCGCTACGTGGAATGTGAACTCGATCCGTGCCCGCCACGACCGCATCGGGGCCTGGCTGGATCGTTCGGATGTCGATGTCCTGGCCATCCAGGAACTCAAGTGCAAGGACTCGCAGTTCCCCGAGGAGCTGTTCACCGAGCGCGGCTACGAGGTCAGCTATCACGGCCTCAACCAGTGGAACGGCGTCGCCATCGCCTCGCGCGTCGGACTGGCCGATACCGAGATCGGGTTCAAGGACATCCCTGCATTCGGCTCGGAAGAACCCGTCGTCGAAGCCCGGTCGCTGTCGGTGACCTGCAACGATGTGCGCGTCTATTCGCTCTATGTGCCGAACGGCCGCGAACTCGACCACCCGCACTACGGCTACAAGCTGGAGTGGTACAAGGCGCTGACGGCTGATATCGCCGCCCAGTTGAGCGCCGAACCGGAGAAGAAGCTCGTCCTCTGCGGTGACTTCAACGTCGCTCCGCTCGACGAGGACGTCTGGGACATGTCCGAATTCGACGGCGCCACCCACGTCTCCGATGCCGAACGCGCCGCTTTCGATGATCTGCTCGGCGCGGGTCTGAGCGAAGTCACCCGCCAATTCACGCCCGGACCCGGCGTCTACACCTTCTGGGACTACCAGAAGCTGCGCTTCCCGAAGAAGCAGGGCATGCGCATCGACTTCCAGCTCGCCTCGCAGGCGCTGGCTAAGACAGCGACCGCAGGCGAGATCGACCGTGAGGAGCGCAAGGGCAAAGGCGCGTCCGATCACGCTCCCGTCATCGTCGACTACGACCTCTGAGGCACCTTCGTCTCACCTTTCGGCACCCCGGCGCAACTTCAGCGTCGAAGCCATAGACATCTCCCCTCTCTTCTGGTGAAGTTGAATCAGGAGCTAGGAAGGTGACGAGGATGTCAGCAACTGTCCGCGAATTGGTCGACGAAGCCTACGACCGGCGTGAGTCCACCTGGAGAGCCGCCCTCGAGACGGTCAATGACTGGGTCGAGTCCGTCCGCGCTCCATCCGCACTGCTCTCCGGGGATCGAGTGCGCGTCGTCGACGGTCGGATCAAGGACCGGCTGCGCACGGGCGAGAAGCTGCGCCGCAAGCTCGCCGATGCCAACGACGAGATCCACGAATCCGTCGAGGTCGAGAACCAGGTCATCGATGTCGTCGGCGCCCGCGTCATCTGCCGCACCGAACGCGAACAGTCGGCCCTGTGGGACCTGCTCACCGAGGTGAGTGACGATACGAACCTCTCCATCGCCGAGGTGCGCGACTATTCCACGACCCCGAAGCCCTCTGGGTACCGCGGCCGCCACCTCATCGTCGAGGTTCCCTTCGATTCCGAGCCTTCCGTCCTCGTCGAACTCCAGCTGCGCACGATCATGCAGGACGCGTGGTGCGTGCTCGCGGAGGAGCACCTCTTCAAACCCGGGCAGGCCCTGAAATCCGATGCCCAGCAGGAACGGCTGTCGGTGATCCTCGCAGGTCTGATGGCGCAGGCCGACTCCGTGGCCGGCTACATCGCCGATGATGTCGGCGCGTATCTGGGCATGGGCAATTCCGCCCCGCCCCGAGCCTTCGCCGAGGCGGACGAACCGACCGATCCGGCCATCGAGGTCACGATCCGCGAACTCAACCACTCCTATGTCCTCGCCGCCGACGAGGTGGGCCGCCATGGCATCATCCGCTTGGAGACGCTCGGGCTGACCCCCGACAATCCGGAGCGCTCTGCGTTCCCCCATCCGGGCGACAAGCTGCAGGTGCGCATGGACGAGTCGAACAACACGCGCTACTTCATTCCCGTCGGCCACGACGGCTGAGTCCGAAGGTCGCGCCCCAGCCCGGACAGTCTGCGCTCAGTCGCGGACGACGCGTCTGAGTCCGCCGCCACAGGCCCGCCTGCGAACCCAACAGCCTGGCAGGCGCCGCACCGACTAGACTTGCATCCCATGGGAAAGAAGTCGAAGCGCTCCAAGGAAGAACTCATCGCCAAACGCCTCGCCAGGGCGCAGGCCACGGCATTCGTCGCGCGTCCGTTCGCGGACCTGCCGTTCGAAGCCGACCTCATCTGCCTGCGTGAACTCGTGCCCGCGGCCACCGCGGCCGCGAAGCTCACCGAGGAATACGGCGGCCACGAGGTGACCATCACGTCCCTGCTGCCCGCCGCATGGCAGGCCTGGCGCCGCGACGACGGTGAGATCCTGGCCGGAATGCAGGTGCCCGTATCCTCGACCGACGCCTCCCGCGACGTCGCCCGCGGCCTGCTGGCCGCCGTCGACGCCGAACCCGGCACCTCCATCGAGGCGACCACCGAACCCGGTGAGGGCCCGCGTCTGCAGGACATCCTCGACACCTCGCACCCGTTCGACGTCCGCGTGCTCGAGACCTTCGACTACTGGGTCCTGCCCGAAGCCGAGTCCGATGCCGACGTCGCCGCCGCTCTCCAGCAGGCCAACGACTCCGTGGCCCCGACCGAGAAGCTCGCCTCCGTCGACTCCGCCTACTGGACCGAGATGTCCGGCCGCACCTACGTCCGCTGGGCCCGCCCCGAAGGTGAGGACCGCGTCGTCGATGCGATGGCCCGCCTGCAGGCCGAGAACGCCAACGACCTCGGCGGAATCGGCACCTTCCTCGGCTACTTCCGCGCCCACGGCATCATCGTCCCCGTCTGGGAACTCGAGTTCGGCACCCAGGTCGACGACGTCGAAGAGCCCATCGCCGCGTTCGGCAAGCGCCTCGACGAAGCGCTGAACACGACCGAGCCGATGAGCACCGAGGCCCGCCGCGTCCGCTCGGGCATCGTGTCCCGCCAGCTGACCATCCACTGATATCCGTCACCACCCCATCACCGAGGCGGGACCCGAAAAGGGTGCTCCGCCTCGGTGCCGGTGACGGACAGGAGAACCGACATGAGCGCACAGCCGCACCCCGCCCCCGAGGCGGTCGCCGCCATCATCCCCGCGATGAACGAATCCCAGCGGATCGGTGCCACCGTCGCTGCGGCCAAGCAGATCCCCGGGGTCGACATGGTCCTCGTCGTCGACGACGGATCGGTCGATGACACGGGAACCCTGGCCCGCCGGGCCGGCGCCGAGGTCATCACCCACCCGAAGAACAAGGGCAAGGCTGCGGCCATGATGACCGGAGCCTTCGCACTGCGCAATCGGGAGATCTCCGACGCCGATCCGGGCGTCGACCCGCACCACCGGGCGCTGCTGTTCATCGACGGCGACCTTGAGGACTCCGCCATGAACACCGCGCCCCTGGCCGAGCCCGTGCTCGCCGGTCGGGCGGACATGACGATCGCGATCCTGCCCGTGCAGAAGCGCAAGGGCGGAGGCTTCGGCTTCGTCGTCGGACTGGCGAAGAAGGGCATCGCCGAACTCTCCGGATTCGACGCCACCCAGCCGTTGTCGGGCATGCGCTGCCTGTCGAGGGAGGCCTTCGACGCGGCCCTGCCGTTCGCCGCCGGATGGGGCGTCGAGGCGGCCATGACCATCGATGTCGTCAACGCCGGGCTGCGCGTGGAAGAGGTCGAATGCGACCTCCACCATCGCGTCACCGGTCGCGATCTGAAAGCCCAGCTGCACCGTGCTGCCCAGTACCGCGACGTCGCCCGCGCGATCCTCGTCCGCCGCCTCCGCGCGAAGCGGAATGGCGGGACGCCGGGCGGCGGCTCGGGGTCAGCCGACTCCACCCCCGCCGATTCCGGGTCTTCCGAATCCACGCAGAATTCCTCCGATCCACACAAGGAGACCGGCAAGTGAGCCTCAACCGTTTCGCGTACCTCGGCCCTGAGGCCACTTTCACCGAGGCGGCTCTGCTCAGCTTCCTCGACTCCCGGAACCTGCGCGCCGAGGCCACGACTCATCCGATGCGCAATGCACCCTCGGCGCTCGACGCGGTGCACGAGGGTGACTGCGATGCCGCGGTCGTGCCGATCGAGAACTCACTGGAAGGCGGAGTGCCCGCCACGATCGATGCGCTCACCGAGAACGGGCGTCTGCAGATCATCGCCGAGGTGGTCGTGCCCGTCCGCTTCGTCCTCGCCGTCAAGCCCGGCACCACCAGGGAGGAGATCTCCTCCTTCGGTTCGCACCCGCACGGCGAGGCGCAGGTGCGGGCGTTCATGAACGAGAACTTTCCCGAAGCCGTCTACCTGCCGACGTCCTCGACTGCCGCGGCCGCCAGGGACCTGGCCAATGACGCCGGCGACCATATGGCCGCCGTCTGCCCGGCCCTGGCCGCGCAGCGCTATGGACTCGAGATCGTCGCCGAGGACATCGGCGACCGCAAAGACGCCGTCACCCGGTTCGTCGTGGTCACCCGCCCGGGTCCTCTGCCCGCCCCGACCGGCGCGGACAAGACGACCGTCGTGGCCGCCCTGCGCTCGGACCGGGCGGGTTCGCTACTCGAACTGCTCGAACAGTTCTCCAGCCGCGGGATCAATATGTCCCGCATCGAGTCCCGGCCGACCGGTGACGGGTTGGGCCTCTACCAGTTCTCCATCGACCTGCTCGGACACATCCATGAGGCCCGCATGGCCGAGGCCCTGCAAGGTGTCCACCGGGCGGCCCTCAAGCTGCACTTCCTCGGCAGCTACCCGAGCTCCGACGGAGCAGTGGTGCCGGTCGACCCGACGACGACGGACGAGTCATTCGCCGCAGCCGCCGATTGGCTGGAACGCACCCTCGAAGGCTGATGGACACCGACCGAAATTGCGCCTGATTTCGGACCGCCTGCGCCTCTTCACACTGGGAAGATCTGCAATACTGAAACCTACTGGTAGGTAAGTGTGTCCAGATTGTCAGAATCCGGCGGCGGTTTTGGGCAATCTGCGCACACTTGACGTCGGTTCACTAGCCGACACAGACGACAAAGGAGTCGCCGATGAGTTCTTTCGACAGCACGGGCTCGTCCCACGCACCTGGTGACGGCGGAGACAGCGCCGGACCCGGTGATCGTTCCGCCCCGGATCGCCGCTCCCCTGATGCGATCATCGTCGGGGCCGGGCTCGCCGGACTCGTCGCGGCCCACGAGCTCACCAAGGCCGACAAGCGCGTCCTCATCCTCGACCAGGAGAACCGCGCGAACCTGGGCGGACAGGCGTTCTGGTCCCTCGGCGGACTCTTCCTCATCGACTCCCCCGAACAGCGGCGATTGCGCATCCACGATTCGCTCGAGCTCGCCAAGGACGACTGGGCCACCTCGGCGGGCTTCGACCGCGACGAGGATCATTGGCCCCGGAAATGGGCGGAGGCCTACCTCGAGTTCGCGGCCGGGGAGAAGCGCCGCTACCTGCGTGACCTCGGCTTACGCCTGACCCCGATCGTCGGTTGGGCCGAACGCGGCGGGTCCGGGGCGGGCGAACACGGCAATTCCGTGCCCCGTTTCCACCTCACCTGGGGCACCGGCCCCGAGGTGGTCCGAGTCTTCCGTGAACCCGTCGAGACTGCGGAGGCCGCGGGACTCGTCGAGTTCGCCTTCCGTCACCGCGTCGACGAACTCATCACCGAGAATGGGGCCGTCGTCGGGGTCCGCGGGCGCACGCTCGCCCCCAGCCACACCGCCCGCGGAGTCGAATCGAACCGCGACGAACTCGCCGAATTCGAACTCCGCGCTCCCGCCGTCATCGTCACCACCGGCGGCATCGGACACAATTTCGAACTGATGAAGAAGTACTGGCCGGTCGACCGCCTCGGCGAGTTCCCGGACACGATGCTCGCCGGAGTACCCGCTCATGTGGACGGGCGGATGCTGCAGATCGCCGAGGATGCCGGAGCCAGCCTCGTCAACCGGGACCGGATCTGGGCGTATACGGAGGGCATCGTGAACTGGAATCCGATCTGGCCGGGGCACGGGATCCGCATCATTCCGGGGCCGTCGTCGATGTGGTTCGATGCCGAGGGCAATCGTTTCCCGGCGCCGAACTATCCCGGCTTCGATACGAATCGGACGATGCGCACGATCCTTGAGACCGGACACGACTATTCGTGGTTCGTGCTCAACGAGTCGATCATCCGCAAGGAATTCGCGCTCTCCGGTTCGGAGCAGAACCCGGATCTCACGGAGAAGGACATTCGGATCACGCTCGATCGAGTGCGCTCCTCAGATGCGCCGGGACCGATCGAGGCTTTCAAGAAGTACGGCTCCGACTTCGTCGTGGCCGAAACCACCGAGGAACTGGTGGCGGGAATGAACGAACGCTCCCGCGGGCCGGTCATCGATCACGACCATCTCGTTGAGCAGATCCGGCAGCGGGACCGGCAGACCGAACACGCGTTTTCGAAGGACGCGCAGGTCCAGGCCATCCACAATGCGCGGTCCTATCTGGGCGACAAGATCGTGCGTGCGGTCAAACCGCACAAGATCCTCGACCCGACGCACGGTCCGCTCATTGCTGTGCGTCTGAGCCTGCTTTCGCGCAAGACCCTCGGCGGGCTGGAGACGAACCTCGACGGGCAGGTGCTGGCAGGATCCGGCAAGACTATTCCGGGCCTCTACGCCGCCGGCGAGGTCACCGGTTTCGGTGGCGGCGGAATGCACGGGTACAACGCGCTCGAGGGAACGTTCCTCGGCGGGTGCATCTTCTCCGGCCTGCGCGCCGGGCGCGCTGCCGAAGAGGCGAGTCGTGCGGTGACATCTGTGCGGCCGGAAAGCGGGTCGGCACGAGGCGAAGCAACGCACTCGTGACCGGCAGCGCGCGTTCTGCCCTCACAGTCTTAGTCACCGGCGGCACCTCGGGAATCGGTCGAGCCGTCGCCGAGGCGCTGGCGGCGAAAGGCTGCACGGTGCTGGCAACCAGCCGGAACCCGGACCGCATCTCCCCTGCCGACCGAATCCCCGGTGTCAGCTATCTTCCGCTGGACCTCGCCGACCCGGATGGCCCCGACCGACTGGCCGCAGAGCTCGAAGAACGCGGCCTGCTCGACGGCATCGACGTGCTCATCAACAATGCCGGTGAGAGCCAGTCGGGTCCGTTCGAAGAGCTGCCGGCCGTGGCCATCGAACGGCTCTTCCGCACGAACGTGTTCGGACCAGTTCGACTGAGCCAACTCGTCCTGCCCGGGATGCGTGCGCGGCGGGCGGGACGCATCATCATGGTCGGGTCGATGCTCGCCAGCTTCCCTTTGGCCCACCGCAGTTCGTATTCTGCGGCGAAGGCGGCTCTGCGCGCTTTCGCCACGGCGGCTCGGCAGGAGCTCTCACCCTTCGGCGTATGGGTGAGCACCGTCGAACCGGGATCGATCGCCACGGGTATCGGGCTGCGGCGAACGAAGTACCTCGAAGAGGGGTCGCCCTATACGCACGACGTGATGACGATGCTCGAGCACCTCGACGCCAACGAGCGCGGCGGCATTCCGGCCGCCAAGGCTGCGGCCACGATCGTCGATGCGATCGTCGCGCCGAGACCGCGGGAGTTCTACGCCGTCGGCAGCAGAGCACCGCTGCCGTTCCTGCTGGGGCGTGCGCTCCCGCGCGAACTGGTGTCGAAGATCGTCGCCGCCCAGCATGGCCTCAAGCGGTGACCGGAACCGCCTCTGAGCGCTGGCGCCCTACTGCAAGCGGGACGGGATGAGGTGTTGGGTGGTCGAGATGCCGAGCACCCGCTGTTGCCGGGACAGGTTGTACGTCCGATCCGACTGCAGGTATCTGACGAGGAAGAGCTTCGCGCGGTCCCCGCGCTTGAACACGCCTTTGATCTTGAGTCCGAGCTTCGCCGACACCAGCGCCTTGTCTTTCGCGACACCCTCGATGACTACCTGGTCATAGCCCATCCGAGCGAAGTGAGTGACCACAGCCTCTTTGAGCCGGTACGGAATCGGGTCACCGATATTGAAGGGACCCGCCGCCGAAGGCACGTCGAGGCAGGCGAGCGCGGCCCGCACCACATTGTCGACATGCGTCAGGGTGACCTTCTGGCGTCCGCCGCCGGGCAGCCGCAGCGCACCCTTCTTCGACATCCGCGACAGGAACGGCATAAGCATCGTCTCCCCCGGACCGTAGACAGCCGCGGGACGCAGGATCGCAGCATCGGGACGGAGCCTCATGACAAGCTGCTCGGCAAGAACATGGGTGCGAGAGTACGCGTCGGCGAAGTCGTTGGGGTCCTTCGGACCGGCTTCCTCCCACAGCTCGGCGTGGGGTTCGGACTCGGAGTACACCGTCGTCGAGGACACGTGCACGATGCGGGCCTTCGGAAACGCATCGAGGACATGACGTGTGCCCGTCACCTTCACGTTGTAGAGAGCGTCGTCATCGGCGCTGACGGAGGCGATTCCGGCACAGTGGAAGACCGCGGTCACATTCTTGGCCAGGGAGGTCACCGACGCGGACGCAGGTTCGGTGATGTCCCAGTGCTGGAAGTTCACCCCGGGGATCTCGGGATCACGCCGGGACAGCGCATAGACCGTTTCGTCCCTTTCGGCGAGCGCCCGTGCAATGGCACCACCGATGAAGCCGCTGGCTCCGGTCACTATCACCGCCACGACGTTCCCTCTCTCATCTTCACACCCACCGCCTCAGCGGCGGTGCTGCCACTGCGGCTCCCTCTTCGTCAGAAAGGCGTCGATCCCTTCCTGCGCATCGGCCGCGACGGCATTGTCCGCCATCACCTGCGACATCCGCGCATAGGCGTCGACCACAGGCAGCTCCCGCTGTTCGTAGAACGCGGCCTTTCCTAGGGCAACTGTAGCCGACGAGGCGGACGCGACTTTGAGAGCCAATTCCAAGGTGGCGGACTCGAGGTCGGCGTCGGCGACGACATCGGAGACGAGACCGATCTTCAGCGCATCCTCGGCGGTCACGAAATCACCGGTCAGCAGCATCCGCATCGCCTGCTTCGCCGGCACCGCACGGGAGAGCGCCACCATCGGAGTCGAACAGAACAGACCGATCTTCACTCCCGGAGTTGCGAATCTCGCGGACTCAGCGGCAACGGCCAGATCGCAGGTCGCCACCAGCTGGCAGCCGGCCGCCGTGGCCACACCCTGCACCTGCGCGATGACCGGCTGCGGGATGGATTGGATGAGCTGCATCAGTCGTGCACAGGCGTCGAACGTGATCTGCTGCATCTCCAGATCCGCCCCGCGGATCTCGGTGAGGTCATGACCGGAGCTGAACACATGTCCGGCGGTGATGAGGATGACCGCGCGCACATCGGTGCGGTCGGCCACCTCGGTGAGGGTGTCGATGAGGTCCTCCATGACCGTCAGCGACAGTGCGTTGCGCGTGGACGGCCGGTTGATCGTCACGGACGCGACTCCGTCGTCGAGCTGCGCGAATACAATTGATTCCGACATAGCCTCATTCTGCCAAAGGTCGCCGGGCCCGGCGCGGAATCTGCGCAGACGATTTCCGCCCGCCTCCGGACACATCCGCCCCGGTGGGAGCGGTTCGGAGGGACTGGCATGACCACATTGCTGATGATCATCGGATTCGGTGCCGCCACCTCGGTGGTGGTCGGATTGGGGCAGAAGCTCAAGCTTCCGTGGCCGGCGCTCATGGTCCTCATCGGCATCGCCGGTGCGTTCATCCCCACCTTCGCCGAGGTGGCCATCGATCCGGAGCTCGTCCTCCCTCTCTTCCTGCCGCCCCTGCTCTTCGCCGCCGCGCAGAAGACATCGTGGGCGCTGTTCGCGATCCGGTGGCGCACGATCCTCGGCATGTCCGTGGCTCTCGTCGGTGTCACCGTGGCCGCCGTCGCCGGGTCCGCGGTCTTCCTCATCCCCGGAATCACCATCGCCGCGGCCATCGCGCTCGGCGCTATGCTCGCCCCGCCCGACCCCGTCGCCGTCGAAGCCGTGGCCAGCACCGTGTCGATCCCCCGCCGCATCATGTCGACCCTGCAAAGCGAGGGCCTGTTCAACGATGCCGCCTCACTGGTCATCTTCCAGACCGCGATGGCCGCGGTATTGGCCGGCACCGAGGTGGACTACGCAGATCTGGCCGTGTCGTTCGTCGTCTCCGCCGTCGTGGCGATCATCGTCGGCCTGGTGCTGTCCTTCGCCGCCTGGTGGGTGATGGAGAAGATCGATCACACGATCGCGCGCTCCTCCCTCATGCTCGTCCTGCCCTTCGGCGTCTACCTCGTGGCCGAGCACTTCCACGCCAGCGGGGTCATCGCCGTCGTCGTGGCCGCCCTCGAAGTGCGCCGCCGCGATGTCGAGGGGAACTCGGCGGAGCGGGTGACGCAGAACTCGACATGGCAGGTCCTCGAGATGCTCATCACCGGAATCGCCTTCGGTCTCATCGGCCTCGATCTGCGTCTCATCGTCGAATCCGAACACGCCGACCTCGGGCGAGCGCTGCTCGTCGGCGCGCTCATCGCTCTCATCGTCGTGGCCGTCCGCTTCGTATGGCTGCTGCTGGGCACTGTCATCGAACGCAAGCGACGCGAGGAGGATCCGGATGCCGCGCCATTGAGCGTCCGCGATGCCACGCTGATGACTTGGGGCGGGATGCGCGGCCTCGCCACAGTCGCCTTGGCGCTGTCGATCCCGGCCACGACGAGTTCCGGTGCCCCGTTCCCCGGGCGGTCCTATGTCGTCGTCGCGGCCGCGGTGGTCCTGCTGGTCACTCTGGTGCTGGCGGGCTTGAGCTTCCCGACCGTTGTCGCTCTCCTCGGCATCGACGACGAGGCGGAGAAGGAGCATCAGGCGACCAGGGACATCGCTCTGCGTGCCTACAAGGCTGCGATGCGTGAGATCAAGAACGATGACAGTCTGCCCGACGACGTCATCGAACCCCTGCGGGCGAAGTTCAAAGTCCTGCACGATCAGCTCAGCGGAACCACCGATGACCAGGCGAGCTCGGAACAGGCGATGGCATTCAAGGAACACCGGGAGCAAATGCTGGCCATGCAGAAGAAGGCCATGCAGTCCGCACGCGCCGAGGTGCTCAAGGCCCGGCGCGAACGCGGCACCGATCCGGAGATCGCCGACCGCGTGCTCCACCGCTTCGACCTCCAGTCGGTCATCACGAGGTAGGGCCGGGTGGTCCCGACCGGACGGAATTCCGGGCCGGTCCAGGTTGGGCAGGGACACGCATCCGGGCGGGCCGCCTCGGCGAAATCCTTCTCGATTTTCAAAGTTGAGCGGAATAGACTCAACTTTGTCGGTGTTGTTCTCTTCGAGAGCTGAAATGAGCACAGAATCGTAAGAAGGAGATGCGTACATGGACGCACAGATGACAACCAAGTCCCGGGAGGCGCTGCAGACCGCGGTCAACGACGTCGTCGCCCGGAAGAACAACCAGATCGAACCGGCCCACCTCGTCGCGGCCCTGCTCGGCCAGCCCGAATCGCTCGCCGCGACCCTGCTGACGAAGGTCGGTGCCGACCCGCAGACCGTACTGCGGTCCATCGAATCCGTGATCAGCGGGTTCCCCACCGTCAGCGGTTCCACCGTCAGCCAGCCGGGGCTCTCCCGCGCCGGCCTGGAGATGATGAACCTCGCACAGGAGGAGATGACGGCCCTCGGCGACCAGTTCGTCTCGACCGAACACCTGCTGCTGGCCGCTGCGGCCGGCAAGGACGGAGCCGGAGAAGCGCTGCGCGCGAATGGGGCCAACAGGGACGCGCTGCTCGCGGCCCTGCCCGAATTGCGCGCCGGAAAGAAGGTCACCTCGGAGAACCCTGAGGAGACGATGCAGTCGCTGGAGAAGTTCGGTATCGACCTCACCGCCGTCGCCCGGGAAGGCAAGCTCGACCCGGTGATCGGCCGCGACAAAGAGGTTCGCCGCGTCGTCCAGGTGCTCTCGCGCAGGACGAAGAACAACCCCGTCCTCATCGGTGAGCCCGGCGTCGGCAAGACCTCCGTCGTCGAAGGCCTGGCCCAGCGGATCGTGGCCGGAGACGTGCCCGAATCGCTGCGCGACAAGACGCTCATCAGCCTCGACCTGTCCGCCATGGTCGCCGGCGCGAAGTACCGCGGTGAGTTCGAGGAGCGGTTCAAGGCCGTGCTCGAGGAGATCAAGAACGCCGACGGTCGGATCATCACCTTCATCGACGAGCTCCACACGATCGTCGGTGCCGGTGCCGGCGGAGACTCCTCGATGGACGCAGGCAATATGCTCAAGCCGATGCTCGCCCGCGGTGAGCTGCGGATGATCGGTGCCACCACGTTGGACGAATACCGCGAGAACATCGAGAAGGATCCCGCCCTGGAGCGTCGGTTCCAGCAGGTCTTCGTCGGTGAGCCCAGTGTCGAGGACACGATCGCGATCCTGCGTGGGCTCAAGGAACGCTACGAAGCTCACCACAAGGTCTCGATCAACGACGGCGCCCTGGTCGCGGCCGCAACGATGTCGAACCGGTACATCACCGGCAGGCAGCTGCCGGACAAGGCCATCGACCTCGTCGACGAGGCGGCTTCCCGCCTGCGAATGGAGATCGATTCGGCTCCGGTCGAGATCGATGAGCTCCGCCGTGCCGTGGACCGCCTGAAGATGGAGGACATGGCCCTGGCTAAGGAGACCGACTCCGCATCGATCGAGCGGTTGAGCGCCCTGCGTGCCGACCTCGCCGACAAGGAGGAGGAGCTGCGCGGACTCGAGGCGACCTGGGAGTCCCAGCGTGCCGGCCTCAACCGGGTCGGTGAGCTGAAGACTAAGCTCGACGAGCTGCGTTCGGCCGCCGAGAAGGCTCAGCGCGACACGGACCTCGAGACCGCATCCCGTCTGCTCTACGGCGAGATCCCTGCCGTGCAGAAGGAGATCGCCGAGGCCGAAGCCGCCGAGGCCCAGGCCGAGGCGGGAGCGGAATCCGAGCAGATGGTCTCGGACAAGGTCTCGAGCAACGACATCGCCGAGGTGGTCTCCTCGTGGACGGGCATCCCCGCCGGACGCCTCGTCCAGGGTGAGGTCGAGAAGCTGCTGGGAGCCGAGGGCATCCTCGGTGAGCGTCTCATCGGTCAGAAGAACGCCGTCGCCGCGGTCTCCGATGCCATCCGCCGTTCGCGGGCCGGTGTCGCCGACCCGGATCGTCCGACCGGTTCGTTCCTGTTCCTCGGACCCACCGGCGTCGGCAAGACGGAGCTCGCGAAGTCGCTCGCGGACTTCCTCTTCGACGACGAGAAGGCCCTGATCAGGATCGATATGAGCGAATACGGTGAGAAGCACACCGTGTCCCGCCTCGTCGGTGCCCCTCCGGGCTACGTCGGATACGACGAGGGCGGCCAACTCACCGAGGCGGTCCGCCGTCGCCCGTACTCCGTCGTCCTGCTCGACGAGGTGGAGAAGGCACACCCGTCCGTCTTCGACATCCTGCTGCAGGTCCTCGATGACGGTCGGCTCACCGACGGTCAGGGGCGCACGGTCGACTTCAGGAACACCATCCTGATCCTGACCTCGAACCTCGGTTCGCAGTTCCTCGTCGACAAGAGCCTGTCGACCGAGGAGCAGCGGAGCAAGGTGCTCGATGTCGTGCATGCGACGTTCAAGCCCGAGTTCCTCAACCGTCTCGATGACATCGTGCTCTTCGACTCGCTCAGCCAGACCGAGCTCGCGTCGATCGTCGATCTGCAGATCTCGCACATGTCGCGACGGCTCTCCGACCGTCGAGTCTCGCTCGAGGTCACTCAGGGGGCCGAAGACTGGTTGGCGCTCGAAGGCTACGATCCGGCGTTCGGTGCCCGGCCGCTGCGCAGGCTGGTCCAGCGCGAGATCGGCGACAAGCTGGCCCGCGCTCTGCTCGCCGGGGACATCGTCGACGGGGACACTGTGGTCGTCGACCTGCCCGAAGACCCCGAGGCCACCGGCCTGGAGCTGCGCCCCAAGCGGTAAGGCTCCCGGCTGCACCCAGCGGGTGCGCCAGCGGGGTACGGCCCAGTTTCAGTCGGATAGCTCCTATTTGAACAGGGGCTATCCGACTCAGACTGGGCCGTTTCCCTGTCCGCCGCCGGACCGGCCGCAGGAACCACGAATGTCTGCGTCGAGATGGGGGCCGACTGACAACTGCTGCGGCACGAGACCCTCAGGCGGCACAGAGCAGAATAGGACATGTTTCTCTGAAATGCTCACCGAAGAAAGTGAGCATTTCAGAGACACATGTCCCATTCTGCGTCTACAGGACGCTGCGCTGGTTCGCTGGTTCGCTGGTGCTCTGGTTCGCTGGTGCGCTGGTTCGCTGGTGCTCGCAGGTTAGGTACCGCGGGTGCCTGCGGCATCGAAGCACACGCGAGCTACTTCTTGCGGGACCCGGCGGAAGCCTTCGACTTGGCACTCGCCCCGGCCTTCGCAGCAGTGCCTTTGGAACCGCTGCCGCCACCAGCGGAGCCAGCCTTCGCGACACCACCGCGAGCACCCGAACCGCCGCGGCCACCCGCTGCACCGCCACTAGCCCCACCAGCACCCCGCGGGGCCGATGAGGTCCACCAATGCCTCAGGTAGGCGCTGACCTTCGCAAATGAGCGGTCGCGGATGAAGATCGCATCGACGGCGATCATCGTCAGCGAGAACCACGGCAGGCCCATGAGCAGTGCGATGCCCAGGTGGAAGGACAGGATGCCCAGCAGCGCGATGATGCGGGTGTAGCGGTTGAACAGCATGAACGGGAAGGCGCACTGGAAGAGGATCGATCCCCACGAGATCGCCACGACCATCGGGCCCCACGCCGTCATGAGGTCCGACAGCACCGGCCACGTGCCGAACTGCTGAGTATGCAGCGGGTTGTACACGGCGAATCCGTGCTGCCAAGCCTCACCTCCGGCCTTGTACAGACCGCCGGACATGTAGATCGCACACACCTGGAATGCGAGTACGACGATGGCGAGGTTGTTGGCCATGATGAGCGCCCAGCGCCACTGTCCGCCGTCGTTGTCCGGGAATTCCGGGTTCCGCGCGCGCCGCCTGGCATCGAGGGACCATCTGCGGGTCGTGTCGGCGAAGAGCATGGCGATCATGAACATCCGGTAGGCGTTGTCGCCCTGATCCCCTGCCCCGTCGTTGAGCTCGATGAAGCTCACCCACAGCACCAGGTAGATCGGCAGAATGATCCGCGTTCGCCATCCGAGGATGATGACGATCGCCAGCAGCGCGAGCCCGATCATCATCGCCGTGAACAGCGGCGGCGTCGTCACCGCTCGGTGGAAGAGGGAGAAGAGCCAGATGGTCGGGAAGTCGCTCTTGGGTTCGGCGATCTCCCCATTCCAGGCCGATCCCACACCGAAGGTGTAATGCCGAGCGTTGAAGTTCGTGAGGATGAGGCCGAGTCCGGTGAATCCGATGAGGATCCGCGTCACCGCCAGCCCGTACGTCGCGTGGTACCGGCCGGTGAGCATCTCCTCGAGCCAGTTCCATCCTTGCGCGAGCTTCGTCCGCGCGAGGGTCGTCACCGGGACCAACCCGAATTCAGGAGCCGAATCACTCGCCGAGGCGGTCGTGCCGGTCCGCTGGTCAGTGACCTCTGCATCGTGGTCGTCCCCGCCTGTGCGGGTCGTGTCATCACTGTTCACCGACGCACCTCACTTCGTCCGAGGCACAGAAATACTTCGTGAATTCCTCTTGGGACTGATGGTCTTCGACGACTAGTGCGCGCCATCCCACGGGGACGGGTTGGATGTTCGGACGCTTCGCGTCTTTGTCGTTGCGTTCGGCGAAAGGCACGACGTTCTGACGGGCGGCCTGGTATTGGACGCGCTGGACGTCGTCGCCCCAGATGGCCTTCGCCACCTGCGTCGCATACGCGGTGGCCAGATGTTCGCTCTCCAGGTACGCGGGAATCGCGTTCTCCGGGTCGTCGTACTCCTTGAGCTTCGTCTCCAGCCGGTCGACGGAATCGTCGCCCTTGAAGTAGTCGAGTTTGACGATCGCCTTCTGATCGTCGGGCAGTTCTTCCCACGAGCCCTTGATGTCCGAGGCCACTCCGATGCCCAGCCCCGCCGACCGCGGCGGGAACAGCTTGTACGTCGAGTGGTCGAGCTCGACATCGGTGGCCCGCACCCATTGAGTGATCTCTTCGCCGCTGTCGGTCTTGATCACCGCGCGCACATCGAAGTAGTAGTCGCCGTTGATCGGCTCGGGGGCGAACACGCTCCACGACTGTCCCCACAGCGGGATCATGTATTTGGAGAGCAGGTCACCGGGAATCACCTCCCTCGCCGTCGAGGCAGGGGCGATCCACAGGAAGCTGGCGAAGATATGGAACCCTGTGATCGCCATCGCGATGACCATCAGGGTCCGTTTCACCGCCGAACGTCTCCGAGGTGTGACCTCGGTCGACTCATTGTCCATCTCGGTTCCGGAATTCTCTTGGGAATACGACTGCCGTCACCGCAGGTCCCGCGCCACATCGGTCGCTTGGCAGATCTCTCGGTGACAATGCACAGTCAATAGGGTACTTCAGCTGTGGCGCTGCCCGCCCGGGCAGCGGCAGAATCATTCGCGGTCATCAGACGCAGGATGACTTCCGCACGCCGGCTTCCCGATTCGCGGCGCACGCCCGAGGTCTATTCGGCCGCACGCAGCCACGCCTTGACCGCTTCCGTGGAATCGCCGAGCGTCGGCGGAGCGAGCTCATAGCTCGTCGGAGTCTCCGAAAGCCTGATCGGGTTGCGGACGGTGGGGATGACGCGATCGCCCTGACCCGCCTCGGCGACGGGCTCGAGTCCCAGCGACGATGCCAGGTCCACACCTTGGGCGATCGAGTTGATCGGCGCGCAGGGCAGCCCCGCCTCGGTGAGGATGTCGAACCATTCCTGGTTCGTCTTCTCGCTCAGCGCGGCGACGAGCTCGGGTTCGAGGTCATCGCGGTTGACGTTGCGGTCGGCGAAGTTCGCGAACCGTTCATCGGCCGCCCATTCGGGGTGGCCGAGCACCTCGGCGAGCCGGGCGAACTGCTTGTCGTTGCCGCACGCGATGATGATCTGGCCCTCCGCAGTGGGCATCGGCTGGTACGGGTAGAGGCTGGGGTGCTTGTTGCCCATCGCCTGCGGGGTCACGCCTCCGGCCACATATGCCGAGGTCTGGTTAGCCAGCCCGGAGAGTGCCGAGGACAGCAGATTCGTCTCGACCAGCTGACCGATCCCGGTGTCCTTGCGGTGGTTGAGCGCGCCGAGGATGCCGACCGCCGTATGCAGTCCCGTGATCACGTCGACGACGGCGACACCCGCCTTGACCGGGCCCGACTCCTCGGAGCCGGTGACCGACATGAATCCGGACAGACCCTGGATGAGCAGATCGTAGCCCGGCTGAGGATTGTCGCGACCGAAACCCGTCACCGAGGCGTAGACGATGCCCGGATTGGCGGCGCTGACCGTCTCATAGTCGAGGCCGTACTTCTCCAGTCCCCCGGCCTTGAAGTTCTCCACGAGCACATCCGCGCGAGCGGCGAGCTGCTGGGCGCAGGCGAGGTCCGCCTTGTCCTTGAAATCGAGGACGACGGAGTGCTTGTTCCGGTTCGCGGTGAGGAAATAGGTCGCATCGTCCCCTCGCCGAGGCGGCGCCCAATGACGTGTATCGTCCCCGGTCTTCCCCTCCACCTTGATGACCGTGGCACCCAGATCCGCAAGCATCATCGTCGCGTAGGGGCCGGCGAGGACTCGGGAGAAATCGGCCACGATGGTTCCGGCCAGAGGTCCCGTCCCTCGCCTGCCGAATATCTCCTGCAGATCCTGGTCTTCCACTTCCTGCCTCCTTCGCACACGATCGAATGCTGGCTCCTCGCCAGATCCCTGACTCCCTGCCAGACTATACGGACTCCCGTGGCAGCCGACTGTCCCAGATGACTACGTGGACTCTTTGATCAGGACAGAGCGCTTTCGGGTCGACGGACCTGCGAAATCCGTCGACCGCCCCGGCGAGATTCTGGCTACACTCGGCTCAGCGACAGTCCACCAGCGAAGGGACGAAGGATGACGTTGCACATGCCGGCGGAGACCGCCGCCCAGGACCGAGTCTGGATGGCGTTCCCATCCTCCGGCTACGCGCTCGGCGACACAGAAGCCGAGGCCGAGGCCGCACGCGCCACGTGGGCCGCCGTTGCCCGCGCCACCAGCGAGTTCACCCCTGTCACGGTCGTGGTGACCAGTGCACAGACCGATCATGCCAAGCGCCACCTCGGCGAGGGGATCAACCACGAGATCACGATCGTCAACGCCGAACTCGACGATGCGTGGATGCGTGATATCGGGCCGAGCTTCGTCGTCGACGAGGCGGGTGTGCTGCACGCGGTGGACTGGGTGTTCAACGGTTGGGGCGCGCAGGAATGGGCGAGCTGGGATCACGATGAGCACATCGGAGAATTCGTCGCGGGCCTGGCCGGGACTCCCGTGGTGTCCTCGGATCTGCGCAACGAAGGCGGCGGATTCCATGTCGACGGTCAGGGAACGGTGCTTGCAACGCGCAGCGTCCAGCTCGATCCCGGCCGCAATCCGGGACTGACCGAAGCCGATGTGGAAGCCGAATTCGCGCGCACGATCGGGGCGAAGAAGGTCATCTGGCTCGACCGCGGACTCCACCGGGACAATCAGACTTTCGGCACCCGGGGACACGTCGACATCGTCGCCGCGATGCCGAGCCCCGGGGTCGTCCTCGTCCACGATCAGCGCAATCCCGAACATCCGGACTACGAATTCAGTCGTGCGCTCAAGGAGCAGTTCGCCGCCGAGACCACCGCCGACGGAACGCCCTTCGAAGTGGTGCCGATCCCGGCTCCCGCGGTGCTGCGTGACGAGGAAGGGTGGGTCGACTATTCGTATGTCAATCACCTCGTCACCAACAGAGGGGTCATCGCCTGCACCTTCGACGATCCGATGGACGCCGAGGCGGCAGCCGTGCTCGAGCGCGTCTACCCGGGGCGGAAGGTCGTCGGAGTCGATGCGCGTGAGCTCTTCGCCCGCGGTGGCGGAATCCACTGCATCACCCAGCAGCAGCCGAGTCTCGACTGAGTCGAGCCGGAGCCTGCTGCAGGTCCCGGCTTCCAACCCCGGGACCCGCGAGCCGAGCCGGGACTCGAGTGCCGAGCCGGGCTCCCGCGTGTCGAGCCCGGGATCGTCGAGAATCTGCGATGACGGCGTGGATGAATCCATACCCGTACGAGCCCGACTCGGTATAAGCTGGATCTCGAGGGCACAGTGCCCGTGCGCTGCCACATCGCTGCCCGGACCTGTGCCGCACAGCAGAGCCGAATACGGTGACGTCGAGTTGCGAAGAGGAGCACGACCATGAAGAAGAGATTGATTCTCCTGACCGGTCTCGGAGTCGGATTCATTCTGGGATCACGCACCGGGCGCCAGAGCTACGAACGGCTGAAGGCCCAGGCTCAGGAGCTGTGGACCGACCCGCGCGTCCAGGACACCGTCGAGAAAGCCAACCAGTCGATCCGCGAGAAGTCGCCGGCCGTCGCCGATGCCGTTCAGACCGCGGCCGACAAGGTCAACGCCGCCGCTGCCACGAACACTCCCGTCTCCGAATTCGACGGCGACGAGGACTCGACTGGTGCGAAGGCAGACACGACTGCGAAGAGCACCACCGCCGCGCAGGAAACAGCGAAGTCGGACACCACGGCTAAGCACAAACCGTCGCCGAAGGCCCAGGATTCGATCACCGATCCCGAGCGTAACCTCGACGACGAAGGTCCGGCCGGAGTCGCCGACGACGACTGAGCGTCGGCAGGCCGGCTGAGTCGCCGCGCACTTCGGACAGCGCGACCCCGGCTCAGTTCGCCGCGGCCCCGAAAAAGGCGTATGGCCCAGTTTCGAAACAGGGCCATACACCTTTTTCTGTGCTGTTTGCGGATTCCCCCGCATTCGACGTCCGCGGCCTCGACCCGCTCCCACCCGCCGCGACGACGACGGCACTCCAGTTCGCAGGTACCACCGCGGCAGCAGGAAACGTCCCCACGCGCCTACAGCAGCGAGCTCGTCAGGCGGGCGACGTTCTCCAGATACTTCTTCAGCAGCGGCCGCGCCTGCCATTCCTCGGCATCGAGCTCGACCGAATTCGGCGCATAGCGTTCGGCCTCGAGGTCGTACATGCGCTGCGTGAATTCCTTGTTGACGATGAAGAGAGTGACCTCGAGGTTCATCGCGAAGGACCGTTCGTCCATATTCGACGAGCCGATGATCGAGACCTCGTCGTCGATCATGAGGAACTTCGAGTGCAGCACCGTCGGAGCGTGGTACATGAAGATCCGCACCCCGGCGCGCACCAGCTCGTCATAGTACGACTGCTGCGCCTTGTGGGTCAGCCAATGGTCGCTCGTCTCACCGACGTACAGACGCACATCGACTCCCGATCTGGCCTCGGTCGTCAGCGCGTGCAGCAGTGACTCGTCGGGCACGAAATACGGTGAGCAGACGACGACGCGACGATTCGCGTTGTAGATGAGGTGGTTGAACAGGCGCAGATTGTTCTCGTCCTCGAAGCCCGGACCCGACGGTACGATCTGCGCCTGAACGCCGCCGAACTCGGGAGCTTCGAGCTCGAAGCTGTCGGGTTCGTCGAGGATCTCGTCGGTCTCCGAATACCAGTCGGTGATGAACACGGCATCGAGCTCTTCGACGACCGGCCCACGACATTCCACCGACAGATCCTTCCACTGGAAGCCCTTCCGACGATTGCGGGCCTTGTTGTAGGTGCGGTCGATGATGTTCTGCGAACCGGTGAACGCGACCTCCCCGTCGACGACGAGGATCTTGCGGTGATTGCGCAGATCGGGCCGCTGGTATTCGCCCTTCCAAGGGCGGATCGGCAGGGCACGGCGCCAGCTGATGCCCGAACCGTCGAGCCTCTTCACCAGCTCCGAATAGCCCGGGTAGCCCAGCGATCCCACATGGTCGATGAGGACTCGCACACTCACACCGCGCCGGTGCGCGGCCAGCAGCGATTCGAGCAGCCGCCTCGTCGTGTCATCGATGGCGACGATGTAGAACTCGAAGTGGACGAACCGCTGTGCTCGGTCGACGGCATCGGCCATCGCCTCCATGCAGGCGTGGTTGTCGACGTGGAGGTCGAAGGAGTTGCCGTGGGTCATCGGGAGGGCACCGAGGTCGAAGTTGAGCTGCGCTGCGGTGCTCAGCGGTTCGGGCATATGGTCCTGGCGTCCGACGATCGCCTGGTGGCGGATCTGATCGCGGAATAGGTCATTCATCTTCGACTGTTTGTCCCGCCGCCGCTTCGGCAGCTTCGACGACCCCAGCAGCAGAAACGCTGCAATGCCCACATACGGGATGAGGAAGATCGCAAGCAGCCAGCCGAGCGCGACCGACGGCCTGCGATTATGCGGAATCCACCCGAGCGCGATGATGCGGATGATCATGTCGACCAACAGCAGGATGATGATCAGCCAGTTCGGCCAAGCCTGGTTGATGTTGAAGAACGGATAGATCCCGAAACTGCTCATATAGTGCCCGTTCAGCCCCGCCCTGTTCGTCACCGGTTGGGTTATCGGCCTCAGATGGAGGATGTCAGATTGTCACCCATCGTATCCTGCCCGCCTCGCGCGCACTCGCCCCACCCCGCCGTCAGCCCTCTGCCCGAGCCCGGGCATACTGGAAGGAGACATCAATTGCTGAGAGCGAAGGTGCTGAACGTGATTCGAGACATCAACCCCGAAGGCTCCGACCGTTCGGATACCGCCGACAGCGCGAGCCGCGGTCCCGATATCGCCGACGCCGAGACGGTCCCGATCAGGCCCGCCGTCAGCGTGCTCATGCTCCGCGACGGGGACGAGGGTATCGAGGTGTTCGTCCAGCACCGGGTATCGACGATGGATTTCGCCGCCGGCGTCGTCGTCTTCCCCGGCGGTCGCGTCGACCCTGTCGATGCGACCGCCGCACCGACCATCGCCGTCCCCGATCCACAGGTGCACACCTCAGCATGGTCCGATTCGACCATCGCCGAGGATGCCGAGGGTTGGCGCGTCCTGCTCGCCACTGCTGTGCGCGAAGTCGAGGAGGAGACGGGCGCGGTCCTCGACCCGGCCGGGCTCAAGCCGTGGGCGAACTGGGTGACTCCCTTGGGTCGGCCCAAACGCTTCGACACGTACTTCTATACGATCGCGGCTCCCGAGCTCGCCGCCGCCCAGCATCAGACGACGGAGGCGCACACGAGCGAGTGGCGCTCGGTGACCGGGATCCTCGCAGATGAGGGAGCCGGACGGCTGAAGCTCATGCGTCCGACGTTCGTGCTGTTGCGTGAGCTCGCGGAATTCTCCACCGTCGCCGAGGCGATCACCGCCGAGAGGATCATCGATCCCGTCCGCCCGGAGTTCCCCTCGAACCGCGGTTCTTAGTTCACCTCATTCGCCTGCGTCCGACTTCCCTCGCTTGAGCCCAGGATCCCGCTGTTCGCAGCAGGACCCCGGCGATCCCGACCTCAGCCCTTAGCGCGGGCCTTCATCGCGGCCAGGCGAGTGGCGACGACCTGCTTCTGCTCGTCGGTGCCCAACAGCGCCGCGAGCGCTTCCTGTTCGGCGTCGAGTCCGGTGCTGAAGTCGGAGTCATAGGACAGGTCGACGAGCCGCTTCGCCCACACCAGCGCCGCCCGTGACTGGCCCGCGATCTGCCCGGCCAATTCGAGAGCACGAGCCAGAGGGTCCTCGACGACCTCTTCGACGAGGCCGATGCGCAGAGCTTCTTCGGCACCGATCGCATCGGCGGTGACGATGAGCTTCTTCGCCTGAGCCGGTCCCACGAGTCGCGGCAGCAGCTGGGTGCCGCACATATCGGGGATGATCCCCCAATTGAGTTCCATGAGTGAGAGCTTCGCATCCGGTCCGGCCACACGCATGTCCGCGCCCAGGGCGATCTGCAGTCCGCCGCCGAGCGCCGCCCCGCGCACCGCAGCGATGACCGGAACCTCGACGAGTGACCACACGTGCACGGCTTTCTGCGCCAGGGCCCGGGCCGAACCGAGTCGCTCACCGATATCGACGACGGTGGCCACGGAATCCGCCGCACCCGATTCACCAGCACCGGCGGCCTGCTCGGCCGCTTCCTCAGCGGATGAGCGGGTCGCGGCTCCGGCCTCGGCGATCCGAGCCATTTCGGTGAAGTCGAGACCGGCGCTGAAGGCACGACCGCGACCGGACAGGACCACGGCCTTGACCTCGCTCGACTCCTTCAGTGCCAGACCCGCCTCGACGAGGTCTTCGAAGACCTCGCGGGTGAGCGAATTGAGCTTGTCGGCACGGTCGATCTCGACGTGGGCGACGCCGTCGGTGATCGCGTAGACGACGGTCGAGTTGGCGGTCTCGGACATGAACTGGCCTTTCGACGACGACGCCGGCGCGGATGTCACCGGCGGATGAGGAGCACGACGCAACCGCAGGCGACAGGCCACCGACGCCGGCGACACTGAACGAGCGATCAGCTGCGTTTCTTGAAGCCTAGCGGAGCACCGGTCAGGGTCAAGACGAAGACCACTATGAGGGAGCTCGCGCACATGGCGACGACTCCCGGCCAGGCGAAGTCGGCGAAGAGGACCGCCGAGAGCCAGGCGCCGAGGCTCGTACCGAGGTAATAGACGGTGAGGTAGATGGCCGCAGAACGGGTCGAGTCGACTCCCGGCCGGGCGGCACTCGCCGCCGCGGAAGCACCCGTATGTCCGAGGAAGAATCCGGCGGTGAGCAGCGACATGCCGATGATGATCACCACGAGCGAATCGACCAGAGTCAGCCCCGCACCGGCGAGCGCGATGACCATTCCGGCCAGGGTGATCCGAGTGCGTGAGGACTTCGTGGCCAGGCGGCCGTAATATGTGGTGACGACGGTGCCGACGAGGTAGATGAGGAAGAACAGGGCGACCGCGCCCTCGCTCAGGTGCCACGGATCCTGCTGCAGGCGGGTGCCGAGCATCGTGAACGATCCGCCGAAGACGATCATGCACAGGAACCCGGTGAGGTAGATCCTCCACAGACCTCCGCGCAGCGGAATCGCTCGCCGAGGCGGCTGCGCGCTCCCAGCCCCACCGTCGTCGGCGGCAGAGTCGGCAACGTCGTCGACGGACCTATCGGTGGCGGCCACGACGTCATTGCCGTCGGCGAGAGCATTGCTGGCACTGCCGTCACCTGCGGTGACAGCGTCAGGGTCGGCCGCCTCGGTGAGGGCGGGATCCGTATCGGACGGAGCGGAATCGTCCGAATCGAGGACGGCCCGGCTGCGGGCGGTGGAGAAGAGATCGTGGCGCAGCAGCCAGACGACGATGAGCCCGAAGATCAGTGACACGGCTGCGGTGAACGCAAGCCCGCCGTGCCAGCCGAGGAATTCCGACGCCAGCCCGGTGAGCAGCCTCGAGCAGAGCCCGCCGATCGTGTTGCCGGCGATGTAGACCCCGATCGCTCCGGGCAGCGCGGCCGGCGGCAGACGCAGGGAGAGATAGGCCATGGCCGTGGCCGGCACCGAGGCGATCGCCAGGCCCTGGAGGAACCGGACGACGATGAGCAGCTCCGGGGTCGGAGTGAAGGGAAGGACGAGCGCGAGGATCGCTGCAACGATCACCCCGGCACCGATCTGGCGGGCGTGGCCGATGCGCGGGGCGAGCATCGAGAACGGAATGAGGAAACAGGCCATGGCCACGTTCGTCGCGGACACGGTCAGACTCGCCGTCGGACCGTCGATTCCGTAGGCCTCCCGGATCGCCGGCAGCAGGCCCTGGGTCTCGTAGAGGACGAGGAAGACGGAGACTCCCGCGAGGAAGACCGCGGCTACGGTACGCCGAGTGCTCGTCGGACTCGGCTCACCTGTGCTCATGAGCCCTACGCTATGCCTCCGGCATCCGTGGCTCAAACGGTTCCGGGTCCCGGACCGTGTGAGTCCGGACACCGCAGGGATGTGGAGGATAACCCCATCGCCGAGGCGGTCCTGCGACTTCTAGGCTGAAGACCAGAAGTTCGACGAGCAGTGAATGGACGTGCCAGCGATGACGGCGACCAGCGAGATTCCCGCACTCAGCGCAGACCACGCGAACCGCCCTGCCGCGCCCTCTGACTCGTCAGCTCCTCCACAGAACCCTGCAGTGCCTTCCCCCGATGTCTCTGCTTCGTCCCTGGAATCGCTGGCGCCGACCGATAGCCGACACACGGACGTGCCCGGCAATCGTTCCTTCGTCATCACCTGGCTGCTGTCGATGCTCTTCGGGGTCCTCGGTCTTGATCGGTTCTACACGGGCCGGTACCTCACGGGCGCGCTCAAGCTGCTCAGCCTCGGCGGGTTGGGGATCTGGTGGCTCATCGATCTCGGCATCGTCCTCGCCGGCGGTCTGCGCTATCGGCGGGAGCCGTTGCGCGGTTACGCGCAGGACAAGGAGATCGCGTGGATCGCCACCGGGTTCACCCTCATCGTCGCCTATTCGATGCAGGTCGACGAGCTCGTCACGACGCTGCTCGGCAGCCTCTTCTGAGGCGGTCCCGCCTCCTGTTCTGATGCGTCTCGGCAGCCTGTTCTGGGACGGTTCGCCGCCTGTTCACGACTGTCTCCGGTCTGCCTTTCCTGAAAACTGCACGTTCTCGGTCTAGGCTCGAGATCAGGACAGTTCAAGGAGGCACAATGAAACGGCAATTCCCCATTGTCCGGATGGTCACCGGCGAATCGGCAGGCAAGCAGATCGCCGGAGCGGCGGCGGCCGCCTCGGCGCTCGGACTCGGCGCACTCGCCGCATGGGATCTCACGCAGAAGAAGCACTCGATCCTGCGCAACTATCCGATCGCCGGGCACGCCCGGTTCCTGTTGGAGTCGATCCGGCCGGAGATCCAGCAGTACTTCATCGAACGCAACTGGGACGGACGCCCCTTCAGCCGCGACACCCGCACCACCATCTACGAACGAGCCAAAGGCACTCACTCCGAACATGCGTTCGGCACCGAGCACGACGTCGACCGCGCCGGCTACGAGGCGCTCATGCACTCGAACATGCCGATCCCCAATCCGCCCAGGCCACCGCGGGTGCGCGTCGGCGGTGACGAGTGCACTCAGCCCTACGACATCTCACTGCTCAACGTCTCGGCGATGAGCTTCGGCTCGCTGAGCAACAACGCCATCCGGGCCCTGAACAAGGGCGCGGCGCTGGGCGGATTCGCCCACGACACCGGGGAGGGATCGATCTCGCCGTATCACCGTGAACACGGCGGCGACCTCATCTGGGAGCTCGGCACCGGATACTTCGGGGCCCGCACCCCCGAAGGAGAATTCTCCCCCGAGATCTTCGCCGAGAAGGCGCAGGACCCGCAGGTGAAGATGGTCTCGCTCAAGCTCTCCCAGGGTGCGAAGCCGGGCATCGGCGGCGTTCTGCCAGGGCCGAAGGTCACCGAGGAGATCTCCGAGATCCGCGGCATCCCAGTCGGTCAGACCTGCATCAGCCCTCCCGGACACAAGGTATTCTCGACTCCGATCGAGCTGCTCGAGTTCATCCGGCAGATGCGTGAACTCTCCGGAGGCAAACCCGCCGGATTCAAACTGTGCATCGGCTCGCGCACGGAGTTCCTCTCAATCGTCAAGGCCATGGTGGAGACCCGGATCCTGCCGGACTTCATCATCGTCGACGGCTCCGAGGGCGGCACGGGTGCTGCACCATTGGAGTTCGAGGACAATGTCGGTCTGCCTCTGACTCAGGGGCTGATGATCGTCCACAACGCGCTCGTCGGCGCGGGCCTGCGGAAGAAGATCAAGGTCGGCGCCTCGGGCAAGATCGCCACCGGCACCGATATCGTCAAGCGCCTCATCCAGGGTGCGGACTTCACGAACTCGGCCCGCGCGATGATGATGGCCGTCGGCTGCATCCAGGCCCAGGCCTGCCACACGGGCAAATGCCCCGTCGGCGTCGCCACACAGGATCCGCGGCGAGCGCGCGCCATCGACGTGCCCACCAAGGCCGAACGTGTGCGCAACTACCACGACGGAGTCGTCGCCGAGGCGGTCCGCCTCATGGCATCGATGGGGGCGGCCGCACCGGACGAGCTGGAGCCGACGATGCTGCGACGCAATGTCTCAGCCTCGGAATCCTGGTCCTATGCTCGCCTCTACGACTGGCTGAAGCCCGGCGAGCTCCTTGATGACACCCCCTCCGAGTGGGCCGACGACTGGGCCACGGCCCGCGCCGATACCTTCGCCATCCCCCGCGGACACAGCCGCTGAGCCGCCGCGGCGGTCGCTCGGCGCCGGCCGGATGGTCGGCGCCGGCCGCCTGATCTGCTCCGGCCGCCTGATCTGCTCCGGAGCCGACCACCTGATCGGCCCGTCCTCTCTCGAAAGGATCGCATATGACCACCCTTGTCCTTCTCCACTCGGCTTTGGGGCGGACGTCCGGGATGGATGCCATCGCCGAACGCTTCGCCCTGGCCGGATATGCCGTCCACACTCCCGACGTCTACGCGGGCAGGACCTTCGACGACGCAGAATCGGGAGTCGCCCACTCCCAGGGGCTCGGGTTCTCGACCCTCGTGGATCGGGTGAAGGACGCCTGCGAGGACCTCGGCGACGACCTCGTCTTCGGCGGATTCTCGCTGGGAGCCGCGCTCGCTCAGCAGATGGGCAAGAACGATCCGCGGGCCCGCGGCGTCCTGCTCTTCCACGGCGGCGGCTTCCCCAAGCCGACCCGCTGGCAGGCGGGAGTGCCGGTGCAGGCTCATTTCGCCGTCGATGACTCCTGGCGCAGCCCGGGAACGATCGAGACGCTGATGGAATCCGCGACGAAGGCGGGTGCGCAGGCGGAGTACTTCCTCTACCCGGGCAGCACCCACCTGTTCAGCGACCCGACCACCCCGGACTACCGCGAAGACAGCGCAGAACTGCTCTACGAACGGGCTTTGGCCTTCCTCGAGCGGTTGTGAAATCCACTCCCCGACTCCGGGACCGCCCTTGCACGTAGGCCACCCGCCGCCCGCCCCCGTCGACGTCGGCGGGCGCGGCCCACATTCAGGTTGCCCAGCAGTGAAAGCGCCGACCGCTCAACCCGTTGCCGACCGCTCAAGTAACCGTCGAGCGAGCAGCTCAGCGCACCGTCACGACGCCGACCGCTCGACTTAGCGCCGAGCGCTCAACGCATACCTTGATACAGCGGCGGTAAGTCGAGCGGTCGGCAAAAACGGCTCTTTGGCAGGTACCCATTGGCCGCTCTCCGCACTAGGCCGTTTAATGGAGTTTGCTGTCAACTATTGGCATTTGACTCTTTTTGATACAGACTATCTTCATGGTGACCGTCTTCAGCTCCAAGCGACTTCGCAGTCTCGGCTTCGGAGAGAAGGACATCCGCAAAGCTGTGCGCTGCTGCCTGCAGAAGGTTCGTCGTGGCCAATTCGTTCTCACCCAGACGTGTGATCAGCAGGCTCACGCCGTGCTGCAAGACGTACACTCGGCATCCTCGACTTCGTACCCTCAGGTCTTTGGGGATATCCGAGACAATTCCGAAGACCTCAAGTCCCTCATCCGGTCGTACGCTGATGACCGGTTACCCGACGCCGTCTTCTCCCATGTGTCAGCGGCCTTGTTGCATGACCTCGATCCGCCCTTCCCCGCAGTCGACAAATGCGAGATGATTCGGACAGGAACTCGCCGGAGCAGCACTACCCTCCGCATTCGCGATCGGACCGTTCCTCCAGGCGACATCTGTTCGGTCGGGGGCCTCCCCGTCACCGCCCCGATCAGGACCCTAGTGGACATTGCTCGCGACTATGAGCCGGAGTTCTCGGTCCCACTGCTCTCGGACGCGCTTCGCCGACGACTTGTCAGCAAAGAGGAACTGTGGGCCGCCCTGCCGCCCGCCCATCGCGGCTGTCGCACCGCCGCGCTTGCCATCAGCCTCGCGGATGAGAACCACGAGTCGGCCGCAGAATCGATCACTGCCGTCAAGTTCCATCGCTTCGACATCACCGGGATGGTCCCCCAAGTCGAGACCTTCGACTCGGCAGGAAATTTCCTCGGCCGCAACGACTTCCGACATGAGAAACTCGAACTCATCGTCGAATGCCACGGTGTCGGCAAGTACTTCATGGGACGCAACAACCCCGACGAAGCCAGCAGGAAGAACCACGAACGGCACATGAAGCTGCTCAACGCGGGGTACCGCATCTTCAACCTCGTCTGGGCAGACCTGTTCCGGCCACATGAGTTCATCAAGATCAAAGCCGAGCTCGACACGCTGGCGAAGAACGAACCCGATCAGCACGGCAAATGACCACGGCTCCTCCACCGACCGCTCACTTCAGCGTCGCTGTATCAGGTTATACGCCGCGCGCTCGACGCTGAGTCGAGCGGTGGGCGACGTGACAGTGAGCAGACGTGCGCGCTCGTCGCTGGGTCGAGCGGTGGGCGAAGTGCACGCCGCTCACCCTCGTCGACGCTGGCCGGCGTGGCCAACCCTGTCACAGTCGGCCGCTTCAACCCATGACGAGGCCGTTGTCGACGATGAGGTTCTGGCCGGTCACCGCACGCGAAGCGGGAGAAGCGAAGAACACCACCGCCGAGGCGAAGTCCTCCGGAGTCGTCACCCGTCGCAGCGCGCTGGCGGCCGCGATCTGGTCGAAGACCTCTTCGGGCGTCGCCGAGGACGCATCGGTGGTGCGCAGCAATCCGCCGGAGACCATGTTCACTCGCACCCCGGCCGGACCTAGATCTTTCGCGAACGTCCTGGTCAGCGACAGCAGCGCCGCCTTGCCGGCCGTGTAGTCGTGATACGGCACGACCGGATCCTGGAACAGGTTGGTGCCGATGTTGATGACGCGGCCGGAACCGAGCTCACGGAAACCGTGCATCGCGGCTTGGATCGTGTTGACCGCACCCTCGACCGAACCGCGGAACTGGTCGGCGAAATCCGAATAGTCGATCTCGTCGGCCGGTTGGCGCTCATCGCCGTTGAACGAGAAGTCTGCGAGAGCATTGTTGACCACAGTGGACACGGGAGTACCGAACTCGGCGGCCGCGGTTTCGAACATGGCGTCGACGGCACGGGAGTCCGTGACATCGGCTTCGATGGCCACGGCACGTCCACCGCGAGCGCGGACCGCCTCGGCGAGCTCTTCCGCGGCCTCGGCCGAGTACCGGTAGTTGATGACCAGCGCCGCACCTTCCGGAGCGAAGGCCTTCGCGATCGCAGCGCCAAGGCCGCGTCCGGATCCGGTGACGAGCACGACCTGCTCATCGAGAGGCAGAGCCTCGGAGGTGAACGCCTGTGGGTTGCTCATCGCGTGTCTCCTTCGGACGTCGGTGGGCGGATCCTGACCCCACCATACCCACGAACCGCCAGCACCGAGGCCGAGCGCCGCGAGACGGACTGCAGCGCGGCAGATGTTGGGGCGATCCACGGTGATATCACGGCTCAGAGAACACCGTAGGGCGACCCAAGAATCGTGCGATGGCCGTGTCCGCACTCAAATCCGGCAAGAGCGGACCGCCGGAACGATTTCCTGGTCGATCCAGATCGTTTTCGACGTCCAGAACACCGTGGACAGACCCGACAATCGCTCCGAACCGCGCGCACATGGGCCACGGAACGTGCTCTGAGCGGCATGAGTCCATAGACTGAAAAGAAGACCACCGTTGTCCATCCCCAGGAAGTCACCCTCATGAACGAGCTCGGCGCCGGCATCTCCATCGGAGTCCTCGCGGCTCTCGTCGTCTTCGTCATCTACTTCATCGGAGCGAAGCTCGGACGATGGCAGCCCAGGAACCCCGCCAGCGGAGGCGGCGCCCAGGGCGGCTACCCGCAGACTCAGTACGGTCAGAACCCCTACGGCCAACCCGGCTACAACCAGTCCGGTCGCCCGTGGAGCAGCGAGGATGAGACCCGCGTTCTTCCCAGCAACGCGCAGGGCTACAACGCGCAGGGCTACAACGATGATGCCGATCTGCCGCGGGCGACGAAGAACGAACTCGCCGCCAACGTCCAGCACTCCGGCCAGATGATCGAGGCCAACCGACGGGCTGCCACCGCGGCCAACGGCGACACCGTCGCAGTGTTCACCTACATCCTCGGCGCCGCTCTCATCGCCGTCGTCGCCTTCGTGTTCTTCAACAACCTGCTGCTGCCGGCCACCATCGGCGCGCTGACGGGCGCGATCATCTGCGTGGCGCTGTCGGCAACCTATACGATCAAGCACCTGGACTTCTGGCCGGACAATGCGACGATCTCGATCATCAACCTGCTCGTCGCCCTGGCCGCGTCGATCTTCATGTACATCGGGTCAGTGCAGACGGTGCGCGACAACATCAGCCTGTCCACGATCACCGACTCGTTCGACGCCCTGCCCTTCGGCGACGGCTTCTCCGCCTTCGCCGTGGCCATCGGCGATCGGGTGGTGACGTTCTTCAAGGACTTCGGCTTCTTCGGCTTCGTGTTCCTGCTGTTCATGGGCATCGGCTGCATCATCGTCTTCACCCTCGCCGCGAAGTCGCTCGTCGACGTCATGGATTGGCGGATCTTCGCCCAGTTCGGCCACAACGTCACCGATCGTCCTATGTCGTATTCGCGCGCCGTGCGCTTCCAGACGTCGAAGGTCTCGCACACTGTGACCTCGCTCGTTCTCGCCGTCATCGCTGTGCTCGCCGCCACAGGATTGCTCTATGACGGCTTCACTTGGTTCACACGCTGATGAACATCTCAGAAACCGGGCGGTAAGATAGGTCCGGAATTCCCCCGTCGTGACGCGTTACGCACGCGCCTCTGCGGCCGATATCGACACCGACGAACGACCCGAAAAGGGATGAGTACTTCAATTGGCGAATGGCAACGCAACATTTCGGCACTCGAACGTGGCCCTGCTCGGCCTGACCGAGACCCTGGCCCCGAACGAAGTGACCTCGCAGGAATTCGACGACCGCCTCGCCGATACGCTGTCATCTCTCAAACTGCCGCAGGGTCTGCTCCAACGCGTCGCCGGTGTGTACGCCCGCCGCAACTGGGATGAGCCCCACCAGTTCGCCGATGGTGCGATCGCGGCCGGAAAGAGGGCCCTCGCCGAGGCGGGGGTCCCTCCCGACGCCATCGGACTGATGGTCAACACCTCGGTGACCCGTGAACACCTGGAACCGTCCGTGGCCGTCGGCGTCCACGCCGGCATCGGGCTCGGCCCGCAGGCGATGAATTTCGACATCGCCAACGCCTGCCTCGGATTCGTCAACGGAATGACCCTGGCCGCGAACATGATCGACGCCGGGCAGATCGAATACGCCCTCATCGTCGCCGGCGAAGACGCCTCCCGCGTCCAAGACGCGACGCTTCGCCGCCTCAACCGTCCGGAGATCACCCGCGAGGAGTACCTCAACGAATTCGCGTCCCTGACCCTGGGTTCCGGCGCTGCCGCCGCCGTCCTCGGCCCGGCCGACAAACATCCGGAGGGCCACCGCATCCTCGGCGGGATCACCCGTGCGGCCACCCAGCATCACGAGCTGTGTGTCGGCGACCACAACGGAATGTTCACCGACACGAAGGGGCTGCTCTCCGGCGGCATGGAACTCGTCGTCGCCGCGTGGAAGGAAGCCCACGAGACCGGTTGGGACTGGCGGGAGATGGACCGCTACGTCATGCACCAGGTCTCCGATGTGCACACGAATTCGATCACGAAGGCCGCGAACCTCGACCCCGACCGGATCCCCGTGAGCTATCCGGAGCTGGGCAACGTGGGCCCCGCCTCCCTGCCCATCACCCTGTCCCGTGAGGCCGAGAACCTCAAACCCGGCGACCGCATCCTGTGCATGGGCGTCGGCTCCGGCCTCAACACCGCCATGACCGAGATCGAGTGGTAGAGACTTCATGAGATTTCCTGCACGGCCGGCCACGACTCCCCCGCAGCTGCCCGAGTGGGACCCCGCCTGGTCCCGAATCGTCGAGGCGGAAACCTCCGATGGGACGCATGCGTTCCATGTGCTCGACACACTGCCCGCCCTGACCGCTGCCGGGGTGGAGCCGGCGGGCACGATCGTCGCCCTCCACGGCAACCCGACCTGGTCGTATCTGTGGCGCAGGCTGGCGCAGGCCACCATCGACGCCGCGCAGTCGGGCGGCCGCGCCTGGCGGCTCATCGCCCCCGACCAGCTCGAGATGGGCTTCTCCGAACGGCTCGCCCACGAGTCGATGCCGGCGCCGAAATCCAATGAGGTCCGTCGCATCGCCGATCGCATCAACGATTTCGACGCGGTCGTCTCAAACCTGTTCGCCGAGGTGGCCGCCACCGGATCCGCCACCCACCCGATCGTGACGATCGGTCACGACTGGGGCGGAGTCCTCTCACTCGGCTGGGCCGCCCGAAATACCGAACTGGTGTCCGCGGCGATCAGTCTCAACACGGCCGTCCACCAGCCCGAGGACGCCCCGGTGCCAGCACCGCTGCGCGCGACCCTGGCCGGACCCATGCTGCCGACGGCCACCGTGCTCACCGACTGGTTCCTGCGCGTGACCCTGGGCCTCGGCGATCTCGATGCCGAGACCAAGAACGCCTTCCATGCCCCGTACCGGAGGGCAGAGGACAGGTGGGCGATCGGCAACTTCGTCGCCGATATCCCCGTCGATGACACTCATGCCTCCGATCCCGAACTCCAGCGAATCGGCCAGGACATCGTTGCGTTCGACAAACCGGCGCTGCTCGTCTGGGGCCCGAAGGATCCGGTGTTCCTCGAACGCTATCTGCGGGACCTGCGCCAGCGCCTGCCTCAGGCCGATGTGCACCGGTTCGAAACGGCCTCCCACCTCGTCAGCGAAGATCACGATGTTCCCGGTCTCGTCCTCGACTGGCTGAGCGCCCAGTTCGATGCGCCCACCACCGCGAACACCCCCACCGAGGCGGCCCCCGCGAAAAGATCATCCGAGCGGATGGGCACGGCAGCCTCGGCGACGGGGTCGGTCCCTGCCGCCGCCGGCTCAGCGTCCGCACGGTCGGAAACGCCCTCCTCGGCGAGGGGATCGACTTCCGATGTCGCGGATGACTCCGCCACCGGCAACGGATCCGCGGAGGTCCGCGCGGTGACGGCGATCCTCGATGCCCGCCGTGACGACGAGGCGATCGCCTCGGTCGACTTCGCGCAGAATCCGGCGCAGCAGATCACGTGGCGCCACCTGTGGCACGTCACCACGTCGATCGCGAACGGATTGCTCGACCTCGGCGTGAAGCCCGGGGACCGGGTGTCCATGCTTGTGCCTCCGGGAAACAATCTCACCGCCGCCCTCTATGCGTGCCTGAAGATCGGCGCGGTCGCCGTCGTCGCCGATGCCGGACTCGGCCCGAAGGGAATGACTCGGGCGATCACCTCGGCCGATCCGCAGTGGATCATCGGCGAGCTGCCCGGACTCGCTCTGGCCCGCGCCTTCGGCTGGCCGGGACGGCGCATCTCAGTGCGTCCGCTCGGGCCCGTGCGCTCGCGCGTGTTCAAGGCGGAGACGAGCCTGACCGAACTCTCCCGCGCCCCGCACCGGGCCGAGCTGCCGACCCCGTCACCGGATGCCGATGCGGCGATCCTCTTCACCTCCGGGTCGACAGGACCGGCGAAGGGCGTACGCTATACGCATGCGGACATCTCCGCGCTGGCGGCCGTGCTGACCAGGACCTTCAACGTCACCGAAGGCACCGGTCTGGTGGCTGGGTTCCCACCGTTCGCCCTGTTGGGGCCGGCCATCGGGGCCACCTCGGTGACTCCGGACATGTCGGTGACGAAACCGAAGACGCTCACGGCCACTGCGATCGCCGATGCGATCATCGCCGGACGGGCCACCATGGTCTTCGCCTCCCCGGCCGCATACACGAATGTCGCCGCGACCGCCGGCGAGCTCGACGAGCAGCAGCGGGAAGCGTGCGCCGGGGTCGAACTCGTGCTCTCGGCGGGTGCGCCCGTGCCGCTGGAGCTTATGGATGCCGTCGCCGAGGTGTTCCCGAACGCGTCCATCCACTCCCCCTATGGCATGACCGAGGGGCTCCTGCTCACCGACATCGACCGTGACGGCGTAGCCGCCGCCGATGCCACCGGTGGTCTCGGGGTCTGTGTGGGGCAGCCGATCGACGGCGTCGAACTCGCTCTGGCCCCCATCGATGAGTCGGGACGTTCGGCCGATGAGCTGCTCCAAGGCGCGGCCGCGCAGGGCCGCCTCGGCGAATTCGTCGTCAGTGCCGCCCACATCAAGTCCGGCTACGACAATCTGTGGCGCACCACCGCGGATTCGGCGCGTGATGATCTGCACGGTCTGACCTGGCATCGCACGAACGACATCGGCCACATCGATGAGAACGGTCGCGTGTGGCTCGAGGGACGTCTGCAGCATGTCGTCACAACCCCGCGCGGACCGGTCGGGCCCGGAGGCCTCGAAGCGCTCATCGACGCCGATGCGCAGGTCAGCCGCAGCTCCGTCGTCGGCATCGGTCCCGTCGGCACCCAGGCACTCGTGGCGGTGCTCGATGCCGAGGGCACCTCGCTGTCTCCCGGTCTAGCGCCCTTGGACCTGACGGCGCGCCTGCGGGAGAAGGTCGCCGAGGCGGTCGGTCATGATCTGACCGCGGTGCTCGTGGCACTCGAGTTCCCCACCGACATCCGCCACAATTCGAAGATCGACCGCTCCCGCCTCGCCGCCTGGGCCGACAGCGTCCTGGCTGGTGGGCCGGTGCGGGGAAACGTCTAGAGGCATCGCCGATATCTGCGCCACCCCCGAATCTGCGTCGTCCCCGTTCACGAGGAGCTGAAGTGAGAATCACCGTCACAGGAGCCTCCGGGCTGCTCGGTTCGTCCGTCGCGCGTGCGCTCGTCACCGGCGGTCACGAGGTCACCACTCTGCAGCGTCGCCCCTCAGGGGTCGACGGTGCCGTCGATGTCATCGGTTCGGTAACCGATGCGGCTGCCGTCGATCAGGCCGTCACCGGCGCCGAGGCAGTCGTGCACTTGGCCGCGAAGGTGTCCATGATGGGTGATCCCAAGGATTTCGAGGCCGTGAACATCGGCGGGACCCGGACACTCGTCGATGCGACACGGGCCGCCGGCGTACAGCGGCTGGTCCATATCTCGTCGCCGTCGGTGGCACATACCGGTGAGTCGATCATCGGCGACGGTGCCGAACCGGCGTCTCCGGAGTTTGCGCGCGGCGAGTATGCGCGGACGAAAGGCGCCGGTGAGCGGATTGCTCTGGGCGCGGACTCGTCCGACTTCCGGGTGCTCGTCCTGCGTCCGCACCTCATGTGGGGTCCGGGTGATGCCCAGCTCACTGAACGGGTCATCGACCGGGCCCGATCGGGGCGGATGCCGGTGCTCGGTTCGGGAGCGGCGCTGGTCGACACCCTGTTCGTCGACAATGCAGTGGAGGCGATCGTCGCGGCGGTGACCGCGGTCGATTCCACCCATGGTGAGGCATTGGTGGTGACGAACGGTCAGCCTCGGCCGATCGGTGAGCTGATGTCACGCATCGCGATCGCCGGCGGTGCGGCGGAGCCGAAGCTGCGCATTCCGGTGGCACCGGCGCTGGCAGCAGGGTCTGCGGTCGAAAAGGTGTGGGAGCTCGGAGAGCATGACGACGAACCGCCGTTGACGAGGTTCCTCGCCGAACAGCTGTCGACCGCGCATTGGTTCGATCAGCGGCGGACGCAGGAAGTCCTCGGGTGGACTCCCCGCGTCAGCATCGAAGAGGGCCTGCAGATCCTCGCCGCGCACTACGCCTGAGGGTGTGCCGGCTCAGAGCCGGTACTGGTTGTTCTCCTCGGCCGAGGGTTCCTCGCTCTCAGGAGCCTGGTCGTCCGCGGTTTCGTCTTCGGCAGGCTCTTCCTCGGCCGAGACTGCGGACTCCTCGATCTCGTCCGGAATCTTGCCGGAGAGCGCGTCGGCCGACATTCCGGGTTCACCGGTCGGCGGTGCCTCGAGCGAGGAGCCGCTGGCGGATTCGTCGAATTCCTCCGGGTCGAGCGTCGCCGGGTCTTCGGCGGGTCCTTCGAGTTCGGGGTCGGACGCCGAGGCGGACCCGCTGTCACTGACGTCGTCCTTATTCAGCGACGGAACTGCGGACATGTCGCCGTTCCTCGTCTCTGCAGCCTGTGGTGCAGCCGTATCCGCAGCCGGTGGTGCGGCGGTGGGCTGAGCCGGGAATGCCGGCGGCATCGGTGGAGGCGGGGGCAGTTCGGACGAATCCCCTGACTGCGCGGCAGGCTTCTCATCGCGCTGAGATGGTTCACCGTCGACACCGGCTGTGCCGGCGGACGGCGCGGATGCGGGTGGTTGTGCGGAAGCGACGGGTGCTGCCGGCTGTGCGGGCTTCACCACCACTGCGGGCTTCGCAGAGTCCGTGGGTCGTTCCTCATCTTTCGAGGCCTCTCCGCCTTCGGTTCCGCCCGACTCCAGCGACGATTCCGTCTCACTGTTCTGCTCATCTGCGTGCGCGGCCGCGTCGGCCTCAGATGCTTTCGACCCGGCGGTCATCGCCTCGTCCGATCCGGCGTTCGCCGCACCGTCAGCAACGGCGCTGGTCCCAGCCGATTCCTCGTCCTCGGTCGTCGCCGCGGACCCAGCCGCGTCCGAGCCTTCAGCGGTCGCACTGCCGGCGGGCTCGCTCGCAGTGGGAACCGCCTCGGTGGGTGTCGGCTGAGCCGACGCACCCTCGGCGGGGGTCGCCTCCCCCGACGCCGCCTCGGCGGAATCGTCGGCTGCAGCCATCCCCTCGGCGGAAGCCCCCTCGGCGGACCCATCGGACGAGGCCGCCTCGGACGATCGGGCGGTCGACCCCGGCAGGGCGCCGTCGATGCCTTCGAGGCTCACTCCCGCCTCGGCGGCGAGTCGGGCACGTCGTTCGGCACGGGCCTTCGCCCGCTCGTCTTCGCTCTTCTGCGCCTTGGCCTTGGCCTTCGCCGATTCGCCCTTCGGCTGGGTCGGGCGCACGGCCTCCCAGATGAGCAGGACGACCAGCATGGTCAGCCCGACGATGACGCCCATGAGGATCGAACCCCACGGTCGCGCCATCGCGAAGAAGTCGAAGATGGCGTTCAGACCGAACATGACGGCGAGGCCGAGGATCAGTGCAACCAGGAATCTCATATCCCCATTGTGCCCTCTCCTGGTCCGAGTGCAGGGAAATGGGTCCACTTTCGTGCTGTTGGCGAACCCCGAGGATGTGCCCCACCTCGGCACACACCTGTGCCATGCGTCACAATAGGAGCATGAACACCACCATCGAGAACTCCGCTGAAAGCTACGACGACATCGTGGCCCGCATCGCCGAGGACGCGCACGGCTTCTGGCTCGAGCAGGCCAAGAACCACGTCGACTGGGTCACCGAACCGACGAAGGCCGTCGACGATTCGAATGCGCCGATCTATCGCTGGTTCCCCGATGGCGAGCTCAACGTCTGCTACAACGCGCTCGACCGACATGTCGCGAACGGCCGCGGCGACCAGGCCGCCATCATCTACGATTCGCCGGTCACAGACACCGTCCGTTCGATCACCTACGCCGAGCTTCTCGACGAGGTCTCCCGCTTCGCTCGGGCTCTGGCGGACAGAGGGGTGACCAAGGGCGATCGCGTCGTCATCTACATGCCGATGATCCCCGAGGCAGCCGTAGCCATGCTCGCGTGCGCCCGCCTCGGCGCGATCCACTCGGTCGTCTTCGGCGGCTTCGCTCCGAACGAGCTCGCCGTGCGCATCGACGACACCGCCCCGAAGGCCGTCATCTCCACTTCCTGCGGAGTCGAGAAGAGCCGAGTCCTCGAATACAAGCCGATGCTCGATGAGGCCATCGAGATCGCTGAGAACAAGCCGGACTTCACCGTCATCGTCCAACGCGACGAGCATCGCTGCGAACTCGGCGAGAACGACCTCGACTACGCCGAACTGCTCGACCAGACGCCCGAGGGCATCGACCCGGTGACCGTGAAGGCCACCGACGAGCTCTACGTCCTCTACACCTCGGGCACCACCGGCAAACCGAAGGGAATCGTCCGCGACTCCGGCGGATATGCGGTGGCCGGAGCCTTCTCGATGCCGACCGTCTTCGGCCTCCACCCGGGCGACACGATGTTCACCGCGTCCGACGTCGGGTGGGTCGTCGGTCACACGTACATCATCTACGCACCCCTGCTGGCCGGCGTCACCTCGGTGCTCTATGAGGGCAAACCCGTGGGCACACCCGATGCCGGAGCCTTCTTCCGCGCCATCGAGCAGCACAAGGTCAACGTCCACTTCACCGCCCCGACCGCCATGCGCGTGGTGCGCAAGGAAGACCCGAACGGCGAGCTGATGAAGAAGTACGATCTGTCGAGTCTGCGTGCGGAATTCCTCGCCGGCGAGCGCCTCGATCCCGACACATATGAGTGGACGACGAAGATCCTCGCCGAGGCGACCGGACGCGACGTCCCCGTCGTCGACAATTGGTGGCAGACGGAGACCGGCTGGCCGATCACGGCGAATCCGCTGGGACTGACCCGGTTCCCGCTCAAGGCGGGGTCCTCGACGAAGCGGACCCCCGGCTTCCACGTCGAGGTCGTCGACCCCGGCGGTCAGCCCGTTCCAGCCGGGGAGGAAGGACTCATCGTCATCCGGCTGCCGCTGCCTCCGGGCACCATGGCCACGGTGTGGGGTGACGACGAGCGGTTCATCTCCTCCTACCTCGCCGCCTTCGACGGCTATTACCTCACCGGTGATTCCGGCTATCTCGATGAAGATGGGTACGTCTTCGTCATGGGTCGTACCGACGACGTCATCAACGTCGCCGGGCACCGCCTGTCCACCGGCATCATCGAGGCGGTCGTCGCCTCCCACCCGGCCGTGGCCGAGGCCGCTGTCATCGGCGTCCACGATGATCTGAAGGGACAGATCCCGCGTGCACTGGTCGTGCTCGGGGATTCCGCCGAGGCGGCCGACCCGGACACCGTCATCGACGAGCTCGTGACGCTCGTCCGCAAAGAGATCGGACCGGTCGCCGCATTCAAACGCGTCGACATCGTCGCGGGTCTGCCGAAGACCCGGTCGGGCAAGATCCTGCGCAAGACGATGCGGCAGATCGCCGACGGCGTCGACGATCCGGCAGTGCCGTCGACGATCGAGGATCGCAGCGTGCTTGATGACCTCGGGGCGGTGCTCTCCCGCGGCTGAGCGTTCAGCGGCCCGCGCTGCCGCATGATCGCTGCGCCCGCGGCGAAGTCGTGGGCACGCAAGTGCACCGCACCGGGAGTCTCGGCGCACAGACGCAGACGCGATCCGGTGCGAACCCTGGAGGTTCGCACCGGATCGCGTCGATGTTTCACGGTGCCGTTCTGTTGATGGACAGCGCGGATGTGCGGGCCCGCATCGCGTTCTCGGGTGGTCGGAACCGCACTCTGCTCACCGTGCTTGCGGGATCAGCGGGCGGACCGGCGGAGTCGCTTACGAGTTGCGTCCCTGTTCGAAGCCCGCGGCGAATCCGCGCTCGAAGGCCTCTTGCACCTCCTGTTCGCGGCTGCGGCGCTCATCGGCCCAGCCGAAGGGGTCGAATCCTCGTCGGCCCGGGCCGAAGCCGGGACCGAAGTTCGGGCCGAACCCGCGCCGTCCGCGGCCTCCCCCGCGGCGGCGGTCACGGTCGCCGTTCCCACCACGGGGTCCATGAGCCTCGTGACGGTCAGGGCCGCCTCGGTGATCGTCGTGGTCGTGGGGGTGTTCGCGGTCGTGCGGTCCGTTGTGGCGGGCCGAGTCGTCGCCGCGGCGGTCGGAACCGAAGTTGTCGACGATCTTCGACAGCGAGGCCTTGAGGTTTTCGAACTCTTCGGAGGTGAGCACCTCTTCGATGCGATCGCCGACTCCGTCGCGCATATCGCGGAAGCGCTGGCGCAGCTCTTCGGGATCGATGTTCTTCGACGGTCCCCATCCGCCTCGGCCACGCGGCGGACCGTAGGTCACAGGCTCTTCCGGGTAGGCGGCACCGTCGGCGACGACCTCATCGGAATCCCAGCGGCGACGTCCTCGCCGCATACGCCCGAAGTCGCGAGGATCGAATCCGGAGTCGACCGCAGCCGAGCGGAATTCGCGACGCAGCACGTGGCTGAACTCGCGCAGCAGCTGCGGCAGATCGGTGTCGGTGTCATCGCCCTTGCCGTCGCCGGAATCGGCACCGCTCACGGGCTCAGTGCGTGCGGCCGAATCCTTCTCCGCCGCATCGGTCTTGTCCGCTTCGCCCGGCTGCTCGCGATCGGAGTCGAGGCTCGAAGCGCTGCCGGCGACGGTGTTCTCGTCGGTGTTCGGCGAGTCCGTCCGGTCATCGGCACCTGCTGCGCCAGCTCCTCCGGTCGGGGTGGTGAAGTCGTCGTTGTCGTCATTGAAGTCATTGTGTGCAGTCATGTCATCTCCTTAGTTGTCATCTGACATGTACATGCAGAATGACATGCAATTCGATTGCATGTCAAGTGGCATGTAAAATCGAACCATGAGCACGAACGATGACATTCAGGCGATCGCCGAAGCGCTCACCCGCCTGCAGTGGCGGCGCGGGCCGGGCGGTCCGCGCGGATTCGGCCCCTTCGGCGGGTTCGGTGAGCACGTCGGCCCTGGCCAGCGCGGGGGGTTTGGTGAACGCGGTGGATTCGGCGGCGGACGGAGCTCAGACGACTTCCCCTTCGGCGGCAAGCGTCATCCCGGTGGGCCGTTCGCCGCACACGGCCGTGGGCGTGCGCTCATCCGTCTGCTCGTCTCACTCGTCCAGGCGGGCACGGCGCTGGGAGTCAGCGCACTCGGCGATGCGATCGGCGTCGATCAGCCGCGCGCGTCCAGACTCGTATCCCAAGGCGTCGAGCTCGGCCTGCTGCGTCGCGAAGCAGACCCGGATGATGCCCGGCGAACCCTCATCGCGCTGACGGACAAGGGCCGCGCGATCACCAACAGATTCCGCGGCGCCCAGCGTGACAACGTCGATCAGGCATTGAGCACATTCACCGAGGACGAACGGGCACAGCTGGCATCGCTGCTGACGCGCCTCGCCGACGCCTGGCCGAAGTGAGTGCCTCTATCCGTCTGTTCTGACCGGACTGCTGTCCCGGCGGGACGGGCACTCGGACGCGGTAAGCAGTCAGGCCTCGGCCGCGGCTGTCTGCCAGGCGCCGGATCTCAGCCTTCGGCGAGCTGCTTGAGTCTCTTGAGCGAGGCGAGCAGATTCGCCGCCGTCGTCGACTGCGCCCGCGACAGACGCTTCGGATCGCGCAGCTCGGTCCAGTCATAGATGTGACGAACCAGGACCGAGTCGTCCCCGGTCGGTTCGATCTCCCATACCCACTTCTGACCGAACGGCTCTCCACCCACTTCGGAGGGCTTCCAGGCGATGAGCCTGCCCTCGGCGAAGTCGACGACGTGGTTCTCCCGGTCCACGCCCTTGGTCAGAGTCGTGACGAACGAGCCCCCGGTCCCGCGCACTCGCTGCCCCTCGACGGCCGAGCCGAGGTTGTCATTGCCGTCCCATTCCGGCTGTCGCTGCGGGTCGGCGATGAGTTCGAAGACCGCCTCGGCGGGAGCTGAGATCTCGATCTCGGCGGTGACGACCTTGAGGACCGGATCGATCGAATCGAAGACGGAAGCATCGGGGGTCTGGTCGGTCATGGAGTCCTGCCTTCGTATGTGGTCCCGCCTCGGCGTCGAGCTGAAGTGCGGAGTGGATCGGACACGGTCAGAATACACGGACTCGCCGCCCCGGGCCTCGCTGGTGGAAACCCGCCGCCCTGTTCCTCGCATGTGGGGCCCTCCGCGTCAGTCCTCAAGGGCGCGGTCCTGTCGCTCGGCACGCAGGGCTGCCGTGCTGAAGCGGGTGAACATCCGGGAGGAGTCGCTCGACAACGCCAGCAGCACCGCCACCTGCATGGCGATGGTCGTCAGCGCATACATGTTCGTCGCCAGGTCGCGGTCTCCGGTGAAGTAGTTCGTCATCGACACGATCACGGAGATCGTCGAGAGCGTGAGGATCCACAGCCTGGCCCTGTTGCTGCCGCGGAACACCGACGTCGAGGCGATGACCTGCAGACACCCGATGAGGAGGCTGACGCCGACGAGCACTCCAGCGACGATGCGCGTGGCCGTGTCGTCGCTGATCGCCGCGATGTCCGAGCTGTAGCCGACGACTTCGGAGCGCAGTCCGTTCCAATCGAGGAGCATACTGATCACATCCCACGCTTGGAAGAGCAGCAGGACAAGCACGAGGGCGGCCCCGACGACGGTCTGCAGCGGGCGCTGGCGCCACAGCGTCTTCGTCACTTCGGACACGCTGCGTGAATCGGAATAGATGCGGGTGGCGTCGAGAGCCAGCTCCAGGCGTTCGGGGTGATCGGCTTCGTCGGCGACCACCTCGGTGACGTCGACGATCGGCAGGTGCCCGTCGGTGATGATCGCATCGCCGCCGCCGTTGCGGGAGTGGTATCCGGTGGAGAAGTCCTTGATCCGATCGACCGCGATCGCTTCATCGGCACGGGTGACTGTGTCGACGATGTGGTCGCGTTCGACGTCGGTGTTCTCTTCGATCTTGTGGGTGAACTGGAGGGTGAACAGGGAGATGCCGACGGCTTTGTCGTAGGTACCGGCGGCCAGCCAATCGGCCTGGTGTCCGCCGGGCAGCAGCCATCCGTGCGGGCATTTCCAGAACCGCACATGGTGGCGCTGGCCCGGATCTCCATCGACTTCCTGCTGGTAGGCGAAGTCCTGACGGCGGCCGAACAGCAGCAGCGGGGACACCGGCGCCTGCGGGTAGCTGCGCTTCGTCACCGTCGACCGGATGATCTCCCACGTCGATGCGGGAGTGATGCTGTCGGCGAGGATCCATCCGGCTTCGCGCATCGCATGGTGGATCTGCGCTTCCTCACCGCGCCAGGCGAGATTGACCGGATCGCCGAGCAGACCGTCAGAGGTGCGAGTGCGGCCGATGAAGTAGTTCGGCACATAGATCTGGGACAGGATGCGGTGCAGCCTGGGCAGAGCCAGATAGGACACGACTCCCCAGAACACGAGCAGCGTGAGCACCTGCCACCAGCCGAGGCTGAATCCCTTGAGCAGGATGAGCAGCGCCAGCCAAGTCGAGGCCGCACCGGCGAACAGGAAGAACAGGTAGTCGAGCACCCCGGTGGGCGTGAAGTGGTGTCGCCGATAGACGAACGGCTGCCTCAGCCGCCGCTTCTGCCCGACCGCCGCACCGGCCGCATCCGTCCCGCCCGTCGTCATGAGGGCCAGTTTAGTGATCCGTGCTCAGCCACCGGAATGAGGAAGACCCGACATCCCTTCGCCGAGGCGGTCGGAACGCGGATTCCCACCGCCCCCTCACCGAGGCGGCCCGACCGAAATCGGTCAGGCTCACTCCTTGCCCGATGTCTGCTCCCGCCGGCGGCGGTCGAGTGCGGCGAGTGCGGTGGCTGCGAGCTCCGGGCTGTCGTCGTCGCTGAGCTCGGCAATGAGGTCACTGCTGCGGCCGCCGGAGATCTCGAGGAGGACTTGCAGCACCCGGAACCGTATCTGGGGATCGTGTGAGTCCGCTTGTCGATGCAGTTCGGTGAGGACCCGTTCGCTGATGTCGGCAGTCGGTCCGGTCGCGTCGACGATGAAGCCGAGGGTCTCGGCCGCCTCGATGTCCCTCGGTCCGTTCATCGCCATGTCGAGCAGCACGGGCACAGCTTTCTCATCACCTGAGCGGCCGAGGGTGAGTGCGGCGATGCTCCGGATATCAGGGTCGACATCGTCGAGTCCCTTGTCCAGTGCCTGCCGGATCATCGAAATCGAGCGTGAGTCGAGTTTCTCATCAGGTGTGGTCCTGCGGATCTCGTCGAGGGCCAGCAGTGCATTGAGACGCACTTGGGCAGATGCGTCGTCCATTCCGATCACCACATGAGGCACGGCCTCGGCACCGGCTTGGGCGAGCGCCCACCGCATGGCCCCGGCCGCGTTGAGCACGGTCTCCTGCAGGACCGCCTGCGACAGGGCCTCGATCGGCATTCCTCCGTCGACTCCGCTGCCGAGTGCGGCTTTGTGCCGTTGGATGACATCGCCGGACTCGAGAGAGCGCATGAGATCGATGGTGTGCAGGAGCGACTCGCCGTCTGCTCGACCGAGCCGAGCGACGGACTGGAGGTGGTCGAGCAGACGCTGCTCGGCCGCGATCCGCTCACGTGCCTGGTCGATGAGGTCCCCGAGCACTGTGCCGGGGTCGAAGTCCGGCTCGGACAGCACCCGACCGACTTCAGTCAGCGACATCCCGAGTTTGCGCAGACCCTCGATGTGGAAGATGCGCCCTATATCGGCATCGGAGTACTCGCGATAGCCGCCAGGCGTCCGCTGGCTGGGCGAGACGAGGCCCATTGATTCGTAGTGGCGCAGCATGCGTGCGCTCACACCGGAGCGCCGGGCCACTTCGCCGATGAGCATTGCCACCTCTTCTCTGCTGTCAGCCACTCTAGGCCGCAATCGCGGCCATCCGGGTGCATTGTTCCGAAGTTCTTCGATGCCTGGGACCTTTCGGACGTCGCACAACGGCCGCAGGCAGACTTCGCACAGGTGCTGGAACCGCGCACTGAAGGAAGGGATCCGAGACCTCGGGCGTGTGCCGGCGGGCTTGCCCCACCCGTCGGCACACGCACGATCGGACCTTCCCTGTGCCGATCTAGACCGTGGCCTCGGACCCCAGTGCGACCACCCGCTTGGCTGCGTCCAAGGCGTGGGCGAAGCCGGCATCCGGGTCATCGAACATATCCCGGGTCGCCATGGCGTGAGCCCGCACTGTGTCGTCCTCTGCGTGAAGCCTCTCATCGACCACTGACACGAGATCCTCGCCGAGGGCCACAATCGCTCGGCTGAGGCTCTTCTGCATCTCGAGATCCCCTCGCCCCAACTGCGTCACCAGGGCGGATGCCAGCTCTTCACGATCATCACCGGGCACAAGGGCAACGGCGGCTCTCCACGCGCTGCGGGCCACCTCGGTGTCGGTATGGGCGATGAGGGCGGTGCCGATCCGGGCCGGGTCCATGGCCGGCCAGGCGCGGACGTCACCGATCTTCGACAGGGTGTGCAGGGATTGGCTGATCGCCTGCGGCAGCGGCGAGTCGAGTTCGGCGACGAGGCGGGCAACGGTGTCGTCGGCGGGCAGCCGAGTGAGCGCCCAGGTGAGCATGTCGCGGACGAAGAAGTCCGGTTCTATGCGGCATCGGGCGATGAGCACGTCGAGGTCACGGGGCTCGGCCCGGGTGCCGATGGCCATCGCCGCTTGCAGGCGCTGCTGCGGGGTCGACGCACTCAGCGCGCCGACCATGGGGTCGCCGGTGTCGTTCCATCGGCCTCTGGGCTCGATCAGACGATCGCTGGTGTCGCTCCTGCCGCCGCTGGAGTCATTCCGGCGACTGTCGGTCTCTGTCGAAAGCGGCGGTTCGGAAATATGGTGGTGTTTGAGTGGATGTGTCATGGTCTCCACCTCCTTGCCACCCAGTGAAGACCCTGACATCGTGTCAAGGTCAAGCGGATCGGACTCATCTCATTCCCAACCCTGGAGCGGAGCCTCGTATGGACAAGATCGATTTCAAGAGATCGCTGCCGAGTTTCCGCGCGAAGCAGGGGCGATTCGATCTTATCGAGGTGCCGGAATCGCAGTACCTCATGATCGATGGCCACGGGGACCCGAACACCTCGCCGGATTTCGCTTCGGCGCTGAAGAGCCTCTATCCGCTCGCCTATGGGCTGAAGTTCCTCAGCAAGCTCGAACTCGGCCGCGACTATGTCGTGCCTCCGCTCGAGGGGCTGTGGTGGGCCGATGATATGGCGGCGTTCACGAGTGCTCGGGACAAGTCAGCGTGGGACTTCACGCTCATGCTGCTCGTCCCGGACTGGTTGGATGCCAACCACGTCGACGGCGTCATCGACACGGTCCGGGCGAAGGGATCGGCGCCCCGCCTCGGCGAGATCCGATTCGACGCGCTGTGGGAGGGAACGTGCGTCCAGACCCTGCACATCGGTCCCTTCGATGACGAAGGGCCCGTCCTCGAACATATGCACGCCGATGTCGTTCCCGAGTTAGGGATGACGATGGCGGGCAAGCATCACGAGATCTACCTCAGCGATGTTCGCCGGACCGCGCCGGAGAAGCTGCGCACGGTCCTCCGCCAGCCGGTGGCCCCGCAGGATCACCGAGGCTGATCCGGATCGGTGATCTGGACGGGTGCCGACGATGCTCCTCGCCCGTCCTACCAGGGACTCAGCCGCTGCCGAAGAGTCAGCCTCCGTTCGTCCAGCCTCCGGACACCGGGGCAGTGGTGCTCGGACCGGGGCCGCCGTCCGAGTCGGAATCGGAGGGTGAGGAACCGACCGACGAGGAGTCCGAGGTCGGCGATGAACCCGTCGACGACGATTCCGAGGACAGAAAGATGACGGCGACGAGGATGCCTGCAACGGTCAGGATGCCGACAGCGACGAAGGAGAAGACCACAATGAGGCAGGTCATCAGAGGTGGGCGGTTGTTGCGCCGAACGATTCTCACCATGGTTCAAGCCTAAGCTGTGCGGGGTTATTCGAAACCGGTCCGCACTCGGCTCCGCTCGCCCCCTCACCGCCACTCGGCCGTGACCTTCCTGTGATAAAAACCTCGGCGTTGCCCCATGCACTCTTAAGTTTGTTGCATTATCGTTATATTCATGCCTCGTCTGACATCATCTCGCAAGGGCCGCCGGTCCGTGCTCACCGGTGCCCTCATCGGGCTCGGGGCAGCAGTGGTGGCACTGGTCGTGGGCGCCGTCGTCATCCTCAATTCCCCCATTTCTTTCGGGTCCACGAAGATCAGGCAGATGCAGATGGCTTCGGTCAACCAGCTCAGCGAACAGCAGATCGACAATGCTCGGCTCATCATCGGCGTCGGACGAGGCGGCAACTTCGACGACCATGCGATCCGGATCGCCCTCATGACGGCACTGCAGGAGTCCTCGCTGCGCAATCTGGATTCCGGCGACCGTGATTCGGTCGGCCTGTTCCAGCAGCGTCCTTCACAGGGCTGGGGGGAGCCCCATCAGCTCACCGATCCGATCTACGCGTCCAAGGCGTTCTATGGGATCAACCCCGAGGTCGAGAACCCCGGTCTCAATCAGATCGACGGCTGGGATTCGATGTCACCGACCGAAGCGGCGCAGTCCGTGCAGCGGTCGGCACTTCCCGACGCCTACGGGCAGTGGGAAACCTTGGCCGACGACCTCCTCGGATCGCAGGCCGACGTCGAAGCCCTCGACTGAAGCGCTGACAGCCCCGACCGCCCGAACCCTGCGACAGCCACGGCCACCCCACGGTGCCGGATATCGCATGACCACGCCGGTTGTCCGGTAATCTGCACTCATGGCTTCCATTCCCGATTCCGTCCCCCTCAATGACGACGTCGAGCAGCTCCTGCTCAACCCCGAGGACCATCTCGAAGCCATCACCGAGACCGCCGACCTCTTCAAGGCACTCGCCACACCCTCCAGGCTGAAGATGCTGCTCGTCCTCACCCACGGCGAGGCCACGGTCACGCACATCGTCGAGGCGACCGGACTGTCCCAGCCGCTGGTGTCCCAGCACCTGAAGTTCCTCCGCGGACTCCACCTCGTCGGAGTCAATCGGATCGGCCGCGAAGCCTACTATTCGCTCAAGGACGACCACGTCGCCCACATCATCGTCGACGCCATCGCCCACACGATCGAGGCCCACGAACACTGAGTTCCGCTTGGGGCGCTGCTTCCGCAGCGAATCTCTCGCCGAGGCGGCCCACCGTTCCCAGCCCACAGCAGCGTTTCCTTCGCCGAGGCGGCCCACCGTTCCCAGCCCACAGCAGCGTTTCCTTCGCCGAGGCAGCCCCCCTACCGACGTCGCCGACGTGTCAGGGCCTCGGGTCCTCCACCGACGACCCAGACGATGAGGGCCACCAGGACGGCACCGATCCACTGTCCCGCCTGCAGCCGCTCCCCGGCGACGAGGGATCCGAGCACCACTGCGGACAGCGGTTGGAGCAGCATGAGCGCCGCGGTCATCGGCACCGGCACCAGCGGGCTGGAGATGCTCAGCAGCACCCACGACAGCGCCTGCCCGCATACGGCCAGGGCGATCATCCAGCCCCAACCGGCCCAGCCGAGGTCGAAGTCGAGTCCGCCGAGGGTCAGCCCGGCAACCGCGGTCATCACCCCGGCGGCGATCGTGCCCACCTGGACAGGGGCGACGACGAAGTCTCCGGCGACCTTCCGGCTGTGGTGGATGCCGAAGATGTAGACGCCGTAGAGCACACCGGACAGGACCCCGAAGATCGCTCCCCGCGTCGGATTCGCTGCCGTCTCGTCGGCGCCGAACACTCCCCCGGTCAGCAGCATGCCGATGATCATGATCGGCACGCAGCCGATGAACAGCCATCCCGGCCTTGAACCGCCGAACGCCCACACCAGCGCCGGGAACACGATCACTTGAACACTGATGAGGATCGTGGACACGCCCAGACCGGCATCGAGCACGCTCTGCGCCCACAGCACATAGTCGATTCCGAGCGCCGTTCCGGAGACCGCGGCGATGAGGATCGCCTTCGGCGGGAAACGACCGTACCTGCGCAGCTCGAGCCACGCCAACGGGGCGAGCACAATGACCGCTATCCAACACCGCAGAAAGGCGGCGGTGGGGGCGGTCGCCTCGGCGAGGATGACGAACAGACCGGCCGATCCGAGCAGGACTGCGGCCAGGATGATGCCGAGCACCGGCAGGGCCTTCGGCGTCGGAGGCGGCCCGCCCGCCCGCTCATCCTCGGCGCTCATCGGATCCCCTCCACAGGGCTCATCCCACGATGTTCAGGGCTCATCCCATGAAGTCGAGGATGCGGTCGATGGCTTCGGCCGTGCGGTCCGCTCCGACGGCCAGCGACAGGCGCACCGAACGGGAGCCGTCGACTGAGTCGAAATCATCACCTGGTGCGAGCGCGACACCGGTGGCCTCGAGCACCTGCGCGCACCACTGCCCAGCGGTGGCAATTCCCGCGCGGTCGAGGATGTCGTCGACTCCGGCGTACATGTAGAAGGCGCCGTCGGGTGGGGCCATCTCGCCGAAGCCGAGGTCCGCGCGGGCGCGCAGAACATGTTCGCGTGCACCGGCGAACGAGGCCACAGCGGCCTCGCATTCGGCATAGGACTCGTCTGCAAAGGCTGCGACCGCCGCGTACTGCGCCGGGACCGGGGCGCACAGGGAGAGGTTGCCGGTGACGTTCTGGGCCGGGGCGACGAGTGCTTCGGGCAGGATCGCCCAGCCGAGTCGCCACCCGGTCATGCCCCAGTATTTGGAGAACGAGGAGATGACGATCGCAGTGTCATCGTGGGCGAGTGCGCACTCGCCGCGGGTGCCTATATAGCTGATGCCGTGGTAGATCTCATCGGAGATCACCTGCACCCCGTTGGCCCGGCACCAGTCGACGATCCGGCCGAGCGCCTCGGGGCCGATCATCGTGCCGGTAGGGTTCGCGGGTGAGGCGAGCATGAGCCCCTTGAGCGGGGCCTTCGCATGGGCGGCGGCCAAGAGGTCGGCGGTGGGCTGGAACCCTTCATCGGCACCGCAGTCGAGTTCGACGACCTCGCAGCCGAGTGCGGAGAGGATGTTCTTGTACGCCCCGTAACCGGGTCGGGCCAGAGCCACCCGATCACCGACGTCGAAGCAGGTGAGGAACGTCGTCTGAAACGCGCCGGAGGATCCGGTCGTCACGGCGATGCGGTCGGGTGCGATGTCGAGTCCGTACCAATCGCGGTAGTGGGAGGCGATGGCTTCGCGCAGTTCGGGGATGCCGAAGATCGGCGAGTATCCGAGTCCAGTGCCGTCGCTCATGACCTCGGCGGCACGGGCGAGCACGGGACCGGGCGCGCCCTGGGTCGGTTCGCCCAGGCACATGGCGATGGTGTCACGACCAGCGCGCTGCATCTGCCCGACGGTGGCGACGATGCCCATCGCGGCGAACGGTTTGACGAGCGCGGATCGGGCGGAGGCGGCCGGGATGGTTTTGGCGGAGGCGGCCGGACCGGAAACGGCGGAGGCACGGATGGCGGGGTCCGCCTCGGCGGGGGTGGATGAGGTCATCGGTTCACTTCTTCTCACGCGGGAGGCGGCCGAGGGTGTAGAACTCCGGGTTCGGGAGCATTCCGGAGATGTGGGCCATGCGGTTGGACAGGCCGAAGAAGCCGGTGATCGCGGCGATGTCCCAGGCGTCTTCGGCGTCGAAACCGTGGTCGGCAAGCCTCTGGTGGTCGGCGTCTCCTACGGCCCACGGTTCTTCGCAGATCTTGACGGCGAAGTCGAGCATAGCCATCTGACGTGGGCTGATATCAGCCTGGCGGTAGTTCGTGGCGATGACATCGGCGATGAGCGCGTCTTTCTGGAAGATCCGCAGCATCGCTCCGTGCGCGACGACGCAGTAGAGGCAGTGATTGATCGCCGAGGTGACCACGACGATCATCTCCCGATCGGCCTTGGTCAGGTTCCCCGTCTCCTTCTCCATGAGCGCGTCATAGTAGGCGAAGAAGGCGCGGAATTCGTCCGGTCGGCGGGCCAGGGCGAGGAAGACGTTGGGCACGAAGCCCGACTTCTCGGCGACCTCGAGGATCTGGGCGCGGATGTCATCGTCGACGTTGTCGATGTCAGCAAGTGGGTATCGCATACCACTCATGCTAGCCCGGGTGGATCGGTTCAGGTCGAGCCCGCTCAGGGCGATACAGTGAGTGGGTCAGGTCCGTCCCGGCTCTACCGCAAGCCGCTCGCGCATCGAAGGAGATCACCATGACCGCAGACAGTGCAGCAGACACCGGTTCGACCGGCGAGGTCCAGCTCGACAATGGAGTGTTCCGGGTGACGAAGTGGACGATCCGCCCCGACGGCGTCATCCCGATGCACAAGCACGAGTACGAATACGTCGTCGTGCCGATGGTCACGGACACGATGCTTGTGCGCAATTCGGACGGCACAGAGATCCGCGCCGACCTCGAGGCCGGAGTCTCCTACACGCGTCCGGCAGGGTCCGAGCACGAGGTCTCGAACCCCGGAGGCAGCGCCGACGTCGTCTTCGTCGAGATCGAGCGTCTCTGAGGCTCGTCGCCTGAGCCCGAGAATAGGTCGCTATCGGATACTTTCTGCGTCGCGAAGTATCCGATAGCGACCTGCATTTGGCGCTGAGTATCCGATAGCGACCTGCATTTGGCGACGAACGACCATCAGCGGGTGGGGATCTCCCAGGTGTGTATGGGCTTCCCTGTCGCCTGGTTCGCGAGGTAGGCGTCCATCATCGCCGTGATGCCCTCGGCGCGTTCGGGTGAGTCCTGGCGGCTGCCGGGTGTGAGGCTCTCGAGGGCCTTCAGCTGCCAGGTCGCACCGTTGACGCGGCTCTCCGCACGGCCTTCGATGATCGACATATATTCGTCGATGACGTCCTTGTCGATGTTCAGTCGCGAGAGTCCGCGCCTGGCCTGCGGTGCGAGCACATCGGTGACGAGGTCGGCCACGCCGATGCGTCCGATCTTCGGCCAGGTCACCCGGGCCTCGATCCCGTCTTTGGCGCAGGCGTTGAAGTTCTCCTCCGCCTCGGCGAACGACATCCGCGACCACACGGGACGGTTCTCCCCGACGAGGAACTCGGCCAGACCGTAGTAGAAGGCGGCGTCTGCGACCATGTCGACAGGTGTTGGACCGGCCGGGAGCAGGCGGTTCTCGACACGGATGTGCGCGCCGCCGTCGCCGGAGTTGTAGATGGGACGGTTCCAACGCCACACCGTGCCGTTGTGGAGATTGAGTTCGAAGAGCTTCGGGGCATCGGCGGCACGGAATTCGACGAAGTCCTTGATCTCGGGCAGCAGCGGCGGGAAGTAGCGGACGTTCTCCTCGAAGAGGTCGAAGACGCTGGTGATCCACCGTTCGCCGAACCATACGCGGGGACGCACGCCCTGGTTGACGAGTTCGGGTGTGCGGGTGTCGATGGACTGCGCGAAGATCGGGATCCGGGATTCGTGCCACAGCTTGCGGCCGACGAACAGCGGTGAGTTCGCTGCCATCGCCACCTGCGCCCCGGCGATCGCCTGCGAGGCGTTCCACGCGTCGGCAAACCGGTTCGGCGCCACCTGCAGGTGCAGCTGCATCGACGTGCAGGAGGATTCCGGAGCGATATCGGCGAACTCCGCCTTGTACCGCTCTTCACGGCCGAGTTCGATGCGGACGTACTCGCCGCGGGCGTCGATGACCGAGTTGCTCAGCGCCTCGTAGCGGTTCTCCTCGGTCATCCACTTCTCGTCGGTGAGGAATTCGGTGGTCAGGGTCGGCAGGGTGCCGATCGACACCACCTTGAGTCCGTGCTCCTCGGCGGCCTTCTGCGCTTTCTCCAAGCGATGGGCGACACCGGCCTCCAGGGTCTTCAGCCCCCGCCCGGCCACCTGGAGCACCGGGTGGTTGAGTTCGAGGTTGAAACCGCCGATCTCGGACTGGTATTCGTCATCGAGGCGATCGAGCACCTCCTGGTTGCGCAGGCTCGGCTGATTGCCCTCGCCGACGAGGTTGAGCTCGAGTTCGAGCCCGATCGTGCCCGCCGATTTGAAATCCGCATGACGAAGGTAGGTATCGAAGAGCTCGAGATTCTCCGCGAGCTTCTCCCGATACAGTGTGCGTTCCTCCGGCGTGTACCGCTTCGAGCTGACTGCCTCACCCATAGGACTAGCAAACCACAGACAGCAGGGTTTGTGCGCGGCCGCCGTCCACAGGCACCATTCGGACACCTGCGTTGTCGGCAACCGGCCTTCCGTAGACTCGCCTTATGACTTCGACCACATCATCTGCGCCCCAGTCCGCTGACTTCGTCGAACAGGCGAACCGACGCCTGCCCGACATGCTCGCCGACATCGAACGGGTCGTCTCCATCGAGACCCCCTCACATGACAAGGCGGCCGTGGCCGCAGGAGCACGGGACTTCGCCGCGCTCCTGGGGGACCGCCTCGGCGCCGAGGCGGAACTGCTCGAGGTCGACGGCACCGCCCACCTGCGTCTGCGCTTCGGCACCGGGCCGGCCCGCGTCGTCCTGCTCAACCACCAGGACACGGTGTGGCCGCACGGCACCCTCGCACGCATCCCGTTCTCCACCGAGGACGGCATCCTCCGCGGTCCCGGCAGCTTCGACATGCTCACCGGGGCGATCATGAGCGTGCACGCGACCGCGATGGTGGCCGACCACCTCGGCGAGGGCGGGCTGGACGGTCTGTCGATCCTCGTCACCGGTGATGAGGAGATCGGCTCCGTGTCCTCGTCGGACCTCATCCGCGCCGAGGCGGCCGAGGCGAAGGCCGTGTTCGTCATGGAGGCGAGCGCGGGCGGGGCGCTCAAACTCGAGCGGAAGGGCACGAGCAACTACGTGCTGAAGTTCACCGGCAGGGCCTCGCACGCGGGCCTCGAACCGGAGAAGGGCATCAATGCGGGAATGGCCCTGGCCCTGACCCTGCCGTTGGTGGCTGACCTGGCCGACACCGCGGCCGGGACGACTGTGGTGCCGACCGTGATCAGCGCGGGGACCACGTCGAACACAGTGCCGGCCGAGGCGCGGGTGGACATCGATGTGCGCGCCCGGACTGCGGCTGAGCTCGAACGCGTGGATGCGCAGATCCGTGAGTTGGCTGCGAAGCCGCAGGTGAAGGGCTCGACAACGGAGGTGCTCGGCGGGATCAACCGGCCTCCGTTCGAACGGGAGCAGTCGACTGCGCTCTTCGAGCGGGCGACGACCCTCGCCGGCGAACTCGGACTGCCCGCGCCGCAAGGAGTGTCCGTGGGCGGCGCCTCGGACGGGAACTTCACCGCCGGTGACGGCATCGCCACCCTCGACGGTTTGGGGGCCGTCGGCGATGGGGCGCACGCCGAACACGAACACGCCGTCGTCGACAAGATCGCTCCGCGCACCGCTCTGCTGGCTGCTCTCATCGCCGATCAGCTGCAGGGCTGAAGCGGAGCGGCGAGCTGCTGCCGTAGTTCTCAGACGCCGCCAGTGCACCGGGCCCTCCCTGCGCAGTCAAGTGTGCGCATATTGCCAGATTCGAGCTGAAAATGTGTAATCTGCGCACAGTTAACTGTCGGCTGCATGGCTTCAGTCGACCGGGTAGCCGGCCGCACGCATCTGATCCGGTGATTTCAGCGTGAGCAGCCAGTCTCGCAGCCGCGGATCCGGCCGAATCGTCGTCCGCGCGTACAGTCGATCTTCGCCGACGAGGTAGCAGCGGTAGCCATGCTCGCCGAGGTGGCCCATGAGCTCCCGCGGTTTCGCGCGGTCATCGAGGACTTCGCAGAGGATGTCCGGGTGCAGCTCGGCGAGGAAGTCCTGCCCGTGAGCGAAGACGTCGTTCTCACCGCCTTCGACGTCGATCTTCACCGTCACACGCGGTGCCTCGCCCCGACCTGAAACGTCGGGAACGCTTTCCCCGGCGTGCAACTGCGGATCTCGGTCCGACGCCTCGGCCAGCACCTCGGGCAGGAGCGCGTCGAGGGAAGTGAAGCGCACCTCGGCGTCGGAGTCGAAGTGCATATCGGAAGAGTAGAACGACGGCAGCGCCGATCCTCCGTCCCCGATGGGCACCTTCATCCAGGTGTCGGGGCTGCCTACTCCGGTCGGGTGGACGGTCACGCGGCTGTTGAAGCCGTTGCGTTCGACGTTCTTCTCCACACCTGCGACGACTGCGGGGATGATCTCGAAGACGTGGGCGCGCACATTCTCGTTCGCTGCGAGGACGGCCATGGTGAAGACCCCGGTGTAGGCGCCGATGTCGAGGAAGACATCGGCATCGGCGCTGAGCGCGACCATGAGCTCGAGGGCGAACGCGTCTTCGGGTTCGGTGCGTCTGCCCCTTCCCCAGTAGAACTCCTTGGCGATCTCGCAGCGGAAGGGCTCGACGAGGATGAAGTCCGCTCCGCCCGCTCGCCCGCGGATTTCGGTGAGTTCGATGGGGGCGGGGAGACGACCGATCTTCAGCCCTCTGATCCGGGGCGCTAACGTTCGCAGCAGCGGGTGGAGGACCGGTTGTGCGAGCGCGGTCTTGACCGGCAGTTTGAGGCCGAACCAGGACTGTCTGCGCGCGGTGAAAGTGCGCAGGTGATCGTTCACGACGGCGGCCCCCTTGCTGACAGGAAGACTTTTGTTCACACTATCAATCGCCGGACCGCCGCTCCAGGGTTCTTCCGGACCTGATTCGCGATACTCGCCGCCTCTTCGCAGACCACTGGCATAAGGTGGAAGCCAAGACCCATCCGCCCCGTTGCGAAGCAGGAGCCCGGCATATGAAGCTGAAGTCAGTCACCCTCCACCAAGTCTCGATTCCTCTCGTCACCCCGTTCGAGACCTCGTTCATGCGGGAGACGGAGAAGGACTGCTACCTCGTCGAGGCTGTCTTCGACACCCCGCAGGGTGAGATCACCGGGTGGGGAGAGTCCGTGGCGATGATCTCTCCGCTCTACTCCTCCGAGTATGTGGCCGCCGGCATCGACGTCACTCGCCGCTGGTTGGCACCGCTGCTCTTCGACGTCGAAAATCTCACTGCGGAGACCGTCGGCTGGCACCTGCGCCATGTCATCGGCCACCCGATGGCGAAGTCGGCTCTGGAGATGGCCGTCATCGAGGCTCAGCTCAAGCTCAACAGCCAGTCGTTCAAGGACTACCTCGGCGGAGTCGTCGACTCCGTGCCTTCTGGAGTGTCCGTGGGCATCCAGGATTCCGTCGAGGAGACCGTCAAGGTCATCGGCGGCTACCTCGAAGAGGGATACGCCCGGATCAAGCTGAAGATCAAACCCGGCAAGGACATCGCCCCGGTGGCCGCGGTGCGCAAGGCCTTCGGCGACGATTTCGGCTTCCAAGTCGATGCCAACGCCGCCTACACCCTCGTCGATGCCGCGCACCTGCGTCGCCTCGACGACTATGGTCTCCTGCTCATCGAGCAGCCTCTCGGCGAAGCCGATATCCGCCAGCACGCCGAGCTCGCCAAGCTCATGGACACCCCGATGTGCCTCGATGAGTCGATCGTCTCCGCCGAGGCTGCCGCGGACGCGATCATGTTGGGCGCCACCTCGGTGATCAACATCAAGCCCGGACGGGTCGGCGGGTTCATCGAGGCGAAGAAGATCCACGATCTCGCTGCCGCCCACGGCGTCGCCGTCTGGCACGGCGGAATGGTCGAAACCGGCCTGGGACGGGCGGCGAATGCGGCGCTGGCCTCACTGCCGGGCTTCACCCTGCCCGGCGATATCTCCGGCTCGAATCGGTTCTTCCACGAGGACATCACCGAGGAGATCGTCATGTACGACGGCAAGGTCGACGTGCCCACCGGCATCGGCTTCGGCGTCTCCATCGACCCTGCCAAGCTAGAACGCTTCCGCACCGAATCAGAGGAGATCCTGCCCGGACAGTAGGACAAAGATCGCCGAGGCGGCCCTCCCCTCACCGGTCACCGACCGGAAGGCTGGGCCGCCTTCACAGCAGAATCCCGCAGAAGCGGCTTACTGTCCGAGACCGATGACCCCGATCATCAACGGCACCAGTGCCACGATGAGGATGGCTCCGGCGATGTCGAAGGAGAAGCCGGTGCGGATCATCTTCGTGATCGGCACGGCTCCGGTGCCGTAGACGATCGCGTTCTGCGGCGTCGAGACCGGGAGCATAAAACCGAACGACGCTGCGAAGGTCGCGGCCATCGCCGGTACGAACGGATCAATGCCCGCCGCCTGGCACAGCGGGATGACGATCGGCACGATCACGGCCGCCGCCGCGGTGTTCGACGTCGTCTCCGAGATGAGGATCGCCAGCACAACGGACACTGCGGTGATGGCGAGCAGACTCTTCACGCCCAGGCCGTCGGCGAACCCGGTGCCGATCGTCTCGGCCAGACCTGTGTCGGCCAGCAGGGCTCCGAAGATGATGCCGCAGCCGAAGAGGATGATCGTGCCCCAGTCGATCTTCGCCGCCTGGGTCCAGGTCAGCGTGGGCTCGCGACGCTTCCAGTCGACGGGGAGGATGAAGAGCAGCGAGGCGCCGATGACGGCGACGATCCCTTCGTCGAGGCGGGAGTCGAGGAACTCGTAGATCGCCGAATCGGTGCCTGTGAACAGGGCACTGAATGCCGGCAGCAGCCACAGCACCACGGTGACTCCGAAAGCGAAGAGGGTGTTCTTCTCCGCACGGGACACGGGACCGAGGTCGGCGAGCTCCTTCTTCACATACTCTTCGACGCCTTCGATCTTCCGGATCTCCGGCTTGTTGAGCAGGAACAGCACGACGGCGAGGATGATGAACATCGCCACGCAGATCGGCAGGGCCACAGCCATCCACTGGCCGAAGGAGATCTTCGTCCCCGTCGCCTCCTCGATGAGTCCGCGCCCGATGAGGTTCGGAGGTGAACCGACGGGAGTGAGCAGCCCGCCGACGCTCGCACCGTAGGCCAGCATGAGCAGCAGTGCCGCACCAACCCGGAGCCGCAACGGGTCGAAGTCCTTCTTCACGATGCCGCGCTCCTGCATGAGCTCGGCAATCACAGCGAGGATGCCCAACGCCGTGGGCATGAGCATCGCCACAGTCGCCGTGTTCGACACGAAGGCGGAGAGCACACAGGTGATGAGGCCGAAGGCGAGGATCACACGGTAGACCGACTTCCCGACACCGGGCAGTGCGAGAACGGTCAATGCCAGCCTTTGGGCGATTCCGTGGTGGAGCATCGCTTGGGCGAGGATGAACGCACCGATGAAGGTGAAGATCGTCGAAGACCCGAAAGGCCCGACCGCATCTGCGGCCGGCACGATCCCGAGGACGACGACTGCGCCGACACCGATGAGACCGCCGATGGGGATCGGCACCGGTTCTGTGATCCAGAGGACGATGACGCCGAGGAGGATCGCCGCCAGCATGTGCTGCTGATAGCTCAGCCCCATCGGGATGATTGCGAAGACGATCGTCACAAGCGGAGCAAGGATGAAACCCGAAGTCATCCGAGCCCGTTCGAACTTCTCCTCCCGCGGAGAGAGCTTCTGCTCGCTCAGACTTCGGAATGTCTTGCCGCCCAGGAGGGCCTCACGCACATCGGTCATCAGCCCTGACGAACCGTTGCTGCCGTATTTCTGCGAAGTACTCACCGTCATTGGTCCTTTCATCGCCGTCGTTTCAGCCTGACGGACCGGGCTCGAATAGTCCAAGGCTATTTTTCGATGCAATCGATAGTCTTGACCTATGGATATCCGTCAGATCCGCCATTTCCTCGCCGTCGTCGACACCGGCAGCTTCACGAAAGCTGCGGAGTCGCTCCTCGTCGCGCAGCCCTCCCTGTCACAGACGATCAAAGGGCTCGAACGGGAGCTCGGTGTGACACTCTTCCACCGAGTCGGACGTCGCATCACGCTCAGCGAAGCGGGCAGAGAACTCGAGGGACCGGCCAGGCTCGTCATCCGCGACCTCGAGACGGCGGAAGCGCACGTGCGAGGCCTGCGCGGACTGCGGTCGGGTCGGATCCAGATCGCGGCGATGCCCACCCCGAGCATCGAACCGCTCACGTCTCTGCTGTCGACGTTCACGCGTGAACACCCACAGGTCTCGTTCGATCTCAACGGCACCTTCACCGTCGACGAGACGGTCGAAGCCGTTCGCTACGGTCGCGCCGAGATCGGTTTCCTCGGCGGACGCGGCCCTCTGCTGGTCAGCGACCTTCAGGTCGTCCCGTTGGCAGACCAGCCCCTCATGCTCGCCACCGGCCCGTCTCTTTCCGCATCATTCGAGGCCGAGGCGTTCACCCCGGAATCCCTCGCCGGCACACGACTCATCGTCTCCCACAGGGGCTCACTCATGCGCGCGTACGTCGACGAACTCATCGGGCGCGGCATCGACATCGACATCGTCGCCGAGGTGACACACCGCAATTCGATCCTCCCCCTCGTCAGGGCCGGCATCGGCCAAGCGGTGCTGCCCGCGTCCTGGCAGAGCTTTGCCGCCGAGGGGCAGGTGCGCCTGGCCCCGATCTCCGGCGCACCGTCTCTGCATGTCTCGGCCATCGCACGTCAAGAAGGTCTGACGCCCGCGGCAGCTCGACTGCTGCAGCTGGCGATCGATCTTCAACTATAGGCACCACCTATCTGAATCATCACAATCCGATCTTGGACTTATCAACGGATCGAGTGCTCAATGGAGTCAGAGCGATACTCCCGGGCGCTGCAGGCGCCACGAGCTCTCCACTCCCTTCGACCAAGGACGAAAGAATCATGACGGAACCACAGACCTTCTCGATCGCCTCCATCCCCGGTGACGGCATCGGCGGCGAGGTCGTCGCCGCCGGACTGCGCGTGCTCGACACCATCGCCAAACAGTCCGAAGGGACGGTCGAGTTCGAGGTCACCGAGTATCCCTGGAGCTCGGAGTACTACCTGAAGAACGGCTGCTACATCCCCGAAGGCGGACTCGAGGAACTCGAGAAGCACGACGCCATCTACTTCGGCGCTGTCGGTTCGGCCGACGTCCCTGATCACACCAGCCTGTGGGGGCTGCGTCTGGCGATCACGCAGCCCTTCGACCAGTGGGCAAACATCCGCCCCGTCACCTTCCTGCCCGGCGTCGAGTCCCCGCTGCGGAAGGCCGATGACACCGAGCTCGACTGGATCGTCGTCCGGGAGAACAGCGAAGGCGAGTACGCCGGGATGGGCGGCCGCAACCTCAGCGGACGCGGCCCCGGCAACGAGGTGGCACTGCAGACCAGCCTGCACACGGAGAAGGGATGCGAACGGATCATCCGCTTCGCTTTCGATATTGCGCGCACTCGGGACGTGAAGAAGGTGTCCAGCGTGACGAAGTCGAACGCTCAGCAGTACGGAATGGTGCTGTGGGACGAAGTGTTCGTCCGTGTCGCCCAGGACTACCCCGATGTCGAGACCGAAAGCGTCCTCGTCGACGCGATGAGCGCGAAATTCGTCCTGCACCCGGAGCAGCTCTCCGTTGTCGTCGCATCCAACCTGCACGCGGACATCCTCTCGGATCTCGGCTCGGCGTTGGCCGGCAGCCTCGGCCTGGCCGCGAGCGCGAACCTCAACCCCGAGCGACGCTTCCCCTCGATGTTCGAACCTGTGCACGGCTCCGCCCCGGACATCGCAGGGCAGGGGATCTCGAACCCGATCGGAGCGATCTCGTCGGCCGCACTCATGCTCGACCAGTTCGGACTGACAGCAGAGGCCGACCGCGTCCGCCGGGCCATCGAGAAGGCCACCGGAGCCGGGATCCTGCCACGAGACTTGGGCGGCGAGTCGAATACCGTCGAGATGACCGAAGCGATCGTCGCTCAACTCGAAGCCATCCACGCCGAGGATCTCGCAGCCGTCTGAACAGCGCCCGGCAGAGACCCGAATCCCGCCGAGGCGGCCCTCCCCTGATCGGACACCGACCGGCAGGGTGGGCCGCCTCAGTCGTGGGTGTGAGTCTCCTCAGCGGCGTCTTTCGTCCGGTCGAACTGGAATGTCGAGTGTTCGATCGCGATCCTGTGGTGCTCCGTCAGGCATTCCTGCAGAGCCTTGAGGATGCGCGGCGCATGCCCGTCATAGAAGCATTCATCGGCGAGAACGACATGAGCGGTGAGTACCGGCAGGTTCGAGTCGATGCGGGTGATGTGGAGGTCATGGACTTCCTGCACATGCTCGACCGCCTCGAGATGCTCGCGGACCTTGTCGAGGTCGAGCTCCTTCGGTGCCTCTTCAAGCAGGATCGATCCGGTCTCGCGCAGGATGCCGAACGCTCTGGGAACGATGAGCGCCGCAATGATCAGGGCGGCCACCGCATCGGCGCGCTCCCAACCGAAGAGCCAGATCGCCAGAGCGGCGAAGATCACGGCGACCGAGCCGAGTGCATCGGCGATGACTTCGAGGAAGGCGGCCTTGAGGTTGAGGGAGTCTTCCTTCGATGAGCTGAGGATGACGATGGAGACGAGGTTGCCCACGAGGCCGATGGCACCGAAGAGCAGCAGGCCCGGGCCTGGCACCTCCGGCGGGACGAAGAATCTCCGGACGCCTTCGATGAGGCTGTAGACGCCGAGCCCCAGCAGCAGGGTCGCCTGGGCACCGGCCGCGAGCACTTCCGCCCGACGGAACCCCCAGGTCTTCTGTCCGCCCGTCGGTCTGCTGACCAAACTCGCTGCGAAGAGCGCGATGCCGATGCCGATGAGATCGACGGCGTTGTGGCCGGTGTCGATGAGCAGCGCGAGACTGCCCGTGACCACCGAGCCGATGAGCTGAAACACGAAGATCGTCGCGACGATGCCGAAGACGATCCGCAGCTGCCGCCGCGAACCTGAACCATGCGCATGATCGTGAGCCATAGATACCTCCTCGACTCAACACATTAACATATGCACATTTATTTATGCATCTAATCAGCCTCGATGCAGAATCGGAGCACACCAGACCCCACCCGCAGGGCACTTCACCGCCCGGCCGGTCGGCACCTCGGCGTAATCGACGGAAGAAGCGGCCGCCGAGGATGTCCTCGGCGGCCGCTGCCCGCGTAATCTAGGCGCCCCGGCACCCGGGGCGGCTGTCAGCTCTGGGTGCCCTTGCCGTCGTCGTCCTGTTCGTCGCCGGGCTCGCTGCTGTCGGGGATGCCTGCCGCATCCGCTCCGGAGGCGCCTGTACCGCTCTCGTCGAGGCGGCGCTTCGCCTCGTCGATATAGGCCTGCACATCGAAGCCGGTGGCCTTCTTCACCTCGTCACCGATCCGGTCCAGATCGACGCCGCTGTCATCGAGGAAAGCCTTCGGGTCGAATCCCGTGCCTGTCGATCGCGGACCGGCAGCCGCGTCGTCCGCGACGACCCCGTCGACGATCTCGTCCGAGGCGCGGTCCGCCCCAGATGAACCGACGGGAGCAGTCCCGCCAGAACCACCGGCCCCGCCGTCTCCACCGGGCTCGCCCGAACCATCACTACTCGAGCCGGCTCCGCCGGAGCCCTTTGCCTTGGCCACGAGGTCGGTGAGGTCGACACCGGTCGTTCCGCGCACGACTTCGAGGACCTGCGAGAGGTTGTTCGACACGGAGTTCGCGAGCTTCGACTCGCCATCGGTGGACACGATGGAGAGATCCTTGATGTTTGCATACGGCGCCACCAGCTCCCCGGCGACAGTGGGCAGCACCTCGAGCACCTTCGACAGCACGGCCGCATCGTTGAACTGCTTGTAGGCCTCGGCCTGTGCACGCAGCGCCTCGGCTTCGGCCTCACCGCGGGCACGAATCGCATCGGCCTCGGCTTCACCCTCGAGGCGGATCGCCTCGGCGTCCTTCGACCTACGGTGGAGCTCGGCGGCGGCCTCGGCCCGGCCCTGCGCCTCGATCTCATAGGCACGGGCATCGGCCGCGGCCTGCTGCCGATAGCGTTCGGCGTCCGCCGGTCGGCGCACCTCGGCGTCGAGCTGTTCGGCACGCAGCTCCGCGGCCTCCTTCGCCACGATCCGGTCCTTCTCGAGCAGCTTCTGCTTCTCTGCTGCCGCGGCCAACGGACCGGCATTGTCTGCCGTGGCCTGTCGCTGATCGGCCTCTTCCTTCAGCGCGGCCCGGCGCAGCGCCAGCTGCTGCTGCTGTTCGGCGATCGCCTGATCGGTCAGCGCCTGCTGCTTCTGGGTCTCCTCGTTCTGCTGCGCCTGCTCGACGGCCGAAGCACGGCCGGCGTTCGCCTCGGCGATGGCGGCGTTCTTCGCCACCTCGGCGGCCTGCGGACGACCCCAGTCGCGCAGATAGCTGCCTTCATCCTCGACCGCAGAGATCTGGAACGTATCGATGATGAGGCCCTGATTGTTCATCGAGTGCGCGGACTCTTCTTGCACCTGCGCGGCGAAGGAAGCGCGATCCTGGATGATCTGCTCGACGGTGAGCGTGCCGACCACTGCGCGCAGAGTGCCGGAGAGGATCTCCTTCGAGTAGTGGTCGATCTGGTCCTGCTGGTCGAGGAAGCGCTGTGCGGCCTTGCGCACATCGTCCTCGGTGCCGCCGACCTTGACCTGAGCGACGCCGCGCAGCCGCAGGGCGATGCCGTTGATGGAGATGCCGTCGATCTCGACGGAGATCTGCCGCGAGGACAGCGAGAGGATGAACGCCTTCTGCACGATCGGATAGACGACCGAGCGGCCCCCGATGACGATTCGACCGGTTCCCGACGCGCCCGAGGCGTTCCGACCGGTGATGATGAGCGCCTCGGACGGTGAGGCGATCTTGTAGGAGCGCAGGATCACGAACAGCGCGACCAGAATGATGAGAACGAGGACGCCGATTCCTCCGGCGCCTATGAGCAGGTCCATCGGTGGGCCTTTCATCGCAGTGGGGTGTGCCGACCGACCGATAGCCGGCCGGCCCCCTTCATCCTATTGGAACGCCCCGACACGCGACAGGACGGGTCTCCTCCGCTGGGGAAACCCGTCCTGTTCGTCTGCCTGCCGTCTCACACGAAAGCTCGGACCTTCGCCGAGCCGGCCCACCCGACAGTCGGCCGTGCGGCGATTGCCCGCTCGCCGCCACACCGAGGCAAGGCTCAGGTTCACTTGCCCCATTCCCAGGGCGGGCCCGCCACGAGCAGACCCGAGAAGATGACGATGACGAAGAGGATGCCGATGCCGATGGCCAGCCATGGGAAGCGGATGCACCATGACGTGAGCTTCTCGAACCAGGTCTGCGGGGTGCGGCCGTTGCGGCCCAGACCCCAGTCGCCTTCGAGAGATCCGGTCTTCTCCACCGAGCGTTCGAAGGGAATCGTGGCGTAGGGAATGATCGCCGATCCGAGGCCCGTGGCGATGCGGCGCTTGCTCCACTGCTGGGAAGTGCCAACGCCGATGACGGCGATGACGAAGCAGATGAAGATGAAGCCGTGGATGCCACCGCCGATGCGAACTCCGATCTCGGTGGTGTGCGTGACGTACTTGAGGAACATGCCCAGAAGGAGCAGCGTCCACGTGACGGTCTCTGCGATGGCGAAGAACTTGAAGAAGCGTTTGGGAGTCACAGAAGACCATTGTCCCTTGGCGGGTTGGGCGTCAGCTGAAGACCTCCGCCGATTGAGCGCATGAGTCTCATTCCGGTCCGGCACCGGACCGAGCACGAGCGGACACGACCGAACGGTGAATGTCCGAATGGGTCGGTGACCTGGACGGTCACCGACCCGTGGAACCTGCTGCCTCACCGAGGCGGCACCCCATCGACGATCAGATCTCGACGATGTCCCGCCTCGGCGAAGGTGCGGCTCTGCCGCTCAGCTGCGGCGGCGGCGCGAGCCCAGCGTCATCGCCAGACCGAGCACGATGAGCGCTCCGGCCGACAGAACCAGCGGCAGGGCTTCGTTACCGGTGCGCGGCAGATCTCCCCCGCCGCCACCGTTGCCGCCGTCACCGGCCCCCGGTCCGTCACCCTCGGCGACGACCTCGAAGGACCCGGTCAGCGGATCCCCGCCTTCACAGTCGACCGTAACGTCGTAGGTGCCGATGTAGCTGTCGACCATCGACGCATCGAGTCCGCGGACTCCGAATCGAGCCGTGCCGTCGGCTCCGACCTCGGCAGTCTGTTCGAATTTCTCGATCTTCCCGTTGTTCGGGGCCACCGTCATCGTCGCCGTGGAATCGGCGGCGCAGCCGGTGGCCGAGACCTGGACGCCCTTCTCGCTGACGAAGTCCGGTGCCTCGATCGTCTTCGGATCGATGCTCAGGGTCCGCTCATCAGGAGCCTCGGTCGGCGTCTCCGTGGGCGGATCAGTGGGATCCGTGGGCGGAGTCGTCGGATCGGTCGGAGGATCCGTCGGCGCGTCGGTGAGGTCATAGGCCAGCGTGTGGACGGCGAAGCCGATGGCGGGAGCGAAGATGTCGATGGACTCTTTGCTCACGTTGTCGATCGTGTCCGTGGGCTGGTGGTAGTTCGTGTCGTGCTTCTCACCGACGGTGCCGCCGAACATCTCGGCTTCCTCGGCGGTCTTCGTGCCGTCTGCTCCGGAGAACAGGCCGCTGGCCGGGATGCCGTTGTCGATGAACGCCTGGTAGTCCGAGCGTCCGGAGAAGTCGGTGCCGACGTTGGGCTGGTCGATATCGGCGAAGTAGTCAGTGAAGACCTTCTCGAGTTCGGCCGAGCCTTCGGGGACGTTGACCCCGTCGGGGATCGGCACATCGGAGCCGTCGGAGTCGAGCGTGCCGACGATGTAGTTGTCGGAGCCGATCATATCGAAGTTCATGTACGACTTGATCTTGCCCAGCTCGGCATCGTCGAGGCTCGCGACGTACTCCGTCGAACCGACGAGTCCGACCTCTTCCGCGCCCCACCAGCCGAAGCGGATGGCATTGTCGACATCGGTTGGCTGCTCGGCGAGCGCTTCGGCCGAAGCGAGGAGTGCAGCAGATCCCGAGCCGTTGTCGTTGACTCCGGGGCCTTCTTCGACACCGTCGAGGTGGGCACCGAACATCTGGACGTTGTCGTGGTCGCCGGCCTTGGTTTCGGCGATGACGTTCCAGGTCGTCTCGGTGACGAACTCGGTCTCGAGCGTGAAGTCGGCAGTCAGGGCCGCAGCTTCGGCTGCCGCGTCGTCTTCGGCGCCCTGCCCGAGTCCCGCCTCGGCATCAGTCTGGCTGCCGGCTTCGGCGCCGGCCTCGGCCCCTGCGGCTTCGACCTTCTCAAGGAGGTCAGTGCCGACGTTGTAGGTGACCGTCACCGTCGGCGCGCTGCCCTCCATGCGACCGCCGAGAGTGGCATTGAGCTCCTCGTCGGGATTGGCTTTGTCGTTGTTATAGATGATGACCGCCGCAGCACCGGCTTCGGTGGCGGCCTTGGTCTTGTCCCCGAAGGCGCATTCGCCGCGGGACACGAGCACGAGCGCCCCTTCAGCGCTGTCATCGAAGTCACTGGCCTGGCAGCCGAGCTGCCCGCCGGCGAAATCGCTGTTGTCGTCATCGACCGGCAGCACCACCGGCAGATCGGTCAGCGGCTCCGTCGTTCCCTCTGTATATTCGGCGGTCGTAACCTTGACTGCCTCTCCGTCGACCTTGACGTCGACGGTGCCGAAGTCCTGGCTTTCGACGTCGAAGGCCTGACGCTTCACGTCGAAGGCGCCGGTCGCCTCGAGGGTGGATTCGACGTATTTCACAGCTTCTTCGTAGCCGGGCGTGCCCAGCGCGCGGAATCCTTCGTCCGCGTGCGAGGTGGAGATGTCGGAGATCTTCTGCAGATGCTCCATCACGGCGTCGCCGTTGACGCCCATATCGGTGTGTTCAGTCGGTCCCGCGGTGCCCGTCGCCAGTGCCGGGCTCACCCCGCCGAGGACCAGTCCGGCCGTGGCGGTGACCGCCAGCCAGCTCTTCGTGCGCAACTTCATGGAGTTCCTTTCGCTCCTTTGTCTGTGTCCAGAGGAATCGCACATGACGGCGCACCGGAAGCGACCGCCACGGTATGACTCCTCGGCCATACCGGTGTCGGCCTCTCTACGGCTGCACTTGCGGGGAAGCTCGATTCTGACGCCTCGCCATGATTCGTCGTTGGTAACGAATCACATGCTTCTATAACGAAACGGTGACACAACTCACATTGGTCATTAATCTAACGCACCCCAGCGGCCTTTCATGTTACGAATTGATAACAACCGGTCACTGATTGATTTCGCACGCGCGGACTGTCTGAGGGTCACATGCGGATTCTCTGCGGCGACTGCGGCCGCACCACCGGTCACTCCCGCGACGCCCCGGCCTCACCTGCGGCCTGCCCGCACAACCCACCCCGGCCCGACTCCTCAGCCCCTCACCAC
>NZ_QYCP01000078.1 GCF_025506275.1 Brevibacterium permense
GGCCTCGACAGTCGGGGGTGGGTCGCTTCGTTGACCCTTGCTCTCTAGAAAATTTTCAGAACAGCGGGGAAGCCGATGGAACCGCCTGTGAATGCAAGAAAGCCCCCGACCCCGGAAAGGGTCGAGGGCATCCTCAGGTGTTAGTTATTCGTTCAGCCGTGGCGCTTAGTTCCGGCGGGGTGGTTTGCAGTGCCGCGCCCCGCGACAGCCGCGCCCATCGGCGTGGCCTGTGTGTCGGTCAGGAACTTCATTGGTCGCCCACCGCTTCCGGTGTACCGGAATTCTGACGGTTCAGTCTGGGCTAGCCGTGCCGCTTCGGCGGCTTCGCGCTGGGCTTGCCGTTCGGCGGCTTCTGCTGCCCGGCGCTCCTGGTCCTCTCGAATCGCCTCGGCCCGAGCTTCGTCGGCTCGCTGGTCTCGGATCGACTCGCGGAGTCGGTCGAGGCCTTGTGACGGGAACACCGGGTAGAGCGGGCTGTGGTCGAGGTGAATGACCGGGCGTCCGCTGCTCGTGCTGATTCTTGCTCGATTCTCGGGATTGACTAGACGATCGTCGAGGCCGATGGATCGGCCCAGGCTGATCGCTTCGTTCTGGGCTTGTTCGATGTCGTACACGCGCCCGATGTAGCGGTCTACGATTTCTTTCGTCTCGGCCTGGAAGCCTGCGACCAGTTCGTCATAGTCGAATGCTGCTACCGCCTCGGCTCGGTCGAGCACCTGGGCCTCAATGAGAAGATGGTGGGCCAGGTCGAGTTGTGTTTGAGCCTCGGTCGCGGCCTGCTCGGCGCGATCTACTCGCTTGGAGTGGAAGCTGACCGCGGCCTCCAGTTCGCCGCCGTCGTGTGCGGCATTCCTCGGCAGCTTGTCGGAGCTGTCGAGTTTGCGGTTGAAGACCTGCAGGGCATCTTGTGCCTTGCTGAGGGCTTCGCGTTCCTTGGTGAGCGCGTCATGAGCTTTGGTTAGTGCCGACTTGGCGGAGTCATGGGCGGGGCGTGCGTTGTCTTCGTGGGTGGCGCCAATGGTGTTGTTCAAGGTGTTCTCTCTGTTCGTGTCCGGTAGTGCCGTGGCGCTCAGAGCGCCGACGGTGGCAGGGTGGCTAAAATAGTTGCCCTGGCCTGCTATTCGGGCCTGTACGGCCCGCTCCTGGGCCTCTTAGTGCATGGTCCGTGACGTGAACGCGGGGCCGTTGCCCGGGTTCTCGATACGGTCGATGAGGCTGAGCACAGCCTCAATCTCGTTGAGGTACCGCTCCATCTGCTGTTCGCGCCGACGGTCGGGAGCCTTGAGTTCCTTGACTTCGAGACGGTTAAACCGGCGTTCGAGGTGGCTGGCGTAGTCTCGGAGCATTCGTGTGTCGAGGTTGATGTTCACGCGGCCCCCTCGATCTCGGCTTCGAGGCATGCGGGCCACGAGGACGCGGAGAGTTCGATCCTGTCTGAGCCGAGGCGATCGGGCTGAGCAAACGCGACGGCTGCATCTGCAAGCCGTTGGCCTACGTGCTGGGGTTCGATGATGAGGACTTGCTGGTCTCGGTGCCAGTAGGTGCGCTTAATCGGCTTAGACCCGGGACCAATCAGTAGAACCGCGTCAATCTCGAGCCGTCCTGCTCGTCCTCGCGCGCGGTCAACGACAAGGTATGTTGTCGGTGATGCAGGGCCAAGGCAGTAGTGGTCCCCGATGGATAATTCGTCGAGGGTGCTCCACACCATCGACGGGTGTTCTTCTGTGATGTTCAATTTCGGTTGTTCATTTCTGTGCGATGATCGGCCGGGTGGCCGAGCGCCCCGGACGGGGCTGCATGTCGTTCACCTCCTCAGGTGATCTAGTAGTCATCGCGTGATCGGGGCTATGAGGCGAGCGCTGTGGCGTCCTCTTGCTTGTCGGCCTCGAGGTCTGCCCAGTACCGTGCATTCAGTTCTTCCTCGCTAGGGAAGAATGCTTCCGCTATCCTCGTGGTTTCGGTGCCGTAGAGGGGCAGGCTGTGAGAGTCCGCCCACTCTTGCAGCTCCGGCGGTGGCCGCTTAATTGTGGCTGCCATGGCCCAGAAGACGGCGAGCGCACCGTCGTGCTCTGCGTCCCGGTTCTGCCGTGGCCGTACTGGCGTGATGTGCATTGGGTTGCAGCAGGCGGAGTTATCGCAGTCGTGCGACAGCTCCATGCCGTTGGGGTGTCCACCGTAGAACATGACGTAAGTGAGCCGGTAGGTGGTCCAGTTCTTGCCGCCGCAACCAATGTTGCGTCGCCCGTTATTGCTGCCAGTGCCCGGTGTGGTGACCCAACAGCCGGTGTCTGTCTTGGCTGTGATCAGTTCGGTTAACCTGTCGAGTGCCCTGCGCTGACCCGCTACGCCGGCCGATTTTAAGAACTCGGATTCATGCTTTCGGCAAAACCCCTTGAGCTTTCGCGCGCTGGGCTTCGTGTTGGTGGCTCGCAGTGATGTGCAGTTGTCGAGCGTGCCGTCCGCACGGCGCTCTCGGTATGAGCAGGTGCCGTATTTCTTCCGCATTTGCTTGCCGTAGTGGCGCTTGCAGAAGTGCCACGTGTGGGCGATCTTGGTGCCGCGAACCCGGTAAGTGATCGAGTACGGGGTCTCAGCTCCGCACCTACCGACACCCTTGTCCCAGCCTTGGCAGGGGATTGGCTTCGATCTAATTACTGACCGCTTGGTCGGTTTGGTATTGGGTTTCGCCACTAAGTCTCGCTCTCACATCCTGCCCCGCCATCTCTAGGCGCGGGGCGTTATTCTCTGGCTGATTTTTACGGGGGTCTCGCTGATGGGCATTACTTGTGGTCCCACCGGTTCTGCGCCCCTTGGTTTGGTGTTTTTGTTGGTGCAGGCAGAGGCCTTAGCCGGAGCCTGCTTGTGCCCTTAGTGTTCTTCCTCTTGTGGTTCTTCTTCTCCTGGTAGGCGGGCCGTCAGCCCGTCTTCCGGCGTGAGTCCTCCGCTTGAGGTGCAGCGGCCCGTAATGGCCGCGTGGTTCCATTTCTGGAGGTAGTCCCTGAGCGCTTTGGTTGGGACTCCGATGAGTTCCGATGCTTGTTCGATCATGATTTTCCCGACGTCCCCGTATGGCCGGATAACTACGCCGTTGGATGACATTTGTTCGACGGAGCAGGCTACTAGGCGTGCTCGTCGCCACTCGTCTTGTTCGGCGTGGAATGCGAATAGGTTGCGTTGGGCTGTGGTGGTGCTGGGAGCGCCGTGCATGGCTTGCGTCATCGTCTTCACTGTTCCCCCTTGAGTCGGAGGTAGGTTGCGCCTCCGATGCGGCGGAACGTGGTGTCGGCTTCGTTGATGAGCTGGTCCCACTGGTCCAGGTCGGCAATGCTGGTGGCGTTCTTCTCGAACGCGGAGAGGTTCTTTCGAGCCTTGTCAAAGGCGGATGACTCGCCTGATCCTGCCCCCAGGTTCTTCGCGTCCTGAGCGGTCATGTCGGGGTGGATCACACCGTCCTCCATGCCTTGCTTGAACTCGTCTGGGTCGATGCGGGATAGTTCATAAAGTGCTGTCACAGCTCGGGGCAAATCACTCACGCATGAGTGATTTGAAATGGCTTCGTTCTGACTAATCTGCATGAGCTTGTGGGCGTGCTGCTGACTGATCCCGATGCCTCGGAGCATCGGTCCCCATTCGCCGTGGCCGACTTCAGCCTTGGCTTGGGCCAGGTGCTGTCCTGCCGAGACGATTCCTTCGACTGCGCGGCTGAGGTCGTTGCGGATGATGCTGGCCCATTCGGGGCCGGTGCGGATGACTTCCGCTTGGATGATTTCGTTCACTATGTTCCTTGTGCCAGGCCGAACCTGTGCGGTTCGGCTTCATGGTGTCCACCTCCTTTAGTGGTTTCTGGCGCGATCGGTTGCCGCTGCTGAGATGACAGTCTCTACTGTCATCGTGGTCCCCTATGTGTCGCGGCCTGGCCGTCCGGCTCGTTCCCCCGGTAAGCGTTGCTGCCGCGTTTGTCCGGCCCTGCTGGGCCGGTTGCATCCGCTGGGCGGATGGGTGTAGTGTTATGACAGCCCTTGATTTTGGGCTTTGTTGTGCTGTGTGAAATCGAGTGTACCAGGATGTCTGCGGTACACCATGCGCGGGTGACTGTTGTTCACACCTCTCACTCACCGCTTGCCCAGTACTGGCGTGGTTCTTTCTTGCTGAACTTTCTTGCTTGTGGGCGTGTTGGGTTTCTGTTGGGCCTCTGGTCTAGTTCTCGGGTTGCCGGTCCTTGGTCGAAGCGTTGATGAGCGCAACGGCGGCGCTGTCCGCCGATGTGCCGAGGTAGTGCAGGTACTTGTTTGTGGTGGTTGCGGATGAGTGTCCCAGCCATGCTTGGACGGTACTGAGGTCTACGCTTTTGGAGAGCCATAGGCAGGCGGCGGTGTGGCGGAGGTCGTGTGGTCTTCGGCCTGCTGCAAGCTCGGTCCATCGGGCTTGCTTCTTGAATCGCCCTCGCCACAGCTGTCCTCCGCGCTCGGAGGTTAGCGCAAGGTCGTTGCTGCGCTTCCCGTCGGTGAGCCTGTGAAGTGCTGGTGTGATGATGTCGAGGATGGGGACGGTTCGGGCGGACCGTCCTTTAGTGCCTTTGACTTCGCGGCCCTCGGATTGCGAGCGCTGGACACGAATGTTTGCCAGGGTTCTATCGGGTCCACGTCGAATGTCGGAGACTTTGAGCGCTCGGGCTTCGCCCCAGCGGAGTCCGGTCCATCCAAGCACGAGAACGATGTCCGCGATTCGCTGGTCAGTCTTGGCTAGTGTCGTGACGAGCTGGTCAAGCTCGGCTTCGGTGAATGGATGCATCTCGGCTTGCTCGGCAACCTTTGCCGGTTGCCGTGCCCCTTTTGCGGGGTTCTCGTTGATGCGGTTATCGTCCACGAGCCAGGTAAAGAATGCGGTGAGTGATGCCCGGTGTCGGGTTACGGTGCCGTGGGAGTGTCCTCGCCGGTGGAGTTGTTGGAGCCAGGTTTCGATATCTCGGCGTTTGATCGATGACACGGCCCGGGCTTTGAGTCCGGGGGTGAGTGCTTTGCTCATGAGTCGATCGGCACGCACGGTATTCGCTGACATAGTGTGCTCGCGTTCTTCGAGCCACATTGGCAGGAGTGCGCTGATTCGTGCTTTGCCTGCCTTGACGTCGAGACCTCCTGCTGCGGCGGTCTCTAGTCTTTGCGCCCAGGCGAGTGCGTCGGACTTCTTGGGGAACGTCTTGGATCCGAGACGGGTGCGCCCGTCCTTGGCTATGCCGAGCCATTTACCGGAGGGGAGCTGTCGCGTGAATGCCATAAGGGCATCATAGCTCGGGGGTTCGTGATCCCCCAGTGATCCCCGGAAGTGTCCGTTCAGGTCGTCTGGACGGGTTCAACGGGCTGGTAGTCCCCCGAATTCTCGCGGTTTCGGTCTGATCCCCGCTCTCATCATGTGAGCGGCTCCTTCTGCATTCACGCCCGGCCAGCGATCCCGGCCTCACCAACCCGGCTTCGCCGGATGGCGCCCTCAGGCTTCGAACTTGTACCCGAGTCCGCGCACCGTGGTGAGCAGACGCGGTTCCGAGGGGTTTTCTTCGATCTTCGCACGCAGTCGCTTGACGTGGACGTCGAGAGTCTTCGTATCGCCCACGTAGTCCTCGCCCCAGATCCGGTCGATGAGCTGACCACGGGTCATCACGCGGCCGGAGTTGCGCACGAGGATCTCGAGCAGTTCGAACTCCTTGAGCGGCATGGACTGCTCTTCACCACGCACGGACACGACGTGGCGTTCGACGTCGATGCGCACTCCCCCGGCCTCGAGCACGGACTCGTCCTCGAATTCCTCGGTCTCGACATTGCGGCGCAGCACGGCTCGCACGCGAGCCAGCAGCTCCCGCGAGGAGTACGGCTTCGTCACATAGTCATCGGCGCCGAGTTCTAGCCCCACGACCTTGTCGATCTCCGAGTCCTTGGCCGTGAGCATGATGATCGGCACATTGGACTTCGCGCGCAGCTCGCGGCACACCTCGGTGCCGGAAGCACCGGGCAGCATGAGATCGAGCAGGACCAGATCGGCGCCGGTGCGGTCGAACTCCGCCAGAGCCTTGAGCCCGTCATCGGCGACCGTCACCTCGTACCCTTCCTTACCGAGCAGGTACGACAGCGGGTCCGAGAACGAATCTTCGTCCTCGACAAGCAGAATACGAGTCACGTTGTGAGCTTCCTTTGTTCGCTTTCTTCGGTCAGATCCTTGGGTGGGTCGGCGGTCGCCCCGCCGTCTCCATTATCACCGGAGGGCTCGTCGTTGTCGCCGGCCGGGTCGTCTGCGCCGGACGCGGCGGTTCCGTGCCCATCGTCATCCGCCGAGGCGGTCCCGACGGCGGCGTCTTCGCCCACCGAGGCGGACTCCGAGTGATCGTCCTCTGTCGCCGAGGCGGCTCCGGTCAGTTCGTCATCATCCGCCGAGGAGGTCCCGGTCGAATCCGCGGAATGTTCGATGAGGACACCGGCCGGGGCCGAATCGGCAGCGGAGGCTTCCGTCGCAGTTCCGGCCAGCGGGAGCACGATCGTGAATGTCGATCCCTTGTTCAGCTGGCTCCACACACGCACTTCACCGCCGTGGGTGGCGACGATGTGCTTGACGATGCTCAGCCCCAGCCCGGTGCCGCCGGTGATCCGGGAGCGTGCCGGGTCCACTCGGTAGAAGCGTTCGAAGACGCGCTCGGTGTCCTGGGCGGTCATGCCGATGCCCTGATCGGTCACGGCGATCTCGATGCGCTCGTCGACGAGGTCGACTCCGACGCCGACGCGGGTGCCCTCCGGCGAATAGTTCACGGCATTGTCGATGAGGTTGCGCACCGCGTTGACAAGCAGTTCGTAGTTGCCTTCGATGAGCAGATCGCTCGGCGGGGAGACCTCGATGTGGATGTTCTTGCCTTCCGCCCCTGTCCGGGCACGGTCAGCGGCATCGTCGACCACCTCGGCGACGGAGATCTTCTCGGTCGTCGCGGGAGCGGCGTGGTCCTGGACGCGGGAGAGGTCGATGATCTCCTGCACGAGCTGGGTCAGCCTCTTCGACTCCCGCTGCATCCGCCCGCCGAAGCGTTCGACAGCGGCCGGATCGTCGGCGAAGTCGGTGACGGCCTCGGCGAGCAGTGCCATCGCACCGATCGGCGTCTTGAGCTCGTGGGAGACGTTGGCGACGAAGTCACGGCGGACGGCGTCGACGCGCTTGGATTCGGTCTGATCGTCGCAGAGGACGAGGACGAAGGAGGTGCCCAAGGGAGCGACGCGGGCGTGGAGGTAGCGGATCACGGAATCGGAGTTCTCCCGTGTCTGCTCGAGGTCGATCTCTTCGATGAGACCGCGAGCGCGGACGCGGCCGACGACCCGCAGCATCTCGGGCGATGCCAGCGAATGCCCCCTGACCAGGCCGAACGTGTATGCGGCCGGCGACGCCTTGACGACGTCGTCACCGGCGTCGATGACGATCGCGGCCGAGGGCAGTACTGCCAGCACTTCGGCGATGCCTTCGGGCAGGTCGTCCTCGGAATGCAGATCGGCAGCATCGCGGGAGCGTTCGCTGAATCGGAACGCAAGAATTCCCGCTATACCCAGGCCCAGGCCGACGACGCCGGTCAGGACCGCCACGACTAAGAGATCCACAGTCTCAAGCTTAGGCGCTGCCCATCGTCCCGGCGCACCGAATTCACTTCTGCTGGAAGTATTTGCCGAGGAATTCACCTTCCCGTCTGGAGTCGTTCACTCGATCGTGCGATGCTGACGTCTGTGTGCCTGCGCTCCCTGCCGTTCCTGCCTTCTGCTTTCCCCCGCTGAGGGTGCGGATCGGAAGCGCCGGCACCCCTCATGACACCATGCACCACCGACAGTCAGTTCCGATTGTCACAATCGAGAGTTAAGGAACCGCAGTTCATGCGCGAAGTCTTCAGAAACGAATTGGACGATCTGGCCACCCAGCTGGTCGGCATGTCCACTAAGGTCCTCGACGCCATCCGCCTGGCCAATCAGTCGCTGCATTCGAATGATCTCGAGCTGGCGGAGCAGGTCATCGAGGCCGACTCCGTCATCGACAATATGCAGTTCACCCTCGATCAGCAGGCCGCCGAGATGCTCGCCCTCCAGGCTCCGGTGGCCGCAGATCTGCGTGCCGTCATCGGCTCGCTGCGGATGTCGGCATCGCTCGAACGAATGGGCGACCTCGCCCGTCACATCGCCCAGCAGGTGCGCATCCGCTATCCCGAGTCCGCAATCCCCGAGGGCTTCGAATCGACGTTCGCGCGGATGGGCGAGTCCGGTGAGAGGATCGCCGAGGCGACGCAGAGCCTGCTCTCGAATCCCGGCCTGTCCGATGTGCCCACGATCAACGCCATCGACGAAGAACTCGACGAGCTTCACCTGAGCGTGTTCGGGAAGCTCGGCGAAGCTCCGGCCGGTTCGCTGGCTCCCCGTCATATCGCCGATGTCACCCTGCTCTCGCGCTACTACGAGCGCTTCGGTGATCACGCGGTGTCCGTGTCGCAGAAGGTCGAGTACCTGCTCACCGGAAACTGGGAACCCTACCTGTCGAAGAAGTAGGAACCCGGCTCGAAGAAGCACGAATCGAGCGAAGCGCCCCGACACAGAGAAGCGCCCCGTCATAGTCGGGGCGCTTTTTGCATCCGCTGCGGCATCGGTGCGCTTCTTGCATCCGGTGCGGCATCGGTGCGCTTCTTGCATCCGGTGCGGCATCCGGTGCGGCTTCGGCGCGCTTCGCGCGTTCTGCGACGGGGGTTCACTGACGCACTCGAAGCCTCAGCTAGAGGCCGAGACCTCTTCCGGCGTCTGACTGACGACGACCTTTCGCCTCCGTCTGGGCCCGTTCTTGATGCCGCGGGCCAGATTCTTGAGCACTCCCGTCGTCACGGCGACACCGAGGAGCAGCAGAACTCCGCCGATGAGTTCGGCGATGCTCGGGCGGTCTCCGAGCACGATCCAGGCGGAGAGCACTCCGACCGGCGGGACGAGCAGGGAGAACGGCGCAACCTGCGAGGCCGGGAAGCGAGCGAGCAGCGAATTCCAGATGACATAGCCGACCAGCGACGCCAGTCCGGCGGTGTAGACGACCGAGGCCACGACACCCCAGGTCGGGTGCGTGAGCGCGTGGGCCACCTCGGCGGGTCCGTCGATGAGCGTCGACAGTGCGACCATCGGAATCGGGACGACGAGAGCCGACCACACCGTCATCTGCATTCCGTTCGTGCCGGGTTTCACGCCGCGGGCGATGACGTTGCCCGTCGCCCAGGACAGGGCGGCGCCGACGGCGACGAGGAAGGCGACGATCGGCACGTTCGCCTGCAGGCTCAGACCGATGACGGCCAGGCCGACGAGTCCGATGAGGATGCCGATGATCTGGCGGCGACTCGGGATCTCGTGCAGCACGAGAGCCGCGACGATGACGGTGAACGCGGCTTGGATCTGGATGACGATCGAAGTCAGGCCGGCGGGCAGGCCGAGCGCCATGGAGGTGTAGAGAAGGCCGAACTGGCCGGCCGACATGAAGGTGCCGATGAGGAGAATGCGACCGAAGGAGCCGCGGGGGAAGCGGACGAAGAAGATCGCGGGCACCACGACGAAGGTGAATCGGGCGGCGACGAGGAGCAGCGGGGGCCAGTCGCGCAGACCGAGGTCGATGAAGATGAAGTTGACGCCCCAGAGAACGACGACGAGAAGGGCGAGCATGTAATGGACCGAGCGCATGCCTCCAGCATTCCAGCCCCGTCGTCAAATTTCCATTGAAAGTCTGTCTACTGTTTCATTAAGATAATTTGATGATCGATACCGTTGCACTTCGCACCCTCGTCGCCCTCGATTCGCTCGGTTCGGTCACGGCGACGGCCGAGTCTCTGGGATATACGCCGGCGGCGGTGAGCCATCAGCTGCAGAAGCTCTCGCGCTATCTCGGTGCACCGGTGACTGAGCGGACGGGCCGCGGCATTGCGCTGACACCGGTGGGCCGGGAGCTCAGCCGGCGCGGGGTCGGGCTGCTGGAGGAGCTGGAGAGTCTGGAGACCGCGGCCCGAGCGCAGTCAGGTGAGCCGCGGGGGCGGATCACGGTCGGCGGGTTCTCCACGGGGATCCGCGGACTGCTCGTGCCCGCGCTGCCGCGATTGGCCGCCTCGGCGCCGGAGCTGACGGTGTCGAACTTCGAGGAAGAGCCGGACGAGCTCATCGAGATGGTCACGGCCGGCCGGATCGACGCCTCACTCGTCTTCGGCTGGGATTCGTCCTCGCTGCACCTGCCTGCGACGCTGATCTCGGAGACGATCACCGTGGATCGGGCCGATATCGTCATGCACCGGGATCATCATCTGGCCGCCTGCACCGAGGTGACCCGCAGCGATCTGCTCGGCGAGATGTTCGTATCGGCTCCGCGCAATGCCGTCTGCCATCGATGGCTGACGGCGCTGTTCGAGGAGCTCGGCAGCAAGCCGCAGATCGACTATTGGGCCATCGAGTACGACACGCAGATCGAGTTCGTCCGAGCTGTCGGAGCGTTGGCGCTCGTGCCGCGGTTGGGCAGGCCGCATCTTCCGGCCGATGCCGTGGCGGTGCCGCTCGATGATCCGAGCATTGCCCGCACGATCTCACTGGTGTGGCGGAAGTCGATGTCGGCCTCCCCTGCGATCGCCTTTCTGCTCGAAGAGATGAAGGCGATCGCCGGGAAGGCCGAGTCGATCGGTGCATGAGTGGGGCCGTGGTTCGGCGTCCGAGTGTCGTCTCGGCGCCCGAACCCGAACGGATCCCGCCCCGTCTGCAGTGGGGCCGGGGCTCAGCGCCCCTGGTTGGCGACCTGGCCGATGGCGGCCGCTGCCGCTTCGGCGTCGAGGTAGGTTCCGCCGGGGGTGACCGGGGTGAAGTCCTCGGTGAGCTCGTAGTGCAGCGGAATGCCGGTGGGGATATTCAGCCCAGTGATATCGGCATCGGAGATCCCGTCGAGGTGCTTGACCAGCGCGCGCAGCGAGTTGCCGTGGGCGGCCACGAGCACGGTCTTGCCGACGGTGAGTTCGGGCACGAGGGTGTCGTACCAGTAGGGCAGCAGGCGATCGATGACGTCGGCGAGGCATTCGGTGCGGGGCAGCGCATCGCCGAGGTTGGCGTAGCGGGGTTCACCGGCCTGTGAGAATTCCGAGCTGTCAGCCAGTGCCGGCGGCGGGGTATCGAAGGAGCGTCGCCAGGTCATGAACTGCTCTTCGCCGAACTCGTCGCGGATCTCCTTCTTGTTCTTGCCCTGCAGTGCGCCGTAGTGGCGTTCGTTGAGGCGCCAGCTGCGGTGGACGTCGAGCCAGGACAGATCCGCTGCCTCGAGTGCGATGTTCGCGGTCAGAATCGCACGCTTGAGCCGCGAGGTGTAGACGACATCGGGGATGAGGTCTTTCTCGCGCAGCAGTTCGCCGGCACGCTTGCCTTCGGCACGGCCCCTGTCGGTGAGGGTCACGTCGACCCATCCGGTGAACAGATTCTTCTGGTTCCATTCGCTTTCGCCGTGGCGCAGCAGGATGAGGTTATACGTCATGGCTCCATTTTGACACGACCGCTCAGTCTCGGTCGCCGACGACCGTCATCACCGCCGGTCTCCTCCGGCGGCGGCCCGCCAACGCTCCGCGGCTCCTCCTCGCCGATCGGGTCTCAATTTCTGGGCGCGTGTCTCGAATGACAAAATCGGCGGAGTAGCCTGGACCCATGTCACAAACGCCAGCACATCAGGCTTCCGGAGGCACAGGCGCTCCCGCTGCCGATCGCAGTTCGATCATCGCCGTCACGGCTCTGCCGGTCCTCGTCGTCATTGCGGGAGTGCTCGGGTTCCTGCTGCCCGATTCCTTCACACCTCTGGCGCCGTCGATCACGTGGGCGCTCGGCGTGGTCATGTTCTTCATGGGCCTGACCCTGACGCTGCCCGACTTCGCCCGCATCGCGAAGCGGCCGTGGATCGCGGTGCTCGGAGTCGTCACTCAGTTCGTAGCGATGCCGCTGCTCGGCCTCCTCGTCGTGACCGTGTACTCGCTTCCGACCGAGATCGCCGTCGGCGTCATCCTCGTCGGCTGCGCGCCCGGCGGCACTGCATCGAACGTCGTGACCTATCTGGCCAAGGGAGATACGGCACTGTCGGTGTCGATCACGACCCTGTCGACGCTGCTCGCTCCGGTGCTCACTCCGCTGCTGACTCTGTGGCTGGCCGGTTCGTATATGGACGTGCCGTTCTGGTCGATGTTCGTCTCGATCTGCCAGACCGTGCTCGTGCCGGTCATCGTCGGCGTCCTCGTCCGCGTGTTCGCGTCGAAGTTCGTCGACAAGATATCGCCGGTGCTGCCGTGGCTGGCCTCGATCGCCATCGCCTATATCGTCTCGATCGTCGTGGCCGGATCCGCGAGCTCGATCGCCACTGCCGGTGTGCTCGTTCTGCTGGCCGTCGTCACACACAATCTGCTCGGGGTCGGCGTCGGCTACGGTGTGGCCGCGGCCTGCCGTCTCGACACCCCAACCCGTCGCGCGCTGTCGTTCGAGGTCGGACTCCAGAACTCCGGTCTGGCATCGACCCTGGCCACCACGTACTTCTCACCGCTGGCAGCACTGCCCGGAGCCGTCTTCAGCGTGTGGCACAACGTTTCCGGCGCCGTGTTGGCCTCGCTCTTCGCTCGTCGTCCCTACGGCAAGCCGCCGGTCGATGCGTCCAACCGTGAGCCGGCCACTGCCGGAGCGACCTCCGCTGGGATCGCGAGCCGATGACCACCGAGGCCGCCCCGGGCGAGGGCGAATCGGGTCAGGGCGAATCGAGCCGAGGCTTCGACGGGTTCTCCCGTCAGACCCTGGACCTGGCGGGCCGGACGTTCGTCATCCGCCGCGCGACCGAGGCCGATGTGCCTGCCATTGTCGCGCTCCTGCGTGACGACGTGCTCGGGGCCGCCCGTGAGGCCGACGTGAAAGTGGTCGACCGTGCGGGCGCTGTCGGAGCCGACGCTGCACCTGCCAACCCCGGCGCCGAGGATGCGGCCCCCTATGCTCGTGCGTTCGCGCTCATCGACGCCGACCCCAATCAGCTCCTCGTCGCCGTCACCGAAGCATCCGGTCAGCCCGACCGGACGGGCCGGGCTGACACGCCAGGCCAGGCCGACATCGCAGACCGGGCCGAGTCAGCCGAACAGGCCGAGTCAGCCGAACAGCCCCGATCAGTTGGCCAGACCCGAGGCGGCTCGACCGTCGTCGGGACCCTGCAACTGAGTCTGCTGCCCAGCCTGTCTCGCCGCGGCACGCTCCGCCTGCAGATCGAGGCGGTGCGAGTCGGCCCCTCGGCTCAGGGCATCGGGCTCGGCACGGCGGTCTTCGAATGGGCTCACGAGTGCGGACGTCGCTTCGGCGCCGGACTCGTTCAGCTCACCACCGATAAGTCGCGCACCGGTGCTCAGCGTTTCTATGACCGACTCGGCTATGTCGCCAGCCACGAGGGAATGAAACTGCCCCTCGGCTGACACCGGCGCATCCTCACATCCACTTCACTCCGTCGACCTCGAATTCGCGGATCCTGTGGGTGATCATCTCGGTCAGCAGCTCGGTCGGAATCTCTCCGTCATACGGCAGTCTGATCGAGCCTTTGCCGGTGTCGAAGACCTGCAAACGGTCGGCGAAGGCGTCTTTTGTACTCGGAGTGAAGACGACGTTCGCGTGCTTCTTGTACCCGGCGAACACGAACAGGATCGAGTCGAGGGCGTAGGCGGGGCTGCCCCATTTGAGACTCTCCTCGGCCCGCGGTGCGGCGGCACGACTGAGCTCGCGCAGCCGGGTGAGGAAGGCTCGGTGTCGCTCGTCGTCGAATGAGGCGATGTATTCGTCGACGCTCGCCGGCTTGGAGGCGGCCGCACTCATGAGCGCGGGCCCTGGCTCGGACCGTCGGCAGAACCCCGCGAAGCGCCCGGGACGGACTCCTCCTCTGCTCCTCCACCCGGCTGCTCGGACTCCTCACCGGTCCCCTCACCCCTCCGGTCGGAGGCCTCCTCGGCCCTCTCACCCACCTGGCCAGCCCCTTCACTCGCACGATCGGCCGCCTCCGCCGACACCGCCGGGGGTTCGGAATCGGCGTCGCCGAAGGTGCCGAGGAATTCGTTGTCATCCCCGCTGAGCACCTTCTCGAAGGCCGCGAGGTTGCGCGTCGACTCGCCCCGGCCGACCCTCCAGGCCCACTCCTTCTTCATTCCGGTGAGGAATCCGATCTGGAGAAGCTCGTTGAATGAGGAATCCGCCGTGGCGAGTATCGCCCCGAGAAGTCCGTCGAGGTCATCGAGCAGATGCTCTCGCGGCACGCTCGCGCGCAGATAGACATCGCCGAGGCTGTCGATCGCAAATGCCACCGGCCCGGGTTTGAGGTTCTTCTGCAGCAGCCACCGATTGAATGCGGCCGAGTTCTCGTCGGGATGACGGATGACGAACGCCTGCAGATGGGCGGTGCGAGCGAAGACGCTGATCGCCACGTTCGTCTTGAGCTTCTTCTCTCCGGGCAGGGTGACGACGATCTCCGCATCCTCGATCGAGTCGACGGGAACGTCGTTGTTCTCGGCCCAGGTGCGCACTCCGGACAGGATCGCCTCGGTGTCGGTGCTCATGCTCTCACGCCTTTCGCTCGGCTCTCGTGCTCACCGCCGACTCTAGTCGTTCAGCACGCTCCCAGCGCTTCCGAGCGCCGCGCAGATACGCCGGAGATGTCCGGCACAGAGTCGAGGACGGCAGCCACGGTGTGGCCCCAGTCGAAGCGTTCAGCACGGTCGACGGCATGGCCGGCGAGTTCGGCTCGCAGCTCCGTATCAGTGAGCAGCGTTTCGATCGCCGTCGCCCAGTGGTGAGGGTTGTGGTCGGCGACGAGCAGTCCCGAATGTCCGTGTTCGACGATCTCCGGGAGTCCTCCCACCGCCGAGGCGATCGCCGGCAGACCGGAGGCGGCAGCTTCGGCGGCCACGAGTCCGAAGGATTCGCTGCGGGAGGGGACGATGAGCACGTCCGCGGCCCGGTAGTAGTCGACGAGGATGTGGGAGGGAACGGGCGGGCGGACCTCGACGCTGGGTTCGCTCGCGATCGCCGCGGTCAGCTCCCGCAGATACGTCGAGGACGGCCGGACCGCTCCCCCGCCTGCTTCGACGCCTACCCCTGAGGCGGCTCCGAGGAGGATACCGCGGGTTCGGGAGGCCAGGTGCGGGTTGCGTTCCCGCAGATCGGCCAGGGCGTCGACGGCGACGTCCGTGCCTTTGATGAACTGCATACGCCCGACGTAGAGGACGATCGCCTCGTCCGAGTCGAATCCCAGACGCTTGCGCGCGTCCGACTGTGAGTCGGGTGCATAGAGCGCGTGTTCGACACCCGGTCGGGCGACGACGACCGAGTCGGGGTCTGCGTGGAGTTCCGACACGAGGTCGCGACGTTCAGCGGGGGTGGCGGCGACGAGCAGGTCGGCCTCGGCGGCGATGTGCTCTTCGGCTTCGAGTCGTTGGGGTCGTTCGTGGCTGGTGTCGGAATCGCGGTTCTTCACGGCCCCGATCGTGTGCATGCTCACCGCGATCGGAGCCTGCGCCGCACGGTCCTGCCCGGCAACGGCGACGGCACCGCTGTCTCCGGACTCGGTGCCGCTGTCTCCGGACTCGGCGTGGTTGTCGACGGCGTTGTCACGGGCGCGCAGGGCCGCCTCGGCGGAGATCCAATAGTGGCTCCAGATGAGATCGGCGGAGCGGAAATCGGGGTGGGCATGGAGCAGGTCGGCGAGTTCGTCGATCGCGTCGGCGAGCTCGTCCTTCGTCGCGGCGCCGACCGGCAGGTGGTGGAGGGTGATGGATTCGGTGATCTCCAGCCTCGCACTCTGGCCCGCGGAGGGGCCCGCGCCGCGTCCCCGACCAGCGCCGGTTCCGTCGACAGCGACTTCTGCGCTGCCTCCCGTGCCGTCGAGTCCGCCGGGGTCGGCGGTGAACACGTCGACTCGGTGTCCGGCGGCGGCGAGCGCGCGCACGGATTGGTCGACGTAGACGTTCATCCCTCCGGCGTCGCCCTGGCCGGGTTGGGCGACGGGCGAGGTGTGGAGGGAGAGGACGGAGATGCGCACGGAGACAGTCTAGCCAACGACCTCTGTCAGGTGACCAGCCGAAGCCAGTGTTGAACCGAATCCAGAACCTAACCGAAGAACGTGACTAACCGAAGCCGGCGCCTAACCGAAGAACTCGCCGAGGATGCGCCGCACGTCGTGACGGCCGCGCCACAGGATCGATCCGGCAGGGAGCACCTCGAGGCGGGAGTTCGGAATCGCACGGTGGATGTCTTCGGCGACGGGGACCGGATGTGCCGGGTCGTCTTCGTGGGTGAGCACGAGGACGTCGCCCGGGAAGGAGCGCAGGTTCCGGGCTGCCTCCTCGGTGTCCACGACAGCGATTTCGAGGGCGAGTCCGAGTCCGTCGGACATGTCCGTGTGGACGAGGTTCTCGGCCTTCGCCTTCGTCCAGGCTCGCGCGGGAAGCATTTGGGCCACCTCGGCGGGTTCGCGGGAGAGCATGAGTTCGACGATGCCGTCGATATCCTCATCGGCGACGAGGCGGCGCAGTCTCTCCAGGTGGGAGCGGTTGGCGGCGGCCACCTCGGCGGGGAATCCGGTGAAGGAGGCGGGGAGGACGAGGGCGACCTTGTCGAGGCCGCGAGTCACGGGGTGGGCGATGCTCAGCAGGTGGAGGAGTCCTCCAGCGGACATCGAGACGCCCAGCGCCCGGCTCGCCGAGGTGGTGCTCACGGCGTCGGCGAGCACCTCGGCGATCTGCGGGTAGGTCCAGCCGGGGCCAGGTGAGGGGCGGCCGCCGTGGCCGGGCAGGTGGAGGAAGTGGCGGGTGCCGGTGATGCCGGTGCCGAAGGGGCGGGTGTCGCGGATCGCGCCGGCGAATCCGTGGCCGAAGAGGGTGTGCGGTTCGCCGGTTCCGAACGTGGCGATGAAGCCGGATTCGGGACCCGGCAGGTTGAGGTCGGTGCTCATAGGGTGAGTCTAGTCAGCGTGTGCTGGGCGCCTGCCGACCGGGTCGGCGAATGCTGTGGCGGCGTCGAGCCGGTCAGCGATTGCGGTAGCGCGGGTCGACGGCGCGGACCTTCGGGCGCACATCGGTGAGGTAGACGATGCCGGCGACGAGGGCGATGATGTTGAGGAAGATCATGCTCATGCCCATCGGCGGCAGGGCGATGAGGGCGAGCGCGAGTCCGACGCCGAGGAGGATTACCCAGAACTTCTTGCTCTGTTTGTCCACGGCACGGTAGTTCTCGTCCTTGAAGCGGAGGCAGTCGATGAACGCCCAGAGCTGGACGACGAATGCGGCCACCGTCAGGGCAAGAAAGACGAGACGCTGAAAGCCCGCGATGTATTCCATGGCCCCAGCCTAGCAATCTCGGGCTTTCGGGGCAGTTCCGGGCTGGAGATCCTCGGCAATTGCCCACCCGCATCCCACGGCTTTCACAGTGGGTGCGTGTCGCCCCGAGGCGGTAGCCGGTAGACCGCTGCAGGTAGGTGCCGCCCCACCTCTGCGGTGGCGGCTCGCTGCCTCGGGACCGCGGTCGGTGCGTGCTTCCCCAAGGGCTGTGGTGGCGGCTCGCTGCCTCGGGACCGCGGTCAGTGCGTGCCGCCCCTGCTCAGAGGATCCCGGTGGTGCGGATGAGCGCGCACACGCCCATGCCGATGACGACGGCGAGCAACATCGGCACGCGCAGAATCGAGGCGAGGACGCCGGCACCGACGCCGATGAGGCGGGCCGGATCGGCGATGTCAGTGCCGTCGAAGACCGCGGTGGTGGCGAAGACGGCGCCGATGAGCACGACCGTGGCCCGGTCCATCCACATCGTCAAACGCTCGGTCGAGTCGGCCGAATCACCTGCCCCCGCCGAGGCGGCTGTGACCTGTCCGTCGACCCTTGCAGGGGCGGCTGCGCCCCGCCCGTCCATACCCGCGGAGGAGTCAGCCCCCGCCGAGGCGGTCGCCGGGGCCCGCCGGCGCCCCTTCGTGGCGATGGCCGCTCCCACCTTCACACCGGCGAAGCGCATGAGATAGGTTCCGAGGCTCAGCCCGGCAAGGGCGATGAGGAAGCTGACGGCGCTCATCGGCGGCTCTCCTCTCGAGTTGAGTGCTGCGAGTGTTCGGCATCGTACTGGCCTGCGGCGTTGTCACCGGAGCGGCGGTGTCGGAAGAACCAGCGCACGGCCCAGCCGGCAGCGACGAAGACGAAGACCGACAGTGAGGTCACGGCACCCAGCCCGAGCGGCAGCAGCGGGGTCAGGCCCACGGCGATGAGGATGCCGATGACGGTCAGCGAGAGTGTGACCCGGTTCTTCAGGTCCCCGCGGATGAGGCAGAAGAGGATGATCGGGAAGGCCGCGTCGAGACCGAGCAGGTCCGCGTTGATGACATTGCCCAGCCACTGTCCGACCATGGCACCACCGGGCCACATGATGGCGATTGCAGCGCCCATGAGCAGGAAAGCATGCCATTTCGCCCGGTCGTTGTGCCCAAGGCGCGAGATCGCAGTGGATTCGTCGTTGATCCAATGGGAGGCGATGAGAGCTCGCCAGTCCTGTGGGAAGAAAGGGCCGACCGCGACTCCGAAGGCGAAGTTGCGGGAATTGACGAGGAGACCCGCCAGCACCGCGAGGATCGGGGCACCGCCGGCGGCGATGACGCCGACGAAGGTGAATTCGGCGGCGCCGCCGAGAGCGAACATCGCCAGCAGCAAAGTCTGCCACCAGGCGAATCCGGAGACCGCGGAGATCGCCCCATACGACAGCGCGACTGCGATGATCGTGACGGTGACGATGGCAACCGCACGATAGGTCGAGCCGGGGAGCACCCGATCAGCCGTGCGAAATAATGAACCCATGTTCTATACAGTGCACCCTCGGCCATCGTTCGTCAACCCGAACGGCCTAACCGCTATAGTGAACTCATGACTTCTCGAAGCAACGACGATTCGCTGAATGACGCTCAGGGCGACTCCGACACCGAGTCCGCTCCTAGCGTCACCGATACCGACGCCACAGCCCCCGGCTCGGCGCTCTCGCCGAGTCAGCAGATCGCGGCGGCACTGAAACGTGAACGACTGCGCGCCGGACTCTCCCTCTCTGAGGTCGCCAGGCGCGCCGGCATCGGCAAGTCGACGATGTCCGGGCTTGAGACGGGAAGCGGAAATCCGAGCCTGGAGACGATGTGGGCTCTGGCCGCTGCGCTCGACATCCCTCTTGCGCGCCTGCTCGACCCGCCCCCGCACGAGGTCGCCTTCCAACACGTCGGCGATATGCCCAGCCTGCCTTCGACCACCGCAAACTATGTGGCCACTCTGCTCTCACCGTCGCCGACGAATGCCCGACGCGACGTCTACTTCATCCAGGCCGAACCGGGTGAACCCAGGGAGTCTCAGCCGCACCCGCAGGGCACGATCGAACATGTCATTCTCGGCCGCGGGGCCGCACGCATCGAAGTGCTCGGCAAGTCCTACGAATTGGGCGTCGGCGACTACCTCACCCATCCGGGCGATCAGCCTCATCGCTTCACAGCTCTGGAACCCGGCACCAACGCCGTCTTCGTCGTCGAAAGCAGCTGACCGCCTCGACGGTTATTCGACGGCCGGTCCGTCTTCCTCATCGGCGTTCACGGCCAGCGGTGGAAGCCGGGACTGGGCTTCCTCACGAGTGAGTCCCGCGGCCTGCAGCAGGTCGACGGCGACAGTTCGCAGGAGCAGGACCATCGACTCGTCGTGGATGTCCCAATCGGGCTTCGCTCGCGGATCCAATGCACCCGCCGCCTCGGACAGGGCCGCCTCGGCGAGGGAACGGTCGGTGCCGCGGCGCAGAGCGATCTCGAGCTTCTTCGCACCGTCGGCCAAGGATCCGACATAGTCGGCGATGACGGGTTTGGCGACGCCGAGCTCGGTGATGCCGACGACGCGGCGGGCGATGACTCGCATGGTCCGCATCGCGCGGTCGGAGAATGTGTGGGCACGGGACAGGCGGGTGACTTCGGCCGCATGTCGGCGGGCACGTGCATTGATCTTCGCGGCTTCACGGGAGATCCGCAGGGATGAGCCCCAGGAATCGATGATGTCCTGGGTTTCGCGAGCGCGCTCGAGGGCTCGACCAGCCATCGTCACATCGGCTTCGCGCAGGGCTCGTTTCATCATCCTGAGGACGGCGTCGACCTCCTCGAGCATGTCCGCGGCAAGGCGACGCGGAGCCTTTCGAGCGTCGCGCGGGATCAGCAGTGCCAACAGTATCGCGCAGACGGACCCGGTGAGAGCGTCGAGGGTACGTGGGAACGGCATGGTGGTGGCGCTGGCAGGGACTACGACGACGTAGACGGATTGGACGGCGATCTGGGTGATGAAGATGCCGCCGGAGTTGAGGATCGTGCCGATCGTCAGGCCGATGATCAGGGTCAGGGCAAGCTGCCAGATGCCGGAGCCGTAGAAATTGACGAGTATCTCGCCCACGAGCACCCCGAACGTCGCTCCGATGCCGATCTCGAGAGCGCGGCGCAGGCGACGGTCGACGACGGGGCCGATGCCGACGGCGGAGGCGACCGCGGCGAGGAACGGATACGGGTGGCCGAGCACGTAGACGCAGAAAGCATAGGCGGCAGTCGCGGCGATGGGGATCTGGATCAGCTGACCGGAGTTCACCCACACCCGCTTGAGCCCCAAGCGCAGGCGGTGGGCGACGACGTTGAACCCCCGCCGAGGCAGTTCGCTGACCCGATTGTCCGCCATCAGTCCCCTCTGCCGCTCGCTGGTGCTGTACTCAGAATACCGGAAATGTGGCATGCTAAAGTCTGTCCGCCGAGGAGGCTATTGAATGACAACGAATCTCACCCGAAGCGAAGCCCAGAGTCGAACACAGCTGCTCGAGGTCGATTCCTACTCAGTCCATATCGACGTCAGCAACGCCGAAACCGATGCCGACACGTACCTGTCTCGCACTGTCGTCGACTTCTCCGCCCGCTTCGTCGATTCGACATTCATCGACCTCATCGCCGACTCCGTGAGCTCCGTTCTGATCAATGGTGAGAGCCTCTCCCCCGCCGAGGTCTTCGACGGTGCCCGAGTCACGTTCCCCGTCCGCGCCGGCCGCAATTCCCTGACGATCGAGGCGCAGGCTCGCTATTCCACCTCGGGCGAGGGTCTGCACCGGTTCACTGATCCGGCCGACGGCAAGACCTATCTCTATACACAGTACGAACCCACCGACGCCCGTCGCGTCTTCGCGAATTTCGACCAGCCCGACCTCAAGGCCGAGTTCATCTTCACGGTCACCGCTCCCGCACATTTCCAGGTTCTCTCGAACCGGGCCGAGGCACGGACGGAACCGGCCGATGGTTCGGCGGGGGCCGCCTCGGCGGCCGCGGTCACCCATTACTTCGAACCGACACTCAAGCAGTCGAGCTACATCACCTGCATCACCGCGGGTCCCTACGAGGGGGCGACGGATTCGTGGACGGATCCGCGCACCGGGCAAACCGTGCAGCTGGGCGCATGGACGCGCGCGAGCCTCGTCGACCACCTCGACGCGGATGATATCTTCGGTGTCACGAAGGCGGGCCTCGACTTCTTCACCTCCGAATTCGACTACCCCTACCCATGGGGCAAGTACGATCAGATCTTCGTTCCCGAGTACAACCTCGGCGCTATGGAGAACCCTGGCCTGGTGACGTTCACGGACAATCTGATCTTCCGGGACAAGGTCACGGACGCGAACTACGAGTCACGCGCCAACGTCATCCTGCACGAGATGGCGCACATGTGGTTCGGCGATCTCGTCACGATGAAGTGGTGGGATGACCTGTGGCTCAAGGAGTCCTTCGCCGACTTCATGGGCGGTCTCGCGCTGGCCGAGGCGACGCGGTTCACCGATGGGTGGGTGACCTTCGCGCTGCGCCGCAAGGCGTGGGCGTACACGCAGGACCTGTATCCGACGACGCACCCGATCGTCGCCGACATCCCCGATGTCGAGGCCGCGAAGCTCAACTTCGACGGCATCACCTATGCCAAGGGCGCATCCGTGCTCAAGCAGCTCGTCGCGTTCGTCGGCCGGGAGGCTTTCTTCGCCGGTTCGCGGCTGTATTTCAGACGGTTCGAATACGGCAACACAGAGTTGGCTGATTTCCTCGAATGCCTCGCCGAGGCGGCTCCCGACCGGGACATCGCGAACTGGGCGGCCGCGTGGCTGGGGACGTCCGGAGTCTCGGAGCTGTCCCTGCAGCTCACGACGGCAGACGGTTCGTCTAGGTCCACGGTCGGGTCGGCAGGGTCCCCGGATGGTTCGGCTGGGTCTGCGGCCGGGTCGGCAGGGTCCACGGTCGGGTCGGCCGCGTTCTCGCAGGGTGGGGCCGGAATCGGGGCCGAACGAACTTCGGCCGGTTCCGACGTCGCAGCACAGAGCTCGGGACGCAGGAGGCTCGTGGCTTCGAGCTCTGGCGCAAGGCTGCGCAGCCCGGATACGGTCGACGACGGTTTCGACGGGGCTGCCGGCGCCGCTCACGAGGCAGGCTCCGGGTCGAGCGGCAGGGTGGACCCGCCTCGGCGACGGTCCGGTTCGGAACAGGTCACGGGTGCCACGATCACTCAGTCCGATTCGGCCGAGGGCACGGCCCTGCTGCGGCCGCACACGATCGAGATCGCCACGCTCGGGCGGTCGGGGCGGGAGATCGTTCCCCTCGATTCCTTCCGTTTCGAGTTCTCGACCGAGTCGGCCGACGTCGAGCAGCTGATCGGTCGCAGTGCCGGCGTGATCACTCTGCTCAACTACAACGACCTGGACTATGCGCGGGTGCGCCTCGATCCGGAATCGACGGAGGCGGCGGTCACCTCGGCGTCGCGGATCACGGATCCGCTGTCACGAGCCCTGGTGTGGTCAGCGTTGGACAATGCGGTGCGCGATGGGCTCATGCCGGTGCAGAAGTACCTCACCGCCTATGCCCGCAGCTTGGGCAAGGAGAGTCATGCCGGGATCATGGCGGGGCTCAGTCAGACCGCTCTGACCTGCATCGATCAGTGGGTGGCGGATCGTAATTTCGATGCCGCAATCATGGGGCTTCTGGGAGCCGCGTTGGATGCGTTGGCTGCGGCGAAGGCGGGTTCGGATGCTCAGCTGCATCTGGCCAATCTCGTATTGGCGCTGACGTCGCGGACGGCTCGCTGTGCCGCCGGCAGCTCCGCGGTGGCCATGGGTCGTGGGTTCGCCAGCCAGATCCTAGCGGTGCCAGTCGGCGAGGAGATCGACCGGATGTATGCCGGAGCGCCCGGGCAAGCCGGTTCGGCTGGTCAGGCCGGTTCGGCTGATCGGGCCGGTTCGGCTGGGCAAGCAGGATCGGCTGGGCAGGCTGGTTCTGCCGATCGGGCCGATTCGGTGAGTCAGTCGGCCGAAGCTTCCGGTGGTGTCCGCACGGGTCGAGGCGCCGAACATTCGACTGCGACGCTGCCGTTCCGGGGTCTCATCAATGATCATGCGCTGCGGTGGAATGCGCTGACGGCGCTCGTCTGCCTCGGGTGGGCGGATCAGACGGATATCGCGCGGGAGAATCATTCGGATCCCAGCTCTTCGGGTCGACTTCACGCCGAGACGGCCAGTGCCGCATTGCCTCTGCCGATCGTCAAGATCCGTGCCTGGGAGGCGATCCGCGAGGCGGGAGCACTGAGCAATGATGTTCTGTCGGCGATCATCGCCGGGTTCATCGCGCCGAGCGCGATGCCGCTCATCGAGGAGTATGTCGATGAGTACTTCGATGGTCTGCTCGGGTTCTGGACGGACAATTCGATTGAGATCGCTCGCCGCCTGGTGCTCGGCCTCTATCCCCGGTGGTCCGTCGACGAGGAGGCTGTGGTCGAGAAGACCGACGCATGGTTGGCAGCCAACGACGATGCACCTGCGGCTCTGCGCCGACTGGTCATCGAACGTCGGGATGATCTGGCCCGTGCCATCTTCCTGAAATCCACTCAGAGCTCGCGGCACTGACCGGCGGTCGTCTCGGGAACAGCGACCGGCCCCGCATCGGTGCGCGAGTTTCGATGAAATCGGGACGACGGTCCATCGCCGCCGCGGCGGGTGCCCCTCCCGTGGCCAGGCCTCTCGGCAATCGCCATGCTCAGCAAACCTGGCGAAGCTCCCCTGGCGATGACACTCTGAAATCACTGATGGCCGGTGCCCTCCTCAGGGCACCGGCCATCAGCGTGTCGGCAGGTCACTCGACTGACGTGGTCAGATCCTGGTTGGTGCCGGGACCATCTGACTCGATCCAGAGCAGAGGACGCGGCCCAGATCAGAGGATACGGCGAGCTCCGGAGAATTCGTTTCCGGTGTCCCACTTCTTCCAGTCGGTGACGTAGACGTCCTTCGACGCGTTCGGCGAGTGGATCATCTTACCGTCGCCGACGTACATTCCGACGTGGTGGACCGTTCCCGAACTGGTCGAGAAGAACAGCAGGTCGCCTGGCTTGAGGTTTGACGAAGAGACCGCCTTACCCGCCTTTGCCTGGTCTCCCGAGTCGCGAGGCAGATCGATGCCGTGGGCTTTGTAGATGGAGTAGGTGAATCCGGAGCAGTCGAATCCGTAGGCGGAGACTCCGGCCCACAGGTAGCGCAGGCCCTCGAACTGCTTGGCGGTCTTCACGAGGTCTTTGCCGCTGGGCTTTTCGGGTTTGTCGCCGACATCGTAGACATCCACGTCGTCGATGTCGATCCAGGCGGCTCCACCCCCGGGGAGGGCGACGCGGACATCGTCGACGTCCTGGGCGATGAGCGGCAGGTCGACGTTGAAGCTGACGTCGGCACCGGTGTCCTTGGTGAATTCGATGCCTTCGAGTTTGCTCTTGGGCTTCGTGACCACTGCACGGGGCTGTTCTTCGGCGAGCTTTCCGAAGCGGTCGTTTTCGACCAGCTGCTTCTTGGGCAGCCAGCCCGGGTAGCCCTTCTTGTTCTTCGGGGTCTTCTGGTCGGTCACGGCGACCTTGGCCCAGCTGCCCTTGGTTTCGAGGACGGAGACTTCCGAACCGTAGGTTGCCTGGGTCTCGGTTTTTCCAGTCAGGCCTCGGCGCACATCGGTGGATCCGAGGTTCTTGTTCCACTTCTTGAGGTCGACGGGGTGCTGGAGTGCAGGCTTGTCGACTTTGCGAGGGGCCTTCGGGTCGGTCCACAGCGTCGCGACCGTGACATCGACGTAGGCGGTCTCGCCCTTTTCGATCTTGCCGTCGGTGATTCGTTCGAGTTCTTGGCCGGGCACGACATCAGCGGAGATGCCGGACGTTTCTGCGGCGTCGGTCGACGACAGATTACTCGACAGTGCGGGAGCACCGGCGCCGAAAACCAGTCCGACCCCAAGTGCTGCCGAAACAGCAATTTTGGTACGCATCATTTCTCTTTCGGTCTGCAGGCCGGGGCCCGCGTGGGGGAAGTCTCCGAAGGTGCGCGAGCGCATTCGGCGTACAGAATTCGCCTCCGTTTCGACCTCTCCGCAAGGAGCGGTCTCGCCGTAGACGAGGTTCTGCACGGTGTCGATTCTACTGGCTGTCACACGACCGTCAGCTTTCATGACACTGTGACAGGATAACGCGGACTGGTCGTGGATTGAAGTCCGCTTGCCCGAATCGATGCTGACCTGAGACTTCGGCCCGGTGCCGATGGCCGATATCGGCCCCGACCGGCTCCGGGGACAGTCTTCCGTCAGGTGTCACATATCAGTGCCTGCATCAGCGACGCCGGAAGTACCGGCAGAGCCGAAGAATTCCGCGGCAAGCAGGTCGATCGTCTGAGTCCGTCCCGGGTCTTCGCGTACCTCTTCGCCTTCCATGGCGCCGGCGATCGGTTGGATCATGATCTCGTCGACCTGGAAGCGCTCAGCGAGTTCCTCGAGCTGAGAGGACACGGATTTCGTGTCGCCGATAATCCAGTTGTCGGAGAGCTCTTCGCCGACCATACGCTCTTGGTCGGTCATCACCGACCGCACGTCGTCGCCGGCCAGGTGCAGCTTCTCCATCGGTCCGCCGGTGCGCATTCTGGCCATCTGCAGCATGAAGGGCTCCGAGCGCAGCCGCGCTTCTTCCTCGGTGGGTGCGGCGACGACGTTGGCCGTGACAAAGGTCTGTGGTTGGTCACCATAGGCGCCAGGCGTGAAATTGTCGCGGTAGATCTTCATTCCGGTGGTGGCACCGGATGCGAAGTGGTTGGCGAAGACATAGGGCATGCCGAGTTCAGCTGCCAGCCTGGCCGAGTAACCGGATGAACCGAGCAGCCACGGCAGAGGCTGCGTTCCCGGGACTGCCTCGGGAGTCGCCTTGAGCACATGTTCGCGTCCACCGTGAAGCGGAACTCGCATCCCCTCGGGCCGCATGAGGCTGAGAGTGTCGATCACGTGCTGGGGGAACTGCTCGACGGGATCGATTGCCCGACCTTCGCGGTCGACCATCCGCCCCTCTCCGAGGTGGCCGCGCATTGCCGCCGAGGTGATCGGGTCCGTTCCCGGTGCGCGACCGATTCCCAGATCGATGCGATCGCCGTAGACAGCGGAGAGCAGAGCGAACAGCTCTGCGACCGCCAGCGGGGCATGGTTGGGAAGCATGACGCCACCGGAACCGAGGCGGATCTGCTGTGTTCCCTGGCCGAGGTGCATGAGTTCGGGCCCAGGCATCGTCGATGCGATCGAGGGCATGTTGTGGTGCTCGGCGACCCAATAGCGGGTGAATCCGAGCTTGTCAGCCGTGTCGATGATCTGCTTTGAGGCGGCGAAGGAGTCTGTTGTCGTCTGTCCTGTACGGACAGGAACGAGGTCGAGGATCGAAAGCTTCATAACGAGGCAACAGTGCATGTGAGAAGAACATTCCGTTCTTCGCGGTTCATGCCGATGATGAACCGCACCATCGGTCTCGGCCACGTTTCCTGCGAATAGAAGTCATACTGCCGGGGTGTTTGTCGGCCGAACTCAGGTGCTTGTCAGCCGAAGAGAGTCTCTCCGATTTCCCGCGCAATGAACCGAGCGTGGAGCACCGGTTCTTGTGCTGGGTCGATGGTCGCCGGTGGCACCCACGCGGGCCGGCCGTCGATGAGCATTCTGCAGTCCCAATCGGTGTGATCAAGCAGGTGGTGGTGCGCTGAACAGGCCAAAGTGAGATTGTTGACGTCGGTCTTGCCGTTCTGCGCCCATGGGACGATATGGTGCGCTTCGCACCAGCCGGGAGGAGTGTCGCATCCGGGGAAAGTGCATCCCTGGTCACGGCTGGCGAGAATTGCCAGCTGTTTCTCTGTGGCCAACCGTCGTTCTGTCGCCAGTGCCAACGATTTCGCTCTCTCGCCCATGAGGTGGAAGAAGACCGATCCGTTCAGTCCTTCCAGTGCAGCGGAATCGATCGGGAACGGCGCTTCGGCTCCAGTGACGGCCTTGCCGGTCTGGTTCGCCAGGTCTTCTGCCTTGGCTGTGACGACCAGTGCGTAGGCCGCTCCGGCCTTGATGCGGTTCATTTCGATGCTGCCGATGACGCTGGAGAAGCGCTCGTAGATGCGACGCCGGACACTCGGCTGCTCAGCGGCCATCGTCACCAGTGAGCCGTCCTGCCTCACCCCGGCCCCCTGCGGGATCTCACCATTCGCGCCGACCTGCGGCGGGGTGAAGTCGAGCGAGGGGTCGAGACAGTCCGAGCGGTCGCCGCGCAGAACCTCCGTATAGGCGTCGACGACTTCCTGGTCGAGGTCGCTCACACTGTCACCTCCGCTTTCGGCTGCGGAGCGGGCGTCGTCGGCAGAACGGGTATCGTCGGTGGCGCTCGCTCCGTCGATTGGGCGTTCGCCATCCGCGGGAGCGGCATCGATTCCCGCCGCGTTCGCGCAGTTGTCCTCGTCCGACGGAGAATCGGTTTTGATGCGCGAAACCAGCAAGCCATTGAGGATCCCACCGGTCTCCTCGTCGAGGCGACCCTTGAGGGTCCACGTTCCGTCCTTCGCCTGGCGCAGGTTGACTGCGAAGCTGTCCCGGTCTGCTGCTTCCTTCGGTTCCTGGCCGTCGGGATCGATCCAGCCCAGGATCTCTTCGAAGAGTGCATGGATATCGCAGACGCGAACCGCCTGAGCCTTTTCGACAAGCAGACTTTCAGCCGTGATCTTGTCGTCCTCCGATACGTTCACAGGCAGGTTCTTCAAGCATTTGGAGATCGTCGACGCCTGGTTTGCCGAGAGCACTCCTTCACGAAGAGCCGCTGCGAGAATCGGAAACTGAGCCTCGATCGATTCCCCGCTGATGCTGGTCTGCCTTCCCAGGCACTCAGCGAGCTGAGTGCGGCGGTAGGCCTCTTGTGCAGACAGGTTGAGCCGATGTTGGACCAGCGCCTTCGTCGTCTTCGCCCCGTAGTCGCGGGGCGTGCCGACACGTTCGAACACGGAGAGGGTCACGACCGACAGGGACTCTGTCAGACGGTCCAAGGTCTCAAGACCGTCGAGAAGAGTCACCGCATCATCGGGCCCCATTGGGCGGGTGAAGTCGTGGAGCCCGTCGAGCAGGCCCTGCAGCGCGCAGATGCTTTCTGTGACTTCTGGGGCTGCGTGCTTCAAGTCTGACCAGCGAAACTCGTCGAGCAGGGGATGCGCGTCAGCTTCGGAGTCATACCGTTCGGCGAGTGCCTTGTGTCGCTCCGCGCGTTCTGCCTCAGCGATACGTTCGGCTTCTTCCTGCTCTCGCCTCTTCGCTTCGTACCGCTCAACGTGGGCGTTCCACTCCGCTCTTTCGCGCGCGAGCGCTTCGTCCTCTGCGCGGGCCTGCGGGTTCTTCTTCAGGAATTCCTCACGCTCCGCAGCTTTCTGTGCCTCACGTTCTTCGCGCTTTGAAGTCATCCACGCGCTTTGGCGCGCTTCGATCTCTTTGATGCATGCTTGGACCTCTGCCTCGCTCTCCGGCATCGTCGTCCTGCTCAACCAGGGCCCCTGCCCGGCGTAGATATCGCCGCTCGGAAGAGCAGGCGCCGCTGCGTCAGACTCGATAGCAGTTGCTTGACCGCCGCCTTCCGCAGTTACGACGCCGTCGACGACTGCATCGCTGCTGTCCTCGACGACGTCATTCTGTCCGTCACCAGCCTGGTCGGCGACCGCTTCGCCGTCGGTCAGGTTGTCGGCGATCCCGTCGAATCTGTCGGCGAGGGGATGACCGGTCAGATCGAATCCGGCCTCAGCGAGCAGCTCCCGGTAAGTCGACCTGGAGGCGTCACTGTCGGCAGACCTGACAGAAGTGCCGGCTGCAGTTGGAGGGAGGTCACTGGGCAGTGAACCTTGAGGGGGTGGTGCCTGCGAAGCCTTTTCTGCTTCGCAGTCGTTGTGCTCGTCGTACCTTCGGTCGGGGATGAGAGCCATCTTCGCTTTATCCGTTCATCATCGTTGATGTCTTCGGCTTGGCTCTATTCTAATCCCTGAATCGAACAGAGTCGATAGTTCTGTGCTATTTATTTGAGATATTCTCCCTGAATTACTATTTTGTACTATTTGTGCTGGTCGAGTGGAGATTTCACTCGGAGTGCTGTGTTTGACAACGATCGCCGGCGACGGCCAGAAGAGGGGCTCGCACCTACGGTGTCAGCGAAGCGGGGCAAGACTACTTCTCGCCACCGACGCGAGCGCCTGCGACGCCCCGTCGCATCCACGAGCGAATACGCGGGCCTGCAGCTCCAGTCAGCTCTTCATATGAACGCGCTGCCCTTCGGGTCCGAACAGGCTGAGATACTCGACCCCGCCGTCATCGGCTCCCCCGAACCAATGTGGAGTGCGCGTATCGAACTCCGCAGCCTCTCCGGCGCTGAGGACCATCGTCCGATCGCCGAGGATGAGGGTCAGTCGACCGCGGATCACATATACCCATTCGAATCCTGGGTGAGTCTTCAGCGCACCGAGCTTCGGTGTCTGCCGACCGTCGACGATGTGCTTGAAGGCCTGCACTCCGATCGCTCCGCGGCTGAGCGGCAGAATCGTCTGATCGTGGAACTTCCGCGGTGAGATATGTATGCGCGGATCCCCGATCGGAGGAGTCCCCACAAGTTCATCGAGCGGGAGCCCATAGACTCCGGCCAGCGGCAGCAGCAGCTCCAAACTCGGCTTGCGCTTCCCGGATTCCAGTCGCGACAGTGTGCTCGTCGACATTCCGGCAAGCTCAGCCACCTCGTCGAGGGTGCGCCCCTGCTCCTGCCGCAGCCCTCGCAGGCGAGCGCCGACACCGGCCAAGGACTGCCGGATGGCCTCCTGCGCCTCAACCGGGGCAGACCCATCGGAGCGGATCTCCGACATCCGACTCGTCGCACGGGCGGCACGCTCCCCTGACTCTCTTGGCTCTTCCATGCCCCCCATCATTTCAGGATTTGCTATTTCTGCAAACACATTTGCGCTTGCGCGCATATCGGGAGCACACTCGAACAGTCACCGAAATCGGAGCACGGCTGGCGCCGCGTTCTGAATTCACTGCCGCCGAGTTCTGAACGCATCGACCACGACCGCCGCTCTCACCAGCGCCGCGATTCCGGCCGATCCAGCACCGGCGCGCCACCACGGCACCACATCATGCCGACCCGCTCACCCGTCTACAGGAGAATCATGACCGCCCAAACTGCACCCGTAAACTCCCAGCCAACTGCCCCCGACTCGTCGGCCGAATCCGCGCAAAGCTCTTACGATGTCGCTGTCATCGGCGGTGGCGCAGGCGGCCTCGCCGCATCGATCGCCCTGGCCAGGTCGCTGCGATCCGTCGTCGTCATCGACTCCGGCCAGCTGCGCAATTCCTCGAGCGCACACGCGCACAACGTCCTCGGCCACGAGGGCATCAGACCTCAGGATCTCGTCGCGAAAGGCCGCGCCGAGGCCGAGCAATACGGCGTTGCCTTCATCGATGCGACTGTGCAGCAAGCACGCACAGTCGACTCGGAACACCACCCCGCCGAGGAGGCCCTGCATTATCGGTTCGAACTGACCACCTCGGCGGGGGTCGATGTCAGAGCCCGCCGCATCATCATCGCCACAGGGCTGAGCGACGAACTTCCGGACATCCCGGGCCTCGCGGAAGGCTGGGGCGACACGGTCCTGCACTGCCCCTACTGCCACGGCTTCGAGGTGCGCGGACAGCGCATCGGGGTCATCGGCACAACGGCCATGTCATACCACCAGGCGATGCTGTTCTCCCAGCTCAGCGACCACGTCAGCTTCATCCGGCACAACGCTCCCGCCCCTGATTCCGAACAGACGGCAATGCTCGATACGCTCGGCATCGAGTTCATCAATTCCACCGTCACCGATGTGGCCGGCACCGAGTCCGACACCGTCGTTTCCCTGGCGGCCGACGAATCCGCGGACGGAGCGGAATCTCGTACCTTCGATGCGCTCACCGTCGGTGCGTATGGTCGAGCGAATGCCGACCTGTTCGCCCAGCTCGGGGGCGAGGTCGTCGCTCACCCGAGCGGGATGGGCACCTATATTCCGACGCAGATGGCCGGACAGACCGGTGTGCCCGGCGTCTGGGCGGTCGGAAACAGCGCAGATGTCTCAGCGATGGTCGTGGCCAGCACCGCCAGCGGGGTGATGGCCGGCGCCCATGTCAACGCCGATCTCATCATGGAGCGGCTCGGCTGAGACGTGCACGCTATTGCGGCACGGCCCGCTTCCGCAGGTCACGCAGACATCACGCGTGCACAGCGTGGACCCGCCGCCGCGGTCAATCCCTCAGTGCGCGGCTTTCACGCACAGCACCGGGGCTTCGGCGTCGAGGATGACCTTCTGGATGGTCGACCCGAGCAGGAATTTTCCGACCGGGGTGCGCTTCCGGGTTCCGAGCACGATCAGTTCGGCTCCCACCTCGTTGGCGGTGTCGAGGATCTGTTCGGCCGGGTCGTACTCGCTGCCCAAGGTCAGCACACGAAACTCGACTTCCGCTCTGGTCAGGTAGTTGTTGACCGATTTGAGTTCCCCTTCGCCGAGGCGGTAGGAGTCGCTGCGCTGCGCCGACCGTGACGCATTGACGACGACGAGCTCCTTGCCGTCCTTCTTCGCCTGCGCGATGCCGGCATCGAGAGCAGCGTGTCCGGCGGGATTGTTGACGTAACCGACGAGTACTGTCATTTTTCACCTTCGTTGGATTGAGCTGTACAGATCCGAGCGCGCAGGTCGGGAACCCACCGTCCCAGCATATCGAGCGATACAGACATGGGTCGGCGGGCGGCCCAGGCCGCGCCGCCTCGGCGAGGGGATGAGCTCACGACAGCTCTTCGGGATTGCGGAATCGGGTGCTCGTGCCCTTCGTCGAACGGTTCCAGAACCAGGTCACGGCCCACAGAACGACGCCGATGCCGACGAGCGCCGCTGCGATCTGATACTGGATGAGCTCATCGAGGCGGGCCCACGGGCCGACGAGGAACACGCAGGTGATGACGCCGATCCACGGCAGAATCGTCGGTGCCTTGAAGTGTTCGGCATTGCCGGACTTGTCCTTGCGCAGGATGAGCACGGCGACGTTGACGACGGCGAACACTGCCAACAGCAGCAGCGAGGTGGTGCCGCCCAGGGATGCGGTCACCGTCTCGGGCAGGATCGTGGTCACGAAGAAGATGAGCGCGAAGGCGATCAGCGTCGTGAAGATGATCGACACCCACGGCGAGCGGCGGCCGGCCAAGACCTTGGCGAACACCGGCGGGAGCACGTTCTGCTTGGCCATACCGTAGAGCAGACGACTGGCCATGAGCATGTTGATCAGGGCCGAGTTCGCAACGGCGAACATCGTCATGAACGGAAAGATCGTATCGATCGGCAGGCCCGGAGCACCCTCGCGGACCACCTCGAGCAGCGGCGTCTCGCTCTCGGTGAGCACGCCGATGGGCACTGCTGCGACGGTGACCAGCGAGACGAGGACGTAGATGATGCCAGTGATCGTCAGACCAGAGAGCATGATCTTCGGGAAGATCCGCGGATCCTTCGTCTCCTCGACCATATTGACCGAATCTTCGAAACCGACCATGGAGAAGAAAGCGAGCGCAGTGGCACCGGTGACCGCGAGGAAGACGCTCTTGTCGCCCTCCGTCTCGAAGATCATCACGCGCGAGAAGTCGGCATCGCCCGAACCGAGAGCGAAGAAGCCGACGACGATGACCAGCAGCAGACCGCTCAGTTCGATGAGCGTGAGGACGACGTTGAACCAGACGCTCTCGCCGACTCCGCGGAGGTTGATGAGCGCGATGAGGGTGAGGAACGCCAGCGCGATCCACATCACCCCTGTGCCGGCGACGTCCCAGCCGAAGCCGGCCACGAGGTTCGCCGCGAAGACATTCGACGCCGTCGATGCCGAGGTGATTCCGGAGCTGAGGACGGCGAAGGCGACGAGGAACGTCACGAAGTGGATTCCGAAGGCCTTGTGCGTATACAGCGCTGCACCCGCGGCCTGCGGATACTTCGTCACGAGTTCCATATAGGAGAATGCGGTGACCAGCGCGATGAGGAAGGCGAGGATCACCGGTGCCCAACCGGCACCGCCGACCTGCCCGGCCACCTTGCCCGTCAGAGCATAGACGCCGGTTCCGAGGATGTCACCGACGATGAACAGAAGCAGCAGCTTCGGCCCCATGACCCGCTTGAGGGTCTCGGCCTGGTGTCCGTCACCGGGGTCGATTGTCGTCGTGGGTTCTTTGTCGCTCACGATTCCTCCGTGTCCAATGCGGCGGCTGTGCCGCATACCTGGCAACCCTGACTGTGGTCAGAGCCTCGCCTAGTATGCCTCAGACACGAGCCTGACACACAAGCTTCAGTTCCGAACCACCGTGAGAAACGCCGAGAACAGGGCCTTCGAATCACGTTCGCTCTCCGGCCCGAGCTCCATCGCTTCTTCCAACAGGGTATCTTTATCGAACCCCAAAGTCTGCAGTTTCTCCGCATCCCAGCGCTCGATGTTCGCCCGCGTCGACTCCGGATGGAACTGCGTCCCCCATGCCCGGCCGACTCGGAACGCCTGGAATTCGCAGGCCTCGCTCGTGGCCAGCAGGGTCGCCTCCTCGGGGAGGGCGACGATGCGGTCGACGTGGCTTTCGACGAACGTCGTCCGCGGTCGGATCGCGGAGAACACCGGGTCCGCGGCCGCCTCTACGGTGGTGTCGATCCGCGTATATCCCTTCTCCGGTGCCCCGGTCCGAGCCCGCACATCGCCCCCGATGACGTGGGCGATGAGCTGCCCGCCGAGGCAGATCCCGAACTGCGGCAGGTCCGTGGCCAGGGCACGGCGGACGAGTTCGGCCTCATCGGCCAACCACGGGGCACGATCGGTCTCATCGGGCATGTACCCGCCGCCGAGCATGATGAGTCCGTCATAGGCATCGAGATCCTGCGGCGCCGGCAGGGGTGAGACCCCGCCGATGCGCAGGTCGAATTCGACGTTCTCGCTGATCATCCACCGTGTCAGCAGCCCCGGCTGGGATTCGATGTCATTGACGATGACGAGCAGCCGAGTCATGATTCCGCCCCCGCCGAGGAGGACGAACCATTGCCTGCAGGCCCGGCGTTGCCGGTGCCGCCGTCCCCCGTCGCCGAGGCGGCCGTGCCGTTGGCCGCGGACGGTGCGTCGACCGCCGAGCCGAGGAACGCGGTGTACGCGTTCTCGTGCGCGTCGAGGACGCGCATCGCATTGTCGAAGCCGATCTTGCGCAAGTCGGTCTGCGACCATCCGCGCGAGGCGAGCTCGGCGAACAGGTTCGGGTACTGGCCGGCGTCGCCGAGTCCGGTCGGCAGCTCATCGACTCCGCAGATGTCGCCGCCCAGTCCGATGTGGTCGATGCCGATCCGTTCGCGTACGTAATCGCAGTGGTCGGCGACCTGGTCCACGGTCACCTCGGGGGCGGTTCCCTGTTCTCCGGCGTCGACCCATTCGCGGCGGGCGTTCGAGACGAATGACGGTACGAACGTCATCATCGCCACTCCCCCGTTGTCGGGCACGCGGTCCAGGACGTCGTCCGGGATGTTGCGTGGGTGCGGGTTGAGACCGTACGCGCAGGAGTGGGTGAAGAGCACCGGCAAGGTGCTCTGGTCAAGCGACTGGTGCATGACGGTGGGCGCAACGTGGGAGAGATCGAGGATCATGCCGATCCTATTCATCTCCGCAACGACCTCACGGCCGAAGGCGCTCAAGCCGCCGTGGACCGGTTCGTCGGTGGCCGAGTCGGCCCAGGAATGAGTGGTCGACCAGGTCAGAGTCATGTAGCGGGCGCCGGCGCGGGCGTATGACCGCAGCACGGCCAGGGACTCGTCGATCTGCTGACCGCCTTCGACGCCCATGAGGGAGGCGACCTTTCCGGCGGCGCGAGCGGCACGGAGGTCGGCGGCGGTGCGGGCGAAGGCGAGTCGTTCGGGGTAGGCAGTGACGACACGCTGGACCGCGTCGATCTGCTCCCATGTGGCCTTGATCGCATCGGCGCCGGTGATCGAGGAATGGACGTAGACGGACCAGTACTGCGCGGCCACGTGTCCGGCAGCCAGCTGATCCATCGTGGTGAACGGCGAGACGGCTGGATCGTTGAGCCCCTCTACGCTGTAGTCGCGTTCCTCGCGCAGGTACCAGGCGAGGTCGTTGTGTCCGTCGAAGACGTCGACGGCGGGTGCGGATTCGGTGTCGGGTCCGGCTGCGGAGGCTGTGTTGGGTGCGATCATGGTTGGGTCCTTCCGGTCGGGCGGATTGGGTCGGTGCAGGGGTGGACGGATGCAGGCCGCCGAGGCGTGCGGATGCGAGCTGCCGCGGCGGGCACGTGCGAACTGCCGGGGCCGTCGGGACGGACAGACCCGATCAGGCATACACGGTGCGTGCATGGAGCGGCACGCCCACGATGGGGGGGGTCGGCCGCCTCAGCGAGGTGGGTTCGGTTCGTTCATCATGCCAGCCCGGACAGGATCTGGGCCGACCACAGGCCGAGGAACGTGCCGAGGAACGTGCCCATCAGCGCGAACAGCACACCGACGGGGACGAGCTGTCGGTTGAAGGCTCCCGCGACGACCGGCGCCGAGGCGATTCCGCCGATGTTCGCGGTGCTGGCCACGGCGATGCTGAAGAGCTCGGTGCGCGTGAGCTTGGCGTAGATGAGCATGATGGCGATGTGGACGACGAGGACGATGATGCCCGCCACCAGGTAGAGCGGCGCTTCGGCCAGGGAAGTGAAGTCCGAGCCCGAGGCGATGATGCCGATGATGAGGTAGAGCAGGATCGTCGCGAGCTCATTGGATCCTGCGGTCTTGCCGAACCGAGTCGATCCGATGGCGAGCCCGAGGACGCTGACGATGAGGATCGTCCACGCGGTGCCGTCGATGACTGCTCCGACCTCGGGCAGCAGTTCGCCGAGGCGGATCGCCAGGGCCGAGGCCAACAGTGCGAATCCGATGAGTCCGAAGATCGATGACAGCGTCATCGGCTTCTCCTCCTCGGCAGAGACCCTGTCGGTGAAGTCGAGCTTCGACATATCGGCCTTCGTCCACTTGTCGAACTTGTCGGAGACTGTGACAGAGGAGAAGATGAGCAGCAGCCAGAAGGAGTAGAGCACTGTGTCGACGATGAGGACGTAGCCGAACACGTTCTCCGGCGCCTGGAGGACCTCCTGCACCGCGACCATGTTCGCCGAACCACCCGTCCAGGACGCGTTGAGAGCGCCGAGAGCCTTCCACGCTTCCGGGTCGAGGCTGGAATGCAGGATGAGGTAGCTGATGACGAAGCCGATGATGATGCTCGCCGCGGTCACCGCGAAGGTGAGCAGCAGTTTGGGGCCGAGCTTGATGATCTGCCGGATATCGCACTTGAACAGCATGAGCAGGATCATCGCGGGCAGCATCACCTCGCGCAGGGTGTCACCGACCGCGGTGATGTCTCCGCCGTCGTGGTCGAAGACGCCGAAGGTGTTGAGCAGCGCCGCCACGATGTAGAGGATGACGAAGCCGGGCACATATTTGAAGAGTTTGAAGCGCCCGCTCCGGTCCGCGACGACGAGCGCTGCGGAGATCGCCAGAAGCAGGCTGATGAATAGAAAACCGTCCGTGATCACTAACGACACTTCCTCATTGAATCCGTCCATCCCGGTGCGGGGCATGCCCTCCGGGATGGAGCAATGTGCAGTTGTCGATCGGATCCGGTCCGGTGAGGGCCCGGGCAATCGGGGTGGTCGAAGGCGCTGCCTAAGCGGTGACCTCGCGGTACTTCTTCGCGGCGTTGTTCACTGCTGTGATCAGCGCCTTCTGCGAGGATCCGTGGTAGCGGCGCTGGATGCGCTCTATCAGTCGACCAGGGTCCGTGATGTCGGCATCGACGAACAGGCTCCGAATGAAGTTCCGAGTCAGAGCCAACGTCGCCGTGCAGTCCACATCGAGGATTCGGTGGGTGTCCGGCTGGATCTCGAACGCCACGTAGAACAGACCGAACTGGTTGGTGATCGGGTTGTTCGACGGAGCCTTCGCTTCGCCTGTGAGGTAGATCGTATCGGACATCGCCCACCAGACTACCCCACGGCTCTCCGCGCCGAGACCGGTACGAAAGCAGCCAGGGCGCTCCCAGAGCGGCCGCGAGTCGCCCGACAGGCGACGACTGCCGCCGGGGACATTCGTCCGGCGAAAGGCGAGTTCCCATCGGCGGCAGACGAACTCAGTGGACGCTCAGAGGAACCGGTGGATCGCGTCGCCGGCCTGCCGCATGATCGGCATGACGTCGACGACGCGGTCGGTGCCCGGTTCCCAGTTCGCGAACACCGCATAGGCGACGCGACGCGTAGGCGTCATCACGATCCCGGCATCGGCCCGGATCGTCCCGTTCGTGCCGGTCTTGTTCCACACCCACACATCACGCTGGTAGTTGTAGTGGGCGAGCGGGTCCAGATCGAACGCCGAGGCGACCATCGAGGTGTCCGCGCCGGCTCCCAACCAGCGCCGGAAGACTTCGTTCGTCGACTCGTCCCAGAACTCGTCCTTGGCATGCCTGGCCATGAAATCACTGAGCTCCGCGGCCGTGCCCGTCGACAGAGTCCGCGGTGCCTTGGCCGGGCGCGGCCAGCGCAGAAAGTCGTGCAGACCCGAGTTCCGGTACCCGAGCTTCTCCACCTGATCCGCAACTTTCTCCAGCCCGACTCGGCGGATGAGCACGTTCGTGGCGAAGTTGTCGCTGAACGCCCCGATGAGCAGGGCCACGTCGAAGATGCTCAGGTCGTCTTGCTCCATGAGGTACCAGATCCCCGACTCGTCGACCCTCTCCGAAGGCCGCCGATGCAGGCGTTCTTCCAGGTCAAGCGTGCCGTCCTTATACATCTGCAAGGCAGTGTGGAGCAGGAAGACCTTGCCCATGCTGGCCGTGTCGAGTTCGTCGTTCTGGTTGTGGGAGAACACCCGTTCCCCGCTGTCGACGTCGAAGGCCAGAGCGCTGAAGCGCACTCCGGGCAGTCCATCGAATCTCAGTTCGCTCATCAGCGTGCTCCTGTCAGTCTCGTTTCGTTCATGTCTGATTCCTCACGAAGCAGTGAGAACCCCGTTGGGTCTGCCCCGTCGAGTCGGGCCACCGACACCTGGTCTGCCCCGTCATGCCTGCCCATCCGCGCGATCGACCCACAGCCGCGGCCGTTCCCCGGGCTTCGCCTCGAGCGTGACGTCGACGCCGAGTGGGGCACTCGGCGCATCGGGATCGTGGCCGAAGCCCATCTCCGACACGATCGGTATTCCCAAACCGCCGAGGTAGTCGATCATCAGCGCCTCCACCTCGTGGACGGGCGCGCAGTCCTCCCACGAGCCGAGCACCACCGCATCCGCCGATGTGAACCACCCGCCGCGGATCAGCTGCACCATGAGATTGTCGAGCCGGTACAGCTCCTCGTCGACGTCTTCGAGCATGAGAATGCTCGGACCCCGACGGTCACGTCGTTCCCGCACGTCGATGAGCTCGGGACTGCCCATCCCAGCGGCGATGAGACTGAGATTTCCCCCGCCGAGGCGGCCCTTCGCCGACCCCGGAACCAACGTCTGCGCCCGGCTGAGCGGGCGGGTCGCAGCGGTCTGCTCCGCCGCACGATCTTGAGTGGTCGAAATGGTCACGTCCCCGACGGTTTCCTGCGACCATTTCGACCGCTTAAGCGACGGTTCGACAGCCTCCGACAGAGAAGAGGTCGCTTTCGGATACTTTTCGGCGCCGAAAGTATCCGATGGTGACCTATTTTCGTCCGCCGAGGCGTCAGCGGCAGCCCCCGCCGCAGCGTCAGCGGCAGCCCCCGCCGCAGCCTCAGCGGCAGCCCCCGCTGCGTCCTCTGCGGGGAAGCCGAGTTCGCGGCCGCCCCAGGGATGAACCAGCCACGAGGCTACCTCGTCGGGGACGACCGTCGAGTTCTTGAACGGGTCGTTGCCGACCATCGGGCAGAACAGGGTCGCGACACCGAGTTGGTGGTCCCAGGCCTGGTGGAGTGCGGTGATGTCCGAGGAGCCGGTGAGCAGCTTGGGACGGCCGTCGCGGCGCAGCATGTGCCGACGCATGAGGTCGAAGTCGATGCCGTCGAGCAGGCGCATGGCTCCGAAGCCGCCACGCAGCGCGATCACCGCATCCGTGTCCGGATCGCACCACGCGTCGACGAGGTCGGACCGGCGCTCGGCATCCGTGCCGGCGAGGTACTTCACCCTCGGGTGGCGGGCGCGGATGTGCTCACCGGTCACAACGCGCAGCCCCCATGTTTCGAGCTGGGCGATGGCTCGCTGCAGCGAATCCTCGTCGGTGGGCCCGGACGGCGCGATGAGGCGAACGGTGTCACCGGGCGCCAGCGGCGCAGAATCGAGATAGGGGCTCGGCTTACTCATTCCTCACCAGACTCTGGCTTCCCAGTCGGGGAACCGCGGCGAGCAGCTCCTGCGTGTACTCGTGCTGCGGATCGGACAGCACCCTGTCGACCTCACCGTATTCGACGATCTCGCCTCTCTTCATCACGGCCACCGTATCCGCGATGTTCCAGGCCAGCCCGAGGTCGTGGGTGATGATGAGCGCACTCATTCCGAGGTTCTTCTTCAGTGCGAGGAACAGCGACAGGATCTCCCCGCGCACCGAGGCATCCAGCGACGCCACCGGCTCATCGGCGATGAGCACCTTCGGGTCGAGCGCCAGTGCGCCGGCGATGACGACGCGCTGCCGCTGTCCGCCGGAGAGCTCCTGCGGAGTCGACTCGAGATAGTCCTCGGCGGGGGTGAGCTCGGCGGCTTCGAGCGCGCCGATGACCCTCTCGTACTCCCGGTCCCTGATCCCCTGCACCTTCAGGCCCTCGACAACGGCCTCGTACACGCTGCGTTTGGGATTGAGCGATCCGGCCGGATCCTGCAGAATCATCTGCACCTTCCGCCGGAATGCTCGCAGCTCCTTCGCCTTCTTCGGCAGAGCCTTGCCCGCGAATGACAGCTGGGAACCCGCCTCCACCTCCTGCAGACCGAGCAGCGACCGCGCCAGAGTCGTCTTCCCCGAACCGGACTGGCCGACGACGGCGAGGATCTCCGCCTTCCGCAGCTGCAGATCCACTCCGCGCACCGCCCGTTCACGACCCCGCCGGGTGTCGAAGGAGACACTGAGATCCTTCGCCTCGAGCACCACCTCATCCGTCATGTTGAACGGTTCGGCCCGGACCACCTCGGCGGGTTTGAGCGTTCGAGGATTCAGCCGGGATTCGGGGTCCCCGATCTGCGGAAACGCTCCGGCCAGCTGCTTCGTGTAGTCCTCCTGCGGGGACAGGCACACTTCGTCGCTGGGTCCGTATTCGACGAGGCGGCCGTGGCGCATGATCGCGAGATTCGCGCACACGGCGGAGAGCACGGCGAGGTCGTGGCTGATCATCAGCAGCGAGATCCCGCGTTCGGCGACGAGGCGGGCCAGGCCGGACAGGATCTGCTTCTGCACGATGACGTCGAGAGCCGTCGTCGGCTCGTCGGCGATGATGATATCGGGTTCGCAGGCGAGCGCCATGGCGATCATGATGCGCTGTTTCTGCCCGCCGGAGAGCTCGTGCGGATACGCGCTCGACTTCGATGCCTCGAGGTTGACCTCGGCGAGGAGTTCGAACATCCGGTCGCGGCGCTTCTGCGGGGTCGTCCACGTGCCCTTCGAGTGATGTTCGAGAGCTTCGATGATCTGGCTCCCGACCTCGCGGACGGGATTGAGAGAGTGCAGAGCTCCTTGGAAGACGATCGAGGCCTGCGCCCACCGGACCGCGCGGATCTGGCCGAAGCTCAGCTCCCGGATGTCCTGCCCGCCGAGCAGGACCCGCCCCTCGAGGCGAACCGACTTCGGCAGCAGGCGCAGAGCCGACATGATCAGGGTCGATTTCCCCGACCCGGACTCCCCCGCAATGCCCAGAGTGGCACCGGCGGGCAGGTCGAGGCTGACGTCCTGCACGGCGACGACGTCGCCGCGGTCTGATGAGGAGCGGTAGGTGATCGAGACGTTCTCGAATTGAAGGTCGGTCATCAGCGGCTCCTCAGGGCGGGGTTGATGATGGCTTCGAAAGCGCGCCCGACCATCGTGAAGGCGAGCACGACGAGCAGGATCGCCACACCCGGGGTGAGCACGTACCACCAGTAGCCGGAGGTCGCCGCGGACACGTCCATCGAGTTCTTCAGGATCGTGCCCCACGATTCCTTCGACGTGTCCCCGAGGCCGAGGAACGACAGCGTCGATTCGGCGATGATCGCCCCACCGACGGTCAGCGTCGTGTTCGCGAGCACGAGCGGCATCACCGCCGGAAGCAGGTGACGGAACAGAATATGGGAATGACCGGCACCGAGGATGCGCGCCCTTTCGATGTAGAGCCGAGATTCGACGCTCAAAGTCTGCGAGCGCACGATCCGTGCCGTGGACGCCCATGAGGTCAGTCCGATGGCGACGACGATCGTGAAGACACCGCGCTCGAGCACGGAGGAGAGCACGATCGCGAGAAGCAGGGACGGCAGGACGATGAAGAAGTCGACGATGCGCATGATGATGCCGCCGAACAGTCCCGTGAAGTGACCTGCGGCCAGTCCCATGATGGTGCCGATGATCATCGACATGACGGTCGCGGCCACGCCGACGAGGATCGACACGCGCGCTCCCCAGAGGATGCGCACCCACAGCTCGCGTCCCAGGTCATCGGTGCCCAAGGGGTGGTCGAGGCTCGGCGGGGCATAGCGCGGCACGTCGAGCTGCTTCGTGACATCGAGCATCGAGGCCGGGGCGATGAGCGGTGCGGCGATCGCGATGACGATGAAGAAGAGGAGCACGACGGCACCGATGAGCGCCGGGACGTCGGAGCGGAAGAGCGCCCAGTTCTTCTTCGCGTTGTTCAGCCGGCGTTCGCGCACGAGCTTCGCGCCGTCGATTGCGGGTGTGGATCCCCGGGTTTCCGAACCACGCGGATTCGGTTCGTTCGATGAGGGGCCGGGGGCCGCCTCGGCGGGGGTGTTCGCGCTCATCAGGCCCTCCTGACGCGGGGATCGAGGAATCGGTAGACGATGTCGGCGGCGAGGTTCATCACGATGATGATCGCCGAGAATACGACGAAGGTGCCCTGCAGCAGCGGCAGGTCGGGGCCGCGGATGGCCTCGAAGGTGAGTTTGCCCAGTCCCGGCCACGAGAACACGGCTTCGACGGTGACGGCGCCGGCGATGAGCCCGCCGATGTGGAGGAAGACGACGGTGACGGTCGGCAGCAGCGCGTTGGGCACGGCGTGACGGCGGCGGACCTCATCCTCGGTGAGGCCTTTCGCGCGGGCGGTCGTGAGGTAGTCCTCGTTCATCTCCTCAAGCAGAGAGGCGCGCATGATCATGAGGAACTGCGCATAGACGACGGCGACGAGCGAGATGACGGGGAGGATGAGGTGTTTGATGACGTCGATGATTCCGGCCGGTGACCAGGGGTCGAGCCCCGGGGTGATCATGCCGCCGGTGGGCAGCCATTGGAGGGTGCCGCCGAAGATCATGAGCAGGATGAGGCCGAGCCAGAACGTGGGCACGGACCAGAAGATCAGCGAGGTCGAGGACGCGAGCTTGTCGAACAGGGAATTGCGTCGCCAGGCCGAGATCTGCCCGAGCCACAGGCCCAGGACGATGGCGATGACGGCCGCGGTGGCGGTGAGCAGCAGGGTCGGGCCGAGGTATTCGCCGATGAGCGCGGACACGGACTTCCGGTACACGTAGGACTCGCCGAGGTCGCCGGTGACGATGCCGACGAGGTAGTCCCAGAACTGGACGATGACGGGTTTGTCGAGTCCGTACTGGCTGCGCAGTTCGGCGATCTGCGCCGGCGACATCGGTCGTTCCTTCGCGATCTTGAGCACGGGATCGCCGGGCAGCATCCGGAACGCGAAGAAACCGAGCACGATGACGAGGACCATCGAGGTCGCGGCCCCGCCGAGCTTGCGCAGGAAGTAGCGGGTGAACGATCCGCCGGCCGGTGGTTCGTCCATATCGGCGGTGGCGGGGTTCGCCGGGTTGGCGGGGTCCGCGTCGGCGGTTGCCGCGGATCCCCTCGCCGAGGCGGGACTGGGGTTCGTGGGGTCGGTGCCCGGGTTCGACGTGCCCGGTCCTCGGTCAGGGCGATCCCCGGAATGGGGATCGTGGGTGGGTGTGCTCACTGTGGTGCTCCCGGTGGTGGGGACGGGCCCGTGGGCCCGGGTGCCGCAGGTGGTGCGGGTAGTGCGGGTAGTGCGGGTGGTGCGGCACCCGGACTGTGGGTGTGGGGACTATTCGCGGTCGTCGGACTTCTTGCGACGGCTGAGCAGCCAGCCGCCTCCGCCGAGGACGACGATGACCGCTGCCGCGATGCCGATCCAGCCGCCGGCGCCCATTCCGCCTCCGGTGGCTTCCTCTTCGCTGACGGGTTCGACCGAGGAATATCCCCAGTAGCCGACCTGGTTGGCGATAGCACCGCCGTCGCTGGGCTGTTTGGTGAAGTTGTCGAACCGGTCGGAGCGGTAGGCCTCGAGCTGGTTCGGGTACCACAGTGTCACCGAGGGGGCTTCCTCGTAGTGGATGGCCTGGGCCTTCTGCACGAGGTCCTGACGTTTGGCCTGGTCGAGCTCGACGTGCTGAGCCTGATAGAGCTTGTCGAATTCCTTGTTGCACCAGCCGTCCTGGCTGGTGCCGCCGTTGCCGTCGGCGTCGGGGCGCTGACCGCAGGTGTTGATGCTCAGCTGGTAGTCGGGATCGGGATTGATCGACCAGCCGGAGAAGTACATATCGTAGTCGCCCTTGGTGGTGCGTTCGGACACCGTGTCGACGTCAGAGGACTCGTTCTTCAGGTCGATGCCGATGTCCTTCATCCACGGTTTGATGAACTTCGCGGTGCTCTGTTCGATCGGCGCGTCGGCGTCGGTGAGGAAGCGCAGCTGCAGCTTCTCACCGTCCTTCTCGCGGATGCCGCCGGATCCTTCCTTCCAGCCGGCGCCGTCGAGCAGCTTCTTCGCCTTGGCCACGTCGAATCCGCTGATGACGGAGTTGTCGGACTTGAGTGCCCAGTCCGGGTAGACGGCGGGAATGAAGCTCGTGGCCGGCTGCGCATAGTCCTGCATGACCTGTTTGCGCAGGGTCTCGGTGTCGATGCCGGCGCGGATTGCCTGACGGACCTTTTTGTCCTTGAGCGCCTCATTGCCGGTGCCGAATTCCTTGCCCTCGGCGTCGGCGACGCCCGGATTGATGGAGATTCCGTTGAAGCGGCGGCCGTTGCCGTCGTTGAGTTCGACGTTGTCCGCGTTCTCCAGCGCCGTGAACTGGTCGGGGCTGAGCCCTGTGATGAAGTCGACTTCGCCGGAGCGGATCGCCTGCACCTGCGCATCGGAGTTCGTGTAGTAGCGGTACTGGATCTCGTCGAGCTTCGGCTTGCCGCGCCAGAAGTTCGGGTTCGCTTTGAGCGTGATCGATTTGTTCGCCTGGTAGCTCTCGAGTTGGAAGGGTCCCGAGCCGACGGACTTCTCATCGTTCTTGAACTCGCCGGGCTTGTCGATCTTCGACCAGACGTGCTCGGGCACGACGGGGATCTCTTGGCCGGGGTTGTTCGCCTGCGGCTTCTTCAGAGTGATCCTGACGGTGTCGTCGTCGGGGGTCTCGACCTTGTCGAAGTTCTCGACGAGGCTGCCGTTCGCCACCGCCATCTCTTCCTTCTCCATCATCTGGTTGTAGGTCCAGGCGACGTCTTTCGAGGTCAGCGGTTCACCGTCGGACCATTTCATGTCCGGACGGATCGTGTAGGTCCAGACCTTGCCCTCGGAGTCCGTGTTCCATTCGGTGGCGAGCCCCTCGGTGACCGAACCGTCCTTGGCGTCGTTGGCCACGAGGTTCTCGTACATGTACCGGAAGGTGTTCGTCGGCACGAGGTAGAAGGACGTGAACGGGTTGAAGGAGTCGATGAAACCGTCGGTGGCGATCCGCAGCACGTTCTCGGAGGCCGGAGCCTCCGAGGTGGCGGCCTGCGCCGGGGAGGCGGCCATCGATCCGGCAAGGGCGAGTGCTGCGACTCCGGCCAGGCACCGTTGCCAGCCTCTGCGCAGTGAGTGTGAAGTGAACATCTTCGTCTTTCTTCTCGTGCGGTGATTCACTTGTCCTCCCCTGACCCGGGTGAATCGGGGTGTTCTCCCGGGTCAGAGCAGATGTGTTCTCCATCACTCTACGTTCGAAGTGACGTGAAAACGGCACAACAACGCACAAATATGCCTGCCGGTCACTGTGCAGATGCCACAGGCGACTCGAAATCAGCTGCCGTGGGCAAGGGGCTCGGCGGCGGTTTCGCGATCATCCGGGTTCAGCGGGCGCAGTTCGGTCTCGCCCGCCTCGGCGAGGATTTCAGCGATCGTCTGCCCGCGGCGGATGATGCTGAACTCGATGCCGCCGTCAGGAGCAGTGCGGTAGCCGAAGATCGGCACTCGCGGGAGCAGATTGTAGGAGAACGGATTCGAGAAGTAATAGGCACCTGTCTCGGGCACGGCGACGAGGTCACCTGCGTCGAGACGCGGCAGCATCCGATCCCGGGCCAGGAGGTCGCCGGAGAAGCAGGCGGGTCCGGCGACGTCGGTCGGGACGATCTCGGTGTCGGCCTCCTCGGCGGTCTTGGGGTTCCCGTCCGGGGTGAACGGCAGGATCCGCAGGGGCCAGTCGTTCGGGGCATAGGCGGTACGGGTGGCGACTTGGACACCGGCCTGGGTCATGACGATCCGGCGCCCGCCGGTGGTCTTTGCGTATTCGACGCGGGTGAGGATGGTGCCGGCCTTGGCGAGGAGGGCGCGGCCGAATTCGGTGACGATGTCGAAGCCGAACAGGCCCGGCACCTCCTCCTCGAGAACCGAGCGGTAGTCGGCGAAGGTCGGGTTGATGTCCTCACCGTCGAAGTTCACCGACAGTCCCCCTCCGATGTCGATGCGCGTGATCCGCCTGGTCGAGGCACGGGAGTTGATCTCCTCGGCGAGGTCGACGGCGGCGCGGATTCCGACGGCGGCCTTGTCGAGGCTGATGCCCTGCGAGCCGGAGTGGACGTGGATCTGGCTCAGCCATGGGCGAGCGAGGTAGGCCTCGATGAGGACCTCGCGGAGGCCCGGGTCGGCGAGTCCGATACCGAATTTCGAGGTTTCGGTGGCTGTGCTCAAGGCGCCGATCGCGCCCGTGCCCGACTGCGGATTGATGCGGATTCCGATCTTCGCCGAGGCGGCCGTGCTGTTCCGATCCGCCAGGATCGTGTCGAGGCGGGAGAGTTCGTCGAAGTTGTCGACGTTGATCGAGACGCCGAGGTCGACGGCTCGGTACAGTTCGGCCCAGGTCTTGGCCGGGGAGTCGAAGACGATGCGGTCGGGGGCGAACCCGGCCGAGAGTGCGAGTTCGAGTTCGCCGGGGCTGGCGACCTCGCAGCCGGCTCCCGCCTCGGCGAATCGGCGCAGCAGCGACGGCAGCGGCACCGCCTTGCACGCCACTGCGTGGAGCACCTCGCGGTCCGATGCGAATGCCGAGGTCAGCCGGTGGAAGGCGGTGTCGACCCAGTCGAGATCTATGAGCCCGAGCACGGCCGCTTCATCGGTCAGCGCGGGAACGTTGTCCGACTGCGCGGAGGCGTTTGCCAGCGGTGCAGGAGCCGAATCCGACTGCGCGGAGACATGTGCCGACTGCGCCGGATCGGCTGAGCGGTGAGGCGACACACTGTTCTCTGCGATCGTTCGGATTGCTCGGGCGCGACGGTTCGGAATCGCATGGTGGTGACTGGGCATAACGTCCTTTGTTCGAGATCTGTTGTCACTTTAGGACGGCTGACCTCGAAGAACGCACGATAATTCGCCAATGTTCGCGGGGGCTGATTGTAGGTTTCTCACGACCGGTCGTGAGCGAGCACGGAGAGTTCGAGCCAGAGCCGCTCGGCCGGTTCCGCCGTTGAGAGACCGGTGATCTCCTCGATCCGGCCGAGGCGATGTCGCAGCGAATTCGTGTGCACATGAAGTCGGCGGGAGGCCTCGGCCGAGTTGCCGACCGTGGCGAAGTAGACGCGCAGGGTCTCGAGCAGGCTGCCGTTGTGCTGACCGTCGTGAGCGGCCAGTGCCTGTGCCGGACCGAGCACTCCGGCGCCCGACGGAGTCCGGTGGCCGGTGGGTGCTCGCCCGTCGGCCGGTCCGGGCCCGCCGCCGATCACGCGCTCATCTGCGGCCAGCAGCGTATCGGCGACCCGCAGACCGACGACCCTCGCTGCCACGTCGCGGATGGTCGCCCCGACGATTCGGCCGTGAGCACTCGGACTTCGGAGCGTGCCCGAACTCATCTGTGGGGTCGGGTCCACGTCCTCGCCGTCGTCCTCGCCAGGACCCGCCTCGGTGACGGTCTGCACGGCGTCTACAACGTATGCGGCTTCGGTCCACGACCGGTGAACGGCATCGAGGCGGTCGACCGGGGTGCCGACTCCGAAGCACAGGGTCTCCGAATTCGGCAGGGACCTGCGCAGAGCGGCGATGACGTGATCGCGCACCTGACCGGCGTTCATCGGCTCGCTCATCTGCACCAATGCCGCGAGGTGGACCCGGCCCCCGGTTCCGGATCGACCCATGCTGACATCTGCCGGGCCGACAGGGACAGAACCATATCCGGCATGTGCGGCACCGGCGGAGCTCACGTGCGCGAGCACGGCATCGGCGAAGGCGGCCCGCAGATGGAACCGCAGGACGGGCTCTCGGTCGGGGGCCACCTCGGTGAAGGCAAGCACGCAGAAGCTACCCGAGAACGGCAGCGACAGCAGGGTCGCCGACGGCCCGAGATCGGCCGAGCCGGCGAGGATCCCGCCGAGAGCCTCCCGGCGGATGCGCTTCTCGAACGGTGACCGGCGCAGGGTCCGCAGCATCACCGGCAGGGCCGCGCGGGCTGCGTCGCGCAGCACCTCGCGCAGCGGTTCGGGGTCGACCTCGGCCGGGTAGGCCGCCCAGATCGTCCCGATGAGCTCGCCCTCGCTGCGCAGGGCGATGACCGATCGGGCCGGTGATGTGCCTTCGGCGGGACGTTCGACGACATCGGTGGAACGGCGGATCGTGTCGAGGAACCCGGATTCCTCAAGCTCGGCGATCCGCCAGTCGGGAATGGCCCCGGACAGGATCGTCTCGCGACGGATCTCATCGAGTTCGTCGCCGAGGTTGGCATGCGCGAGCACTCGCGAGGCCGGGTCCTCGATCGTGATCGAGGCGCCCGTGGTTTCGGCGATGACGGCGGCCAGGGCGCTGAGGTCGTCGACATCAGGCCAGGCCAGGGCGCTCGTCGCCCCTTCGATGAGCTGTCGCAGATGGACGAGGATCTCCGACCACGTCACATGCGGCGATCGTTCGAGGAGGACCGGAGCCCGGCCCAAACTCCCCCGCAGGTCGACCTCGTCGCCGAGGTGGCTGTGCGTTCCGGGCGGGACGACGAGGGCGGCGGCTCCCGCATAGTCGGTCAGCACGGAATCGAGCCCGGCAGGGCTGCGCACCGGTTCGGTGACGAGGACGACTGTGCCGTTCAAGGAGCCGTGGTCGGCGGCCTCGGCGGTCGAACCCGTGCGTGGAGCAGTGAGCGGAGCCGTGCGTGGAGCAGTGAGCGCTGCGGCCGACGGCTCTGTGGAAGCGGCTGGCAGGTCGAAGCCGAATTCGACTCGCGCGACCGCGACGTCGTCGGCCACCTCCGTCAGCGGCAGGAGGAACCCCTCCGTGTCCCGTATCAGGCGGGACAGTCGCGGACTCGCGGTGTCGGTCATGCTCCCACTGTAGTCAACGAGCGCCCACGGTCGGGAGGATCCGCATCAACGGAACCGGTCGCCTCGGCGGGGATGAACCGGACGGGTCAGCCGCCTCGGCGGGGTGGGATGAACCGGACGGGTCAGCCGCCTCGGCGGGGTGGGGCTGAGTCGAATCAACCATCCGTCTCGGCAGGGGTAGATCATTCCGGGGAGAAGAATTTGAACTGGAGGGCGCGGACGACGAGCTGTGCGAGATTGCGCGCCCCCAGTTTGAGGCGCAGGTTGCGGGCGTGCGACTTCATGGTGGACATGGCCACCGATTGGTCCGCGGCGATCTCCTCATAGCTGTGGCCCTGGCAGAGCAGGGTGAGCAGCTCCATCTCGCGGGCGGTCAGCTGCGGTGCCTCGTCGGGGGCGTCCGGCAGGGGATCTCCGCTGATGACGATATCCTCGGCCAGCCCTCTGAGCAGTTCGGGGCTCTCCCCCGCCGAGGCGGCCCGCACGATCGAGACGAGTTCCCTCTCCCCGGCCGTCTTGTTGATCACGGCGAGTGCGCCGGCTTCGAGCCCGCGGGCGATTCCCGGACCGGGCGATACGGTCGTCAGGAGCACTACGCGGGCTTCGGAGTCGAGGTCCATGATCGCCGCCGTCGCATCGACGCCGCTCATTCCCGGCGGCATGTTGACGTCCATGAGGACGAGGTCGGGCCGTTCGGCATCGAAGGCGGCGATGGCCTCTTCGCCGGAGTGGACGGGGTCGAGGACACGGAAGGAACCCGCATCATCGAGCGCCTGGGCCACCGCTCGGGTCGTCCACGAATCGTCATCGACGACAAGCACGGAGGTGCGTGCGGCGGAGTCAGGGGTCATGTAGTGGTCGGCCTGCGGCATGGTCGTCTCCGGTCCCACGTGAGGGGCCGCCTCCGAGGTCCGGTGCGGGGCCGCGTGGGAGTGCGACGTCATCAGGCGTCAACCTTGTCCCGGCCGCCCTTCGTGCGGCTGCCGTTGCTGAGGCTGCCGTTGCTGAGGCGGTAGGTCTCGTCGCCCGAGAGGGCGGAACCAGCGGTGTCCGTGCCCGTGAGTCGGACGGGGGCGTCGGTGGCGGCCGCCTCGGCAGAGATCGGCAACGTACCTGTTGCCCCTGCGCTGGTGTCGAAGTCGTCATCGACGACGTCGATCATGTCCGCGTTCGAGGAAGACCGCGCGGTTTCCGCTTTCGAGGGAGCCGGAGCTGAAGGGGTGATAAAACGGATCGGCAGGGCCACCTCGACGACGGTTCTCCTCCGTTCATCCTCGTCCACCCGGCAGACGCCGCCCACGGCCGTGGCCCGGCGGGACAGAGACCGCGGCGCCTTGGTCAGGGCGGTCGGGGATTCGTTCGTGCTGCGGCAGAGCAGTTCGGCCCGGTCACCGCGCTCACCTCGCATTTCGACGGCGAGGGTGGCGGGGGTGCCCGGAACGGAGTGGCGGATGACGTTCGTGGCGAGCTCGAGCATGACGGCCCGGAAATGGTGTGACATGGTGCCGGTCGCGTGGGTCGGCAGCGGGGAGAGTTCAGTGGTCAGCGGAACGGAACCGGCCGCACACCCGTCCTCGATCGCCGTCGTCAGCTGCTCCGCCTCGGCGCGGAACCGAACCCGAGAGGTGGCGGAGTCCCCGGTGCAGGCCTCGGTCTCCCACCTGCTCAGGCTCGTCACCAGCTGTCGGAGCCGTTTCGTGGCCTCGGCGTTGACCAGCGCCAACTCGGCGAGGAGGCGGTCCGCGGTCTCGGGATCGCTTTCCTTGGCCAGGGTGCGGATGATCGCGGATTCGGTGGTCAGCGAGTGCGAGATGGTGTCGTGCATGTCGCTGGTGAACCGGGCGCGCATGGCATCGAGTGACTTCTCGTGGTCGACGGCGGCGCGTTCGCGACGCTCGATCTCACTGCGGATTCGAGCCTCGACGAAGGACGCGCACAGGCCGAGGATCGAGTAGGTCAGCCAGCCGTAGCCGAGGTCGGTGAGTCCTTCGAAGCCGGCGTCGTAGGATCCGAGTCGGGTCGATGCACCGAGGTAGACGGCCAGTCCCACGGTGCCCAGCGCGAAACCGATCCAGCGGCGGCGGCTGATCAGGACCGCGGTGGCGAGGATGAGCGCCTCGGGGAACATGTTCTCCAGGTCCGGGTAGAGCATGGAGAACGCGATGCCCAGTCCGGTCGTCGCGATGACGATGCTCAGCGGCAGGAAGCCGGCTAAGACGATGAGTCCGTAGGCGAGGATGAGCAGGCCTGCGTAGCGAGGTTCGGTGATCTCGAACGACCCGGGCACGAGGATCGTCAGACCCATGATGAGGGCCAGCAGACGGATCGGCAGATCGACGAAGCGCTGCCCCCGAAGGAAGTGCCACATTCGGGCCGGGACGCTCGCCGACGTGCCGGTCGCGCTGTCGATCTCTGAAGTCATGGCCTCTATTGTGCTACAACTGCATCCCCCGAACTACCTGACGGCGGCCCAGCAACCTCGCGCGAGGTTGCTGGGCCGCCGTCAGGTAGCAATTGGGAGGAGGGTCAGCCGAGGAGTTCGGCGAGGGCTGCCTCGATGACGTCGAAGGCGTCGTTGAGAAGCTCGTCGGAAATCGTCAGCGGCGGCAGGAAGCGCAGGATGTTGCTGAAGGTTCCCGTGGTGAGCACGAGGACGCCGTTCTTCGCGCAGTAGTCCGCGATCTTCTTCACGAGATCCGCGTTCGGCTCGATCGAATCGTGCTCGACGAACTCGGCGGCGATCATGGCACCGCGGCCGCGGATGTCGCCGACCTCGGGGTACTTCGACTGCAGCTTCGTCAGGCGGTCGACGATGATCTCACCGATGGCCAGGGCGCGCTCCGGCAGTCCGTCCTCTTCGTACGCGGCGATGGCACCGAGTGCTGCGGCACAGGCGGCGGGGTTGCCGCCGTAGGTTCCGCCGAGGCGGCCCGGACCGACCGAGTCCATGATGTCCGCGCGACCGGTCACGGCCGACAACGGCAGACCGCCCGCGATTCCCTTGGCCGTGGTGATGAGGTCGGGCACGATGCCCTCCCACTCCGAGGCGAACATCTTGCCGGTGCGGGCGAATCCGGCCTGCACCTCGTCGGCGACGAAGACGATGCCCTTCTCGCGGGCGTAGTCGACGAGTGTGGGCAGGAAGCCCTCGGCCGGGACGATGAAGCCGCCCTCACCCTGGATGGGTTCGATGACGATAGCGGCGACGTATTCGGAACCGATCTGCTTCTCGATCATCGTGATGACGCGCTTGGCTGCGTCCTCTCCGCTGATCTTCGTGCCGGCCGCATCGTTGTCGCGGTACGGGTAGGACATGGGTGCGCGGTAGACCTCACCGGCGAAGGGACCGAAACCGGCCTTGTAGGGCGCTGCCTTCGCAGTCATCGCCATGGTCAGGTTGGTCCGACCGTGGTAGGCGTGGTCGAAGACGACGACGGCGTCGCGACCGGTGTGGGCGCGAGCGATCTTCACAGCGTTCTCGACGGCCTCGGCACCGGAGTTGAGCAGCACGGTGCGCTTCTCGTGGTCACCCGGAGTGAGGCGGTTGAGGGCTTCGGCGACCTCGACGTAGCTCTCGTAGGGGTTGACCATGAAGCAGGTGTGGGTGAAGGCCTCGAGCTGGGCCTTCGCGGCCTCGACCACGCGGGGGTTCGAGTTGCCGGCCGTGGTCACGGCGATGCCCGAGCCGAGGTCGATGAGCTGGTTGCCGTCGGCGTCCTTGAGGATGCCGCCGCCGGCCGCAACCACGTAGGCGGGCAGGCTCGAACCGACACCGGTCGCCACGGCTGACTTGCGACGTTCCTCGATCTCACGGGACTTCGGTCCCGGAATCTCGGTGACGATCTTACGTTCCTGCGGCAGAGCTTCGCCGCCAATTTCCAAAGCTGTCATAAGGGGAAGAATAGGGGTTATCGACGCTTTTTGTCACTTGCCGTCCGAGGGCTGAGCAGAACCGCCCGCATTGGAGAGACGAACGCGCGGATTCGGTCCAGTTCGGGTACGAAATCAGCAGCCGTTCACAGGCCGCCGAATCCCCTAGTCGGGCCGTCGGCACCGAAGGCAGAAGCAACCCCTGGCCGCACCCCAGACTCCCTGTGATCAGCGGTTCTGGCTGCGGGCGTCGACGTCCCTGTTCCGTTCCGGAAGCACGCGCTCGTGCTCGCGCATCGGCACAACGATCGTCTCCTGAGCACCGATGACGCGTTCGCCGTCACTGATTTCGAAGCTCAGCTGCGCCTCGGGGGCGAGGTTCCGTTTGACCACGGCCAGACCGATCGGTCCGAGCTCCCAGTGCACGGTCACCGAGGTCAGAGTGCCCACGGATCGTTCGGACCCGCGGACCTCAGCGAGCACCTCGGTGCCGGGATCCGGGGCGATGTGCCCGGACCCGTCGAGATGGACGAAGGTCAGACGTCTGGGCGGCTGACCGAGATTGTGGACGCGTGCCACCGCTTCCTGGCCGCGGTAGCAGCCCTTGGCCAGGTGCACGGCCGTGCGCAGCAGGTCGAGTTCGCCGACGAGGGCCTTGTGATCGATTTCATTTCGGCCCGGTCGCCAGGCGGCGATCCGCAGGGCCTCCCAGGCGTCGAAGCCGGCCATGTCGAAGCTGTTCTCCGACAGCCCCTGCAGGTCAGAGCGCTTGACGATGCCGATGACGAACGGAGTCTCGAGACCCGGGTGGTCGGTTCCGGCGACGTCGTGCCCGATGTCGATCTGCGCGTATGAGGCAGAACCGCTTCCGATGTGCGGCCACGGATCGGACCAGGTCCGGGTGACGGGCAGGGTCTCCGGCAGAGCGGTGATGGCGCCGAAGCACTGATAGTCGTCGCTGAGGTCCTCGATCTCGACGCGCATCATGAAGACCATCTTGCGCAGGAAGTCCAGCGTCGCATCGGTGTTGAGGTCGCTGATCGCCCACAGCGCCTCACCGTCGTCGACGAGCTTCAGCCAGCCTTCGATGCGACCGTTCGGATCGAGCACGAGGGTTTCGGTGGACACGCCGGGGGCGAGGGTGTCGATCTTCTGCGTGGTGATCGAGTTCAGCCAGGTCAGACGGTCGGGTCCGCTCAGACGCAGCACGCGGAGGTGAGCGAGGTCGACGAGACCGTCCTTCTCCTCGAGCACCCGCTGCTCTCGCAGAGGAGCTCCGTAGTGGATGGGAGTCTCAGCGAGATCGCCGTCCCCCAGCACCGCGGTCGAACTCAGCCCGCGGGCCAGCGACGAGCGCCGAACCGCCCCGGTGGGGGTATCGGTGTTCTCCGGCGACGGCGAATCGCTGAAGTCAGAATTCGGCGACACGGGATCAGTCATCTTAAGACAGCTTCTTCAATCTGGCAGAGGAGTGGGAGGCGAGTTCGTGGCCCATGGCTGCCATGTCCCAGGCCCACATGAGTTCGCCGCCGACGAGGCCGTACATCCGCGTCGAGGCGGTGTATTCCTTCGCGGTCTTGGTCCGGGCCACCACGTCGGTGGCCAGATCGATGCGCGGTCCCTTGACGGTGCCGGCGTAGAGTTCCATGACTCCGTGCGGGTGGACGATCTCGGCTTCGACCTCGAAGGCGTCGTCGTTCGTGCGCAGGGTTTCGACCGCTGCGGCCGAGGTGAAGGACTGCGGTTCGGTCGGCACCATCATCCCCGGGCCGACGTCGCCGTCGTCGTGCTGACGCACGAGCTGCCAGATTCCGGTCTCGAGAGTCAGGGTCGACTCGAGTTCACCTGACTCGCTGAGCAGCCAAGCATGCGCGGTGTACTGGAGGAAGGGCGTGCCCTCATGGGCGACGAAGTCGATGCGCTGGCCGAACTGCTTCTCAGGAGTGTCCGCATAGCCGACGACACCGACGCCTTCCCACGACCCGATCAGCCAGGACAGAGGGACGAGCTCGGGGTGGACCGAGGCATCGAGTTCGATCACCATCAGGGATCAGCGGTTGTCTTTGAACAGCGCCGTGACGACCTTGATCCCGACACCCAGGGCGCCGAGTGCGGCAATGCCGACGAGGCTGGAGAAGACGATTTCGAGAGCAACAAGATTTTCCATGCTCCCAGTCTACAGTTCCTGACAAAGTGATGTGCATTCAGCCCGGTGACGCGATCCATGGCCGCCCAGACCGAAAGCACCTGATGGGAGCACCCGGGAAAGCACCCCTGCCGCACAGATCGTGAACGCAGATCAGGAACGCAGATCACGAACCCAGGTCATGAGGCGACGCGTTCGAGTGCGTAGACGACGACTCCGCCGAGCGCGATCGGGGCAGCACCGAGGGCGAGCTGAACGGCGAAGCTCCGGGCCTTCTCGACGTTCTTCTTCACCTCGATGTTCTGTGAGGCCTCGAGGTTGGCGGCCTGGAACTTCGCATAGGCGACGAGCCCGAGCATCCGATCGACCGCTGCCACGAGCAGGCCCATGACGACACCGAGGATGAGCGCCATGGCCAAGGAGATCGCCGGTGCGAACACGAGCACAGACAGGATCCCCGCCACGGCCGTGGACATGGCGATGGCCAACGGCGAGGTGTAGATCGCCGGCCACGGCAGCGCGGTCATGCACTGCGCCACGATGAGCGAGGCGAGGCCGATGACGATGGCCTCCTTGTCACCGGGGACCGTGATCGCCGCAACCCAGGTGCTCGCGGACAGGACGATGACGAGACCGGAGACCTGCGCGGACACGTTCGCCACTGCATAGGAGGCACCGATTCCGCGGGTGAGGTTCTGCACGAAGGTCCACAGCAGACCAAGTCCCGCGAGCACGGGCAGCCAGTCGAGGTAGGGAGCCGTAGAGTCCTGCCAGGCGGCGTAGAGTCCGCCGACGCCGAAGAGGGCGAGCATGATCGAGGTCGCCCGCGGCTGCGGGGAGTCCGTCAGACGCGGCCAACCATAGGCGACGCCGAAGACGATGAGCCCGGTCGCCAGCAGGAACAGCGTATAGCCCCAGTACACGGAGGCACTGAGGGCCAACACCAGCACCAGGGCGACGGCTACTCGAATCCATCTGATCACAGCACTATCGTGCCTTATCCGGCGACACCCGCGGTAACCACCGGTGGCAGCGCGTCGGAGCTGCCCCGTCCGGGGCCTCGCTATACTCTTCCTCAGACGACGGGCGAGACGACGGGCGCCGAGGAGGTGGATGCAGCACATGCGGATTCTGCACATCTGCCCCACGGCCAGGCTCGACGCCCCGCTCGCTCCCGAATCCCTGCAGTACCTCGGTCACCAGATCGACCGCTGCGCCGCCGAGGACCTGCCCAGCCGCAGGGCCGAATCCGCCGCGGTCGACGTCGTCATCGCCGACGCCTGCCTCGATCTGTCCCTGGCCCCGCGCATCTCCGACCTCCTCGCCGAGGCACGGATCACCGCCCCCGTCATCGTCGTCCTCGGGGAGGGCGGACTGGCGACCGCCTCGGCGAAATGGAACGTGTCCGACCTCGTCCTCACCACTGCCGGCCCCGCCGAGGTGGAAGCGCGGCTGCGCGTGGCCCGTGACCGTCACGCCGCATCCGCGTCAACTCATTCCGGCAGCGGATTCCCCGGCGGATTGCATGCCGGGTCCGGCCGGCTCGGTGCGAAGGGCGACGCCGGGGGCTGGGGACCGGTTCGCACCGGACGCGGCCCCGTCGGCACCTCCCGAGGAGGCGGAGCCGGAACGTCCGGCCGCCTCGGCGACACGGGCGAGGAAATGTGGAATGCCGATGGCGAACCGATGGTCGTCGTCACCGGGGACCTGCGCATCGACGAGACCGCGTTCACCGCCGAGCTCGGCGGACGCAGCCTCGACCTCACCTACCGCGAGTTCGCCCTGCTGAAGTTCTTCGCCATGCACCCCGAACGCGTCTTCACCCGCGACGACATCCTGCTCGCCGTGTGGGGCGACGACTACTTCGGCGGCACCCGCACCGTTGACGTGCATGTTCGCCGCCTCCGTGCGAAACTCGGCAAAGACCTTGAGAACGCCATCCACACCGTGCGCAACGTCGGCTACCGGTTCAGCGCCGACAGCGTCACAGACACAGATTCAGAGGACGTGACGGCATGAGAATCCAGGCCAGCGGAGCAATCACCTCCACCCCGATCGACACCCTCACCGAGGATGAGCTGAAGTTCCTCGATGACGTGGCGGCCACCGATGGCGCCCCCGAGATCTCCGGCGGGCTCATGGCCGTCGCCACCGGTGAGGACACCGCCCACGAGGCGCAGACCGCGTCGAGCCTCTGGCGGGTCTTTGCCGACGATGCAGACGGTTCCGGCCCCGCCGGCAAAAACGCGACCGGCGAGCTCATCGGGTTCGGAATCCGCGCCCTGCAGGGGGATCGTCACGCCGCCGAGTTCCTCATCGCCCCCGACCATCGCGGTCAGGGCCTGGGCGAACAGCTGCTGAGAACGATCCTCGACGAAGAGCCCGAAGCCTGGTGCTGGTCGCATGGCGACCACCCGGCCGCGGCCCACCTCGCACAGAAGCACGGGCTCGGCCGCGATCGAGTCCTTTACCAGATGCGCACCGATACCGGTCTGCGCCTCGACGGCCTCCCCGAGACGCAGAGCCCCGACGGGGTCGAGATCCGCTCCTTCGCTCCCGGCGACGAGGACGGCTGGCTGACCGTGAACAACGCCGCTTTCGACTGGCATCCCGAACAGGGCGGCCAGACCCGCGCCGATATCGATGCCGTCGTCACCGCTGCCGACTTCGACCCGACCACCTTCATCATCGCCGCCCGCGATGGCAAGGTCATCGGATTCCACCAGACGAAGATCGCGGACACGGATGATGAGGGCCGCCTCGGCGAGGTCTATGTCGTCGGCGTCGATCCGCGCATCCACGCCAAGGGCGTGGGCAAGGCGCTGACGGTCGAGGGAATGAGGCGGATGGTGACCGCCGGCGCCGAAACGATCGAACTCTACGTCGAATCGGACAACGCCCCAGCGCTAGGCTTGTACGAGCGACTGGGTTTCCATGTCGCGGTCGCGCACGTGGCCTATGCACCGGCCTCCGCAAAGGTCACCGGCACTGAATCTGCGAGCACGGCGTCGACGGACGAGAAGGAGTAGAGCGTTGTACGACATCGCGGCTTCGGGTAAGGAGCTGGGACTGCCCGACTCGGCAGATCGCTTCCTCGATCGTGAACTCAGCTGGCTGGCCTTCAACGAACGTGTCCTCGATCTCGCCTCGGATCCGGAGATCCCGCTGCTCGAACGCGTCCGGTTCCTCTCGATCTTCGCGACCAACCTCGACGAGTTCTTCATGGTCCGCGTCGCCGGCCTCAAACGCCGCATCAACACCGGTCTGGCCGTGCCCAGCGTCACCGGCCGCATGCCCGCGCAGGTCATGCACGATATCGGGGTGCGCGCATTCGAGCTGATGAGCCGGCATGCCGCCCTGCTCAAGGACGATATCGGGCCCCGCCTCGACGCGGAATCGATCACGAAGGTCCAGGTCGAGGACCTCACCGAGGATGAACGGCACCGCGTCGACGAATTCTTCTTCGGCCACGTCTACCCCGTCCTCACGCCGCTGGCCGTCGATCCGGCGCACCCGTTCCCGTATATCTCGGGTCTCTCGCTCAACCTCGGTGTGCTCCTGCGGTCGCCGGAGACGGGCAAGGAGTTCTTCGCCCGTGTCAAGGTCCCCCCGCGTCTGCCCCGGTTCTTCAACGTCGCCGAGGCGACCGACCGACCCGCCGGACGCGACGTCCCCGCCCGCTTCGTCGCCCTCGAGGACATCATCGCCGAGCACCTCGGCACTCTCTTCGACGGCATGGACATCGTCCACCATTCGACCTTCCGGGTGACCCGCAACGAGGACCTCGAGGTCGAGGAGGATGACGCGGAGAACCTGCTCAAGGCTCTGGAGAAGGAGCTCCTGCGCCGCCGTTTCGGTCCGGCCGTGCGGATGGAGATCACGGAGAACATCCACCCTCGTGTCCTCGAGATGCTCAAGGACGAACTGGGCATCCACGACTCGGAGATCTACCATCTGCCCAGCCCGCTGGACCTGTCGGGCATGTCCGATATCGCCGATGTCCCGCGCGATGACCTGCATTATCCGAAGATGGTTCCGCAGATGAACAAGGACCTGTCGCTGCGGGAGTCCAGCGATCAGGTCGACGTATTCGACGCGGTGGCCAGCCGGGACATCCTGCTGCACCACCCCTACGATTCGTTCTCCACGAGCGTGCAGGCCTTCCTCGAACAGGCGGCGTCGGACAAGAACGTTCTGGCGATCAAGCAGACGCTCTACCGCACCTCCGGAGACTCGCCGATCATCGACGCCCTCGTCGACGCCGCACAGGCGGGAATCCAGGTGCTCGCCGTCGTCGAGATCAAGGCCCGGTTCGACGAGGAGGCCAACATCACCTGGGCCCGCAAACTGGAGCGCGCCGGCGTCCACGTCGTCTACGGAATCGTCGGGCTCAAAACGCACGCGAAGCTCTCCCTCGTCGTCCGTCAGGAGGCCGACGGGCTGGCCCGGTACTGTCATGTCGGCACCGGCAACTACCACCCGAAGACCGCCCGCGGCTATGAGGACTTCGGGCTGCTGACCCGTGATCGGGCCGTCGCCGATGATCTGACGAAGCTGTTCAACCAGCTCTCCGGCTATGCGCCGAAGTCCGAATACTCACGGTTCCTCGTCGCCCCAAGCAATGTGCGCACCGGACTCATCGATCTCATCGACGCCGAGATCGCGATCGCTCAGTCCGGCGGACAGGGGCAGGTGCGGATCAAGGTCAACTCGATCGTCGACGAGGCCATCATCGATGCCCTCTACCGGGCATCCCGGGCCGGGGTCGCCGTCGAAGTCTTCGTCCGCGGAATCTGCGCCCTGCGCCCGGGCATCGAAGGCCTGAGCGAGAACATCACGGTGCGATCCGTGCTCGGACGCTTCCTCGAACACTCCCGCGCCTTCGTCTTCGGCAACAACGGCGATCCGATCGTCTACATCGGGTCGGCCGATATGATGCACCGCAACCTCGACCGTCGGGTCGAAGCGCTCGTGCAGATCGTCGATGACGGTCACCGGGCGGAGATCATCGAACTCTTCGATCTTGTCTTCGCCCCGAGCACCTCGGCATTCGATCTGTCCGGTGACGGCAGATGGACCCGGCGGACCCACGACGACGAGGGCAGCATCCTCGCCGACTATCAGACGGAGCTCATCCGTCGGCACCGGAAGCGTCGGCGAATCGGGGATGAGGCGTGAGCCGGTCCGAGGTCGCCTCGGCACAGGCATCATCGCGCGTCACCGCCGATGTCCTCGCCGCCGGGGCCGTCTGCTGGAGACACGGTCCGAAAGGTCTCGAGGTGGTGCTCATCCACCGCCCGAAGTACAACGACTGGTCGTGGCCCAAGGGCAAGGTCGACCCGGGTGAGACGCTGCCGGAGGCCGCGATCCGCGAGGTCAAGGAGGAGACGGGGTTCGACATCCACCTCGGCATCCCTCTGCCGTCGGCCGAGTACACGGTCGGCAAGAACACGCTGAAGAAGGTCTTCTACTGGTCGGCCGAGGTCAAGGACGAGTCGGACTTCGCCCCGGTGAACAAGCGAGAGGTCGACACCGCCGGCTGGTTCCCTGTCGACAAGGCCCGTTCGAAGCTGACGTCGTTCGCGGACCGGGAACAGCTCGATGCGCTGGAGAAGTTCGCCGAGACGGACGCGCTGCGAGCGTGGCCGCTCATCCTCGTCCGCCATGGGAAGGCGTTCCCACGTGCGAAGTGGTACGAAACCGAGCATGTGCGGCCCCTGCTCAAACTCGGCACCCGACAGGCCATGGCACTGACCGGGCTGCTGGGAGCCTGGGGCGTCCGCAAGCTCGTCTCGAGTCCGTGGAAGCGCTGCGTGGCGACGCTAACTCCGCTGTCGGCGGCGACGGGCAAGTCGATCAAGAAGGTGTCGACGCTCAGCGAGAAGGCCACCGCCGCGAACCCGGACAAGACCGCCCGCTATATCGAGAAGCTGCTGGCGAAGGGCAAACCCGTCATCTACTGCACGCACCGGCCGGTGCTGCCGACGATCTTCTCCGTCTACGCCGCTCATTCCCCGAAACGTGTGGAAGCGAAGCTGCCGAAGGACGATCCGTACCTCAAACCCGGTGAGGTCCTCATCGCCTATGTGCGACCCGGACCGGTGCCGCGCATCGTCGAGATCGAACGCGTCCGCCCCATCGACAGCTAGCCGAGGCGCACGGCCCACGAGCGAGCCGATTCTCAGGGTCGAGCATGCGTACTGGGCGGGCCGCCTCGACGGTCGAGCACGCGCGTTGGGCGGGCCGCCTCGGCGGGGAATGCCGGTCCCGACAATAATCCTTTCATGAAACAGACGAAGTCTGTGATGGAGCACTCACAGCGGCTCCAACCCTTCGCCCCTCATTCATCTTCCATTCACGTTTCAACTCCTTGCACTTCACGGGTGATCTTTAGCGTGGATGACGAGCAATCGAGAACTCTCGAACTGTGTCCACAAACATGAAAGGCATCTTCGTGAAGATGAAGCATCTCGCCCCTTCCGCTGCGATCCTCGCGGTCGGCGCCATCACCCTCTCGGCTTGCGGCGGACAGTCCGCCACCGGCGAAGAGGCCTCCGGCGGCAGCAGTGACCTGCAGGGCACCCTGACCGGCATCGGCGCCTCCTCGCAGAAGGCGGCCATGGATGCCTGGACAGCGGACTTCACCTCGCAGAACTCCGGTGTGACCGTCAACTACTCCCCCGACGGATCGGGTGCCGGCCGTGAACAGTTCCTCGCCGGCAACGCGCAGTTCGCCGGATCCGACGCCCACCTCGACGACGACGAGGTCAAGGCCGGAGAGGAAGCCTGCGGCGCCGACGGAGCCTACGAGTTCCCCGTCTACATCTCCCCCATCGCCGTGACCTTCAACGTCAAGGGCGTCGACGAGCTCAACCTCTCCCCCGAAACGATCGCAAAGATCTTCAAGGGCGACATCACGAACTGGAACGACAAGGCCATCAAGGCCGACAACCCGGATGCCGAGCTGCCGGACCTCAAGATCACCGCCGTTCACCGCGCCGATGATTCGGGCACCACGGAGAACTTCGCCGAGTACCTCAAGGCCACCGCCGAGAAGGACTGGGACGCCGAGGTCGACGGAAACTTCCCGAAGGAGTACGGCGGCGAGGCCGCGCAGGGCACCGACGGTGTCATCCAGACCGTCTCCGACACCGACGGAGCCATCGGCTACGCGGATGCCTCGGCCGTCGGTGAACTCTCCACCGCCAAGGTCAAGGTCGGCGACGAGTTCGTCGAGCTCTCCCCGGAAGCCGCGACCAAGGTCGTCGACGCCTCCGAGAAGGTCGAAGGCCGCAGCGAAGGCGACCTCGCCTTCGACCTGGCCCGCGACACCACCGAGTCCGGCGCCTACCCGATCGTGCTCGTCTCCTACCACCTCGTCTGCTCGTCCTACAAGGACCAGGAGACCGTGGACATGGTCAAGGCCTGGGAGAAGTTCGTGGTCTCGGAAGAGGGACAGAAGTCCGCTGCCGATTCCGCCGGGTCCGCACCGCTGTCGGACGACCTGCGCAAGCAGATCGAAGAAGTCATCGACTCGATCAAGGTCGAAGGCTGATTTCAGTCTCTGACCTGGAGATATAGCCAGTCGGGAGCGGCGCAGAAGCCCTGCGCCGCTTTTCCGCGCCTGTGGAACCACCCCGGTTTCACCACAAGTCACATGAGGAGTACTTGTGCCGATCAGCACACAGACCACTGAGTCAGGCCCCACAGGGCCCGGCTCCACGCCCGAGTCCGGGCAGAAGCCGCCGCAGAGCCCCGCGCCTCGGCAGCAGAAGGCCGTCGTCCGACCCGGTGACCGCATCTTCTCCGCCGCTACGCTCATCGCCGGCATCCTGATCCTGGTGATCCTCGCCGGAGTCGCCCTGTTCCTTCTCGCTCAGTCGAAGGACACCATCACGGCGCAGATCAGCGATCCCTCCCAGATCACCGGCGGCAAGGGCTTCTTCTCCTATGTCTGGCCGCTGGTCATCGGCACGCTCATCTCCGCGGCCATCGCACTGATCGTTGCGACTCCCTTCTCGCTGGGCATCGCGCTGTTCACCACCCACATGGCCCCGCGCAAGCTCGCTCCGGTGCTCGGGTACGTCATCGACCTGCTCGCCGCCATCCCCTCGGTCGTCTACGGCCTATGGGGCATCGCGTTGGCCGGCAACCTCACCGGCTTCTACCTGTGGCTGTCGAAGTGGTTCGGCTGGATTCCGATCTTCGCTCCGGCCGCAGACGGATCCGTGTCGCAGACTGGCCGCACACTGCTCACCGCCTCGCTCGTGCTCTCGATCATGATCCTGCCGATCATCACCTCGCTGACCCGCGAGATCTTCCTCCAGACCCCGCGCCTGCAGGAAGAAGCGGCGCTGGCGCTCGGCGCTACCCGTTGGGAGATGATCCGCATGGCCGTGCTGCCCTTCGGCAAGTCCGGAATCGTCTCGGCCACGATGCTCGGCCTCGGCCGCGCCCTCGGTGAGACCATGGCCGTGGCCATGATCCTCTCGCCCGGCGTCCTCACCGCCTCGCTCGTCGTCAGCGGCAACCAGACCATCGCCTCCGAGATCGCGCAGAACTTCCCCGAGGCCGCGGGCCTGCGCCTGTCCGAGCTCATCACCGTCGGCCTCGTGCTCTTCGTCATCACCCTGCTGGTGAACATGGGAGCCCGCGCCATTGTCGCCCGCACCTCGGTGAAGGGAAGTTGAGACCAATGACCACCATGAACACCACCACCGAGGCGGCCGTGTCCAAACCGGCGAAGCTCACCTCCAAACAGCTCCCGAAGGCCACCCCGTGGATCGTCGCCGTCGCCTCGATCATCGTGGCGATCGTCATCAGCCTCATCGCCTTCGGCGGCTTCAACATCCCCGTCGTGGCCGTCCTCGCCGGCCTCATCAACGCGATCGCCGTGTTCGCGGTCTCCGCGTCCTACGAAGGTCGCCGCAAGGCCGTCGACCGGATCGCGACCACCATCGTCACCTCGACGTTCGTCCTCGCATGCGTTCCCCTCATTTCGCTGCTGTGGCTGACCGTGTCCAAGGGTGGGGCCGCCATCAGCGGTGACCTGCTCACCCGCACCATGCTCGGGATGAAGGGCGTCCTCGATCAGCAGTACGTCGCCGGTGAGGCCACTCTGGCCGGCGGCTTCTACCACGCCATCGTCGGCACCGTGCTCATCACACTCGCCGCCTGCGTGATCTCGATTCCGATCGGCGTCCTCACCGCCATCTACCTCGTCGAGTACTCGAACAAGAACCGCTTGGGCAAGGCGATCACCTTCCTCGTCGACGTGATGACCGGTATCCCCTCGATCGTCGCCGGTCTCTTCGCCTTCGCTCTGTTCTCCACGATTGCCAACGTGCTCCTGCCCGGCGCGGCCGGAATCGCGAAGACCGGCTTCACCGCGGCCGTGGCGCTGTCGGTGCTGATGATCCCGATCGTCGTGCGCAATACGGAGGAGATCCTCCGCCTGGTGCCGATGGACCTGCGCGAGGCCTCCTACGCACTCGGCGTGCCGAAGTGGAAGACGATCGTGAAGATCGTTCTGCCCACCTCGGTGTCGGGAATCCTCTCCGGTGTCACCATCGCCATCGCCCGCGTCATCGGTGAGACGGCACCCATCATGGTCACCGCCGGGTTCGCCAAGACACTCAACTGGAACCTCTTCTCCGGTTGGATGTCGACGCTGCCGACGTTCATCTACGACTCACAGCTGCGCCCGGTCTCGCCGGGAGCCGCCGCCCTGGCCAGCTCGGAACGCGCCTGGGCCGCAGCCCTTGTGCTCGTCGCCCTCGTCATGGTGCTCAACCTGCTTGCCCGCATCATCGCGAAGGTGCTCGCACCGAAGGCCGGCCGCTGACCGGCGACTGCCCACAGACCTCCAGACTCACCCATTTCCACGGATAGGAAACACAATGTCCAAGCAGATCGACATCAAGGATCTCGACATCTTCTACGGCGACTTCCGCGCCGTCGACGGAGTGCAGATGCAGATCAAGCCGCGCTCCGTCACCGCCTTCATCGGCCCCTCCGGCTGCGGCAAGTCCACGGTGCTGCGCACGCTGAACCGCATGCACGAAGTCATCCCCGGCGCCAGCGTCTCCGGTGAGGTCCTCATGGACGGCAATGACATCTACGGTGCCGGCGTCGACCCGGTCAACGTCCGCCGCGAGGTGGGCATGGTCTTCCAGCGGGCGAACCCGTTCCCGACGATGAGCATCAAGGAGAACGTGCTCGCCGGCGTGCGCCTGAACAACAAGCGTCTGTCGAAGACCGAGGCCGACGATCTCACCGAACGCGCCCTGCGCGGCGCGAACCTCTGGAACGAGGTCAAGGACCGCCTCAACCTGCCCGGTTCGGGTCTCTCCGGCGGTCAGCAGCAGCGTCTGTGCATCGCCCGCGCAATCGCCGTCGAGCCCGAGGTCCTGCTTATGGACGAACCGTGCTCGGCTCTCGACCCGATCTCGACCCTGGCGATCGAGGACCTCATCAACGACCTCAAGGACAAGTACACGGTCGTCATCGTTACGCACAACATGCAGCAGGCAGCTCGAGTGTCCGACAAGACCGCGTTCTTCAACATCGCCGGCACCGGCAAGCCCGGAAAGCTGATCGAGTTCAACGAGACCTCGACGATCTTCTCGAACCCGGACAAGGAAGAGACCGAGAACTACATCTCCGGTCGCTTCGGATGATCTGAGAGCTCGCCCGACCGGCGGGTGCCTCCTCAGTGGTGGACCCCGCAGTAAGTAGTCGTTCTGGTCACGTTCTGCTCAGCCGAACGCGACCAGAACGACCACTTTGCGTTAACAGGTCCGCCGGACACGATTTCGGGCGAACGCAACGCAACGGCCTACACGACTACTCGATGAGGAGATCACCATGCCCCGCACTGTCATCGCCGCACTGTTCCAGTCGCTCGACGGGATCGCATCCGATCCGTTCAACTTCCAATTCGATTCCTTCGACCAGGAGATGGGCGAGTGGATGACCACTGCCATCGGAGGAGTCGACGACTGCATTCTCGGCCGTGTCACCTATCAGGAGTGGGAGGGCTACTGGCCGAACCACACAGAAGGCGAGGACGCCCCGTTCGCCGATTTCATCAATTCGACGCCTAAACATGTCGCTTCGACGACGCTGTCGCAGGCCGATCTCAGCTGGGAGAATTCGAGGCTCATCCAGGGCGAGCTCGTCGACTTCGTCCGCGAGCTCAAGGCCGGCGACGGCGGCAAGATCGCTGTCGAGGGATCGATGTCGATCGTCCGTCAGCTCGTCGAAGCGAACCTCGTCGACGAGTTGACGCTTGCCCTCCACCCGGTCGTCGCCGGCAGCGGACGGTCCCTCTTCGAGGGCGGAACGACGACTCGCTTGGAACTCAAGGATGTGCAGCGGACCAGCAGGGGCAACCTGCTGGCCACCTACGGGCCGTTCCCCGGCTGATCCTGCGGGTGGATCCACCTCGATGTTTCAGAATCAGCACCGCGATTCCGCAATCCGGCGTGCCTCTGCGTCAGCTGCGCGACTCAGTGACTGATTCCGCGTCGATTGCCAACCGGCGTGCTCGATAGGCATAGGTCGCCCAGCCGAGCGCCACGGCCCAGAGCGGGAAGAGCAACGTCGGCCCGATCGTCACCCACCAGCTGTCGGCGAAGATTTCGGGGGTCTCTGAGAAGATTGTGCGCACCAGGCCGACTCCGCCGGTGAAGATCGCCAACGACACGATCGTCGCGGGAATCGTCGCCAGGGTGATCGGCACTCGCTTTCCGCCCAGAGGCCCAAGCCATGTTGGCAGCCGCTCTCCCCATCTCTGGATGAGACCGAGGGTGAGCAGGATCCCACCGATGGCGGCCAAGGCGAGCGCGAGTCCCGAATGCCAGAGTCCGACGCGCTGCCCTTCCTCGAAGAGTCCGGAACTCAGGCCGAAGGGAATTCCCACGGCCCAGAGGACCCGCGTCAGGGCATAGAAGCCCGGCACGATGACAGCCACGGCGACGGCGATCTTCGCGCTTGCGGTGACCGACGTCGATCTCCTCACGAGTCCGGCACCGTCACCGTCTGCACGCCTGTGACCGGCGGCGGAATCCTCAACCTGAACGGTCTCGGTCAGATGACGATGACTGTCCTCGTGTATCCGACGACTGGTCTTCTCCGCACCGGCCCACACGATGATCCACAGCAGCGGACCAAGCAGCATGACCCCCTGCCAGATCACCGGAGTCGGGACTGGTGGGAACTGCAGGCTGAGCGCATAGCCGAGGTAGGCCAGCAGCAAGGTGTCGGTGAGCATGACCGTGACCACAGCGGCGAAGGCCAGAACGACAACCCCGAGAACGCGTGCCCCGCTTCTGTCGAAAAAGCGCTGCCGTAGGCGGGGCGCGGTGAGCAGGGCCGCCGAGCCGACAAAGCTGAGCAGGGCGACGGCACCGATGATGAGCCCCGCGAACGGTCCCGGAAGTGCGGCGATCATCGACGTGAACGTCCACTCTTCGGATCCGGCCAGGGGTGAGGCGACGATCCCCAACCCCCAGAGGGCCGACATGACGAGAAGGAAGAGCGACCACGCCAAGGCGGCCGTCAGTCCCGCCTGTACGGCGACGGACTTGTTCTGTGATGGATGATGGGCAGTTTCAGTGAGCTGTTTCCGTGTCATGAATCCAGGCTCGTCCCCGAAGGCCCGCCGGGGGCTCCCCCACAAGGGTGAAGCCGGCTCCCGAGAGAGTGAATGCACACACCGGGCGGGTGAACGGCCTTGCTGCCTGCTCACTTTGGGATCAGGTCTCGACGAACCCCGATTCGAAAGCCTTGATCACGGCTTGCGTTCGGTCCCTTGCCCCGAGCTTCGACAGCAGCGAACTGACGTAGGTCTTCACCGTCTCCGCCCCGAGGAACATCTCCCCGGCGATCTCGGCGTTGCTCATTCCTCTGGACATGAGAGTGAGGACTTCCTGTTCCCGGCTGCTCAGCTCAGCCGAGCTCACCAGATCGACGGCTCGGTGCGACCGTGCGGCCATGTCCCGGATCTTCTGCGGGTAGAGCAGAGTCTCCCCTCCGGCCACGGTATGCACCGCCCGGACGAGTTCGGACGGCTGAGCCCGTTTGAGGACGAAGCCGTCCGCGCCCACGCGCAGAGCTTCGAAGACGTAGTCATCGCTGTCGAAGGTCGTGAGGATGAGCACCCGAGGCGGCTCCTGCCTGCTCATGAGCAGGCGCGTGGCCTCCAATCCGTCGAGGTGGGGCATGTGCACATCCATCACCACGACGTCAGGATCCGACCGAGTCACCAGATCGAGTGCTTCCGCCCCGTCATCGCCCTCCCCGACGACCTCGAGTCCCGGGTCGGAGTCGATGATCGCGGCCAGACCCGCACGCACGAGCGGTTCATCGTCGATGAGGATCACCGAAATGGTCATGGCGTCTTTCCCTCCGAGTACGGCAGCCTCACCTGCAGAATCCATTGTCCGTTCTCGATTCCCCAGTCGGCGCTTCCGCCGAACAGAGCGGCCCTTTCACCGATGCCGACGAGTCCGCGTGACTGCCTCGCCGAGGCGGCCATCCCCTTCGCATCGCTTGCCACCTTCGCAGCGCCCGCCGCCTTCTCGTCAGTCGCGGCCTTCCCATCGGTCCGTCCCTTCTTCGATGAGCCGAGCACCAGGCCGGTAGCCGCGCCGGCATTGCGCGTGACCACCTGTACGCAGTCGGCGCCGATGTCGATGGCCACTTCGAGGCCGGGTCTCGTCGCGTGCCGCAGCGAGTTCGTCACCGCCTCGCGCACGATCCGGTGGAGTTCGTGGACCACGGTCGGCGGCAGTCCGGTGGCATCCCCGCTGACCGTCAGTCGGGTGGGGTGCCCGATCGCACGGGCCTCCTCGGCCAATCGGGTGATGTCGAGCATTGTCCGCCGAGGCGGCCGTGCACTTTCGCTGTCGCCGTCCCCCGCATTCCTTCCGCACTCCACGGCGTCGCCCTCGGCACCATCGATGGCATCAGCGCTGTCCAGGGCGTCGGCGTCCCCTAGGGTGCTTTCATCGCTGCCCGCGCCGTCGGCCTCCGCACGCAGCAGCGCGAGCACGTGGTCCAACTCGGCCACCGCCTCACGGCTGGTGCGAGCGATCTCGTCGACGGCCGCCTCGGCGAGTTTCTGATCCTGATGCAGGGCACGTTTGGCCACGGCCGCCTGCATCGTCGTCACGGTCAGGGCGTGACCGATCGAGTCGTGGACTTCGCGGGCGAGGACGGTGCGGCGGAACCGACGTACTCGCTCGGCCCCGGCGAGCTCAGCCCGGTCAGCGGCCGAGGGGCCGAGCAGGATCTGTGCGTAGTGAGGCAGGAAGTAGCCTTCGGCGATGATCGTGGCCGTGAGGAGAAGCAGAATCACGGGCGCGAGGATCTGCACGAGCCCGGCGGACAGGACGACGACGGTCTCGGCACCGGTGCCGGCCGACGGATCGGCATTTCCGGCCGGCGATCCAGCAGTCGACCCGGCTGGGGAGCCCGCAATGCCGAGGAGTCCGTTCGACAGTTCCGAGGCCTGCTGTGGGTCCGCAACCATCAGCAGCACGGAAGGAAGGACCACGACGACCGTGATCAGGAGCAGGGCACCGGCGAAGGCGTGGCCGAAGTAGAACAGGGCACCGCGGAGGCGATCGGACCAGGTCGGCCGCCTCGGCGGGGTGGGGATGGACAGTTCGAGGAGCTGCTCTGCCAGGGTCCGTTCGAGTGCGCGGATGACGGCAAGGAACGCGGGAATGCACAAGAGCACGAGGACGACGGCGCTGCAGGCGAGCATGCCGAACGCCAGAGACCGATCGCTGACCTCGTTCCACGCGGAGACGGCCCAGATGATGACCGCCATATAGGGCACGGCGATGACCCCGCCGATCAGAAGGACCAGCAGTCTGCGCCACAGCTTCGCTGCCCAAGCTCCCATTGCCACCAGACTACAGCGGCGGGCCGACATGAGACGGCGGCCGGAAAGTTTCGCCCGTCAGCCATCCGAATCGGCATCTGCTCCGAATCACCGATACCAGCCAACTTTGGGAAAGGATCGTCGTGAATATCTCGATGTCGTCACAGTCGCCCGCCGCTCCACGCGGTGCGCGTTCGCAGGTGCAGATGGTCTCCGGGCTCTTCGGTACAGTGTTCCTGCTCGTGGGGATCCTCGGCTTCGTCCCGGGCATCACCGCGAATCTCGGCTCGATCAGCTTCGTCGGACATCACACCGACGCGGCGCTGCTCGGCCTCTTCCAGGTCACGGTGCTCCACAACATCGTCCACCTGCTCTTCGGAGTCGTCGGGATGATCGGACTCCGCTCACGTGCATTGGCGAAGAACTACCTCGTCGTCGGCGGAATCATCTATGCGGTGCTGTGGATCTACGGAATGGTGATTCCGATGGAGTCGATGGGCAACTTCGTCGGGCTCAACACCGCCGACAACTGGCTGCACTTCGTCCTCGCCGCGGCCATGATCACCACCGGCTTCGTCTTCGGGCGGAAGCCTCGGGGCTGATTCGTCAGCACCGTGGTCAGCGATTTCGGCAGAGCCGAGCCCGGGCGCCTCGCGCTCCCGGGTTCGGCTCCGGCGGGAGCGAACAGCAGGAACCGGGTGGCCCGTCAGAGCCCGACGGAGGCCTTGACGATCCACCCGAGCACCACGGCCAACAGCGCGGCAACCGGGATCGTCAGAAGCCAGACGGCGAACATCGGCACGAAGTACCGGGCTCTGGCGTGGCCCTTGCGCCCGGCGTATTGGGTGCCGAGTATCGATGATCCGAGGACGAAGGTCAGCGAGACCGGAACCCGCATGATCAGAGCTGCGGTGTACATGAGGATCGTGGCCGCGCCATCGGCGATGGAGGATTTGAGGGGGTCGAGGCGGACCATGCGCACGGACAGTGTCTGGACCACTCGCCACCCGCTCAATCCGGTGCCCAGAGCCAGAGCCGCGGCGATGAGCAGGCGCACCGGCCAGGAGATGTCGACCACGGAGAGGACATCGTGCTGCTGCGTGTCGACGGCGAGAATGGCGACCATGACGAGGGCCGCGATCTTCTGCGCGTCCTGGACCCCGTGGACGAGCGACAGGGCCGCAGTGAGAACGGAGTCGACCATGCGCGCACCCCGGAACAGCGGCTTGGGCGGAGTGGACGCGAGCGACTTCGACAGGATGAGCGTGAGCACCCACGCGAGAATGAACCCGAGGATCGGTGAGAGCACCAGCGGCCACACCACGGAGTCCATCGCTTCGCCGGTATTCACAGAGAACCCGAACACGACTCCCGCGCCGAGCAGACCGCCGATCAGACAATGGGTCGACGACACAGGCAGCGCGAGATAGTAGGTGAACAGGCTCCACGTCGTCGCTGCGACGAAGGCGATCAGCAAGGTGGTCAGGATGAGGTCGCTCGAACCGGAGAACAGCACGATCTGGTTGGCCACGACGATGGCGATTCCCTCACCGAGGAGCGCACCGATGAAGTTGAAGACGACGGCCAGGCTGAGCGCCCAGCCCGGTCGCATCGCTCGTCCGACGACCGCGTTGCCGACGGTCAGGGCGGCGTCGTGGAATCCGTTCGAGCCGGCGAAGATCACCGCGACGATGACGACTGCCGCCAAGAGCAGCTCCACGGACTACGACTCCTTGATCGCGATGGCTGCGACGACCTTGCCGAGTTCGGTGAACCCGTGGGCGGCCCGGACGAAGGCCTGCCCGAGTTGGGACACGGCCGCCATATATGTCAGTCCCCGTTTGGAGTTCGGCACCGCGTCCGACATCCGCCACTGCAGGCTCTCGACCTGGTAGGTCAGCCGGTTGATCGCGTCGACGTAGTCCCACTGGTCGAGCTTGCCCGGCAGGCGGGTGATCATCCGCGAGGTGTGGTCAGTCTGATTCGACAGCACGGCCAGGGTCTCGGGGACGCCGGAGGGCAGCGGGTCGAAGGCTCCGGAGGCGAGTACGTAACCGACTCCGTGCAGCCGGTGGCAGATATCGCGCATATGGTGGCTGAGCAGGTAGAGGTCGTTGCGGTCGAACGGGGTGATGTAGTTCTCGCGCAGTGCACGGAGCATCGCGCCCATGTCCTCATCGGCCCTGTCTCCGATCTCGCGGAGGCGGTCGGCGACGTCGCGTCGTTCGCTGATTTCGATTCCGGAGAGTTCGGCGAGCACCAGATTGCACTGCCGCATCTGTGAGACGAGATCGGACAACCGCTCATAGAACACTTTGTCCTGCGGTACCCGCTTGAGCCGCATGCGCTCCTCCTGCCCGGGGCCCGGACAAGCCGGACGAATATGCATGATGCCTCAATGATATGTGCCGGACGCTGAACCGAGAGCGCCTCTCGGCGGAAGGCCGCTCGAAGCGGCTGAATTTGGAGCCCGGGGCTTCAGCGATCCAGCGTCCGGTGGCCCGAAGGCCACCCCCTACGATACTCGTTCATGCTTATGAATCCACCGCCGAGGCGGCTCTTCGTCCGTTGAGAATCTCACAGTCGATGTCGTGGTCGGGCGGGAATATCCGGTCCATACGGGGACCGCGCTCATTCGGTCGGGTGGGGCCGCCTCGGCGAGGGGATTGCCGGCGGGCTGAGGATCAGTCGAGGCCGCCTCGGCGATGGGCGACCGCGGCGTCGGACAGGTCTTGGGAGAGCTGGCGCAGGCGGACGGCGGTGTCGTGGTCGTCGGCGCCTGCCGCGCAGATGCCGACGAAGGCGGAGGCGCGCAGCAGCGCGATGACGACGTCACCGCGGAAGGCGCCGACGAGGATCTCGTCGATAGCGTGGGCCACTTCGTCGGGTCCGGCGGGCAGTTCGACGCCGGCGAGGATCTCGTCGTAGCCGATGCCCTCGGTGATGCGGCGTTGGCCGTCGGAGAACATCTCGGCGAGTTCGCGAGGTGCGGACTTGATCCATTGGCGCAGGGCGTAGAGGCGCCACAGTGCGCCGGGTGCGGAGACGGCGGGAGCGGCTGACCACATCTCGGCGATGATCTCGAAGCCGATGTCATCGGCGAGTTCGACGAAGCGCCTGGTGGCAGCCTCGTCGCGGTTTCCCTCTGCATCGCCGAGCAGCAGTGCCGCGGTGGCGTGCGAGGTCTCCGACCGGGCGACGGGATCGTCGACGGCACCGATGGAGTCGAGGTCGGCCAGAGGAACGGGACGGTGGAATGCGCGCTGTGACATGGTCAGGGCAGTTTAGTCCCTGTCAGGGTGCGCGGACTAGGACGTGGAGCACATTCGGGCTTTCGCCGCACGGTCAGGTTCTGCTCCCAGGACTCACAACGGACGCTATTAAACTTGGGTCTGATTCGTGACTGCGACCGGCAGTCGCGAGTGACCGAAACGAGGAGGAACTCTCGTGGCAAAATCATCAGTGGCGAAGAAGGGTCTCGACAAGGCTGCGAAGTTGGCAGTCAATGACGATGGGACCCTCAATCCCCGCGCCCAGTCGATGTTGTCGCGTCTGCTGTCCGTGCAGCGGCCCGTCGCCCTGGCTTATGTGCGCAGTCTGCGCCGCCGACATCCGGACGCGACCCCCGAAGAGCTCATCACGATCATTCGCCGGCACTATCTGACCCTGACGACCTCGGGCGGAGCCGCGGTCGGTGCGACCGCGGCCGTTCCGGGGTTGGGCACGACGGCCGCACTGGGTGTCGCCAGCGTCGAGACCGCTGGCTTCCTGGAAGGCACTGCACTGTTTGCGCAGTCCATTGCCGAAATCCACGGACTGCCGGTGGCCGACGCCAAGCGGGCGAACGCGCTGGTCCTCGGCCTCATGCTGGGCAAGGACGGGAAGAACCTCATCCAGAAGTTCGGCAAGCAGAACGGCGGCGTGGAGTCGATGTTCGGCAGCTGGGGCGCCACCGTGACCAAGCAGCTGCCGGCCCCGCTGGTCGATCTGCTCGTGCGCAAGCTGCGCAAGACCTTCATCCGCAAGTTCGCTGCCCGTGCCGGCGGTTCGCTGGTCGGCCGCCTGCTGCCCTTCGGTGTCGGCGCGGTCATCGGCGCCGTGGTGAATGCGCAGATGGCGCGGAAGGTCGCTGGGGAATCGAAGGAGGCCTTCGGCGCTGCGCCGACGGTCTTCCCGATCGAGACAGACCCCGACTACGTTGCGCCGAAGAAAGATCACAAGCTGCTGTCGAACCTCAAGCACGTGTCGGCTCTGCTCGGGAAGGTCAAAAAGAACAAGGCCATCGAGTCCGACGTCATCGAACCCACGGACACCGAGGAGCTCGAGGCCCCGGACAGTCTGCCTCGTACGTACACCGCTGAGGATCGGCGCGGACTGGAGAAGTGAGCCGCGGAGCTTCGTCGGGAGGAAGTTAAGGGACTCCTCTCGACGGCGGTTCCTGGTTTGAGTAATTCGATCTCGAACCTCTACTATTGGTTCGTCTCCATCATGCGTCAGCAGGCCTGTGTACTGCGCTCGTGATGGGGCGGGGCCTCTAGCTCAGTTGGTAGAGCAGCGGACTTTTAATCCGCGGGTCGTGGGTTCGATCCCCACGGGGCCCACCCGTCCTGAACAGGAATGATGCACCCCCGAAGCTACGAGCTTCGGGGGTGCGTCATTTCCAGCAGACGATTCAGTTCTCGGTCCGACCACGGGTAGTCGAGTGAGGCTGTACCGGGACTGGCACAGGATGTTTCCCGACGAACACCCCCTGCAGGCAGGCGACCTCATAGAGTCGGAGTCGTCTACCGGGCAGCAGCAAGAAGGATATACACATTGAGTCGGAACTACCGTGCCCAGGCTGGGCTTGCCGTCCACGGCCCCGGACCCTGGCGCAACCGCGGTCCGTTGACTCCGGCTCCGTCGGGCAGGCGCTGGTGGGCGAGGGTCATCGACGCGATCTTCGTCCTCTTCTGCACCGGGATGCTCATCGGCATTGCATTGGCCCTCACCGGGATCAACATCGTCTCGCTCGATGCAGCTACCGGAGTCGCTCTCGCCAGCTATCCGCTGATGGCATTGGTGTTCGGAGCCCTCTACGGCTGCACCGTCTCCCCCGGCCAGGTGCTGTGCGGGGTCGTCACGCTCAAACACAGCGGCAGACGCGTCGGATTCTGGAGGGGCACGACGCGCTATCTGGCGGTCGCGTTCTTCCCGATCACGGCCGTTCTCCTCATCTGGACGTTCTTCGACGCGCCGACGATGGACCTCGATTCGATCGACGTCTATGACCGCAGGGCTCCACCGGTCTGGTAGGCACCTGGCCGCCGCTTCCGAATCGGGTCACCGCCGTCGCGCGATGATGAGTCCGTCCCATCCCTTCTCGCCGACCGTCTGAAGTGCCGTGGCCTCCAGATCGGGGCTCGCAGCGATTGCGTCGGCGACGCTTCGCACTCCGTGGACCCGCGGATCGGCGCTGCTGTCGTCGACTATTGCCCCATTGCGGACAACGTTGTCGACGACAATCACCGCGCCCGGCCGGGTGAGCTCGAGAGCCGCCTGGAGATAGGCAGGGTTGTTCGGCTTGTCAGCGTCGATGAACACGAAGTCGAACGGTTCGACACCTTCGCTGATGAGTCGAGCCGAAGTCTCGGCCGCCGGCCCGACGATCGTCTCGATGCGGTCTGCGACGCCGGCGGCCAGGAAGTTCTCCTCGGCGACTTCCGCGTTCTGTGGTTCGAGTTCGAGCGTGACGATGCGCCCGCCCTCTCCCACGGCTCGTGCGAGCCAGATGGTCGAATAGCCTGCCAGCGTGCCGAATTCGAGGACGCGTTTCGCCCCGGCGATCGTGACCAGGAGCCCGAGGAACGCCCCTTGATTGGCCGCAACTTCCGCATTCGGCATTGTCGTGTCTGTGCCGGACCTGCGCGCTGCGATCAAGGCGGCATCTTCCTCGACGAGGATTTCAGCGAAGTACCTGTCGACCGCCTGCCACTCATCGGCTGCCGGATAGCGGTTAGCCGATGCGGAGGATTCGCTTTCGCTCATGCCCTCATTCTTGCGCATCAAGCGATCACTAGCCTGGGATCACTCGAGCGAGCGACCGCCGAAGACCTGCTGCAGCGGGATCGAATCGTCCTGCCACGGGGTGAGGATCCAAGCGACGAGGTAGGCACCGATTCCGAGCACGGGGAGCAGGAACGAGGCGAGGACGATGAGTCGCATGACCCAGACGTTGATGCCGGTCACTTCGGCGAGGCCCCCGGCGATACCACCGAGGATGCGGTCGGGGCCGCGACGGAAACCAATTCTGCGGATGGAGTCGAATAGTGAGTTCATGTCTTCGACTCTACGGATCGGACTTCATCGCGGCACTGGTGGTGACCGTCGAGGCCGATTGAGGAAAACCGGAATCCGAGTCGCTGGAAGCGGACCCTGTAAGCTACCCACCAGTCACAATCTCAGTCAGTGAGACAGCGGTCACAATTCCCTGGCGCGTCCACCGGACTCGAAAGTACATGGGCCGTTACGCTGGTTGAGTTGTGCAATCAAATGTCCGCTTCCGCTGCCTCAGCGACGCGGCACAGAGGAGTCCATTGTGAAGTGGGTTAAGAAGGCCATTCTCACACTCGTTGTTGTTTTCGTGGCGTTCTATCTGTTCAGCCGGCCGGAGGATTCCGCGGAGGCGGTCAGAACCGCATTTGCCGCAGTCGGCACGGGCGTCGGCTCCTTGGTTACGTTCTTCACCTCACTCTCCGCATAGCGGATCTGTGCGCAGGCGACAGTGTTGAGCTCGCTGACCGACCCACAGGTCGAGAACCACCTCATCAGCGAAGAAGGTGAGGTCATCGTCGACGAAGTGCGACGTCATCCGCTTGCTTTCGTCACTCCCACACTCATCATCCTCCTGGGACTCGCGCTCGCCGCCCTGTCTTTCACTGTTCCGCTCAAGTTCGCCACGGTCCCCCTGGGCATCGGCTGCCTCGTCATGCTCTTCGGGGTCTACCGCGCGCTCTTCGTGCACATGGACCGATTCGTCATCACGAACATGCGGGTGTTTCGGATACACGGGATCTTCACGCAGCACAAGGCGACGATGCCGATGGCGCGAATCCTCGACATCTCCGTCCATAAACCGCTCTTGGGCCGGATTTTCCGCTACGGGCACTTCGTCTTCGAATCTGCCGCCCAGGACCAGGGGCTGCGCGATATCAGATACGTCGGTCGACCCGATGAGCGGGACCTCACCATCCAGACGGTCATCCAGCGTTCCGGACTGCGGGCGACCATCAAGTCCTTCAATTCCAACGCCGATGACGATGATGACGACGACAGCACAGTCGACGACCTCCTGACCGATGACGACCTCGCGGCTCTCGACTCCCAAGCCAAGAGCCGCGAGAGCGACGAGGAGAGCGAGCCCGTCTTCGGCAACGGCACCGAATCAACGGTCAACACCGAAGAGTGGAACACGATAGAGATCGACGCCAGCTACCGACATAGCGACTCCGAGGAGTTCAGAGTCGGCAGTGCGCTGCCAATTCTCGAGGACTCCGTCTCAGCAGCGGCAGGCGAATGGGAGCTGCGCTGGCCCGAACGCAACCGGATGCAGGCTGCCACGGAACTCATGCACGCCCACCGACGCCTCATCACCGATCTCGATGAGAAGCTGCGCCCCCTGGGGCTGTCCTACGCGCGGTACGAGATCCTCCTCCTTCTGTTCCTCGAGTCCAGTGGGGCCATCCCCCTCGTCGAACTCACCGACCGACTTCAGGTCGAAGCAAGCTCGTCGTTCCACTCAGTGAGGTGGCTCGAGGACAACGGCCTCATCAAGCGGAGTCTGGAACCCTGGGATGACGGAGAGGTTGTCGCCGAACTCACTCCGAAGGGGCGGACCTTGACCGACCGTGCCAGCCACCTCGTCGCCGACATCCGTTTCGGGCTCGGCACGATGTCCGCGTCCGAATGCCGTCAGCTGACGGCTCTGCTGTCTAGGCAGCGTCGGGCCAGGGACTGAGGCTCAGACCGCTCCGGACTCCGGTGCGCAGAGTCCGGTGCGTGTTCGGCGCTGATGCGCTTCCCGAGGATCCGCGCCGATCCAGTAGCGCCGTTTGGCCGGTTCGTCTCCGTTCGCACGCACGTCCTCGAGGACTCCGCCGCACCGTTCGATCACACTTGCCGAAGCAGTGTTCGTCTCATCGCACGTGACGAGCACGTTCTCGACTCCGGCCGATCGCAGACGTTCGACCGAACGTGACAGGATCTGCCGGGCGTATCCTCGGCGACGGAATTCCGGGGCGACCGCATATCCGACGTGCCCGCCGAGATCGAGCAGGAAGTCGTTGAGTTCGTATCGGATGGAGGTGCGACCGACAGGTCGACCGTCCACCGCGGCGACGAGGAATTCCGCGCGTACTCGCCCCGGTGGGAGATCGATACCGCGAGCCTCGCGCTCGTGGGTGGCGATGATGTCGTCCCAGGTGCCCTCGGCTTGGAGGAATGCGAAGTCGTCGGCGCGCAGCTGCTCATGGAAGTCCCTCATCACCGCTTCATCGGCGGGAGCCAAGGGTCGCAGTTGGAGGATCTGGCTCATCGTGCTCCTCCGAATGCCGGTTCCTCGCGTCTCGCGAACTCCGGGGCGTGTTCTGCGGTGATTCCCATGCCGAGGATACGCGCCGGCACCACGGTGAGCGCGGGGAAGGTCCTCAGCAGCCATTCCAACGGCGCCGGCGGGCGGACGTCGCCGCCGTGGTGGACGACGGGTTCGATCATCCGGTGGATGCCGCCCTGGAGCAGTTCGACTGCCTTCGTCGTCAACAGGCGTCTGCGCTGGACCCGTCGCAGCTGCCGTATCGGCACTTCGCCGGCGCGCAGCGAGTCGGCGAGCAGTCGAGCCGTGGCCATGCCGTCCTGGACGGCGAGGTTGACGCCGACTCCGCCGAGCGGACTCATCGCGTGCACCGCGTCGCCGATGCACAGCAGACCGTCGACGAACCACCTCGGTGCCTCGTTTCGACGCACGTCGAGCAGCTTCACCTCGTCCATCTCGATTCCTGCAGCATCCTCGGCGAGGGCGGGGAAGGTTCCGGCTACCGCGCTGCGGAGCGCCTCGACGCCCTCCGCTCGGAAGCGTGCGTCTTCTCCCTTCGGAATGAGCCGGGCGATCTGCACGTGCCCGTCCCGCGGAATGGCGACGAAGACGCTGCCGTCGTGTGAGCGGGGTGCCACGGAATCAGGGAACTCCGCCTCGGTGTCGATCCGGAACCACCACACGTCGATCCCGGAATGAAGTTCGCGGACCGGCAGTCGCGCCTCCTCCCGCGCCTTCGACCAGCGACCGTCGGCGGCCACGACGAGTGGCGCCCGGAACTCGATCTCGCCGTCGACCCCGACCGCGCGGACGCCGATGACACGGTCGCCCTCCCAGATCAGGGACAGCATCTCTGTGCCCATCCGCAGGTCGAATCCCGGTTCGTCCTCTCCCGCCTCGGCGAGCAGGTTGAGGAAGTCCCACTGCGGTGCGATGGTCATGAAAGGGTGCGCGGTGTTCAGCCGCGACAGGTCGCCGAGGACGAAATCCTCGCCCTTCCGATCCTGGAGGCTGATATTGCTCACTCGACGGTGGGTGATGCGGGCGAACCGATGGTAGAGGCCCAACTCGTCGAGGAGGCGCAGAGTGGACGGGTGGATGGTATCGCCGCGGAAGTCGCGGAAGAAGTCCTCGTGCTTCTCGAGAACGACGACTCTCACCCCGCCACGGGCGAGCAGCAGGCCGGCCACGATTCCGGCAGGGCCGCCTCCGCTGATGATGCAGCCGAAATGCTCGATGTCGTGTCGGGCGGCGTGTGTGCTGTCGGTGTCGGCCATGACACTCTCCTCGGCTGGGCGGCACTGCGGCTCCGGGAACCGGCGGCACAGTTGACTCTGTGAACGCTGGCGCTCAGTTCCCAGCGTAGACCTCGAACCGGGCGACGGAAATGGGGAACGTGATCCGGCCAGTCGGCTGACTGCCTCAGCGACGGGTCAGTTGGAGCGTCCGCCGGCCATCTTCTCCGTGACGTCGAAGCGTTCGCGGTAGCGGCCGGTGAGCAGGCACCACTGCGAGTACAGCGCGGTCGAGGAATTGAACACGAGCAGGGTGAGCGGATAGAGCAGCCACTGCAGCCACATCGTCACGCGGCGTTCGCGCGGAACGTGGATCGGCCGAGGCGGCAGCAGCGCATTGAACACGACGATCGAGACGATGAGACCGATCATGCCGATCTGCTGAACGATGCCCACGGTCATCGGCATGCGCTCCACCAACGAGGAGGCCTGCCCCGTCTGCGTGGCCACGACGAAGGGGATCCAGCCGCCGATGGCGATGATGATCGAGATCGAAGCGAGGCTGACATGCCCCTCGAGCAGGGAGAAGAACCGGAGCACGCCTGGCCAGAACGGCGCGCGGGCAGCGGGAGCGAACACGCGCACCCCGACATAGGGAACGTCGGAGGCACCGTAGGACCAGCGACTGAGCTGTTTGAACTGGGCGATCATGGTGGCCCTGAACGTCCCCGCCTGCACAGCGTCCTGGAAGATCGGGACGTGGATGGGCACGACTCGGTAGTCCCCGTCGAAGTGGAACCAGCTGCGCCAGTACTGGTGACCGTCCTCGACGATGGTCCGCTTCGACCAGAAGCCCATCTCGACCAAAGCCGTCAGCGGCTGCGCATGGGAGGCGAAGTTGCGCAGCGCCAACCGCCGGACGGTGGTCGTGAGGTTCCAGAAGCAGTTCGCGCTGGCGACCACTCGCGACGGAGCGGGCACGTCCCAGATGTTAGTGATGTAGAGGCTGATCGGCTGGAACGACAGACGCTCCCGGTCCGGCGCGGTCGCATATTCGTAGGCGACACAGTCGAAGTAGGACTCGTGCGGAATGTTGTCGCAGTCGAGGCTCGTGACGATCACCCGACGCGGGTCGATGGCCTCGTCACGCACCCATTCGGCCAGGCGGTGACCGGCGTACGTGATGTTCGCTCCCTTGCCGGCGATCTCGTCGGGCAATCCGGCTGGATGTTCGACGAGGACGAAGGCCCCGAAGCGGTGGCCGTACTCGGCTTCGAGGCGGCGAGCCGTCTCGGCCATCGCAGGTCCGCCGCGTTCCTCATAAGCGAAGAAGACGAGGAGCTGTTCGGGCTTCGTCGAGGTGTGCAGCAGGGTGCGGATGGTGTCAGCAATGACCGGATAGGGCTCGTTGAACGCGGCCACGACGACCGCGTGGAGCAGGGTCGATGGACGCATGATCGAGGTCGGATCGGCGCTGACTTTCGCGACGAGGGCAGCATGGTCGGCAGCACAGAACCCGCCCCGAGGATGAGACAAGGAAGGGCGACCGTCCAGGGCCCGCTCGAGATCGGTCAGGCGTGCCGCCCAGTCGACGCGAGCGCTGCGTCGGTAGCGAAGGAACCCGCGGGCGACGTCGATCGCGCCGAACATGGCGCGGACGAACATCAGCCCGACGATCGAAAGCACATAGACCGCTCCGAGCATTGCGTCGACGAAGGGGAGGACGAACACGAGCCCGACCGCGGTGAAGCTGATCGCCGCCGGCAGGGCTTCGAAGAAGCGATACAGCCGGGTACGCGGGCCCATCGGCAGCTCGAGGTCGGTGGGCGGTGGTGCTGCGACCGGCTCGAATGCGACGGCTCCCCCGCCGGTGGTCCGAGGACCGGGTGGTGACGGCCGGAGCGGTTGAGGAAGTGGGTGGCCCGATGTCGGCGATTCGACGGAGGTGACTGGTTGGCGGTTCGCTCTCACTCTCTCGATCCTGGGTGCCCCGGCTGTACAGCGGTTTGTCGGCAGGTGCAGGTCAGGTGAATATTTCGTGCCGGCGACCGGGGCTCCAGCATGTGCTGTGAATGGTCGTCGGCCAGGAGAACGATCGGCACTCAGGGGTAGAGTCGATTCATGACACTTGCAGTCCGCCCCGCAGCCATTGCCGACGTCGCCGGAATGGCGCGCGTCCACGTCGACACTTGGAGTGAGACCTACCGCGGGATCATGCCCGACGAACTCCTCGATGCTCCCGACCTCATCGATCGACGCCGACAGATGTGGACGCAGATCCTCGCCGAGGCGGCTCCATCGAAGTTCACCTGCGCCGTCGCCGAATCCGACGGTGAGATCGTCGGCATCGCCATGTCCGGACCGCCGGAAACCGACGGAAGCGTCGAAGACCGGCACCTCTACGTTCTCTACGCCTATCGATCCATGCACGGCACCGGCGCCGGCCAGGACCTCTTCGACGCCGTCATCGATCCGTCCGTGACGACTGCGCTGTGGGTGGCGGATCCGAATCCCCGTGCCCAGGCGTTCTACTCAAAGAACGGGTTCGTCGCCGACGGCACGGTCAAGACCGACGAGTACGACGGGGTGCGCGAGGTGCGGATGGTGCGGCAGGCCAGGGGCGACTGACGCCCGATCAGGCCCAGAGGACCTTATCCTGTGCGCCCAGTGTCCCACCGGCACCGAGGTGACCGAGCGTGAGTGCCCCCTCGAGCGGACCGCCGGCGGGCTCGACGATGGTGATGGTCGGATCCAGTCGTGCGGCTTCGGTGCGGAATCCCTCGACGAGGCGGCTCCCCGCGGCCGCAACTCCGCCGGTGACTGCGATGCGCGCGGGCTTACCCGTGGCTCGCGCTCGAGCGGCGACGGCGCTGCGGGCCGCTTCCTGTCCAGCTTCGCGGAGCAGGTCGGCAGATGCTGTGTCGCCGGTTCGAGCAGTCTCGGCGATGTCGACGGCGAATTCGGCGAGGAGTCCGGCCCGGTCGCTGCGGGTATAGAACTGACCCGGCCACGAGTCGGGTGGGCCGAATCGTCTGGTTGCCGTCTCGAGCAAAGCACGGCCGTGTTCGTCGATTCCGTCGTGAGTGCGCAAAGCGCGTTCGAGACCATGACGTCCCAGCCATGCTCCTCCCCCGCGATCGCCGAAGAGGTGTCCCCAGCCATCGGCTCGTGACCATTCGGCTGACCAGTGGCCGGCATCGTCCGGACCCGGATGGGCGATGGCGATCGCTCCAGTGCCGAGCACGGTGATCGCTCCTCCGGTACCGCCCAGCGCACCGAGGTGGGCGGTGACAGCATCGATGGCCGCGACGGCCGGCCCTCCGAACTCGGCTGAGATCTCGGCGAGCGCCTCGGCTGGATCGGCGGCGAGGGAAGCGATTCCAGTGGCACCGACGCCGATGCCGCTGACCTCAGAGAAACGGTCCGACCAGGTATCGGCGGCCGACTCCACGAGTTCTCGGAGGACATGCAGGACGTTGCTGCCGTTCGGCCCGATCTCGATGCGTGGGCCGGAGATCTTGTCAAGGACACGTGGGGCGGAGTCCGCACCGGCGGCGGCGCACGTTCCGCTGGCGGCATTGCCCCGCTGGTCAGATACGTCGCCAACGTCACCGAGCGCGGCACGGCTGCCGGTGCCGCCGATATCGATGCCGAGGATCAGGCTCATGCGCCCACGGTACCCGGCCCAGGGGTGTCCTGGCCGGAATCTTCCGGTCCGGAGCCGGCTCCAACATCGGACGATGCGCCCACCCGGACAAGCTCGGCGATCGCGGCCCTGACCGATCCGTCATGGGACTCAAGGGTCGACGCAGCCAGGGCGGGGGCCGCCTCGGTGAAGGAGACGACGATGGCGATCTTGAGATCGCCATTGCAGCGCTCGAGCAGGGCTCGCGCGTCGGCGTCTCCCAGGTCGGCGGCCTCGCGGAGGATGCGCACAGTGCGTTCGCGCAGCTTCGCGTTCGTCGCGACGACGGAGACCATGAGGTTGTCCCAGGTCCGGCCGAGAGCGACCATGAGTGCGGTCGAGAAACCGTTGAGGGTGAGCTTCTGGGCGGTGCCGGCCTTGAGCCTGGTCGATCCGGTGATCACCTCGGGGCCGGTGTCGAGCACGATGTGGTCATCGGCCTTGTCGGCCAGCGAGGCGTGCGGGTTGTTCGAGATGAGCACAGCGTGAGCGCCGTTGGCTCGCGCCGCGTCGAGCGCCCCGCCGACGTACGGGGTCGACCCGCTCGCGGCGATGCCGATGGCCACGTCGTCAGGTCCGAGCTCGGCACCGGCCGCGGACCCGTCGGTCCCAGAGTCCTCGGCGTTCTCCACCGCATTGACCAGTGCCGCCTGACCGCCGGCGATATGACCGATGACCCGCCCTGGTTCGAGATTGAATGTCGGCAGGAGCTCGCTCGCATCGAGGACGCCCAACCTCCCCGAGGTACCTGCGCCGAAGTAGTGGACTCGGCCGCCTCGGCGCATGCGGTCAGCGGCAATGTCGACGAGTTCGGCCAGCTGCGGCAGGGCCGCGGCGACCGCATCGATGACGGCGTGGTCTTCGGCGTTGAGGACCCGCAAGACTCCAAGCGTGTCGAGGCCGTCGAGTCCGGAGCTCGCCGGATTGCGCTGCTCGGTCGGGGACAGCGGCCGTCCAGCCGACGTCGGAAGGGTCGGTTCCGACGTCGGTGAGGTCGGGTGGGCTGAGCCCGGCTGGGAGGAGGTCATGGACGGGGGCTTCCTTCCACCTCGGCGATGGTGGGCTCTTCGACTTTGGTCTTGTGGCGCAGACCGAGCAGGCCGCCGACGATGAAGGTGACGATGACGCCGAGCAGCGGGTACCACTGCCACGCCACCCACACTTCGCCGGTGACGTACTTCTCCATGACGAAGAAGAACGCGTTGACGGCCACAGCCAGGGCGAAGGCGATGTTCGCGTCGACGGCACGGGCCCGCTTGTTGACGATGCCGAAGACGAATGCACCGAGCAGACCGCCGTACGTGATGCCGGCGATGCCGAGCGCCAGGATGACGATGTTGCCGGAGTCGGATTCGAAGACCGTTGCGGGCAGGATGAACGCGATGCCCCAGCCGATCGTCGCCCAGCGGCCGACCCTGAAACCCTGTTCGTCGGTCATCGGGGTGCGCTTGAGCTTCGCGTAGACGTCGTTGACGGTCGACGACGACAGGGCCGACAGCGACGAGGACAGCGTCGACATCGCGGCGGCGAGGATGCCGGCCAGCAGCAGTCCGGAGATTCCCGTGGGCAGTCCTTCGATGATGAACAGCGGGAAGATCTCGTCGTCGCGGGTTAGGCCGAGGTCGGCAGGCAGCGCGTGATCGTAGTAGGCCCACAGGGCCAGGCCGACGGCGAGGAAGATCGCGAACTGGACGACCACGACGAATCCGGAGGTGATGAGGGCCTTCTGCGCCTCGAGTTTCGACCGGCACGACAGCAGGCGCTGGACGATGAGCTGATCGGAACCGTGGGAGGCCATCGCGAACACGGCACCGCCGAGAACCGACGGGATGAACGAGGTGTCCGCGGAGATCGGATTGCCCTCGAAGACGAAGATGTTCGTCTTTCCGGCCTCGACCGCCTCGGCGAGCCATCCGCCGCCGATCGATGCGGAGATGATGATGATCGCGAGGATCCCGCCGAGGACGTAGAGGATCATCTGTGCGACATCGACCCAGATGACGGCCTTGATGCCGCCGATGAACGTGTACACGATCGTGACGAGCGAGAGGACGACGATGATGACGAAGTAGTTCGTGTGGATGCCGAGCCCGTCGAGGATGACCTTGAGCGGGATGGCCGCGGCGAGCACGCGGATGCCGTCGGCGAGCAGTCGGGTGAAGAGGAAGGTCACGCCGGCCGTGGTCTGCGTCGACTGGCCGAAGCGCTTGCCCAGGTAGGCGTACGCGGTGATCATCTCACCGTCGTAGTAGCGCGGCAGCATGAAGTAGGCGACGATGACGCGGCCGAGGATGTAGCCGAGTCCGAGCTGCAGGTAGTTGAGGTCGCCGAGGTAGCTCATGACGGGGATGCCGATGACGGTGAGCGCGCTCGTCTCGGTGGCGACGACGGACAGGCAGACGGCCCACCACGGCAGGTCGCGCCCGCCGAGGAAGTAGCCCTTGAGGCTGCTCTGCTTGCCGCTCAGTGCCAGTCCCAGCCACGCCGTTGCGACGAGATAGGCGATGATCACCAGGAGGTCGATGATCTGCATTGGTCTCTCCTTGTTGGGGGTGTGGAGTGTGTCGGGTGGTCGGTGGTCAGGAGGTGCGTTCGTTTGTGTGGCCGGGCGGGCGCGGCGGGTGGCGGCTGCGGTTCAGTCGGCCAGTCTCAGTCG
>NZ_QYCP01000077.1 GCF_025506275.1 Brevibacterium permense
TATAAGAGACAGGATCAGCCCCTCCCCGCGCAGAGCGGACATCGCCTGCCGCACCGGTCCGCGCGAACTCGCGAATTTCCGCGTCAGCTCCGCCTCGGATGGCAGCTCATCGCCGGGCTGAAACGAGCCTTCACGGATCGCGGTGCGCAGGTAGTGCGCGATCTCGTCATGCTGCTGACGGGTGCGGTGACTCGACCCGGTAGTCATGGCTTCACTTCTCCTTCGGCGGTGCTCATTCGACGGCCCAGAGGACCGCGGCCCATGGTCGCGGAGTGCTGCCTCGGTGAACTCGGCATGGCTTCGCGGGGCCGCAATGTCACGTTCAGGTGAACAGACATCAAACTTGTACATACATATCTTCATCGTACGGCATATCCCCACGAATATGAGGGAATGCCGACAACAGATCTCATCATCACCGGTTCGGGCATCCTCGGCCTGGCCACCGCATTCCTCGCCCACCAACAGGGCCGCAGCGTCCATGTCATCGATCGCTCCGACCGCCCCGTGGGCTCGTCCATCCAGAACTTCGGCCACGCCTGCTTCACCGGACAATCGGATGCCGCGCAGTCGATCGCCGCGATTGCCCGCGAAGGCTGGCTCGACGCCGCAGCCGCCACCGGGCTCTGCGCCTCCGAGACCGGAACGTTCATCCCCGCGATGACCGAAGCCGAGCTCGCCGTCCTCGAGCAGTTCGCCGCCCATCGCGGCCCCAATCAAGCACGACTGCTCGACTCATCGCAGATCGCCGAGGCGGTCGGGAACCCCGACCTCGCAGCCATCGGCGGCGCCCATCTGCCGCTGGATATGCGCGTCAATCCCCGCCAGGCAGCCCCGCGAATCGCCGCATGGCTGGCCGAGCAGGGCGTGGAGTTCACCTGGAACACGCAGGTCACCGCGGTGGCAGACGGCACCGTGTCGACGACTCGCGGAGACTTCCAGGCCGAGCAGGTCGTCGCCTGCCCGGGATACCAGCTGACCAGCCTCTTTCCCGAGATCGCCGAGGCCCACGAGGTCCGCGTCTGTTCGCTCGCGATGTCGCTCATCGAGGCCCCGCGATCCTTCCCGACGGGCTTCGCGATGCTCACCGGCACTTCTCTGGCCCGCTACGACGGGTTCGCGGCGATGCCCGGCGCCGAGGCGCTGCGCCACGACCTCGACGAACGGGAACCGGAGCTGCGCGACTGCATCGCGAACCTCATGGTCACCGACATTCCGCAGGGCCTGCTCATCGGCGATTCACACGCCTACGACCTCAGTCCGGAACCCTTCATCGACGAGCAGATCGGCGCACTCCTGCTCGATCGAGCCACCTCGATGCTCGGGATCGAGAGCCCGCGGGTGCGGCAGCGATGGCTGGGCATGTACGCCGACAGCCCGGCTACGAATCTCGTCCTCGAGCGCCCGGACGAACGCACGAGCGTCGCCGTCGTCGCCTCGGGGATCGGCATGACCCTGTCGTTCGGCATCGCCGACCTCATCCTCTCCGGCGGCAGGGCCGACATCTGAGGCGGCTCCCCCATCCGACCGATTCGGTGACCGCCGCCACTATGCGTCGGGGCAACTCCGAACCGACCGTGAAGTTGTCATGTCCAGTCGGTGAACTACCCCGACTTGTATAGACATTCGCCGATGGGCTCGACACGATGGACGAGAACGATCACCACTGCGCCTCCGTCGCACCGCTCATCGAAAGGCAACCCTGCCATGACCTCCCTCTTCCGCTCCACAGCGGTCCGCACCTTCACCGCCGGCCTCCTCGCCCTTCCTCTGCTTGCCGCCTGCGGCAGCTCCGGAGGAAACGGTGACGACACGATCACCTTCGCCGCCGTGCCGGCCGAATCCTCCTCGACGCTCGAGTCCTCCTTCGAGAACGTCACGAAGCTGCTCGAAGAAGAGACCGGCAAGAAGGTCGAATTCCAGAACGCCTCGGACTACGCCGCCGTCGTCGAGGGCATGCGCGCCGGCCAGATCGACGCCGCTTCCTTCGGCCCCTTCGCCTATGTCATCGCCAAGGACTCGGGCATCAACATCGAACCGGCCGCGGCACCGACGAACGACAAAGCCAAGGATCCCGCCTACACCTCGCTGGCGTATGTGAAGAAGGGCTCCGACGTCAAAGACATGAAGGACCTCAAGGGCAAGAAGGTCTGCTTCGTCGATGCCGCCTCAACCTCCGGCTACCTCGTGCCGATGAAGGGACTCCAGGACGAGGGCATCGACATCGACAAGGACCTCGAACCGGTGATGTCCGGCGGCCACGACGCCTCGCTGCTGTCGCTGAACTCCGGTGACTGCGATGTCGCCTTCGCCCACGACGCCATGCTCACCACCCTCGAGAAGTCCGGCCAGGTCGACAAGGGCAGCCTCGAACCCATCTGGGAATCAGACCCGATCACTGAGGACCCGATCGCGGTGAACAATGACTCCCTCGACGCCGATACGGCCGCGAAGATCACCAACATCCTGCGTGAGAAGGCCAATGTTCCGTCCATGATCGAGGCCGGAATCTGCGACTCCGAGGACGACTGCGTCCTGCCCGAAGAGATCACCTACGGCTACAAGGAAGTCTCCGATTCGGACTTCGATTCGATCCGCGACATCTGCGACGCCACCCAAGCCGACGCCTGCAAGAACATCGGCTGAGAAGGATGACGACCATGACACACTCACACCCCGCCCCGACCACACTTGAGCTCCAAAGGGAGATCGACTCCATCTATTCCGTCCAACTCGACCATGTCACGAAGGACTTCGGCGGCGGAGTGCTCGGCCTCGACAACGTCAACCTCGGATTCCGCACCGGCGGAATCAGCGTCCTCCTCGGCCTCTCCGGCTCGGGCAAATCCACCCTCTTACGCCACATCAACGGCCTGCACACCCCCACCTCGGGGCGAGTGCGCGTCCTGGGCCAGGACATGGATCGGCTGCGCCGATCCGAACTGAAGGCCGTACGCCGCGACATCGGCGTCATCTTCCAGTCCTTCAACCTAGTCGGGCCGATGTCCGTACTCGAGAACGTCTGCGCCGGGGCGCTGGGATCGCTGCGCGGACCGCGCATCACGCTGATGATGTACCCGAAGGCCATCCGTCGCGAAGCCCTCGAAAAACTCGACCGCGTCGGCCTGGCCGACCGCGCCTACCAGCGCGCCGATACGCTCTCCGGCGGTCAGCAGCAGCGGGTCGCGATCGCCCGCGCACTCATGCAGCACCCGAAGGTGCTGCTCGCCGATGAGCCGGTCGCCTCCCTCGACCCGGTATCGGCCCGCGATGTCATCGACCTGCTGCGGCAGATCTCCGCCGAGGATGAGCTCACCGTCATCGCCTCCCTGCACCAGGTGCAGCTGGCCATCGATTTCGCCGACCGGATCATCGGTCTGCGCACCGGCCGGGTCGTCCTCGACCGTGAGACCGCCGGGCTCAGCGCCGAGGAGGCCTCCCAGATCTACTCGAGCGTATCCGGAATGGACACCCCCGCCGAGGCGAGCGAGCGTGCCGGTGCGACCACTGCCGGATCGCACACGGCAAAGTCCGGCACCGAGGCGGCCGCCCGGGTGGGAGCCACCCGATGAGTCTCGTACTCGACCGTGAGGCTCCCGTCGTCGTCGAACCGCAGCGTCCCCGCCCGTCGGGGAACTCCGCCGTCGCCGTCATCGTGCTCATCGGCCTTGCAGTCGCCGGCGCCTGGTCGGTGTGGTCTCTCGGCATCGATATCGCCACGATCGCCTCGTCGTTCGACAATGCCTTGGGGTTCTTCTCCCGGATCGTCCCGCTCGACTTCCCGGCGTTCGGTGAGACAGTCTCTCTTGTCGTCGAGACCCTGGCGATCGTGTTCCTGGCGACTCTGCTGTCCGTCGTGCTTTCGATCCCCGTCGCTCTCCTCGCCGCTCGTCCCACCCGGATGGGACGCGGTTCGCAGTGGACGGCGCGCACCCTCATCGTCCTCGCCAGAGCGATTCCCGACCTCGTGCTCGCCATCGTGTTCCTGCGGATATTCGGGCTCGGCGCCACGGCCGGCATCATCGCCATGGGCATCCATTCGGTGGGGATGATCGGCAAGCTCTACGCCGATGCCATCGAAGAGCTCGACGACGGCCCCCGCGAATCGATCGAGGCCCTCGGCGGCAGCCGCTCCCAGCAGATCCTCACCGCGATCCCGCAGACTCTCATGCCGCAGCTCATCGCCACGGCTCTGCACCGGTTCGACATCAACCTGCGCACCTCGGTGCTGCTCGGCTATGTCGGTGTCGGCGGAATCGGTCTGGCCATCGCTGACTCCCTGCGCACACTGGACTACCAGCGCGGAATGGCACTGGCGGTCATCGTGCTCGTCCTGTGCATCGTCATCGAACTCGTCTCCGGCTCCATCCGGGCCGCACTCATGGCCTCGACAGGGGCGAAGATCACCGGCGGCACCTGGGTCGACCGGATGTTCAACCGGGATCGGGCCACCGGGGTCGGTGATCTCACGCTCACCCCACCGTGGAGCGTGGCACGGTTCCGTCGTTTCGCCTCGGCGGCGGTGCTCATCGTCCTCACGATCGCCGCCCTGTGGCGGGTGGACGTGTCATGGTCGGCTCTGGCCGCGGGTCTGCTCGACCTGCCGAAGACCGTGAGCCTGTTCTTCCCGCCGTCGACCGGCGGGACGCTTGCCAACCTCGTCGAACAGCTGCTCGTCACCATCCAGATCTCGCTGGCGGCGACGTTCATCGGAGCGATCCTCGCGGTGCCCATCGGCATCCTCGCCGCCCGCAATGTCGTGGCGAACCGGGCGGTGCACAAGACGTTCCGCGTCCTCATCGTCATCGTCCGCGGCATTCCTGAGCTCATCCTCGCGATCATCTTCGTCGTCATCTCCGGACTCGGCGAGGTGGCCGGAACCCTGGCCCTGTCCATCGGCGCGATCGGCCTGCTCTCGAAGCTCATCGCCGACTCCATCGAGGAGACGGACCTCCAGGTCCAGGAGGCGGTGCGGACCACCGGCGCGGGCGAGGCGCAGGTGTTCTTCTCGGCCACCCTGCGGCAGGCGGCACCGGCGTTCGTCGCCCACATCATGTACCTGCTCGACACGAACATCCGCTCGGCCACTCTGCTCGGCGTCGTCGGCGCCGGAGGCATCGGCTTCCTGCTGCTCAACGCCTCGCGGGTCAACCAGTTCGATGTCGTGACGATGGTGCTCATCCTCATGGTCGCCGTCGTCCTCCTCGTCGAGGCCCTGTCCATGTGGCTGCGCCGAGCCGTGCGCTGAGCCTGCGCAATCAAGTCCACCCGCCCACCGAAATTTCCGTCCGCCGACCAAGCGGGCGAAGCAGAGCCCACGAACTCGCGCGGGCACCATCGCAAGAGAAAGAGAATCGACATGACCGAACTTGCCGTCTTCGACATGGCCGGAACCACCATCGACGAACGTGACGTGGTCTACCGCGTGCTGCGCGAGGCCACCGAACGGGAGGGCGCGGACTACTCCGATGAGGTCTTCCAAAAGTGGATGGGCACGGAGAAGCACTGGGCGATCGAGAATCTGCTCCGCCTCGGCGGGGTCGAGGTCACCGAGGAGGTCCACGAGCGGGCCTGGCAGTGGTTCCGTGCCGAACTGCGCGAGACTTACACGCAGAATCCTCCGCGCCCGCTGCCCGGGATCGAGGAGGCACTGTCGACTCTGCGGGAGCGTGGGATCAAGGTGGGTCTGACCACCGGGTTCTCCCGTGAGATCGCCGACCTCATCTTATCCACGATGGGCTGGAAGCAGGGCGAGATCTTCGATGTCTCGGTCACCGGAGACAAGGTGCCGGCCGGACGTCCGGCACCGGACATGATCAACAAGGTCATGGAGACCGTCGGGGTCACGAACCGCGCTGCCGTCGTCAGCGTCGGCGACACCTCGGCGGATGTGGAATCGGCACTCAACGCCGAGGTCACAGCCGTGGGCGTGCTCACCGGGCACCTGACTCGCGAGGATTTCGCGGCCGAGGGCGCACACCTCGTCCTCGACTCCGTGGCGGATCTGCCCGCGGTCCTCGCAAAGCAGGAGTCCTCGGTGGTCGCGAAGTGAAAGCGACTACGCCCGATTCGACGATGACCGTCACCGAGGCGGCCGATCATGGCCGTGCAAACGCTCGGCCATGTGCCCAGGTATGGACCGGAGGTTCGGATTTCGAGCTCCGCACATTCGACCGCCCGCGGCTGGCACCCGGCGAGAGTCTCATCCGGCTGACCGCGGCCACGGTGTGCGGGTCCGACCGGCATACCGTCAGCGGGCGCCGGTCGGGGGCGTGCCCCTCGGTGCTCGGTCACGAGGGAATCGGCATCGTCGAGGAGACGCGCGGGGATGTGCCCGTCGGGACTCGTGTGGTCTTCTCTGTCACCTCGGTGTGCGGGAAATGCCGGAACTGTCGCCGCGGGCTGAGCGCGAAATGCACCTCGGTACGCAAAGTCGGCCACGAATCGGCCGAGTCGGATTGGGCGCTGTCGGGCACATATGCCAGCCATATCCATCTGCCGGCCGGCGTGGCCATGGTCCCGGTGCCGGATTCGCTGCCCGACGGGGTGGCGGCGACGGCCGGGTGCGCCGTGGCCACGGTCATGGCGATGGTCGAGGCCGCCGGTGACCTTTCCAGTCGCCGGGTGTTCGTCAACGGCATCGGCATGCTCGGGCTCACCGCGGTCGGGGCTGCTCAGGCCCGTGGTGCCGCCGAGGTCATCGCCGCCGATCCGCACCCGGACCGTCGCGGTTTGGCCGACCGGGCCGGGGCGACCCGGTCGGTTGCGCCGGGCACGGAGATCGATGATGTCGACGTCGCACTCGAGCTCTCGGGCGCCGAGGCGGGGGTGCGCTCGTGCATTTCGTCGTTGGCCGTCGGGGGCGTTGTGGTCCTCGCCGGCAGCGTGACGCCGGGGCCGCAGGTATCGATCGATCCCGAGCAGATGGTGCGCGGATGGCGCACGATCACCGGTGTGCACAACTTCGAACCCCACCATTTGGTCGAGGCAGTGGATTTCTTGGCAGCCGACGGGGCCGCTCTGCCGTGGGGGGACATCCTCGGCGGCCCGATCGCCTTGGCCGACTTGGCAAAGGAGTTCCGGGCCCCGACAAAAGCCCTCCGCACAATAGTCTCTCTAATTACTACGTGATGGCGGCCCAGCAACCTCGCGCGAGGTTGCTGGGCCGCCGTGAGGTAGCACGGAGGGAGTTGCCGACAACTGAAAGCGAGGTGCCGCACGCCCGATACACTGCTGAACAGCACAGGCCGTGGCCCACGAAAGAAAACGAGCGAGCGATGCAGTTCACCTTGGCACAGATCACCGGCTTCATCGCGGTGGCCGAAAACCTTCACTTCGGACGCGCCGCTGAAGAACTGAATATGACCCAGCCACCGCTGAGCCGGCAGATCCAGAAGCTGGAGAAATCGATCGGTGTCCACCTCTTCGAACGCAACAATCGCACCGTCACACTTACGCCGGCAGGTGAGGCCTTCCTCGCTGAGGCATACGGTCTGCTCGCCTCCGTCGAGCGCGCCCCGCGGCGAGCACAGAAGATCGCCGAGGGCTCCTGGGGTCAGATCACCATCGGATGCACTGCGGTCTCGACGTTCGGCGTCCTTGGCAGTTTGGTCTCGACCCTGGCAGAACAGCTGCCGGGTATAAGCGTCGAGATCGCCGAGATGGTTACGGCAGAACAGATCAAGGCCTTGTCTGAGGGCAAGATCGACATCGGCCTGGGGCGAGTGGGCCGCATTCCCGAAACCATCGACGCGACCCTGGTCCTGTCTGAGCAGCTCGTACTGGCAGTCCCTTCGGACCATGCGTTCGCCGCACGTGACTCTGTGGGCACAAAGGAGATCTCCGGTCAGCGACTGCTCATGCACGATGCCACGAAGGCTCGATACTTCTACGATCTCACTGTTCGCTACATCGATGTCGAAGCCAATGAGGTGGCTCATTCGCTGAGCCAGATCCTGACCATCGTCAATCTCGTCGCTGCCGGTCGCGGCATCGCCGTCGTCTCGGAATCAGCTGCTCGCCTCGGCGTCGACGGTGTCACATATGTGCCGCTCCACGACGCTCCACGCGATGTCGTCGAACTTCATGCGATCTGGAATCCGGAGTCCCGCAACCCGGCACTCAAGGAAGTCCTCACATTGATTCGCAGAAAGTGAAGCCAATACCTTCTGAGCATCAATGCATATATAAATAATCTTGGACAGGAATTATTCCTCGTTCTTACAGTGGGATCACCATCCCGACTAACAAGGACGTCATTCCGTGGCCAATTACCAACCTCAAGAACTCGCCGACCACCTCAAGGACGGCCTCCTTTCCTTCCCCGCGACAGCATTCAACGCAGACCTGTCACTTGATGCCGACTCCTATTCCGATCACATCGCCTGGCAGTCGAGCTTCGACGTCGCAGGACTCTTCGCCGCTGGCGGAACCGGCGAGGGGTTCAGCCTCACTCCCCCGGAAGCGAAGCAGGTCGTGGGCTTGGCAGTTTCAAACTCACGTACTGAAGTGCCGGTCCTTGCTTCGGCAGGGGGCGCGACTGCACACGCCGTGCAGAATGCTCTCGACGCCGAGGAAGCCGGAGCAGAAGGCCTTCTCGTCCTTCCTCCCTACCTCACTGAATGCAGCCAAGACGGCCTCTTCGAACACGTATCCGCCATCTGCAAAGCAACGAAGATCGGCATCATCGTCTACAACCGGGCAAATGCGATCTACTCGCCCGAGACCGTTGAACGCCTCGCCGACACCCATGAGAATTTCATCGGCTTCAAGGACGCCCTCGGCGACATCGAGCAGCTGACGAAGGTCTACGCCCGCACCGGCGACCGCCTCTTCTACCTCGGCGGACTGCCGACCGCCGAAGTCTATGCACTGCCACTGCTGCAGCTGGGAATGAGCACGTACTCATCCGCCATGTTCAACTTCGCACCCGAATTCGCCCTCGACTTCTACGATGCTGTGCGCAAACAGGACCGCGCCGCCGTGACAGAGAAGCTCAACTCCTTCGTCCTTCCTTACTCGAAGATCCGCGAACGAGTGGCCGGCTACGGCGTCTCAATCGTCAAGGGCGGCCTCAAAGTCATCGGCCGCGACTGCGGGCCGGTCCGGCCACCCTTGCAGAACCTCACCGAGGCAGACCTGCAGGATCTTGAACAAGTTATGTCCGCTGCCGGCATCCGACTCGACCGCACCGCGTCCGCAGTCGCCTGAACGGTCAGGACGCCACGAATCCGCGGCCGAGACAGCCACACCCACAGATCGGCGCCGATCGGCTTGAGCCGGTCGGCGCCGACATCGCTATCAGGAACAGAGGTCACTCATGACGACACAGCTCACTATCGCGACGACCGACTCGGACGTCGACACATCACTTTCCGGCACATCAATTGTCGCCGGCACGAAGACGCAGGGACAGGGGGAGACCAGCCGTGCAATCAATCCTGCGACGGACGAGACCTTAGATCCTGAATACACGCTGCTCACCGAGGAGCAGGTATCCGCAGCCATAGCCGAGGCCCGCGATGCCTTCCCTTCGTACCGCAGCACTTCGCCGGAGATCCGCGCAACCTTTCTCGAGAGCATCGCAGCCAATATCGAGTCTGACGCGCGGCGCATCGTCGACCGGGCCGTTCTGGAGACCGGACTTCCTGCGGGGCGCCTGAGTGGCGAGATCACCAGAACCTCCAACCAGCTGCGCCTGTTCGCATCAGTCGTCCGGCTTGGCGACGCCCACGGCGTGCGAATTGATCCCGCGCTTCCTGACCGCGCGCCCCTGCCGCGCCCCGATATTCGTCAGCGCAAGGTTCCTCTGGGTCCCGTCGCTGTCTTCGGCGCGAGCAACTTTCCCCTGGCTTTCTCAACGGCGGGCGGTGACACCGCTTCGGCACTTGCTGCCGGATGCCCAGTCATCGTCAAGGCCCATAATGCCCATCCCGGAACCAACGAACTGGTCGGTGCTGCCATCTCGCGTGCCGTTCGCGACAGCGGGCTCCACCTGGGTGTCTTTTCACTCGTCTATGGGGCTGGCTCCGAGGTCGGGCAGCAGCTAGCCACGGACCGGCGAATCACCGCCGTAGGATTCACCGGTTCCAGGGCTGCCGGACTGGCATTGTCGGCCGCAGCCGCGGCTCGACCCACACCGATCCCTATTTATGCCGAGATGAGTTCAATCAATCCCGTGTTCGTTCTGCCGGGAGCCATTGACGATGACGTCACCGAGGTGGCCCAGGGCTTTTTCGGGGCAGTGACCGGTTCCTCCGGTCAGTTGTGCACCTCCCCTGGAGTTCTCTTCGTTCCCAACAGCGACCGCGGAGACGCTCTGACGGCTCGTATCGCAGAGGAATTCAACACCGCGAAGGGCCAAACGATGCTCACTCCCTCCATAGCCGCAGCATGGCAGAGAGGAGTCGACCAGCTTTCAGCACAGCCGGACGTCTCACCTCTGGCACAGGGGTCGGATGGAGAAACGCTCAATGCGCCCGGGCCCTGCATGTTCACGACCTCGATCCAGGACTTCGCATCGAACAAGGAACTGCAGAATGAGATCTTCGGGTCCGCTGCCCTCGTCGTGCGCTACGACTCGACCGATGAGCTGGAGCCTGTGGTGGCAGAGCTCGAAGGACAGCTGACTGCGACACTGCAGATGGGTGAACAGGACACCGAGGTAGCAGACGTGCTGGTGCGCGCACTGGAGCTCACCGTCGGACGGATCATCGTCAACGGTTGGCCGACAGGAGTCGATGTCGGCCATGCAATGATCCACGGTGGACCGTTTCCAGCGACGTCAGCTCCGCAGACCACCTCGGTGGGTGCAACCGCGATCGACCGCTTCCTTCGCCCGGTCGCCTACCAGAACGTCCCGCAGGCAATGCTTCATCCGGTTCTCCAGGAAGCCAATCCTTGGGCAGTGGCCCGGATGCTCGACGGTCGATACTCTGCGGCACAGCGTGGCGGTGTCTCAGATGCTGCCTCCACGGCCGCCTCGACGAATTCCTTCGCAGACGGCGTGCGTCACCGTCTCAACGCACTCGGGTTCGACCTTCACGAAGCCAACCCTGCCAGCTACAGCTACGAGACAGTGACCGTTGCCGGCGAATTGGCCTTCGTGTCCGGGCAGATCGCCAAACAGGGTGGAGGAGTACCGGTCCAGGGAGTCATCGGTGAAGACCTGAGCGTAGAGGACGGAATTGCGGCAGCTCAGCTGTGCGCGGTGAATCTCATTGCCCAGTTGGAAACGAACCTCGGTCTCGACAATGTCGAGAGCATCGCCAAGCTCAACGTCTATGTGGCCAGTCCGGCTGCCTTCAGCAAGCACCCCATCGTCGCTGAAGGAGCCTCCCAACTTCTTGTCGATGTTCTGGGAGACGCTGGTCGACACGCGCGCACTGCTTTGGGAGTTCCGCGACTGCCTGCGAACTCTCCGGTAGAGATCGAAGCAGTGATCAAGCTCAAGAGTTCAGGTGAACTCCGCCCCAACTGATCAGCTGCGAAGCTGACTACATAAATTCAGAGCGGTCCGGTCGATTCCACGACCGGACCGCTTCTCAAATCCCTGATGACCAGAAAACAGCTGCATCTCACACTCCTGCAGTCTTCAATCTACGCAACGGGGGCGGACATTCCCTTTCGAGAATGTCCGCCCCGTTACCTGCGAAGGAATGACTTTCCTACGGCAGACACGTGAAAGCAGAGCTTTCCTGCCTCAGCGTTTTGAGAGGATATAGGTTCGGTCCGCTCCGATATACCAGAGGTCCTCGGTGCCGATCGCCACATTGCCGTACCGCCACGGGATCTCCGCGGCGCCGAAAGACCCGACGCCCAAGACGTGCTTGTAGCCGGGACGCAGCTCATTGGCGAATGACTCCTGCTTGCCCATGAGGTGCCCGACATTGCGCTTGCGGTATTCCGTGTTGAAATCCACGTCTGCACCGAGCATGCCGATCTCGATCATTCTGCCGAGGTGGGGCGCCAAGTAGTCCAAGGTACCTTCATGGACGTCTTCGCACACGACTCCGGGGCGCAGTTGGCCGATGATTCCCTCACGGACCACGTCGAAGAAGAACTCATAAGCTTCTTTGGCGCCGTCGGTGCGCGGAAGCGACCGTGCCATATCGGAGGTCGCAACAGTGATCCCGTCAAAGGTGATCCGCACACCGGCGTCGAGTTGGATGCACTTCGTGTCATCGTTGATCGGGAAATCGACGGGCGGTCCGGGGAACAGCATTCTGTTCGAGGAGTGCAAGTTGGTGAAGTACGGTTCGATCGCAAAAGGAATCACGTTGTCCGTGCGAAATTCGACGATCTTGTCCACGTAGCGCGAGTAGATGTCGAGCTCGGTGAACTCAAGCCCTGCGGCCAAGGACTCCTCTGCCCATTTCAGAGCCTCTTCGATGGCGAAGACGCTGCATCTGGCAGCGACGATCTGGAATCCTAGGTCTTCGTGGTCACGAATGTCGCGCCAGTGACCGAGAGCGGTCGACAGCTCATTGAGGACGGCGCCTTCGGCTTCGAGTTCGAGCGCCAGACCGGTTGCGATCCACTCCTCCTCAACGCCGATCTGATCACCATGGGCCAGTGCCACAGCTGCCGCACCGAATCCTGCGAAGCGGCCGATCGGAGTGCCGGACACACCGTGCGCGGTCTCCGGAGCGAGAACATAGAGCTTCTCGTCCTGAATGGACCAAACCGCCAGTTGATCTTCGCTCTGCTGAGTTCCGACGACCTCGCTGAAGTTCGGCGGAGCAGAGATGATGACGGCGTCGAGACCGAGGTCCTTCGCCATCGATTGCAGAGCCGTATAGCGTGTATCGGTCTGCGACTGGATCTCCTTGTCCAGTCCGTCAAGGTGTTCGACGTCGGCGATGAGCCGCGTCGCAGTCTCCGCTCCGAGCTCACGCCAGCGAGAGAAGCGCTCAAGGACCTCTGCGGTGTCGATCTCATAGGCGACAACCGGAGTCGTCGGCTGCTTGTCGGCGACGACATCGAGGCTCTTCGACAACGTCGAGTAGTGCTTCATAACGACACCGGAGTCGAGACCAACCTGATCCCCTTCTGCGAGCTCCTCAACCAACGTCGAGAGTGATGCTGCGGCCGGTGTATCGGCAACAATTCGAGGATCGATCGTCACCCACGGCGCATAGAATCTCATCCGCTCCTTCGGCACCCCTGCGGACAGGGCGTTTCCCTGCTCCTGCTGGCGAACAAGCAGCACCTCGCCGTCAGCCGTGTCGGCGATGATCGGCGCAACCAGGGGGCTCGAATCAAGGCGAATCGCAGAGAACAGAAGGCTCTTCTGGGCATCTAGTCCGAACGAATCTGCCAGACGCGTCTTGTTGGTTGTCAGTTTGATCATTGCGTTTCCAACTCCATATCTTCCTTGAGACGTGCTCGCCTCGTGCGGTGTGCCTTGGGTCGAAGGATCCCAGCCGGCCATCCCTGGCATGTGTTCGTCGGGCCAGACAAGCGGACCACTCAACTGATTCCGGCGGTGACGCCGATGTGGGATTCGATCTCCGCCACATAGCTGGCGAAGTTCTCTGAGAATTTGTGCTCTTTTGCGCGGGGACGTTCGATGTCCACTTTGACGTCGGCGACGATCCGGCCCGGACGATCACCGACGACGACGACTCGATCTGCCAGCCATACAGCTTCGGAGATGCTGTGAGTGACGAAGAGGACGCTGCAGCCCGTGCGACGCCAGATCCGCTGGATCTCGAAGTTCATCGAATCGCGTGTCATCGCGTCGAGCGCGCCGAATGGCTCATCCATGAGGAGGATCTCCGGCCGTGAAACCAACGCGCGGCAGATGGCGACGCGCTGCTGCATCCCGCCGCTGAGTTCGTAGGAATACCGGGTCGCCTTCTCTCCGAGTCCGACCATTTGCAGCAGCTCCATGGCGTGGTCCTTGGATTCCGATGTGACGGCGTCACGGAATTCCAAGGGCAGGAGGACATTGTCGAGATTATTCCGCCAGGGCAGAAGGACCGGGCTCTGGAACACCATTCCGATGTCCTTGAGAGCGGCGCTGATCTCGCGTCCGCGGATGAGGATTTCGCCCTCAGAGGCTTCCTGCAGACCCGAGATCGTGTTGAGCAGCGTGGTCTTTCCGCTGCCGGACTGGCCGACGATAGAGACGAACTCCCCTGGGTTGACGTGGAAGTCGAGTCCCTTGAGGACGACGTTCTCCTGCCCGTCTCGCGAGGTGTAGGTCTTGCCGACGTTGTTGACTGAGATCGCATAGTCAGTGGTCATGGTCGTACTCCATTCACTTTGTAGGTGCCGCAACGTCTTCGTCATGGCGAATCGGATCGATGTAGTCGTTCGTATAGATATCGTCGACGGTGAGGTCGGTCGAATTCTCGAGACCGAGGAAGTCAGTGGCCATACTCAGCATCTGCCCAACTCCATCGTCGGTCATCACACCGAACTGGTCGTCTGACTTTCCGGTTGCCCAGTTCAATTCGCATTGCGACTTGAGCGCATAGATCACGGTCTCCGGTTCATACCCTTGGACTTCCTTGGTGAAGTCTTCTGCAGTTTGCTCCGGGTGGTCGCAAGCCCAGAGAAAGCCTTTCTGCATAGCGCGGTTGAACCGCTCAACACGCTCGGGATCATTCTTCAGGGACTCGTCCGAGACCACGATGCCGTTGCCGTAGAGGTCGATGCCGACGTCGGACCATTTGAGGATGTTCGCCTTCTCGCCGAGTGCCATCAGGGCCGGCTCGTCGGAGACATAGAGCGCGAGGTTCGCATCCCAACGGTCAGCCAGCAGACCAGGAATCTTCGATTCGCCAGTGGCATGGACGACATTGACGTCATCCTGCTTGAGGCCACTGCGTTCGAGCGCGAGCGGCCACATCGCCGTCATGGCACCGGCGCCCTCAGTCGCCACCGTCTTGCCCTTCATGTCCTCCCAGGTCTTGATGCCCGAGCTCTCGAGTGCGATAGTCGCATACGCCGAGCGGGCCTGAAGCAGGTTCACCTGCTTGACGTGAGCTCCTTTGCCCTGGCTGAGGATGGTCGCACCGAAATCGGCCCATCCGGCGTCCACTCTCCCGGTTTCGACGGAGGTCACGGTGTTCGTCGAACCGGAACCCGGCATCAGCGAGACATCGAATCCCTCCTCTTCAAAGAACCCCTCGGCTTCAGCGGCGAAGAACGGTGCGTGCTTCGGCAGGTAGGCGACGTCGACCATGAGGTTGAAGTCATCGAGTCCGTCCTTTGGCGTGCATCCTGTCAGAGCGACGACAGACAGCAGGAGCGGCGCAACAAGCAGTTTCTTCAAGATGTGCATGGTTCCGCCTCTCACTTCGTGTAGTTCTTCCACGGCAGCAGCTTCTTCGAGATGAGGTCGATGATGAAGAAGAGAAGCAATGCGATCGCCGCGAGCACAATGAATGCCGCGAACATCGAGGGGAGGTCGACCTGAGAGTTCGCGAGAAGAATGACGTACCCGAGTCCTTTGGACCCAGCGATGAACTCACCGACCACGGCGCCGCCGACGGCCAACGAGATCGAGATCTTCGCTCCCGTGAAGATCGAAGGAAGCGCATAGATGAAATCGATCTTCATCATCTTCTTCAGCTTCGAGGCACGGTTGATGCGTGCAAGGTCCTGCAGCTCGTGCGGCACAGAGTTGAGCCCGTCGAATGTGTTGATGACGAGGGGGAAGAATGCGATGGCCATTGCCACGAAAGCCTTCGACTCGAAGCCGAAGCCGAACCAGACGATGAACAGCGGCGCAAGGGCGACCTTCGGAATCGTATCGATGGCGATGAGCGCCGGGTAGAGGAAGGGACGAAGGAAAGAAGCGTAATAGAGGAGTGCTCCACACAGAACGCCCAATGCTGTGCCGAGCGCAAAGCCTGCGAGACCTTCCTGCAAGGTAGTGAGAGCGTTGACGGCGAAGTAACCGGGGTTCGTGAACAACTCCTCGAACGCCGAAATCGGACCGACGAGCAGATACTTCGGGAAGTCGAAGATGAAGACAGCCAACTCCCAGATCGCGAACAATCCGACGAGCCCGACAACAGCTTTGATTCCCGCTGTGAATGACTCAGGCTTGAGCCGCGATGCAGTCGGCGGAGCTGCCGGCGCAGGGCCGGGCTCCACAGGTCGAACTGCATCGGTATCGATGCGTGGTGCTGTTGTCATTGGCGATCCCTCCATTGGGTTCTGGTCCATGAGCAGGTGTGGCATTGCATTTGTGACGTGGAACAACTGTGATGCGTCCCAGTATTCGCGACTCAACGATGCCTGTCCAAGATTGTTTTCGCATGTTTCGATACCCTGAAGGAATTGCATCAATGAATTTGTGCAAGCAGGAAAAACTCGAGAGTTGAATTGAGAAACGCCAGGATACTCGGCCTTCCCAAGAACATCCTGGCGCACCATGGCAACGTCGCGCGCAACGCGGACCCACCCACCGACTCGAACTACCCGACGGCGGCCCAACAACCTCGCGCGAGGTTGCTGGGCCGCCGTCGGGTAGCAATTAGGAGCGGGCGGTGGCCAGGTCGCTGCGGAAGGCTCGGCCTGCCGCACCCAGGTCGCCGCATGAGGTGATGAAGCGGAAGCCCTGTTCTTTGCGCAGCTTCGCCTCCTCACCGTCGCCGCAGTGGATTCCAGGAACCACCCCGGCGGCGTCGGCGGCCGTGCGGATCCGCACGAGCGCCTCTGCGTGGGCCTCATTCGGCTGCCCCGGCAGCGCACCGACGGCGAACGCGAGATCGGCAGGACCGACGTACACTCCGTCGATTCCCGGTACGGCGCAGATGTCCTCGACCGCGGCCAGACCCTCCTCGTTCTCGATCATGACGAACAGCAGAGGCCGCTCATCCCGAGTGTCCTGCACGGCGTTGTGCATGATCTCGGCAGTCGGTCCCCACGAACGATCCCCGCCCCGCGAAGGATAGTCGAGCGCAGCCACAGCGGCCCGTGCCTCGTCGACCGAGGACACGAGCGGGACGATGATCGCCTCGACTCCGGCGTCGGCGAGCGCCCCGATCTCCGTGAATCGATTCGCCGCGACCCGCGCGGTCACGAGCGCGTCCCCACTGGCGCGCACGGCGTCCGTCAGCCGCAGCACATCGGTGGGCCGCACCAGCCCGTGCTGCAGGTCGAGGCAGACATAGTCGAACCCGGCCGCCGACCCGATCTTCGCCAGCTCCGGACTCGTCGACATCATCCACAGTCCGTTGTAGATCTCCCCCGCGCGCAGGCGGGCCCGATGATTCTCAATCGCAGCAGTCATGACTGCATCGAATCACGGAACCCCGCCTGGCCACCAGAGGTGCCCGATATCCGGATGAACCTCGCCGAGGCGGCCCACCCCTGCGTACGAATCATCGATCACTTCGCCGAGGCGGCCGTGTACATCCGTACCAGGGACCCTCACGTACGAAAATTGGTCCCTCCTCGGCGAATGGACGATGCGGGCGAGTCCTCAGCCGTCCTCGGGAAGCGTCACTCTGCCGGGCTGTCCTCGAGGAGAGGGCCGATGACTCGGTGGCGGGAGATAACGAAAGGTGCGCTGTGCCCGACGTCGATGAGTTCGAGGTCGAGGCGGCGCGGCAGCAGTGAGCGCCCCTTGCCGAGGACCACCGGCGCGGTCCAGGTGATGATCTCGTCGAGGAGTCCCTCGTCGGCGAACTGTCCGGCGAGGTCACCGCCGCCCATCACCCACAGGTCATGGTCGCCCGTGGCGGTGCACATTTCGAAGTAGTGGTCGGAGACCGATCCCTTGGCGAATCGGATATCCGGCGCCGAGGCGGCCCCGCCCTTTCCTGCGTCCGCCGCGTTTCCGTCGTCCTCGGTTCCGGACGTCTTCGCGTCAGCCCCGCTCCCGGTACCGGTCGCTGGAAGCCCAAGTTTGCGATGGGTCATCACCCAGGTCGGTACCGTGTAGGGCCACGGCCCGTCGAGGTTGCGCAGCAGCCATTCGTAGGTCGTCGAGCCCATGACGATCGCTCCGACTCCGTCGATGAACCCGTCGTCCGGTGGCTCTTCGGTCTGGCGCAGCAGCCATTCGAGTGAGTCGTTCGGGTCGGCGATGAACCCGTCGAGCGTGGTCGCGGTGTAGTAGACGGTACGTGCCACAGGCAGTCTCCTCCTTGATGCGTCTCTCTGTCATCCTATTGGTCCGACGCTCTCTTCCAGCAGTTCGGCGTCGATTCCATCCGTTGACAGAACCGACGCCGATCGATGCGACGACACTTCGCACCTCAGAGTTACTGAGCCTGCCGCTCCTCACACCTCCTGGGTCCGCAGCGCCTCGGCGATGTACTCGGCCTGCCGGATGGCAAGCGCCACGATCGTCAAGGTCGGGTTCGCTGCGGCGCCGGTGGTGAACACCGAGCCATCGGAGATGAAGAGGTTCTTCACGTCATGGGTCCGGCCCCACTTGTCGACGACACCGTCCTCGGGACGTTCGCTCATCCGTGCGGTGCCGAGGTTATGCGTCGACGGATAGGGCGGAGTGTGGTGCGAAGTCTTCGCCCCGACCGCTTCGTAGACTCTCTGACCTGCGGCGTAGGCGTGTTGGCGCATCGCCAGGTCATTGGCATGATCGTCGTAGTGGACGTTCGGAACGGGCAGACCGTTCGTGTCCTTGACCGTCGTATTCAGCGTCACCCGGTTGGTCTCCTGCGGCATGTCCTCACCGACGATCCACATTCCTGCGGTGTTGAGGTACCGGTCGAGCAGTGCCGCGAAGTCCGGTCCCCATCCGCCGGGTTCGACGAAGGAGGCCATGAATGCCGGTCCCAGCGAGATCGTCTCCATGTAGTAGCCGCCGGAGAATCCTCGGTCGGGATCATGGATCGACTCATCGGCGATGACTCCGGCCATCGTCTCCCCGCGATACATCCGCACCGGCTTGTCGAAGTGCCCCCATACGGTGCCGGTCAGATGGCGCATATAGTTCCGGCCCACGTGTCCGGACGAGTTCGCCAACCCATCAGGGCAGGACGGCGTGCCGGAGAGGAGGAGCAGCCTCGGCGTCTCGATCGAGTTGCCGGCCACGCACACGATCTTCGCGGCCTGCCGGTGGAGGTTCCCGTCCTTATCGAGGTAGAGCACGGCGTCGGCTCGACCGTTGGCGTCGTGGGTGATCTGTACGGCCTGGGACTCTGGTCGAAGATCGAGCAGCCCGGTGTCCGCGGCTCGCGGCAGCTCTCTGACCATGGTCGACCATTTGGATTTGTTCTTATCGCCTTGGAAGTTGAATCCGTCCTGGATGGAGGCGGGGCGGCCGTCGTACTCTTCGGCGTTCGTGGCATACGGGCCGGTGGCGTAGAACTTGTAGCCGACCTCCTTCGCCCCTCCCGCGAAGACCTTGTAGTTGTTGTTCGCCGGCAGCGGCTTCCGGCCGTGGACATGCGTCGAGCCCATCGCCTTCTCGGCCCGGTCGTAGTAAGGGGCCATCTCCTCAAGCGTGATCGGCCAGTCGAGGAGGTTGGCGCCGTCGATGCGGCCGTAGACGCTGCGGGCCTTGAACTCATGAGCCTTGAATCGCGGGGTCGCGCCCGACCAGTGGGTGGTCGTTCCGCCCACGGCCTTGACGATCCAGGCCGGCAGGTTCGGGAAGTCACGGGCGATCCGCCACGAACCGGTCGTCGTCCTGGGATCGAGCCACGCCATCTGGTTGAAGGCTTCCCATTCGTTGTTGACGTAGTCCTCGTTGCGCAGATACGGCCCGGCTTCGAGGACGACGACGGGAATGCCCTTCCCGGTGAGTTCGTAGGCCAGCGTTCCTCCGCCGGCGCCGGAGCCGACGATGACGACGGCCTCCTCGTCCGGGTCGATGCTGAAACCTGACACGCTGCGTCCTGCATTCTGTTCCTGTGTCATCACTTCTTCACCTCACCCATCTCGGCGCTCTGCGGCGCGGGCTGATTGGTCGAATCGTCACCGGCGGCACTGCCGCTGCGGACACCCATGACCCCGTCACCGAGCTCGGGCAACGGCTCGTCCTCGGGGTAGACGATCCGCGGTTCGGGCAGCCAGTCGAGATCGTCGAAGCCGCGGTTGATGTAGCCGCCCTTGTCGAACGAGGGTCCTTCGTAGCCGAGCGTCTCCCACACCTCGACATCGTCATAGAGGTTGAGCACAGCGGTGCGACGGACGAAGCCGAAGAACTCGGTGGACTCGACCCGGCGCAGCACCTTGAGCGCGGAGTCGTCATCGAGTCCGCAGAAATCGCCGTCGGAGAGCTGATCCAACGACAGCAGCCCTTGGATGAGGGCCACCCGGAACCACGTCTCCTCATCGGCGGCGAAGAGGATCTTCTCCGCGGTGCGCACATACGGCCCATCGGGGAAGTCTGCGTGCGGGAATGCCACGCGCAGCACTCGGATGAGGGTCTGTTTCGCCTCGTCCGTCATCTCCATCGCATTCAGCGATGGGTATTTTGCAGGGAATGCCATCGGATGCTCCTTTGCTCCACTCGGCAGGCGGCATCGACGCACGCCCGCCACTGACCTGACATGAGCAACCTATGTGACCCGCGACACCATGGACTATCCTCATTCTCATCACATGAAAAAGTCGATCGCCGAGGCGATCGCACAGTCAGGAGACCGCGTGTCCAACAGTGCCGTGATCCAACGAACCTTCGCCGTCCTGGAAGCCGTCGCAGCATCGGGCTGTGCTGCCGCGAAGACCGTGGCCACCCGCCTCGAGATCCCCCTGCCCACCGTCTATCGGCTCCTCAACGAGCTCGCCGATTCCGGGTATCTCGTCTATCTCAAGGACTCCAAACGGTTCGAGCTCGGCCCCAAATGCTTCGAGCTCGGGCTGTCGTTCCAGCAGCGCCTCGTGGCTCCGCAACCGATTCGGCAGATCACCGATCAGCTCCACCGGTCGCTGGGCACCGCCGCCTATTTCGCGATCTACCGCGGCTCGGACATCATCCTCACCTACTGCTCCGACTGTGAGAAGCACCCGCGGCTGCGGCCCCTGCGCTTCGGTTTCCACGAGGCGGCGCACGCCACCGCGTTCGGCAAAATCCTCCTGGCCGGAATGCCCGAACCGCAGCGCACCGACTACCTCGAGGCGCGCGGAATGCAGGTGCTGACCCCGCAGACGATGATCAGCCGGGAGGCCCTCGACCCCCATCTCGCCGAGGTGGCCACCCGTGGAATCGCATGGGAGCACGAGGAGTTCCTGCCCCGTCAGACCTGCGCGGCCGTGCCAGTGCGCAACGGGGCGGGAATGCAGGTCGGGGCGATGGCGATGAGCACCCCCACGTCGAAGATGGCGGGGCGGGCGAAGCTGGTCGAGTCGACCCTGCGTGAGCATGCGGGCCTGGCGTCGAGCTATCTGCGCGGCGGTTCGGTCACCGTCCCTGTCGCTGAGCACGCATGACCCGTGCACTCCCCCACGGACACCGCACTCGCCGCGGCCGATGCCGATTGACCCCCAGCTTTATCGCCACATGAGAAGAACCGTGTCCTCCGGCTGCCGACTCTGCTGAGAATGATCGTGCTCGCTCACAGTTGAGAACTCAAGGAGGAGAAATGGGCACGAACAACAGCGTCGCAGTGGTGACGGGATCCGCGCGGGGAATCGGCCAGGGCATCGCGCAGAGGCTCGGAGCCGATGGCCATCATGTCATCGTCGCCGACCTGCCGAGCATGCAGGACGGGGTGGCGGAGACCGTCACCACGATCGAAAGTGCAGGCGGGAAGGCTACCGGTGCCGAGGTGGACGTCACGGACGACGATTCGCTGAGCCGCCTCGTCGAGGTTGCCGTCGATGCGGGTGGAAAACTCGACGTCTTCGTCGCGAACGCCGGGATCGCGCAGGTCGAACCCCTCATCGAGTATTCGAAGGCGGACTTCGAGAAGATCGTCGACGTCAACCTCACCGGCGTCTTCCTGTCGTATCAGGCTGCGGCGAAGCAGATGATCGAGCAGGGCAACGGCGGCAAGATCATCGGGGCCGCGTCGATCGTCGCGTTCCGTCCCTTCGCGCTGCTGTCACCGTATTCGGCGACGAAATGGGCGGTGCGCGGACTGACTCAGGGTGCGGCGATGGAGTGGGCCAAGCACGGCATCACCGTCAACGCCTACGGCCCTGGCATCGTCGGCACCGCGATGTGGGATCTCATCGACGAGAAGCTCGCCGCCGAGGAGGGTCTGGCCAAGGGTGAGGCGATCAAGAAATATGCTGGTGACATCCTCATGGGCCGGGTGTCCGTGCCTGAGGACGTTGCCAGCCTCGTGTCGTTCCTCGCCAGCGAGGATTCCGATTACATCACCGGTCAGACCATGCTCGTCGACGGCGGGATGCAGTTCTCGTAACGTTGTCGCTGAGGACGAAACCGATACCGCCACACCCTCATCTCCACCCGAGAGAACAACCACAGAGAGAAGGAAGAATAATGATCTTCATCGTCGTGAAGTTCCCCGTCAAACCGGAAATGGCCGACCAGTGGCCCGATCTGACCCGCGAATTCACCGAGGCGACCCGCGCCGAACCGGGCAACAAATGGTTCGACTGGTCGCGCAGCCTCGATGACCCGAACGAGTACGTCCTCGTCGAAGCCTTCGACGACGATGCCGCCGAAGCGCATGTGAAGTCCGACCATTTCCAGGCCGCGACCGCGGCGGGCGGACCGATGCACTCCGCACTGGCAGCGACCCCGAAGATCATCTCCCGTCAGATCGACGGTGATGATTGGGACGCGATGGGCGAGATGCAGATCGACTGAACCTCGCTGAGGCGACCGTCCCCGATCGGGACGACCTCATTCGCCGAGGCAGCCGCGCGGGTCCGCTGATGCGTTCAGCGGGCCCGCGCTGTCCACGTCAACCACGCTGCGGCAGGTACACCTTCTGGCTGTCCACCCATTCGTCGAGCACGTTCGCGCGATCATCGAATTTTGCGGTCGGGAACGCCAGCCCCTTCGTCGGCACACTGGCGCCGAGTTCGACGAGGAGGGGCCGCAGGGTCGTCTCCACCGCAAGTGCGTGCGCAGGGGACCCGATCGTGAAGACCGGGATCGCGGTCAGTCCGTGCAGACCGCCAGCGTCGTACCGGTCGAGGAATGCTTTGAGCAGCCCGGTGTAGCTGGCCTTATAGGTCGGCGTGGCGATGACCGCGTAGTCGGCGGTGGCCAGACGCTCGGTGAGTGTGTTGAGGCGGTCGGATTTCCACTCGAAGATCTCGTCGGTCACCTCGGCGAGTTCGATGGTTTCGTCGATCTCGGATCCGGTGACCTCCGCGATCTTGGTGGCGAGGTCTTCGGCCACTTGGCGGGTTCGCGAATTGGGGCTCGGGTTGCCGACGACGACGGCGATGCGTGTGGTCATTGGGGGTCCTCCCGTTTTTGCGGAGCGGGTTTGTCCGGTGCCGCGCTCGGCGGTTCCGTTTTCGCTCCACACTATGCATCGGCCGATGGAACGAGCCTGATGAATGACATATCAGTTCTCATCCCCAACCTGGACCGATGCCATTCCACCGCTGCGCATCCTTGGTTACCATGGAGTACCGCCGATCTTCGGCGGACCTCCCGCACCTCACCTTCAACCGCCGTCAGATCATCGACGACCTCCGAGGAGCTTCCATGACCATCTCCGACTCCAGTCGCCCCACCGAAGACCAGGTCCTCGCCGCGCAGGCCGACGCCGTCGACCGCGGGCTCAACATCACCGTCGAGGGCGACACCCAGCACACGGTGCAGACGCTGAGCCAGAGCTATCCGACCACCGTCACCGACCTCTGGGAGGCCTGCACCGATCCGGTCCGGCTCGAGCGCTGGTTCGCCCCTGTCAGCGGTGACCTCGAGCTCGGCGGTCGCTACCAGATCGAAGGCAATGCCTCGGGCACGATCGAAAGCTGCGAACCGTCCCAGTCCTACTCGCTGACCTGGGAGTTCGCGGGAGGAATCAGCCATGTCACCGTCCGCATCGCCGAGGCAGACGACGGCGCACGTCTGACCCTCGATCACTCGCACACGGGTGAGGCGAACGCCGATTTTTGGGTGCAGTTCGGACCAGGCGCCACCGGGGTCGGGTGGGACATCTCCTTCCTCGGTCTCGCCAACCATCTCGTGGTCGGCACGGGACGTCCCGCCGACGAGAACGAGTGGGTCACCTCTGTGCAGGCTCAGGAATTCGTTCGTACCTCGAGCACCCGCTGGGGCGAGGCCTCGGCGGCGGCAGGCACACCCGTCGATCAGGCGCGCGCCGCCGCGGAACGCACCACCGGCTTCTACCTCGGTCAGCCTCCGACAGAGTGACCCGAGTCTGAACGCCTACTCCCCCGCCTGTTTCCGCGCGCCCAGCGCCAGACGGGCGATGTCGCGCAGCACCTCGAGTTCCTCGCTGCCGTCGAGCAGCGCTCGCAGCTCGACGGCGGCCCGGCTGAGCAGGCTGCGATAGGCGCCGGCGACGTTGTCCGGTTCCCGCGTCAGCGGGTAGGACACACAGAGGGCGAACACGATCGCACCGACGGTGAAGGCCACACTCGCCGAGGCGGTCCCCGGCACCCGTGCCTGCTTGGTCGCATAGAACTCCGCCGGATTTCCCGGCCCGCACAGCGCCAGGGCAGCCGAGCCGCCGTCGACGAGCGGGAGCACCGCACCGACTCCGCGCGAGACGCGCAGCTCATGATCGGCTTCGACGTTGCGCACGCACACGCGATCCTCACCTACGCGGACCCACATCTGCACGGATTCCCCGGTCATGGTCCGCAGATGGTCGAGCACCGAGTTCGTTGTGGCGATATTGCGCCTGCCGGGGAAGGGCCCCAATCGCAGCAGCCCCGAGGAGTCACGGACGATGAACTTGTGCGCCCGCAGATCGGTCAGCAGCCGATACGTCGTCGACTTCGAATACCCGAGGCGGCGGCACACCTCCGCAGCCGTCATCGGCGTATCTTGGAGGACTTCGAGGATGGCCGCACTGCGGTCGATGACTCCGATCTCCGCCGGCACCTGTTCAGAACTCTTCATTCCCACTCCTCACGACACCGTCACATCGGCGAGCAGCTTCCGCCGGGACACCCACCACCGGAAGATGATGGGTCCGATGATGCCGAGCACCATGAGGATGATGATCGACAGCGACACCGGCCTGGTGACCAGGGGGGCGAACGATCCACCGGAGATCTGCAGCATGCGCCGGAAGTTGTCCTCGAGCAGCGGCACGAGCACGAGCGCCAGGATCGCCGGAGCCAAGGGGATGCCGCCCTTCTCCATGAGGTAGCCGATGACTCCGAAGATGCCGAGCATCATCAGCCCGAACAGACTGAATTCGATGGCGTAGGCGCCGATGACCACAAGCACCAGGATGGATGAGAAGAGGATCTCCTTGGGCATCTTCAACAGCTTCACGAAGACCCCGACCAGCGGCAGGTTGAGGATGATGAGCGCGATATTGCCGATGTACATGCTGGCGATGATCGTCCAGATCAGACCGGTCTCGTCCCGGAAGATCAGCGGTCCTGGCTGCAGACCGTACATCGTGAACACGAAGAGCAGCAGCGCCGTCGTCGCCGAACCCGGGATGCCGAGGCTGAACAGCGGAATCATCGCACCACCGACACCTGCATTGTTCGCCGCTTCGGGGCCGGCCACGCCCTCGATGGCGCCGTGACCGAATTCGTCCTTCCGCTTCGAGATCCGCTTCTCCATGATGTAGGACATGAACGAGGCCAGCGAGGGACCGACGCCGGGCAGGATGCCGATGATGAAGCCGACCACGGAACCGCGCGCCCACGGGCCGGCCGAGCGCTGCCAGTCTTCCTTCGTCATCCATTTGTCGTTTCCGAAGCTCTGGATCTCATCCTTCGCCCCACGTCCGAGCGCGAGGTTTCGGATCGCCTCGGGGATGGCGAAGAGCGCCATCGCGAAGATCGTGAAGTCGATCCCGTCGGAGAGCAGATCCATGCCGAAGGTCTGCCGGGGCAGTCCGGTCTGGAAGTCGAGTCCGATGAGACCGACGGCCAAGCCGATGAAGATCGAGATGAGCGCCTTCGCCCGCGAACCCGCCGACATCGTCGACGCGAGCAGCAGGGCCGTGGCCATGAGCAGGAAGTATTCGGTGGCGCCGAAGACGTTCGCGAGCTTGACGAGGACGGGTGAGAGGAACGTCAGTCCGATGATCGCCAGGGTGCCGGCGAGGAACGATCCGATAGCCGCAGTGGCCAGGGCGGCCTTGCCCCGACCGCGGCGGGCCATTTCGTAGCCCTCGATCGCGGTCACGGCGCTGGCGACCTCACCAGGGGTTTTGATGAGCGTAGCGGTGATCGAGCCGCCGTACATCGAACCATAGTAGATTCCGCACAGCAGGATGAGGCCGTGTACCGGCTCCATTCCGAAGGAGACCGGGATGAGGATCGCGATCGCAGAGATCGGTCCGATTCCCGGCAGCACTCCGACGACGGTGCCAAGCAGCACGCCGAGGAGGGCGAAGGCGAGGCTGACCGGCTCGAGTGCCGAGGCGAAGCCGCCTCCCAGATCGATGAGAGTGTCCATGCCCGCCCCCTAACCCAGGATCCCGACCGGCAGGTACACGGCGAGTCCGAAGACAAACGCCGCGTAGACCACGACCGAGAAGACAACGGAGAAGATGAGGTTGCGGATCCACTTCTCAGGCGCGTAGATGCTGGTCAGCCCCATCAGGAACGCCGCCGTCGAGAGGAGGAACCCGACCGGGATGAGAATCGCCAGATAGACGAAGAAGAGCGCGAACTGGAACACGACCTTGCGCACCTGCGGCTCCGGCGGGGCCTCGAGGACGATCCCGCCGACGCCTTCCTGACCGGAGGATCGGTCGGCGATTTCAACGGATGATTCCCCCGCCGAGGCGGCCGCACCGTCCCCATCCCCGACCGCGTGTGCGGTTGCGGGTGCGGATCCCGCGGACCCGGGAGCCGCCTCGGCGAGTGTGTCCTTCCGGTGCCGGACGACGGCCTGGCCGGCGAGAAAGAGGCCGAGCACGATGAGTCCGATCCCCACGATGGCGGGGAAGGTGCGCGGGGTGACGATGTTCGCGGTCTCCTGGATGGAGAACGTCGCGATGTAGTACACCGCGCCGATGACGGCGATGGCGCCGCCGGTGATGAGGTCGGTGCGGTGAGCGGTCATTTGCTGTTGCCCAGATCGGTCTCCTTGACGCCTTCGGCAACCGTCTTGGCCGCGTCGTCGACGTAGGCCTGAGCGTCCTCGCCAGTGTGGAACTCGGTGGCCCACTGGTTGTTCTTCAGCGTCTCCTTCCAGGCGTCGGACTTGCTCACGTCTTCGAGCGACTTGGCCCAGAAGTCCACGGCTTCCTGCGGCATCTCGGCGGGGCCGTAGACTCCGCGCCAGTTGCCCAGGGTGACGTCGTAGCCGGAGTCCTTCGCAGTGGGCACCGTGTCGAATGGCGCCGCCAGGGGTTCCTGGGCGAAGGTGACGAGAGGTTCGATGTCACCGGCTTCGATGACGGAGCGGAACTCGCTCATGCCGGCGATGGCGACCTTCGCGTCCCCGTTGAGCATGGCGGTCGTCTGCTCTCCACCGCCGTCGTAGTTGACGAAGTTGATGTCGGCCGGGTCGACGCCGGCTTCCTTGGCGAACAAGGCGAACGGCAGGGTGTCATCGCCGGCGGCCGCGACGGTGACCTTCTGCGGGTCGTCCTTGAGCGCCTTGACCAGGGCATCGAGGTCCTTGAAGTCGCCGTCCTTCGGGGTCACGACCATGAAGTCCTCGACGTAGAGGGTGGCGATGAGCGTCGTGTCCTCGGGGCCGTATTCGCAGAGATCGCGCGCCTTCATCGTCTGACTGGCCAGGGAGGTGATGGCGATCTGATCGTCCTTGCCCTTCTCCTGCCGCATCATCGACGTCAGCCAGGAGCAGCCGGTGCCGCCGGGCTTGTTCTGCACGGGCAGCGGAGTGGAGACGATGTCTTCCTTCTGCAGCGCCTCGACGAGGGCGCGTGCCGTGGTGTCCCAGCCGGATCCGGGTTCGGCCGGAGCCGTGACCGTGACCGGCCCCTTCGGATAGTCCCCACCCTCGCCCGGGGGCTGCGCTTTGTTCCCGCAGGCGGTGGCGACGAGGGCGACCGAGGCGAGCACTGCTGCGATCGTCGTCGCGCGCTTGCGAGTGCTCGTCGTCCCCTTCCTCGCCGAGGCGGCCGTCCGTGTGCGTGTGATCGTCGTTGATCGCATGAGCTGTCCCCTTGTGTGTTCGGTTCTCGATATTCAGTGGTGTAGCGGATGATCTGGTGCTGGGTGGTCCGGTGCGGGAAGTTCCGTGTCCTGCGGGTTCGGTGCCGGGCGGTTCGGAACTCATCTGCCCGGAGCCGGTGTGCCGCTGACTGAGTTGTCAGTCCCCGCGGTCCTCGTCTGGCTGGGGTCCGTCGACCGGCGGCCCCGTCGGCACTGCCGGGCCGTCGCGGTAGTGGCTGTTGTGACGGCCGGGTTCGGGCACATCACTGCGCAGTCCGAGCCGGTTCCCGTCGAAGGTCAGCGGCAGCAGCGGCACATCGACGCTTGCACCGCTCGGCAGTCCGGTGTGGGCGAGCGCCCCGGAGGCGACGAGGTGCGGGTCAGCCGTGAGGTCGGCAGGCGTGTTGACGGGAGCGACAGGGAGTCCGCGGCGAGTGCATTTCTCTTCGATCTCGGCCAGGCTCAGCTGTGACAGTGCGTGTTGGAGCTCACGGTGGATGCGGTCGCGTTGGTCGACTCGGCCTTGATTGGTCAGCATGTCCGGGTCGGCGGCGAGGCCGGTCAGCCCGAATTCGTCGCAAAGGTCGCGCCACTGCCCGTCGGAGACGGCGGCGACGAAGACCTGGTTGTCGTCGGCATCGCGGAAGATGTCGTAGACGGCCCAGGTGGCCTGTCGGGTCGGCATCGGCCGGGGTGGTTCGCCGCTGATCTGGGATTGCGCCATATGCGTGCCGACGAGGAACGCATTGTTCTCGAACAGTGCGGAGTTGATGAGTTTTCCGCGGCCGGTGGTCTCGCGCACCCGCAGTGCCGACTGGATGCCGATGACGCCGAACATTCCGCCCATGATGTCGTTGACGCTGGCACCGGCGCGCAGCGGCTGACCGGGAGGACCGGTCATATACGCCAATCCGCCGAGCATCTGCACGACTTCATCGAGGGCGGCCCGGTTCCCGTAGGGGCCGGAGAGGAATCCCTTGAGCGAGCAGTAGATGAGTCCGGGATTGCGGGCGGCCAGCTCCTCGTATCCGAAGCCGATCGATTCCATCTTCCCGACACGGAAGTTCTCCAGCAGGACATCGGCGGAGTCGATGAGGTCGAGGACGCGGTCACGGTCGGCCGCCTCGGCGATATCGAGTTGGACGCTGTGCTTATTGCGGTTGAACGCGGGGAACAGCCCGGATCCTGACCCGGGCAGATAGCGGGTCTTGTCGCCGGCGCCGCGCGGTTCGACCTTGATGACCTCGGCGCCCAGGTCGGCGAGGATCATCCCGCAGCTCGGGCCCATGACCATGTGCGAGAACTCGATGACCCGGATGCCTTCGAGCGGGAGAGGCTCCGCGGACGGTCGGGGCGGGGCCGGGTCCGCGGACGCGGTGCGGGCGGTCTCGGTGGTCATGTCAGTCCCTCGCCGAGGCGGTTGCGAACCGGCCGTCGAAGGCCGCAGGGGTCGCGGGGATGTCGGAGAGGCTCGACGTCAGGTCGTGCCCGACGGCGGCGATGAGGGGCTCGCGTACCTCGATGAGCGCCTCGACGTCGACGCCGGTGGCCACGCCTTCGCGGTGAAGCAGGTGGACGAGGTCGTCGGTGCCGATGTTGCCGGCAGCGCCCGGGGCGAAGGGGCAGCCGCCGAGGCCGCCCATGGCCGCGTCGAAGTTCGCGATCCCCAGATCGAGGGCGGCGATGACGTTGGCCATCCCGAAGTTGTAGGTGTCGTGGAGGTGGAGGTCGACCGGCTTGTCCGGGAAAGCGTCGAGAACCGCCGAGGTGTTGCGGCGGACCAGCGAGGGGTTGGCGTTGCCGATGGTGTCGGCCACCCCGACGCCGTGGGCTCCGGCGTCGACGAACGGACGGAGGACCTCGACGAGGTGGTCAGCCTCGGTGATCCCGTCGAAGGGGCAGATGAAGCTCACGGCGGTCGTGATGTCGAAGCGCAGTCCCTGGTCACGGGCGAAGACGGCGGCATCCATGAGGCGGTCGGACGCCTCGGCGATGGAGGCGTCGGAATTCGCTTTCGAGTGTCCTTCGGAGGCCGAGAGCACGAGTTTGATGTTCTTCGCCCCTGAGTCGACGGCACGCTGGGCGCCCTTGAGGTTGAAGACGAGGGTATAGAACTCGACCCCGTCGGCCTCGTGCGGTGCCAGACGGCGCAGCAGTTCGTCGGTGTCGGCCATCTGCGGGACCTTCTTCGGATTGACGAAGGAGCCGACCTCGATGTGCTTGAGTCCCGAGCCGATGAGCTTCTCGGCCAGGGCGACCTTGACATCGGTGGGCACGATGGCTTTTTCGATCTGCAGCCCGTCGCGCAGAGTGGTGTCGAGGATATCGACGGAAGTGGGCCGGACCATGTGACTCCTTCACGCAGGCTCCCGGTGAACGGGAAACGATTCGTCGTCGCGCGGCCATGCGCGACTCCTCTCTCGTTATATAACGCGCTCAGTCCAGGCAACAGGCTTTGTTCGGCATATGAGAGGTCGGGGAGAATTGCCTGTGTTCAGTCCCGTTTATCGGGAAGCCTGCTTCTTCGGCCGGTAGGTCTGGATGGCGTGGCCTGCTTCGAGTTCGCTGCGGTCGACGAGCTCCAGGTCGACGACGTCTCTCAGTCCCGCGAAGAGGTAGGGTCCGTGGCCGGCGATGCAGGGGTGGACGACGAATTCGAACTCGTCGATGAGGCCGAGTTCGGCCAGAGCCAGCGGCAGCGTCACTCCCCCTGTAGCGAGTCCCGTCACCGACTGTTCCTTGAGCTCGCGGACAGCGGTGCCGAGATCGCCGCGGATGAGTTCGGAGTTCCAGCCGACGCTGTCCAAGGTGTTCGATACGACAAATTTGCGAGCCGGGTCGATGGCCGCGACGAACGGATCAAGGTCTTCCTCAGGGGTCGTGTCACCCTCGGGTCGGCGCCACGCGTCTTCCATCATCTGGTAGGTGACGCGACCGAAGATCAGCCCGTCGGCACGCTTGAGATTGTTCGCATGGTGAAGATGGAAGTCGTCGCTGATGACTCCGACGCGATGGTCGCAGCAGCCGTCGACGGTGACGTTGATCGAGTACCTCAGCTCGCCCATGCCATAAGAATAGACCTGGGCGGTCGCCGCCGGAAGAGGTCTCGGTGTTCAGTCCTCGGCGCCGCCCTGGTCTGGCTCCGGAGCTGCATTCTGCTCCGGTGCCAGCCCCAGCCATGACAGCACTTCGTCGGTGTGCTCTCCCAGATCGGGTCCGAGGTGGTCGATGGGGATCGATTCGCCGCCGATGACCGGGGTGATGCCGGGGAAGGCAACGTCTTCGAGGACTTCTTCGCCGGTGGAGACGTCGAGGTTCTGGATCATCCCGCGAGCGGCCAGCTGCTCATCGGCGACAAGGTCTTCGGCTGTGTAGATGGGACCGGCCGGAACTCCGACGTCCTCCAGGGTCTCGACGACGTCCTCGACCGAACGCTGCGCGCACCACGCTCCGATTGCTTCGTCGAGTTCGTCCCGCCGCTGCCAACGACCGGCGTTCGACTGCAGTTCGACATCCTCGGCGAGGTCGGGACGGTCGATCGCCGTCATCAGCCGCGGGAAGATTCCGTCACCGTTGCCGGCGATGACCACGGATTTCCCGCCGTCACAGAGGTAGCCGTTCGAGGGCGCGATGCCTTCCATCCGTCCGCCGGTGCGGGTGCGGATCTCGCCGAATGCGGAGTAGTCGGGGACGAGGGATTCCATCACGGAGAACATCGCCTCGTTGAGCGCGACGTCGACGGTCCGCTCCGACAGCGGGCCCTTGCCTTCGAAGCTGTGGGCGGATCCGACGACCGCCTCGGCGGCTCCGGCGATCTTCTGTCTCTGTCGGTCGAAGAGCATCATCACGGCACCGAACGCCGCCTGCATTCCGGCGATCGAATCGCCGATCGAGATGCCCACACGCACCGGCGGGCGGTCGGGGTCGCCGACGAGTTCGCGGAAGCCGGAATATCCTTCGGCGACGGCGGCGAATCCGGGCCGGGACGACATCGGTCCGGTCTGGCCGAACGCGGAGATGCGTACGAACACGAGGTCGGGGTTGGCCTCTTCGAGCACATCGGGGCCGAGTCCCCATTTCTCGAGGGTGCCGGGGCGGAAGTTCTCGAGCAGGATGTCGCTGCGGCGGACTAGCTCGAGCACGGCCTCGCGCCCCTCGTCGCTGCGCAGGTCGAGAACGATCGACTTCTTGTTGCGGTTGATCGTGCGGTAGAGCATCGAGGTGTCGCCGGCCTTGAGCCGCCAATTGCGCAGCTCATCACCGGTGCCGGGGCGTTCGACCTTGATCACCTCGGCGCCGAAGTCCGCGAGCATCCGCCCGGCGGTGGGTGCGGCGATGTAGTTGCCGAGTTCGAGGACTCGCACACCGGAAAGGGGAAGTCGGTGCGTGCTCATGACGATGCTCCTAGTCGTGCGTGGTTCGTGTCCGGAGTAGTTCAGACCGATCGCGGACCGGTCGGGCATGGACCATTCTGCCGGTGACCGGTCTTCCCATGGTGCCAGGTGTCGCCGTCTGCGGCAGGGATTTCCGCGCCGGGGCCCTGCCCACCATCGGGCCGCCGGTGACGCGATGGCTGCCGTCTTGCTCGACGCGGTGGGGTCGACTCAGCGTGAAGCTTCGACTGCCAGGCAGAGACGAAGCGATGAGTTTACCGTCCGTGAGGGGCCTTGTGTACTGCCACAGCCGTGGAGAATCGTGTGAAGATAGTTCGCAATTTGAACAACACCTGAGACTTAGGGAAATTCCGAGCAATATTCCTTGCTTCCTGTTGTCAGGCGGTCATCGAGTGGCCAAGACTGACAAGCAAGTCGCAGAGAGCGGCAGATCGTCACCCAACAAGGAGTTGAACATGGGATCGAATGATTTCGCAGGCAACAACGACAACGGTCAGAACGACTTCGGCAATCAGCAGCAGGGCGGCCCCGAGGGTCAGCAGGGCCAGGGCGGCTTCGGCGACCAGGGCGGCCAGCAGGGTCAGTCCCAGGGTGACTTCGGTGGTCAGAACCAGAGTCAGCAAGGCGGCGGCCAGCAGGAACAGGGCGGCGGCTTCGGCGGCGGAGACGACCGCGGACAGCAGGGCGGCCAGCCCGGAGGCCAGCAGGAACAGGGCGGCTTCGGCGGCCAGGACCAGGGACAGCAGTCCCAGGGCGGACAGCAGTCCGAGGGCAGCGGATTCGGCGGCGGAGACGACCGTGAACAGGGCGGCCAGCCCGGCGGCCAGCAGGAACAGGGCGGCCAGCCCGGCGGCCAGCAGGAACAGGGCGGCCAGCCCGGCGGCCAGCAGGAACAGGGCGGCTTCGGCGGCCAGGACCAGGGACAGGGTGGATTCGGTGGCGAACAAGGCGGATTCGATCAGAACCGCTGATCTCACACCCACTTGATCTGGCGTTCCCCTTGAGGCGCCGATCCACACGCACGAGCGGCGCACCATTCATCGGTGCGCCGCTTCGTGCATTCACTCCGTGACGGTGACGTCCTGCCGCTGCCGGCCGAGGCCCTCGAGCTCGATCTCGACGACATCACCGTCGGTCAGATAGGGGAACTGGCCCGACAATGCCACGCCCTGAGGCGTACCGGTGAGGATGACGTCACCCGGCTCGAAGGCCATTGCCTGGCTGAGCTGGAAGATGATCTCACCGACGGAGAAGATGAGGTCACTCGTCGACGAATCCTGTCGAGCTTCGCCATTGACCCAACTGCGCAGCCGCAGATCACGGGGGTCCACCTCAGCGGCGGGACGGATCCATGGGCCGAGCGGGGTGAACCCCGGCAGGTTCTTCCCCTTCGACCACTGTCCCCCTGACTCCTGGATCTGCAGGCGACGTTCGGACAGATCGTTGCCGAGCACGTACCCGGCGACGCTGTTGAGCCCGTCCTCCGCCGAGGCGGCCCTGAAGGTCCGTGTACCGATGACCACTCCGAGTTCGACTTCCCAATCGGCCTTCGTCGCATACGGCGGCAGTTCGACCGGGTCGTTGGGACCGGCGATGGTCGAGGGCATCTTGAAGAAGATGACTGGCCGCTCGGGAGGTTCGGCTCCGGCCTCGCGAGCATGCGCGGCATAGTTCATGCCCACGCACACGATGGCAGAAGGTCTGGTCAGCGGAGCGCCGATGCGCATCTCATCAGCACCGTCGAGCGGCTTGAGTTCCCCAGCGTCAAGCGCATTTCGGACGCGTTCGACGCCGTCGACGGCGAAGAATTCCGGGTCGATGTCATCGGTCAGCGGGCGGAGGTCGAAGCAGACTCCGTCGTGGCGGACTACCGGAATCTCGTGTCCGATCGGTCCCAGTCGCAGCAGTTCCATGCGGTTCCTCTCTACTAGCTCCAGGCCACGTCGTTGTGACCTGTCGTCAGGCTAGCGAGACTGCCTGCGCCAATTTGGAACTGTTCAAGTATTGGACAGCCGAAGCGTCAACTCCTCCGCCGAGTCCTGCCGTCACACGGTCTGCTGGCGGATGTAGTCGGCTTTCGCACGACGGGGCACGACAACAACCGGCACCGGAGAGTTCTGCAGGATCCGCATCGCATGGCTGCCCAGGGACACCCGCTTGAGCGCACCCAACCCTGAGGACCCGAGCATCATCACCTCCGGGTGCTCCCACTCGACCGCACCGAGGGCAGCGGCCCAATCGGCCCCCGTTCCCACGACGACGTCCGTCTCACCAGGCTTGATGTGCAGCTGGTCGATCGAGCACAGGATTCTGTCCGTGTCACGCTGGACGACCTTCGTCCACTCGTCGACGACGCTCGACTCCATGTCGAAGGGGACGTTCGCAGACGCGACCACTCGCGAACGCGGGGCGAATGAGGCGATGCGGAACGGCACGTGCGACTCCGCCGAGACCATCGCCGCGCCGAGGATGAGATCCGCCGAGGTGGACGAACCCGAATACGCGGCCGTGATCCTTTTCAGCTGCGCCCTCTTGGGCGCTTCGAATCCGGCCGGGGCCAGAGCCACCGGCAGCCGTGCGCTGTGCAGCAGGCCGTTCGACACCGACCCGAGTGCGATCCTGCCGGGCTTCCCTTCCGACGACGGTCCGACGACAAGGCGATAGGCATCGGTCTTCTCACACATCTCGAGCAGTCCGCGCCGTGACGACCGAGAGGAGTGGAGGACGCATTCGGACTCGATATCGCTGGGAATGAGCGCACGCGCTTCGTCGAGGGCCGCCTCGGCGACGGTGCGGAATCTCTTCTCGTACTGGCTCTCGAAGTGCACGGGAGCCAGAGGGAACGCGGCGGAGTCGACGGCCGTCGCGACGATCCGGCGCCGATAAGTGCGGGCGAGGACGATGCCCAGTTCGACGGCGGCTCGGTTGTCCTGGCCTGGGGCAAGACCGACGACGATGCTCATTTGGCTCCTCCTGTGGAGTCCGTTCCGGGGGATTCGGAATTGGTGGGTCCCGCCTCGGCGAGCTGCTTGCCGAGGACAGAGGACTTGCGGCCGAAGATGAAGTACAGGCCCAGGATAAAGGCGGTCCAGATGACGAAGACGACGATCGTGATGATCTGCAGACTCGAGATGATCCAGAAGCAGCCGATGATCGAGAGCACCGGCAGGACGGGATAGAACGGGACCTTGAAGCCGCGTTCGAGGTTCGGTTCGCGCACGCGCAGGATGATCACGGCCAGGGAGACCACGACGAAGGCGACGAGGGTGCCGATCGAGGTCATCTCGGCGAGGAAGTTCAGCGGGATGAACCCGGCGAGGATCGCGATGACGACGGTGACGACGATTGTGCCCTTGACCGGGGTGAGTGTGCGGGGATTGACCTCGCGGAAGAGCTTGGGCATCATTCCGTCGCCGGCCATCGTGAACAGGATCCGGGACTGGCCGTAGATGGAGACCAGGGTGACCGAGAAGATCGAGATCACCGCGCCGGCGGCCACGACCGTGCCGGGCCACTGTGAGCCGACGATGTTCTCGAGGATGGCGGACAGGCCGGCGGTCTGCCCGTCGAATTTCTCCCACGGCTGGGCCGACAATGCGGCGACGGCGACGAGGACGTAGACGGAGGTGACGATGATGAGGGCTGCAATGAGAGCTCGGGGCATCGTCTTCTTCGGGTTCTTCGTCTCATCGCCGGCCGTGGCGACGGCGTCCATGCCGACGTAGCTGAAGAAGATCAGACCCGATCCGGCGACGACTCCGGAGATGCCGAAGGGTGCGAAGTCGGAGAAGTTGTCGGTGTTCCAGCCGGTGATGCCGACGCAGATGAAGAAGATGAGCACGCCGACCTTGAGGCAGACCATGATCGCGTTGACGACGATGGATTCGCCGGTGCCGCGGACCAGCAGGAAGCAGCACATCGCCAGCAGCAGGATGGCCGGGAGGTTGACGATTCCGCCCTCTTCCGGTGCATAGGCCAGGGCGTGAGGGATCTCGAATCCGAAGAGGTTGAATAGCAGCTGGTTGACGTACTGCGACCAGCCGACCGCGACGGCCGCACCCGCGACGCCGTATTCGAGGAGCAGACACGCGGCCACACCCATCGCCGGAAGTTCGCCGAGAGTCGCGTACGCGTAGGAGTAGGAGGAACCGGATACGGGGACGGAGCCGGCGAGTTCGGCGTAGCAGATGACCGCCAGCCCCGCGACGGCACCGGCGATGACGAATGACAAGATCACGGCGGGTCCTGCTACCGGAACGGATTCGGAGAGGATGAAGAAGATTCCGGTGCCGATGGTCGAACCGACGCCGACCATCGTCAGCGAGAACAGCCCGATCGTGCGTTTGAGATCGGTCTCGACGTCTTCCTTCTGCCGCGGAACCGGTTTGATCCGGAACAGCTGCTGTCGCAGTGTGGGCATGTTCTTCTCCAGACTTCGTCGTCTTACTGACCTGTCGACGAAAGCCCGAATTCGCATCTCTTCGACGCGTTTCCTGGTCCGCCGCTACTGAGACCATACGACAGACAGCTCCGCAATCATCATTCAGGACTGGAATTCTTCCCTGCGAAATCCGTCGCCTCTCGCCGAGGCGGCCCGGCACTTGCAATCATCTCCGCAGGTGAAAGCGATGAAGTGAGACAACCGAATCTTTATTCAACAAATGGGTTGAATAAAGATCTCGATCGCAGTATCATATTATCAACCAATTGGTTGAATACGGGATTCGAAACGCAGGAGGCTGCAGTGACCGATCAGCTGTCCAAGGTCTTCGCCGCCCTGGCGGACCCGACCCGTCGGGACATGGTGGCCCGCCTCAGCGTCGCGGACTCAACGGTGAACGAACTCGCCGAGCCCTACGACGTCAGCCTGCAGGCCGTATCGAAACATCTCAAGGTGCTCGAGGACTCCGGACTGGTCTCCCGCACCCGTGATGCCCAGCGCAGACCAGTCCACCTCGAAAACAATGTGTTCGATCTGATGACGAAATGGATCGAGAGGTACAGACAACAGGCGGAGGAACGCTACCAACGCCTCGACGCAGTCCTCGAAGCGATGAACGCGGACGAGGACGCGAACGGTTCGGACTTGGGCGCCGCCTCGGCGACGGGATCCGAAGACACATCAACCGACAGAAGATCACGCAAGGGAGCATGACATGACCACCACAACAGACACCACCGCCGATTATTCGACCCTCAGGCTCGACGTCCCCGAGGGCGTGCAGACCGTGTCGATCACCCGCGATTTCACCGCCACACCGGACAAGGTGTTCCGGGCCCATGTCGACCCCGAACTGTTCGTCAAGTGGTGCGGTCCGGACTCGATCACGAACACGATCCGCGAATGGAATGCGACGACAGGCGGGAACTGGAGCTATGTCTCGACCGACGATCGCGGCGAGTACGGATTCTTCGGTTCGTTCCACGAGGTGCGGGAGAACGAGCGCATCGTCCAGACCTTCACCTTCGAGGGATTCCCGGACGCGGTCAACCTCGAGATCCTCACGCTCACCGATCTCGGTGACGGGCGGACCAGACTGACCTCGACCTCGGTCTTCGATTCGCTCGAGTCCCGCGACGGCATGGTCGCCTCGGGCATGGAGCACGGCATCGTCGAGGGCTACAACAAACTCGACCGCCTCCTCACCCACCCCTAATTGCTACCTGACGGCGGCTCAGCAACCTGGCGCCAGGTTGCTGAGCCGCCGTCAGGTAGTCCTGGGACGGTCGGTGTCGGACATCATGGCGAAGTAGGAGTCTCGACTGCGGCGGACATGCCGGGCCATCACTTCGGCTGCCTTCGCCTCCTGGCCGGCATCGATGGCCGCGATGATCTCGCGGTGTTCGGGCCAAGCCTGGGGTCCGCGACGAGTGACGTTGAGCGAGTACAGCCACTCGATCTTGCCGGAGATCTGACGCAGCAGGCTGATGAACGACAAGCTCCCGCTGAGTTCGGCGACCGCGAAATGGAAGCGCATGTTGAGCACTGCGAGGTCTTCGAAGCGCTCCTGCCCAATGACGATGTCCCCGGCATCGAGGATTTCGCTGATCTCCTTGCGCAGCTCTCGCCACTTAGCGTCCGGAGTATCACTGGCATTGAGCTCAGCCGCACGCTTGGCAGCGCGTTTCGCAGTCGCCGACTCGAGCACGATGCGGATCTCGAAGAGGTCTTCGGCATCCTCGACGGGTGAAGGCGCGACGATCGAGCCGCTGTACTTCCGTGATTCGACCAGCCCCTCGGCCTCCAGCGACCGCAGGGCTTCGCGGATCGGAATGCGGGAGACCTCGTACTGCTCGGCCAGCGCGACTTCCCGCAACTTGGTGCCGGGAGCATGGACTCCAGCGATGATGTCGGCCCGGATCCGTGCACCGACGTCCCCGCTGCTCGAGGGGGCTGCGGGCGGGGCAGGCTCAGACATTGAGGAGACCGGAACCGGGCACGGCCGCCAAGAGCTTCTGGGTGTAGTCGGCTGTCGGGTGGTCGATGACGTCCCTGGTCGCGCCGGCCTCGACGATCTCTCCGCTCTTCATCACTACAACATCGTCGGCCAAGTTCGCCACGACTGCAAGATCGTGGGTGATGAACAGGCAGCTCACGCCCAGATCGGACTGCAGGTTCCGCAGCAGGGCGAGTATCTGCTCCTGGACGAGAACATCAAGCGCAGAGACGGCTTCGTCGCAGATGAGGAGCTCAGGCTCACTGATGAGGGCCCGAGCGATCGCAATCCTCTGTCGCTGCCCACCGGAGAGATCGGCAGGGCGGCGGTCGCTCATCGACGTGGGCATCGCCACATGGTCGAGTACCTCGGCGACCTTCTTCGTCCGTTCGGCGCGGGTGCCGATCTTGAAGACGTCGAGCGGTTCGCGGACGATCCGCTCGATGCTCCACATCGGATTGAGTGACGAGTAGGGGTCCTGGAACACGGGCTGGCTGAAGCGCCGCAGGGTGCTGCGTTCCGACCTCGAGGTCGCATCGACGTTGCGTCCGCCCGCGAGAACCGTGCCGCTGGTCGCCTTCTCCAGCCCGAGGACGATCTTCGCGATCGTCGACTTGCCCGATCCGGACTCACCGATGATCGCGGTCGTCTTCCCTCGCTCGGCGGTCAGGCTGACTCCCTTGAGAGCATGGACCTCCCGGCCCCGCCCACGCAGCCGGTACACCTTGTGGAGGTCGTCGATCTCTAGCACATTCGCCGGGGCGGTCGCGGCGTCGAACTCGCCCGCTCGGTCGGACTCTTGATCTCGATTGCGGTCGACGACGATGCTCGGCGCAGCCTTGACCAGCGCCTGTGTGTATTCGTCCTGCGGATCGCCGAGCACGTGCTCGGGCTCCCCGCGCTCGACGACGCGTCCCTCGTTCATCACGAGGACGGTGTCAGTCCTCTCCCCTGCCACCCCGAGGTCGTGGGTGACGAACAGCAGAGACGTGCCGCGTTCGGTCACGAGATCCTGGAGATGGTCGAGAATCTGCTTCTGGACCGTGACGTCAAGGGCAGACGTCGGTTCGTCGGCGATGATGAGGTCGGGATCGCCTGAGAGAGCGATGGCGATGAGCACGCGTTGCCGCATCCCGCCGGAGAACTCGTGCGGATAGGACCGCCGCCGCGTCTCCGCCTCGGGGATGCCCGCCTCGGTCATCAGCCGCACTACGGTTCGGTTCACTTCGCGGGTATCCGACATTCCGTAGGTGCGCAGTGCGTCGGCGATCTGATCGCCCACACGCATGCTCGGATTGAGGCTGGCCATCGGATCCTGCGGCACGAGCGCGATCGACCGGCCGCGCAGGGTCTGCAGGCGAGCACGATCGGCATCGACGAGTTCTTCTCCGCGATAGCGCACCGATCCCGCGCTGACTCTGCCGGAACCCGGCAGCAGACCGAGGATCGCGCCGATGGTCGTCGACTTCCCCGAACCGGACTGTCCGACGAGGGCCAGCCTCTCCCCCGGGGCAAGCGCGAAGTTCACATCGTGGAGGACAGGAGCCCCGTAGGAGACTTCGAGGCCGGAGACCTCGAGTACGAATTCCTCGCTCATCGTTCTCACCTTCCTGCCGCGTACCCTTGGGCACCGCGGGGATTCGCTCCGGCCGTCAGCCGTCCGGTGTCTGGATCCCGGGTGACACACGAGAGTCGACCGAGGTCCCAGGATCCGGCCCGAGTCACCGCGTGCCCCCGGGCGATGAGTCCGTCGATGACACCGTCGCCGAGGCGGTCCTCGACCACTGCTCCACCGGGCACCCAGGTGCGTGGCCAGAACGATCCCGCCAGGGCTGTCGTATGCAGCGCCGGAGCATCGATGGCCTGCTGAGCGGTGTAGCCGCCGACGAGGAGGCGGAGGATGAGCAACAGCTGCCACTGCTCCTGCTGGTCACCGCCAGGCGACCCGAGGGCGATGACGGGCTCGCCGTCCTTCGAAATCAGCGTCGGCGTGAGAGTAGTCCGTGGTCGCTTACCCGGGGTCAGCGCAGACGGTGAGGTCTCATCGAGCCACATCATCTGCAGCCGTGTGCCGAGGCAGAACCCGAGCTCCGGCACCGTAGGCGAGGACTGCAACCACCCTCCCGACGGTGTTGCCGAGATGATGTTGCCCCATCGGTCGACGACGTCGATGTGGCAGGTGTCGCCGTTGTTCGTGCCGTTCTTCTGGACTGTCGGCTCGCCGATCCCGGCCTTGATGAGCTCATCCTTGTCCGCTCCTTCGGGCACGAGCGGCGGCCGGAAGGCGGGCTCGCTGCCGTCACGCCCGGTGCCTGGTCGGAAGTCGTGCGAGGCGTTGTCGGTGATGAGCGCACGGCGGCTCGCGGCATAGTCGTCGCTGAGCAGCCAGTCGAGGTCGACGTCTCCGTCACCGTAGTAGGTGTCGCGGTCCGCCATGGCGAGTTTGAGTGCTTCGAGGATCGTGTGTGCGCCGATTTCGCTCGAGGGATCAAGCCGTTCGTCGTCGAATCCCTCGAGGATCTTCAGACTCTGCAGCAGCGCCGGCCCCTGCCCCCAGGCACCGATCTTCGCGATCTGGTATCCGCGGAAGTCGATGGTCACCGGGTCATCGAAGTGGGCATTGAAGCCCGCCATATCGTCAGCAGTCATGACTCCGGCGTGGTCACTCCCGGTCGCATGCCTATGCGGGGTGGCGATGAAGCGGGCGATCGCCTCCGCGACGAATCCGGACTTCCACACCTGCCGCGCGGCCTGGATGCGGGCCTCGCGGGACTCGGCACCGTCTCCGGCGGCGATGAGTCGACGCAGGACCTCGGCGTAGGGACGATTGAACACGAGGTCTCCGGCCCGAGGAATCTCTCCCTCAGGCATCCACTGCTCCGCCGAGCTCGGCCAGTGGTCGGTGAAGAGCTCGCGGACGCGCTCGATCGTCCCGACCACACGGTCGAGCACCGGGTGGCCATTTTCGGCATAGTCGATCGTGAAGTCGAGCACGTCGGCAAGTTCCCAGGTGCCGTGATGTTCAAGCAGGTTGAGCCAGGAGTCAACAGCGCCAGGGACGGCGGCGGCAAGCGCACCCGAACCGGGAACCATGTCGAGTTCTTCTCCGCGGTAGTGCTCGATCGTCGCTGCCGCGGGCGCCGGGCCCTGCCCCATCATCACCCGCGGATGTGCCGGGTCCTCAGCAGTCGCGAAGATGCCTGTCATGTCACCACCCGGGCCATTGAGGTGGGGCTCGACGACGTGCAGGAGGAACGCACCGGCGACCGCAGCATCGAAGGCATTGCCGCCGCGCTCGAGAACCGCCTGCGAAACTGCGGTGGCCAGCCAGTGCGTCGAGGCGGCCATCCCGAAGTGCCCTTCGAGCGTGGGGCGGGTGGTGAAGACGGCAGGTGGGGTGTACGACACGTCAGTGTCCTTTCTTGGAGTTCGGATCGAGGGCGTCGCGCAGAGCGTCGCCGAAGAGGTTGAAGGCCAGGCAGATGAAGAGGATGGCCAGGCCGGGGAACAGTGCTGTCGAGGGTGCACGGAAGATGTACTGCTGGGCGTCGGAGAGCATGATCCCGAGACTCGGCGAGGGCGGCTGGATACCGAGTCCGAGGAAGGAGAGCATCGATTCTCCGATCACTGCGGTCGGCAGGATCACCGTGGCCTGGACGATGACCGCCGAGGCGGCGTTGGGCAGGATGTGCATGCCCAGGATACGAGCCTTCGACGCGTCGGTGGCGATTGCGGCCTTGACGAAGTCCGCAGACTTCAGCCGCATCGTCTCACCCCTGACAACCCGGATCATCGTGGGCACCTGCGAGATGCCCAAGGCGATCGCAGCATTGGAGAGGCTGGGTCCCGAGATCGCTGCCAGACCGACGGCGATGATGAGGAACGGGAACGCCAGAGTCACGTCGGTCAGCCGCGAGATGACAGAGTCGAGTCCACGGAAATAGCCGGCCAGCAGCCCAAGAGGAGTCCCGACGACGACGGCGAGCGCCACAGCCAGCAGCCCCACCTGCAGAGAGGCGCGGACGCCGAAGGCGAGCCGCGAGAGGATGTCACGGCCCAGGTCATCGGTGCCGAAGACGTAGCCGATCGTGCCTGGGACCTGGAACGGGACCTCGAAGTTCGTCTGGGCGAAGCCGTAGGGGGCGATGAGCGGAGCGAAGATTCCGATGATGAGGACGATGACGACCATGACCGAGCCGATGATTCCCATCGGGGTCGACAGGATCGAGCGCAGCAGCCACAGTGCGCGATTGCTCGAGGCGTGGAACTCGGGGGCGAGTCCTTGGGTGCTCTTGTCCGTGTTGGTGACGATGGGTGTGCTCATGAGGCATCCTCGCTGACGCGGATCTGGGGGTTGATGACCGAGTAGAGGATGTCGACGGCCAGATTGATGAGAATGTAGGAGGCGGTGATGACGAGGACGACGGCTTGGATGACCGGATAGTCACGGGAGAAGACCGCGTCGAGTGTGAGTTTGCCGATGCCCGGCAGAGCGAAGATCCGCTCGGTGACGACCGCTCCGGAGATCAGTCCGCCCAGCTGCAGGCCGACGATGGTGACGAGGACGATGAGCGAATTGCGCAGTCCGTAGCGGAAGAGCACCCGTGGGCGCGAGAGTCCTTTGGCTCGCGCCATTCGCACGTAGTCGGTCCCCATGGTCTCGATCATCGAGGCTCTCGTCTGTCGGGTGATGACCGCGGCCAGGCTGGTACCGAGGATCACTGCCGGCAGGGTGAGGTAGTAGATGCCGCGGATCGGATCGGAGAGCACATCGACATAGCCCGACGCAGGGAACCAGCCCAGGCTCACCGCCAGGGCGAGGATCGCTAGAAGTCCGAGCCAGAAATTCGGTACCGAGAGCCCGAGAAGGGCGATGAAGTTGCTGCCGATCTCCGGCCACTTCCCGCGGTAGCGTTCGGCGAGCATGCCCAACGCGATGCCGACGACCACTGCGACGACGATGGCGTAGAGAGCAAGCCAGAGAGTCACCGGCAGCGTGGTCGCAATCATCGAGGTGACCGGCAGCCCCGTGCGAGTGGAATCACCGAGGTCGCCGGCGACGATCGATCCGAGGAACTTGAGGAACTGGACGAGAAGGGGCTGGTCGAGGCCGAGGTCCGCGCGGATCGCATCGAGTCGTTCGGGGGTCGCCTCTTCGCCGGCCATAGCCAGAGCAGGATCGCCGGGAAGGAGACGCACGCCGAAGAAGATGACGATCCCCGAGAGAACGAAGGTGATGATCGCGTGAAGGATCTTGGTGAGCACGAACCGGGTCATCGCTGACCTCCGTTCTTGAGGAAGCCGGCTTCCGAGAGATGCACGACCCCGTCGGAGTAGACGTCGATTCCGGCGACGTTTTCGGTGTAGGCAGTGAGGTTCTTCTGCCGGTAGAGGTAAATGATCGAGTTGATCTCCGCGATCCGCGTGGAGGCCCGGCCGTAGAGTTCGGCGCGTTCGCCTTCGTCGGTGACCTCGCTGGCTCGTGTGAGCAGGTCACTGAGCTCGTCATCATCGACCCCGGTGACGTTGTTGGCAGCCTCCGGGTAGTGGAAGGTGTAGAGATTGCCGTGCGGGTCGACGCGACCCGACCAGCCGAGTTGAAGCAGTTCGTAGTCACCGCGGTCCTGAGCATCGAGGAGGGCGGTGTACTCCATCGGCTGAACCTTGATGTCGAAGCCGGCTTCCTTGGTGGCCGCCTGTACCGCCTGGGCGAAACGAAGGGTGTCCTGGGTGTTCGAGACCTTCATGTTCACCTTCAGCGGCAGCTCGACCCCGGCATCCTCGAGGAGCTTCTTCGCGCCTTCGGGGTCGTAGTCGACGCAGTCGTTGCTCGCATCCGTTGCGAAGGGGCTGTCGGGGGCGATGCCGGAACACGCCGGTGAGAACCATCCGTTGAAGACGGTGTTGACCAGGGCCTTGCGATCAATGGCCATCGACAATGCTCGACGTACCTTAGGGTCCTGCCCCAACGGTGTCTCGAAGTTCGCGGGGTTGTCGCCGAAGCTCATATTGACCGTCAGTCCTTGGTACCCGAGCGAGTTCGACTGCAGGAGGCCGATGCCGGTCTCCTCGTCGAGGGCGTCGACATCCTGCGGGGAGATCGTATCGGCGACTTGGACGTCTCCTGACCGAATGTTCGCGGCGCGGATATTGGCGTCGGTCATGATCTGGTAGGTGATCGAGTCGAGGTGGATCTTGTCGGCGTCGTAGTAGTTGGGGTCTTTGACCACCTTGATCGATGTCTGGGCGATGCGCTCCTCGAATTTGAACGGCCCGACGCAGACGGGGTTGTCGCCGAAGTCATCGCCCTCGTCCTCCAGGGCTTTCGGCGACATGATCATTCCGGCCCGGTCGGCGAGTGCTGCGGTGAAAGGAGCGAAGGGTTTCTCGAAGGTGACTTCGAGAGTGTGGTCGTCGAGCGCGGTGACGTCGTCGATGGGTCCGAGCTCGGCGGCTCGAGAGGACTCTTCGAGATTGAGCCCGCGTTCGATGGTCGTCTTCACCGCCTCGGCGCCGAACTCGGTTCCGTCGGCGAACTTCACCCCGTCCTTCAGCGGAATCCTCACCGTCTTGCCGTCCTTGGAGATCGCCGGGAGTTCGGTCGCGAGCATCGGGGTGATCTCACCCTTGTCGTCGATGTCGTAGAGCTTCTGGCACATCGTCTGCATGACGTAGCGAGTGTAGAGAGACGAGGAGGTGGTCGGGTCGAGTCGATCCGGTTCAGAGGACAGGGCCATGACGAGGTCACCACCTTCCCTGAAATCTCCCGGCTCCGCGCCGACCGACTTCACGTCGGTACGGTCAGGCGGATCTTCCAAGGGTTGAACCGGAACGCATCCGGCTAGCAGAACAGCACCGGCAAGCGCTGCAACCATCCGTAATTTCACACGCACTCCCATGAGGGCAACAGGTCGATGAGGAATATTTGCATACAATCTATATGCTGTTTAGAGTTTTGTATACAACCACTGAGAAATTTCTGAACGATGGGATGCTTCCATGACTCGTCGCCTCGACCTGGCCATGCTGCTGTTGCTGACCTTCTCGACCGGGATGGTCGACGCCATCGGCTACCTCGGCTTCGATAAGGTCTTCACCGGCAATATGACCGGCAACGTCGTCATCCTCGGCATGGGCCTCGCCGGCGCCGACGGCGTTCCCGTCCTCCGCCCCGCCCTTGCACTCGTGTTCTTCATGCTCGGAGCCGCACTGTCGGGTCGCATCCTCGGCGACATCGGCGAGAACTGGCACCACCGGACGACCGTGATCTTCTCCGGCGTCGCCGTCGGCTGTGCCGCACTGTCCGTCTACGTCGCGGTCGTCCCCGACCCCGAGATCGGTCTTGCCGGCACGATCTTCACCTCAGCCCTGTCCGCTCTCATGGGCGCGCAGGCCGCGGCCGCACGGAAGATGAAGATCGCCGACGTCACCACCGTGGTCGTGACCTCGACGATCGTCGGCCTCGCCGCCGATTCAAGCCTGGCCGGAGGTGACAACATTCGGTGGATTCGCCGAGCCCTCGCCGTCGTCCTCATCCTCATCGGCGCGCTGGCCGGTGCCGCCACGCTCATGCTCAATCAGTGGATCGGCATCGCCCTCGTCGCCGTCATGATCGCCGCCGCAGCCGTGATCGGCCACGTCGGCGAGAAGAAGAGACGAACCCGCGCCGAGGCGGCCGCCGCCGTTCCATCGAACGCCTGAGGTCCGACTGCGCCCGGTCGGGGCCGTGGCCGCAATCGGCCACGGCCCCATCTTTGACGAGGCACCGATCCCAGTCGGCGTCACCGGACGCCGAGCTTCTTCCACACCACGAGGATCGCCGCCACGCTCAGTGCTCCGGCGAGCAGCACCCAATAGGCCGGGGCTTTCGCGTCACCGGTGATGCCGATGAGCCAGGCCGCCACCAGCGGGGTCAGTCCGCCGAAGATTGCAACGCCGACGTTGTAGCCCAGCGACAGCCCGGTCCCTCGCACCTCGGTCGGGAAGATGTCGCCCATGACACTGGCCAGTGGACCGTAGTAGGCGGCCTTCAGGATCGAGAAGATGATGACCACGACGATGAGCACCGTCAGCGCGTTGGCAGCGACGACCCAGGTGAAGAGAACCCAGGTGAGCACCATGACCGCGAGCGCCGCCGGAATCATGAATGCCAACCGCCCGACCTTGTCGCAGAAGTAGCCGGCGACCGGTGTGCAGAACAACAGCACGAGCCCGGACACCAGGGTCGCCCAGAACCCAGCGGAGCTGTTCATACCGAGGTTGTCCACAGCGTAGGTCGGGACATACGTGATGAAGTAGTTCAGGCACGTCGAGACGGCGATCGCGCCGATCGCCAACAGCACCGCCAGTTTGTGATGCCGCAGCACACCCCCGATGGCCGCCGCTTCCTTGGGCTTCTCTGCCTGGGCAGCGGCGAACTCAGGAGATTCGGGAACATGCCGACGAATGTAGAGTCCCACCGGGCCGACGAGGAGCCCGACGATGAATGGCAGGCGGAAGCCCCAGGTCTCAAGCTTCTCCTGAGTCAGCGTCGTCGTCACGGCCACACCGATGACAGAAGCCAAGATCGTCGACATCGCCTGCGAGGTGAACTGCCAACTGGCGGCGAAGCCGCGCCGATCGGGCAGATGTTCGACCATGAGAGACGTCGCCGAGCCGAATTCTCCTCCGGCGGCGAACCCTTGGATGAGTCGGGCGAGCAGAATGAGCAGCGGCGCGGCCAGTCCGATGACATGTGCCGGTGGCATGAGCACGATCATCAGGGTGCCTGCGAACATCAGCCAGATTGTCAGCGTCAATGCCGGCTTGCGTCCCTTCCGGTCAGCAAAGCTGCCGAGCATGATTGCTCCGACCGGGCGGATGAAGAACGAAAGCGCGAAAGTGCCCAAGGCCAGCATCACCGAAACCGCATGACTCTCGGAGGGAAAGAACGCCACGGAGATGTAGACGGAGAAGTACGCATAGACCGAGATGTCGTACCACTCGAGGGCGTTGCCGATCGAGGCCGCGGTGATGACCTTCCACGATTTCACCGGTTTGTTCTCAGCGGTATTCTGCGCTGACAGCCGTTCTGTCATGACCGGGCTCCTTTGCCTGCAGTGTGGTGGTGGGATGAATTGGTTGTCGGCGACATGGGTTCTCCGACAGCTGGCGGGATCATTTCGAGGAGAACCAGTCGTCCGGACGCATATGCATGTCCCAGAACATTCCCGTCATGATCTCCGCACCCTGTTCGAGGATCGATACCAGGGCATGTTCATCGGGTGCGTGCTGGTTGCAGCCCGGATAGGAATGCGGCACCCACACCGTCGGCAGCCCGAGCACTTCGGCGAATACATCGTTCGGGATCGTGCCTCCGAGGTTCGGCTCGACGGCGACCTCGAGTCCGGTCGTCTCACGGATCGAGTCCACCGCCGCCGTGACGACTCGTGCTCCCGGGTCCAATCGTGTGGCCGGCATGCAGTGTTCGAACTCGACCGCGGCCCCATGGATCCCGTTTTCTTCAAGGAAGGTCCGGACCCGGTTCTCGAAGTCACTCACATCGGTGCCGACGACGTATCGCAGCTGCATGCTCGCCGAGGCGGCGCCGGGGATCGCGTTGACGACCTGAGCCGGATCGCCCGCGTCGAGGGCGAGAACCTCGAGGACGTTGAATGCGAAGACCCGTTCTGCCGGGCTCAGGCCGGGCTCGCCCCAGTCCGGATCGGTCTCCGGTGCTCCCTCCTCGGCGATCTCGGGAAGCTTCGCCACCGCATCGAGCACCGAGGCGGGAGGAGCGTCGGGACGCAGAGCAGGGATCTGGATGACGCCGTTGCCGTCGACCAGAGAGCTGATCGCTGCGGCGATGACCGTGGCCGGGTTCCGCAGACGACCGCCCCAATTGCCCGAGTGATGGTCGCCGTCGCGTTCGTGGGCGACGAGTCGGAAATTCAATGCCCCGCGGGAGCCGAGGAACAGCGTGGGCACCTCGGCGGCGATCCGTGGACCGTCGGAGGCGAGGAAGAGTTCGGCCGAGAGCTCTTCGGCATGTGCTGCTGCGAAGGAGCGGAGGCCCTTGGATCCTGCCTCCTCAGCGGTCTCGATGAGGATCGTGACGTTGTATCCCAGCTTCGCCTCGGCGACTCCTCTTTCCGCGCGAAGTCCATCGAGGACGGTCCGCAGTGCCGCCGTGTTCACGCTGTGCTGGCCCTTGTTGTCGGCGGTGCCGCGACCGTACAGTCGATCGCCGTCACGGGTGAGTACCCAGGGGTCGAGCCCATCGGCCCACTGCGAGTCGTGGGCGAACTGCACATCAGCGTGGCCGTAGAGCAGCACCGTCGGCAGCTGCTCGTCCTCGACGCGCTTGGCGATGAGAAGCGGATGCTCGTCCGATTCCGGATTGTCGTGGATGGTCGAGGCGAAGCCGAGTTCGTCGAGTTCCGGAACCAGCTCTTCGCTGAGGTAGGCCAGCGCCGCCGGCCCGCCTCCGGGAGCTTGGCTTTCGGTGCGACGCGCGACACGACGGGATAGTCGCTCGAGGAATCCGGTGCTGCGGACGAATTCGCTCGCACTTCGGGCAAGGTCGGCTCGGGTCTCGGAGGTTGTCGCCGCAACGTCGCGGGCGGTGTTCTCTGCGTTCATGTTTGTCAGCATCGCCCAAGCGAAGTCTCAGCGAAATGCGGATCAGTCCACTCTCGGGTGCGGTTCCCGCACCGAGGTGGTGCATTTCCTGCACCACCGACGTACCCTGGACTCGAACCCGGCCGAAGGACGACCACGATGACCGATCTCCGCAGTCTCAAGACCCTGCTTGCCGTTGTCGAATACGGGTCGATCCATCTTGCCGCACGCTCCACCTTCATCTCACATTCCACGGCAAGTCGCCAGATCAGAAGCCTGGAGGAGCACTACGGCACAAAGCTCTTCGAGAGATCGAGTTCTGGCGTCCTTCCTACGGCTCAATGCTTGGCAGTGGCGGACTTCGCGCGCAGAACTGTTGCAGAGTCGGAATTGCTCGCCGATTCGTTCGGGGAGTATTCGGGCGCTGTCGAAACCGTCTCGATCGTGACGAGCACCGGATTGGGGCAGACGGTGGTAGCCGATGCCATCAACCGACTGGTTCGGACCACAGACCGAGTTCAGGTCAGCATCATCGACCGAGGCTCGGTCGAAGCCCTGCAGGTGCTGCGGAACCAACGGGCCGACCTGTGCGTGAATTTCTCCGTCTCCAGTCACGAATTCGGCACACTGCCAGGAGTCCGCAAGGTCGCCGAGGTGGAAGCGACGAATTTCGCGATTCTCGATGGACACCATCCGCTGGCTGAGCGCGCCAGTCTCTTCATCAGCGACATGACCGACTACCCCGTCGGCACACTCCCTGCAGGAAACACCGCTCGAATGCGCATCGAGCAGGCGGTGAGGGCACAGGGGCAGGTCTTCTCCCCATCACTCGAGGCCACCTGTCCGGTTCTCATGCTGCGCTCCCTTGTGGGAACGTCCATGATCGCCATGATGGCCGGTCGAACCATTCCGACGAATCTCGATGCGGTTGGCTGCAAAGCGATTCCGATCGTCGATCCGGATATCGAATCGCGCTACATTCAGGTCCTCGAAGCCGACCCGCGTCGCGAATCCCACGGTCTCGACCTCATGGTGGAGGCCCTGAAGAACAGTCTCTGATTCCTCGAACGATGCTGGAACCTCATGTTCCACATCATGGGTCCTGGCGAGCGCCGACACTCCTCGACGCCGATAATCGAGACATGAGCAATGGAGCCGAGACGACAGCACTGCAGCAGCCGACCTTCCCGCTGAAGGCACCCGGAACTGCGGTCGTCCACGCTGGTCCACGGCATAACCCCCGCATCGTCTCCGTCCCGACCCGCTGCACCGAGCATGTCCTCGAACTCGCGGAAGGCACCGACCTCTTCGCCGCCCTCGAGCAAGCGCTGACCGACTTCGCCGTGCCCGGCATCATGGCCGAGTTCGTCTCCGGACAGTTCGGCCACATCGACTATGTCCACCCCGCGTACGGCCCTGATGCCGAGCACCCGATGTCGTTCACCGAAGCATTCAGAGCTGACAGCCCCGCGGAACTTCGCCACGCATCTGCGACGATCGGCTTCCGTGAGGGCACACCTTTCTGCCACATCCACGCCTCGTGGACCGAGTCAGAGGGCACGGTCAGGGGCGGACATCTGCTGCCGGGCACGCTGGCAGGACCGTTCGGGCTGACCATCCGGCTCTTCGCCCTGCCCGATGCCCGCCTGATCAGCGACGTCGATCCCGAGACAGGGTTCTCCGCCTTCGCACCGCACCCGGTCACACCGGCACACGCCACCGCGTCATCATCAACCGCGCCCGACCTCGCCGCGGCAGCCCGCCCCGCTGACTCCGTCGTCTCCCGGATCCGTCCCGGTGAGATCCTCGACGAGGCGGTCCTCGCCGTCTGCCGCAATGCCGGCTTCGATTCCGCCGAGGTGGTCGCGAGTCTCGGCAGCACGACCGGTGCCGTGTTCACGGGCAGCACCGCCCCGTGGCCCGCCGTGGAGTTCACGCATCTGAGCGGCACCGTGACCGGAGCACAGAGCACAGCACCGCAGTTCACGCTCTCCGGAGAGGTCGTCGACGTCGACGGAGAGGTCAGTCCCGGCACACTCGAGCCCGGAGCCAACCCGGTGGCCGTGACCTTCGAGCTCTTCGTCCGCCGCACCGACTGACCGAAGAAGTCGCCCGGCCAGACCGATCGGCAGACACAACGATCCCCGCACCATCCTGAGGATGATGCGGGGATCGACTGCTCGCGTCCGAACATTTCACCCGCTCACGACATCACGGCCCCGCCGTCGACACGCAGAATCTGCCCCGTCGTGAACGCGGCACCGTCGGTGGCGAGGTATGCGACTGCCTCGGCGATCTCGTCGGGCTGGCCCATCCTGTCGAGCGCCTGCCCTGAAGTGTCGTAGTCCTGACCGGCGGTGAGCGCCGACTCGACCGGGCCGGGTGCCACCGAGTTGCACCGGATGCCCTGGCGTCCGTACTCCTTGGCCACCCATTTCGTCAGCGCGATGATCCCGCCCTTGCTCGCCGCATATGCCGGACCGGACCTGGCTCCGGCCTCCCCATCGGACACCGCTCCCCCATTGATGCCCGAGATCGACGAGATGTTGATGATCGACCCACGTCCGGCATCGCACATGTGCGGGTGCACGGCGGCCTTGATGAAGTTGAACGTCCCACCGAGGTTGGTCTCGATATCCCGCTGCCACTGCTCGGCAGTGATCTCGTCTATCCCGATGCGCGCGGCCGTGCCAGCATTGTTGACGAGGATGTCGAGGCCCCCGAACGTCGAAACGAACGAGCCCACGGCGGCTGTCACCTCGTCGGCGTCGCGGACATCGAGTGAGAACGCGGCGAACCGCTGGTTCGGGTACTCCGAGGCCAACGTTGCGGCAGCCTCCTCGGCGCCTTTGAGATCGACGATCCCCACCGAGGCACCCCGCCTGGCCAATGCGGTGGCGATGGCCAGGCCGATTCCCTGGGCGGCACCGGTGACCAGCGCCGTCTTGTTCGTGAGCAGATACGGTTCCATGATTCTCCTTCGACTGAGTTGAGTGAGGCGTGAGATCCCCGACCGAACGGCAGGCTCCTGCCGGCACCGGCGCGCGAAGGCACCGATGCCGGACTCCGACGGCCCTGACTACCCGACCCCGAGCAGGTCGGGCAGCCAGTTCGAGATCGCCGGGATGTAGGTGATGAGCAGCAGGGCGATGATCGCGCAGATGAGGAACGGCATGATCCCGCGCACGACCTCCTCGAGCTTGACCTTCCCGATGCCGGCACCCACGTAGAGATTGAGCCCGACCGGCGGCGTGAACAGGCCGATTGCCAAGTTGACTGTCATGAACACACCGATAGTCGTCATGTCCACGCCCACGCCGATGAGGATCGGCACGAGGATCGGGATGAACAGGTAGAACGCGCTGATCGCGTCGACGAAGGCGCCGACGATGAGCAGGATGATCGTGATCGCCGCGAGGATGAGGTATTTGTTGTCCGTCACGCCCAGCACGGCAGTCGAGATCCGGTCGGCCACACCCTCGACGGTGATGACATACGAGAAGAGGCTGGCCACGCCGACGATGAACATGATGACCGCGGTCGAGACCCCGGACTCGAGGAACACCTTCGGCATGTCCTTCCAGGTCAGCTCCCGGTAGACGAACACCCCGACGATGAGCGCGTACACGGATGCGACGGCTCCCGCCTCGGTGGGTGTGAAGATTCCGCCGTAGATCCCGCCGAGGATGATCACCGGGATGAGCAGGCCGGGGATGGCCTTGACCAGCGCAGTGAGGATCTCGCCGAACCCGCCTGCGGGATTGACCGTGACCGTCGGATCCGCGGTTCCGACGCCGGCTCCGGCTCCGGAGGATCCGGACCTCGCCGAGGCGGCCTTCCCATTCGTCGTCAGCAGCTGAGTCCTGCCCGCTGCCGCACCGTCACCCGAACCGGTCGCAGACGCCCCGGTCGACGCGGACCCGGATCCCGCCTCGGCGCCGGTCTTGGCCCTCACGGGCAGACCGGCGAGCTCACGCACCCTGGGTACGAACAGGGCGGCGATGAAGAACGCAGCGGCCATGATGATGCCGGGCACGATGCCGGCGATGAACAGCCGGGAGATCGAGATCTTGCCGAACTCGGCGGCGACGACGGCGAAGATGATGAACGCAATCGACGGCGGCACGACGATGCCCATCGATCCTGAGGCCGCGACGAGGGAGACCGCGTGCTTCTTCTGGTATCCGTTGCGCACGAGCGCGGGGATGAGGATCGCACCGATCGCGGCCACGGTGGCCGGTCCTGACCCGGAGATCGCGGAGAAGAAGAACGCGGAGATGATCGTCACCGCGGCCAGGCCGTGGCGCAGGCGTCCGAAGATGAGGAACGCGAGGTCGACGAGTCGCTGCGAGATGCCCGTGTACTGCATGACGATGCCCGCGAGGATGAAGAACGGGATCGCCAGCAGCGTGCCCGAGCTCATCGACGGGAACATCACCGAGGGCACGACATCGAGGACCTGCACACCGTCGGTGGTCACCAGGGTGACGACGGCGGACAGCCCGAGGGCGAAGGCGACGGGGATCCCGAGACCGAGGAAGAGGAAGAAGCTGCCGAAGAGCAGGAGCGCGATCATTTCCGGCCTCCCTTGACATCGGACGAGAATTCGGACGAATCGATGGTCGGGGCAGCTTCGCTGGCGAGTCTCTCGACGACCGCCTCGGCGGATGTGTCCTCATGCAGAGCCGTCCGCAGGGCCTGAAGGCTGCGGATGATTCCGAGCAGACCGGCCAAGGGGATGGACAGGGTGAACAGCCATTGCGGGATGCCCAGCGATGGTGTCGCTCGGCCGCGCAGGCCCTGCGCGATCGTCATCTCCCCGCCCCAGATGAGGAGGACGGCGAGGAAGACGACGATGAGAGCGGTGCCCGTGATGAGCAGAGTCCGACGGACGCTGCCCTTCGCATTGTCGACGAGGTAGGAGAACCCGAGATGCGCGCCGAGGCGGATCCCGACGACCGCTCCCATCATCGTGAGCACGACGAGGAGATTGATGGTGATCTCCTCGGAGAATGCCAGCGAGGCCTTGAAGATGTAGCGGGAGAGGACGTTGACGAAGGTGACGAGGACGATCACCATGAATGAGGCGATGACGACCCAGTCCTCGAAGAATCTGATGACTCTCATCTCACAGTCCTTTCGGGATGAACGCCTGGGACATGTCCGGTCCCCAGACCTTGCGGTATTCGCTGTAGATCGGACCCAGCTTGGCGCGGAAGGCGTCTTTCTCCTCGTCGCTGAGTTCGTTGACCTCCATGCCCGAGTCCTCGAGTTCGGCGATGAGCTTCTGCTCGCCGTCGCGGTTCTTCCTGATCTGGAAGTCGTTGGCCTCACCGGCAAGTCGGCTCACGAGCTTCTGGTCCTCCGGCGACAGCGAGTCATAGAGGTCCTTGTTGACGCCGAGGATGAGCGGGTCGTAGGAGTAGTTCCACAGCGTCAGGTACGGCTGGACCTCCTGCAGGTTCGCCGAGTAGATGACGTCGATCGGGTTCTCCTGACCGTCGATGGCTCCCTGCTGCAGGGCGGTGAAGACCTCGCCGAAGGGCATCGTCGTCGGATTCGCACCGATCTGCCGGTAGAGGTCGGTGTACATGCCGAAGCCGGGGATGCGGAACTTCATCCCCTTCATGTCTTCGGGCGTGTGGATGGGCCGGTGTGTGTTCGTCAGCTGCCGCATCCCGGATTCGCCGAAGCCGAGCAGATGCACTCCGCGTTCGGCGAGGTAGTCGGAGTAGACGTCCCCGCCGGCTCCTGCGAGCGCCTTCTGGCCGTCCTCGACGGAGTCGAAGACGAAGGGGGCGGTGACGGCGCCGAAGCGCGGGTCGACGCCGGCGTAGATGATCGGCGAGTTGTAGGAGAAGTCCTTCGCCCCGTCCATGAGCTGTTCGACTCCGGCCGTAGGTTCACCGGCGGAGAGCCGTTCGTTGGTGAAGATCTTCATCGTGATCCGGCCATCGGTCTCAGTTTCGAGGTCCTTCGCGAACTTCTCCGCCGCGAGGTACCACGTGCTCGTCGAGCCCGTCGTCACCGTCATCTTCCACCGGTAGCGTTGTTTTCCGTCGTCGGTGGTGCCGAAGTTCGTTCCGCACCCTGCCAGCAGCAGGGCGCACACCATCAGTACGGCGGACCAGACGAGCATGGTTCTCGTCGTCCGTGTTCTCGGCACCATTGCCTCCTTGATTTCCGTTATTCCACTGTCTTTGAGTTCGGCGGGGTCAGGCCCCGACCGCGGTGAATTCCCTCGCGGAGGCGGCGCTCGAGTCTGCGTTCACGTGCCCGGCCGCGGCGGCTGGGTCCTCCCTCGCCGAGGTGGCGCGCGCCTTGTGCACGTCCGTCCGCGTCATCGTTTCGGCATCCCCGCATAATGCGTCAGTCCCCCATCGACGGGGATGAGCGTGGAGTTGATGTAGGCCGATTCGCTTGATGCGAGGAACACCGCGAGGTCCGCGACGTCCTCGGGCCGACCCATCTTCCCCGTCGGTGACTGCGCGTGCCGGGCGGCGAGCATCTCCTCGACCGAGCCATAGTGGCCCGAGATCGAGCGGTGGATGAGCGGGGTCTCGATGAGGCCCGGGGCGATCGAGTTCGCACGGATGCCTTCAGAGGCATACTGCGCGCCGACGACCTTCGTCAGTTCGATGAGCCCGGCCTTCGACGCCGCATACGCCGGGTAGTCATACCCCATGTAGCGCATGCCGCCGACCGAGGACACCGTGATGATCGACCCGTGCCCGGCCGCGCGCATATGCGGCAGAGCATGTTTGATCGCGGAGAACGCTCCGGTGAGGTTGATGTCGAGGGCGCGCCGGAAGCCGTCGGTGTCGAGTTCGTCGACTCCCCCGTTGACGACGATGCCGACGTTGTAGTGGAGCACGGTGGGCCCGCCGAGGCGGTCGGCGCAGTGCGCGAACGCCGCGGCCAGGGAGTCTTCGTCGCCGACATCGGCGACGACCGTGGTCAGCTGAGCGTCGAGATCAACCCCACCGAGGTGGCCCCGCCCGGCTGTGTCCGCCCCGTTCGAGTCGGCCTGAGCGGCCGCCTCGGCGAGGGCCCGTGTCGCTTCGTCAAGCGCCCTCGGGTCGCGGTCGACGATGCAGACCTTCGCCCCCTCGCGCAGGAATCCTATCGCCGCAGCGAAGCCGTTGTTCACCTCCCCGTCCGGAGTGCCGCAGCCGATGGCCATGATCGTCGTGCCGACTAACCTACCTGTCGGCACTGACACGGCTGCCGTCCCTGTCGTGTTCATCGTGCGCTGCCCCGTCCTTGGGAGTATTCGGCCTTGAGTTCCTTGCGTGCGAGTTTGCCGTAGGCGGTGACCGGCATGGTCTCGACGAAGTGGATCTCCTTGGGCACCTTGTATTTCGCCAGCCCCGACTTGCACAGCGCGGTCAGCCGTTCGGCCAGTTCATCCGCATCGGCCTCGGCGCCACCGGCACCTCCATCGCCGGCACCTTCGTTCCCGATCGATGTCGCTCGCTCGATGACGGCCACGCCGATCTCGCCCCACTGCGGGTCGGGCACGCCCACGACGACGGCCTGGGCCACCTCGGTGTCTGTAAGAAGGAGCTCCTCGATCTCGCGGGGGTAGACGTTCGAACCGCCGGAGATGTACATATCGGACTTGCGGCCGGTGAGGAACAGGTACCCGCGTTCGTCGAGGTAGCCGACGTCGCCGGTGTGGAAGAGTCCTCCGGCGAAGGATTCGGCGTTCGCATCGGGGCGACCGAGATAGCCGGCGCACACGGTCGGCCCGGCCACGCAGACTTCGCCCTGCTCACCAGCGGGCAGTTGAGCGCCGGTCTCGTCGACGATGACGATCTCGACCCCGGTGCGGGCGCGGCCGCAGGTGCCGATTCCGGCATCGTCGACGGGGATGGCTCCGTGGTCTTCGGGGCGGAGGATCGTGATCGCTCCGGTCACCTCGGCGAGTCCGAAGTACTGGACGAGGCAGGGCCCGAGCCTCTCGAGCGCCCGGGCTTGGTCGGCTGCGAGCATCGGGGCTCCGGCGTAGATGACGCGCTCGAGGGTGTGGTCTTCGGGTCCGCGGCCCAACGGGTAACCGGAGGCGATGCGGTTGAGGATGGTCGGGACGGTGAATGCGTTCGTGATTCCGTAGGCGTCGATCGCCGGCCACAGGGACTCCACGCTGGGCTTGCCGCCCGGGTGGATGATCGACGGAGTACCGCCGAAGACCTGCCCGAGCATGTGGATGCCCGCCCCGTGCGACAGCGGCGCGAGCACGAGGGACGCCCCCGTCTCGTCCTCGTTAGGGAAAAGATCGCAGCGGTGATTCATGAGCACCGCGCCGAGGTGGCGGTGCGTAAACGTCGCGGCCTTGGGTCGCCCGGTCGACCCGGAGGTGAAGAAGTACCAGCAGGGGTCGTCCTCGTCGACTGTCGAGTCGACGGCCTCTGCCGGTGCGGCTGCCGCCTGCGCCGTGGGCAGTTCTCCGATCCAGTAGACGGGACCGGTGAAGCCGGAGTCCTTGAAGGCGGTGACGAAGTCGGTGTGGGCACGGTCGGCGATTACGGCGGCGGGGGCCACCTCGGCGCTGATGCCGAGCAGCTCCTCGGTCGACAGGGCCGCGTTCGGTGGGGCGATGACGCCACCGGAGCGCAGGATGCCCCAGAAGGACTGGATCACCTCGGCGTGGTTGGCCGAGACGAGGAGGACGGTGTCGCGGCGGTCGACGCCGCCGGCTTGGAGGGCAGCGGCGAGCGCTTCGGCGCGAGCGTCAAGTTCGGCCCAGGTCCAGCGCTGCCCGTGATCGTCGTCGACGACGGCGAGGCGGTCGGGGATCCGGCGGGCGGTCTGGGTGAGGAAGTGGGACACGTTGACCCCGCGCCGAGGCGTGGGAGTGAAGTCCTTCGCCGGGGACGTCTGAGAGATGGCGCGCATCAGCGGATGCGTTCGAGGACGGAGGCGAAATTCGACACGGCGGCACCGCCCATATTGAAGACTCCGGCGAGTTCCGGGGTCTCGATCTGGATGCCGGGCGAGCGGCCGGTCAGCTGTGCGGCGGCGAGGGCGTGCATGGACACACCGGTGGCGCCGATGGGGTGGCCCTTGGCCTTGAGTCCGCCGGAGGGGTTGACGGGCAGGCGGCCGCCGACCTCGGTGGCACCGTCGTCGAGCAGGGTGTGACCCTGGCCGGGGGCGGCGAGTCCGAAGGCTTCGTATTCGAGGAGTTCGGCGATGGTGAAGCAGTCGTGCGTCTCGAGGAAGTCGAGGTCGTCGATGCCGATGCCGGCGGCTGTGAGCGCCTGCTCCATAGCGGCGCGGGCGCCGGCCATCTCGAGCGGGTCACGTTGGGACAGCGGCAGGACGTCGTTGGCGTTGCCCATTCCTCTCCAGGTCACGGCTTGGGGTGCGGAGGCGGCGACATCCTCGGCGGCCAGGACCAGGGCCGCGGCCCCGTCGGAGACCATCGAGCAGTCGGTGCGGCGCAGGGGTTCGGCGACGTACGGGTTCTTCTCGCTCACAGTGTTGCAGAACTCGAAGCCGAGGTCCTTCTGCATATGGGCGAGCGGATTCTGCGATCCGTTGGCGTGGTTCTTCGCGGCGATCTTGGCCAGTGTCTCCGAGTGGTCGCCATAGCGGTCGAAGTACTGGCGGGCGATCTCGCCGAAGACTCCGGCGAAGGATTTGAAGTGCTCTTCCTCTTCCCGGAAGCTGGCGCTGAGCAGGACTTCGTTGACGTCGTGGCCGGAAGCCTGGGTCATGCGTTCGGCGCCGATGACCAGGGCGGTCCTGTGGCGGCCGGCGGCAATGGAGTCGTGGGCTGCGAAGATCGCGGCGGAACCGGTGGCGCAGGCGTTCTCGTGCCGGTGGGCGGGCGTGCGGGCGAGTTCAGGGAACACGGTGCCCGGCAGTGCGGCTTCGAAGCCTTGGCGGGAGAGTCCGTTGTTGAAGACGCCGACGTGGATGACGTCGATGTCGGCCGGTTCCAGTCCCGCCTCGGCGATGGCGTCGCGGGCAACGTCGGCCATCATCTGGGGCAGCGGTGATTCGGATCGTCCGAACTTGCCGTGGGACCAGCCGATGATCGCAGGTGAGGACATGGACACTCCTTCGGGTACCGGGCTCTGCGGAACGAGCACTGTCCTCTCATACTTTCCCGGTCCCACAAGCTGGTCAAAGAAAATCCACCATATGGAACATCCGTTCGGCCCCAAACCTTTGCTGCGCAGAGCTTTCGCACTCCCACCTCCGAAACGGGGGTCGCAATCGGACCTTAGAACCGAAATATAGGTCGCAAACGGACATCTCTGAGCTCCAGAAATGTCCGTTAGCGACCTAAGTTCGGGCCAAGTATCCGACTGCGACCTGAGTTCGGCTGGCACAGGCAGTTGATTCGACGCTGGCACAGGCAGGCGGCTCGACTCCGGTTCGTCCGCTCAGCCCGTGCCCCGCCAGAGAGCCGCGGCCATCACCCCTTCAAGCGCGTCATCTCCGGGTCGAAGAGCGGCTCGGCGGTGACTGTGGCCGGCAGGCGGCGCCCGAGGTATTCGATCTCCACGGCGTCACCGACCGACAGAGTGTTCGGCAGCCAGGCGTAGGCGATCGACTTCCCGATGGAGTATCCATACGCCGCCGAGGTGACGTAGCCGTCCGCGACACCCGAACCGACCGATCCGTCCGACTTCGCCGAGGCGGCCTCGCCGTCCGCGACACCCGACCCACCGACCACGTACACCGGCTCTTTGCCGAGCACCACGTCAGAGGGCACGTCGAGGGTGAGGCAGGTCAGCTTCGTCGTCGCGGCTGCGGCCCTCGACTCCAGCGCGGCCTTGCCGGTGAAGTCGTCGGTCTTCGAAGCCTTCACGGCGAAGCCGAGACCGGCCTGAACCGGTTCGTGTTCGCTGGTCATATCGGTGCCGAAGGATCGGAAACCCTTCTCCAGGCGCATGGAGTTGAAGGCTTCGCGGCCCCCGGCGATGATGCCGAATTCCTCACCGGCTTCCCACAGCACGTCCCACAGTCGCGACCCGAGGTCCGCCGAGGTGTAGATCTCCCAGCCTAGTTCGCCGACATAGGACAGACGCATCGCCGTGACCGGCACTCCCCCGAGAACCGCGGGCTTGGTTCGGAAGTATTTGAGTCCGGCGTCGCTGAAGTCCTCATCGGTGACCTTGGCGATGACGTCCCTGGCCAGAGGTCCCCACAGACCGATGCAGCAGGTTCCCGGCGTTGTCTCGCGCACGGTCACCCACTTCGACGGGTCGGCGGCGGACTGGTGCCTGGCCGCCCGTGAGATGGCGGCGAGGTCGATGTTCGAGTTCGCCCCCACCTGGTAGGTCTCTTCGTCCAGGATCGCGACGGTGATGTCGCTCGTGATGCCGCCGGCTTCGTCGAGCAGCAGCGTGTAGCTGACCGCTCCCGGCTTGCGCAGCATCGACGAGGTGGTCATTCCGTGCAGCAGTTCGCCGGCACCGGGGCCGGTGACCTCGAAGCGTTTGAGCTGGGTCATGTCGAACATCGCCACCGAGGTGCGCGTCTTCCACGCTTCGGCTGCGGCGATGGGCGAATGGAACTGATCCGCCCAGGCGTCCCGTTCCGGCGCCGCCCACTCGGACGGCATTTCCTCGAGCAGGGCAGCATTCGCGTCGAACCAGTGCGGCCGCTCCCAACCGGAGGTCTCGAGGAAGAACGCACCGAGTTCCTCCTGCTGCCTCCGGAACGGGCTCGAGCGCAGGTCACGCGGGGAGACCCGTGGCTGCAGAGGATGGATGATGTCGTAGATCTCGACGAAGTTCTGCTGGGAGGTCTCGCTGACGTAGTCCGCTGATGTCTGCACGTCCTCGAAACGGTTGAGATCGATGCCTGACAGATCGGTCTTCGATCGTCCTTCGGCGATGAGCTCGGCCACGGCACGGGCGATGCCGGCACCATGAGTCACCCACACCGCCTCGGCGACGAAGAATCCGTCGACCTGACGGGACTGTCCGACCAGCGAACCGCCGTCCGGGGTGAACGAGAAGATGCCGTTGAAGCCGCGTTGGATCTGAGTCTGAGCGAGTTCGGGCAGCAGAGTCTTCGTCGCCTCCCACTCGGGGGCGAAGTCGTCCGGAGTGAACTCCAGGCTCGAGGGCATCCGTTCGCTGGTGATCTCGTCGGGTGAGTAGGTCTGCAGTGTGTCGAGGTCGACGGGCATCGGCCGGTGGGCATAGGAGCCGATGCCGATCCGCTCGCCCCATTCGCGGTAGTACAGGTCCTTGTCCTGGTAGCGCAGGATCGGGGCCTGTGCCCCGGCGGGCGTCTCGTTCTTGCCGATGAGCGAGGGCACCTCGGTGGTCCAGGCGAACTGGTGGCCCAAGGGCAGCAGCGGGATCGAGGTGCCGACCATCTCACCGATCTTCGGTCCCCAGAATCCGGCGCAGGAGACGACGATATCGGCGGGAACCCGGTCATCGCCGCAGATCACAGCGCTGACGCGACCGCCTGTGGTCTCGATATCGGTCACCGCGGTCCGATCACGGAATTCGACCCCTGCGGCACGGGCACGGTCGATGACGATCTGAGTGCCCTTCGCCGCCAACGCGAGCCCGTCACCCGGGGTGAGCAGACCGCCGTGGACCATGTCCCGGTTGAGCATGGGGAAGAGCTTCGCGCACTCATCGGCGTCGATGACGTCGGCTTCGACGCCGTAGGAGTGGTTCCATCCGGCTCGACGGTGCAGATCCTGCAGCCGATCCTCGGTGGTGGCGATCTCGAGGCCTCCGACGGGCAGGAATGATCCGCGCCCGTCGGCGTCCTTGAGCGAGGTGAGCTTCTCGATCGTGTACTGCGCGAATTCGGTCATCGACTTCGACGCGTTCGAGGAGAAGACGAGTCCCGGTGCGTGCGAGGTCGAACCGCCCGGGATGTTCAGCGGGCCCTGTTCGATGACGAGGGTGTTGGTCCAGCCCAGCTGCGCGAGTTCGTCGGCGAGGTTGGCGCCGACGATGCCGGCTCCGATGATGACGACTCGTGGTGATGAGATCGGCACTGAGTACTCCTTGTTGTTAACGGTGGTAGAGGCTGTTGTCGCAGCAGACGCCGGAGCGGGGCTCAGTCGTCCAATGCGGAGTATTTGGTTTCCGGTGCCCAGAAGAGCGAAGCGATGAACCCGACCAGAGGGAAGATCGCCGCGATGAGCAGGGTGCTCGAAACTCCCAGGTGTTCGAGCGTGACCGGGAAGAGGTAGGTGGCTCCGGCCGCACCGACTCGGCTGAATGCCGCGGCGTAGCCGACGCCGGTGCTGCGGAACCGGGTGGTGAACATCTCCGGCGGATAGACGTACTGGATGCTGTTCGACGCCGTGATGATCAGGACGAAAGCCCCGAAGACGATGAGCACGACCAATGACGGCAGCTCGGCCCATCCGCCGAGGAAGACGAGCAGAACCACCATGAGCGCGAAGGTCCAGTTGACGAAGGTGCGTCGAGGCAGCAGCCACAGTCCCACACCGGCACCGAGGAGTTGGAGCCCGTTCATCAGCAGATCCGTGGAGAATCCGCTGTTGAGTCCGAGGTCCTCGAGCACCGGAACGATGAACGTGAAGATCGCGAACAGCGGACCGACCTGGCAGAACCAGAACAGTCCGGAGTAGATCACCGTGCGGTGGTCATTCTCGCGGAAGAAGTCGCGCAGACGGGTCCTGGCGACCTCGGTCGGTGCCAGAGGCAGTCCATACTGCGGGCCGTAATGAGCGGAGACGATCGCCTGGGCCTCGGTCGTGCGTCCCTGTGCCTGCAGCCACCTCGGCGATTCGGGCAGAGCCATACGCAGGATGAGCACGACCAGGGCCGGCACCGCACTGCTGGCCAGGAGCATCCGCCACGAATCCGCGTCCCAGACGTGGGCGACGACGAACGCCGAGATGAACCCGATGAACCAGAACGCCGCGATCGACCCGAGCAGGACGCTGCGGTGACGGCGCGGGGTGAATTCGGCCAGCAGGGCGGTGCCGACCGCGTATTCGACGCCGATGAGCAGGCCCAGCAGCAGCCGCATGGCCACGAGGTCCCATGTGCCGACGACGAAGAGCTGGGCCAGCGAGACGACGACGAAGCCGACGAGGTTCCAGAAGAACACCCGCTTGCGTCCATAGCGGTCGGCGATCCGTCCGAAGAACAGGCCGGAGACGAAGATGCCGATGAGCGCGCTCGCCGCAATCAGCCCCTGCCCCAGCGCCGACAGTCCCAGCTCCGCGGCCGCCGGAGCGACGGCACCGCCGATGACGCCGAGGATGTAGCCGTCGATGAAGATCCCACCGAAGGCCGCAACCGCGACGAGGAGCACGAGCCGGTTGAGCGGGGCCTCGTCTATCGAGATCCGCCCGGTATCGGTCCGCTGCGCGAAAGCATCACGACGGACCGGCTCGATGCCGTCGATGTCCTTCTGCTGTGTCATGTGGTCTCCTTCGACTCACCGAACGAATATGGTAGTCAGCGCCCGGTTCAGGCATCGATGACGAGGTCGGTCCTCGCCGTCGAGCAGCAGGGCAGGAATTTGCCCGCATCGATCTCTCGGGCGCGGATGCCGCCCTGATGGTTCATTTCGACATCGCCGTCGAGCTTGACGACCTTGCAGGATCCGCACATGCCCTCCTGACAGTTCGCGGGGATCTTCACCCCCGCCTTCCGCGCGGCCTGGAGGACCGTTTCGTCCTCCCCGACGCAGACGTTGAGGCCGGTGCGCACGAACGACATCGTGTGCTCACCCTGCCCCACAGTAGGCAGTGCGGCCGGGTTGACGACGGCGATTTCGTCATCGTCGACCGACTCCACCGCCAAGGCGGCCGCCCCGTCCCCGGCCGGTACCGCGGTCCCAGCGTCGGACGCGGATCCGGGCTCTGCCTCGGCGAGGTTCTCATCGGCGACGCCGACGACCTCGATCTCGACCTCGTCCTCGACCGGCACGACCGCCTCGGCATCGACGGCTTCGGTCGGTGCCCCGACGGCCTCGACCGGGCCGTCAGCGTCGTACTCCGGTTCATAGATGTCGAGCGCGGCCGGCTGGGACTCGAAGTACTCCTCGGTCGTCGCCGCGATCTCCTCGGCGATCTCACCGGCGATGGCGACTTCCTCGGCGTATTCGGCACGGATCTCACGGTCGCCGGAGAAGAACTCCATGAACACCGAGGTGTCGTCGACACCGACGGTGCGCAGCAGCTCGGTCGCCGAATTGAGGTACCCCTCCGGCCCGCAGGCGAAGACCTGCCGCCCGTTGGCGTCGGGGACGAGCTCCTCGAGCAGCGACGCCGACAGGCGTCCCGTCCGTCCCTCCCATTCGTCGCCGCATTCCCGATCGCCGAGGCAGTAGATGACCTTGATCCGGAAATCCACGTTCGCGAGGAAATCGAGTTCCTCGGAGAAGGCGAAGGAATCGGGCGCCGCCCCGTGGTAGAGGAGGACGACATCGGCTTGGCCGGGCAGCGAGTGGACGGTGCGGACCATCGACATCAGCGGAGTGATGCCGGACCCGGCCGCGAGCAGCAGGAACCGTGCTCGCCGGTCGTAATCTGCGAGGTGGAACGCACCGACCGGGCCGAGCATGTCGAGGACAGTGCCGGGGCGGAGGTGGTCATGTGCCCAGGGCGACACCTTTCCCTTGGGGTCGCGTTTGATCGTGATCGAGAACGTCCACGGCTCGGTAGGGGCCGAGGAGATCGAATAGCTGCGCGACACCGGCTCGGCATCGGGTCCGTCGATGGGGAAGTCGATGTTGATGTACTGCCCCGACCGGAACGCCAGGGGCGCACCGTCCATGCGGCGGAAGACGAAGACCATCATCCCTCCCGCCTCGGGGATGGTCTCCACGCATTCGGCGGCGAACTCCTGCGGGTGCCACGGACCCAGGGCGGTGGCGGCTCCGGCCGGCTCCGAGGCGCTCGAGAGCACGCGGTTCCAGGGCATCTCCAGTCCGCGCACCCGCTGAGCCAGCGGCAGCGCGGGCACAGCGGAGGATCTCATCCGACGTGCTCCCGCATCCGCTGCACGTACCAGTTGATGAAGGCCTCGACCTGGTACTCGCTCTTCATATACGGGCCCTGCTCATAGAACGGGCTCGCCGCTCCCTGCTGGCAGAGTTCGACGAAGGCCTTGTCCTGCAGGTTCGTCTGCTTCCACGTGTGCGTGAGGGTTTCAAGATCATAGTCGACGCCTTCGACGGCGTCGTCGGCGACGAGCCACGTGGTGCGCACAAGTGTCTGGGAGGCACTGATCGGGAATGCCGCGAAGGTGATGACGTGATCACCGAGGAGGTGGAACCAGGAGTTCGGCTGCAGATGCATCGAGCAGCGGCCGAGGCGGAAGTCCGGCAGGTCGCCGAGCAGCTTCTTCGACAGTCGGCGCCCGTCTGCCGAGAAGGACTCCCCCGCTCCGTCGAGCGATTCGCGGGAGATGCGGATGCCGCCGACCCGGGTGTCGAGTTCTTCGACGACCTCATAGGGCAGGCCGTAGCGACGGCAGCGGTATTCGAGGGAGGCCTGCGCTTGCTGGTTGCGGTCCCAGACGTCTTCGAGGTGCGGCGGGATCGTCTCGTCGGTCAGGCCCCATGTTGGGAACAGCGAGCAGGCGAGCTCCGGGTGGCCATCGCAGTGGTAGCACTCGCGATTGTTCTCCATCACGAGCTTCCAGTTGCCCTCTTCGACGATGTTCTGCTGATAGGCGATTTTCGTCTTCGCCAGCTCATGAGGGGCGATATAGGGCTCGAAGATCTTCGCGGTCTCGTGGAAGTCCGTCGGCGGCTCTTCGGCCAGGCAGATGAACACGAGACCGGCGGCGATCTTCCCGTGCGCGCGCTTGAGCGCATAGCAGGACTTGTCGAAGGTCATCTCCCCCGGCGCCGAGGCGTGGATGAGGTCGCCCTCGGGAGAGTACGTCCACGAGTGGTAGCCGCAGACGAGGTTGCCCGTCGTTCCCTGCGGATCGGTGAGGACTCGTGCCCCGCGGTGGCGGCAGACGTTGTGGAGGACGTTGACGCCGCCGTCGTCGTTGTGCAGGACGATGAGGGAGTACGGACCGTAGTCGAGCGTGACATAGTCACCCGGCTCGGGGATCTCGGCGACGCTGCACGCGAAGACCCAGTGCTGACCGAAGATGGCCTGCATGTCGAGATTGAAGAGGTTCGGATCCGTGTAGAACGGAGCTTCGAGCGAGAAGCCTGTCCGACGCGTGGCGAGTCGGATGCGGGTCTCGTCGAGCTTCTCCTCGGTGAATCCCGCGGGGAAGCCCTTCTTCGTCGGTGCCAGATTGGTAGCTGTCAATGCTCATCTCCCTTGATGTCTGCCTGCAGCGGTCCACCGGCGGAAGGGGCGAAATCCTCGGCGGAGACCGCGGAAACCGTGTGCTGCCGGAACGATCTCGACAGTCACACTAGCGAGGATCACCCTACAGAAAAAGCGCGAGATTTCGTTATATATTCTGCGGATCTACTGCATAATTGTGCGCATGATCGATCCGCGCCTGACCACCCTGCGCACCTTTGCCGAATGCGGCACCATCGCCGCCACCGCAGAGCTCACCGGGTACTCCTCATCGGCGGTGTCCGGGCAGCTTCGGGACCTGCAGCGCTCCCTGGGCATGACGCTGCTCGCCAAGGACGGACGCGGCCTGCGACTGACGTCGACCGGCCGCTACCTGGTGCGCCGGTCGGATGCATTGTCAGCGGTGTGGGAGGACATCCGGGCCGGCGCCCTGAGTGCCGGAGACCAAGCTCCGACTCGCTTCGGCATCGGAGGATTCTCGACTGCCTCGTCGAACCTCCTGGCACCCCTGGCCGCGAAGCTGCGCACCAGCCGACCGGAGGTCCGCGTCCACGTGGTCGAGGCCAGCCCGACCCGCTGCTTCGAACTGCTCGTCGCCGAGCGCATCGATCTGGCCGTCATCGTGTCCATGCAGGGCCATGTGCAGGTCGAAGAGGATACGCGCTTCGAAAGCGTCGACCTCCTCGACGACCCGCTCGACGTCATGGTGCCCTCCGATCACCCAGTCGCAGGTCGGGAATCGGTGACGCTGAGCGAACTCGCGGGAGAGGAGTGGATCACAGCAGGCCCGGGATCGCCCTATCACTCGCTTTTCATCGCTGCTTTCACGGCGGCGGGAGTAACCCCATCGGTAGCACACGAGTCAGCCGAGTGGGAGACCTCGGCAGCCCTCGTCGGGGCAGGCATCGGGGTCAGCCTGCTGCCGCGACTCGCGAGCCTCGCCGGCGAAGACAACGTCAGCCGTGTTCGCCTGACCGGGTCCGGCCGACTGAGCCGAAAGATCATCGCCGCCATGCGGGCAGGCAGCCGCCGGTCGCCTCTCATCCGCGATTCCCTGCAGCATCTGCGGACAACCTCCCAGTACATCCTCTCGACCCGCCTGCGTGAAGACTCCTGACGCACCGCCGCACGTCGACAGCCCTCGAGCCTCGCGAAGAAGTGTCTCCGCTCTCCCACCTCAGAAGCTTTCCTCGAACGGGGGCTTGACAGAGCTCTCTCACGACAGCGAGACTGCATCTAAGTCTGATGTCAGACTGATATGTCAGTGATGTCGACGGACTCCCGATCGCCGCACTCACATGTCGAACTCCCGCGTTTCACACACATGGAGGCTCAACGATGAGCAATAAGGCAATCAGCTACGCAGGTCCCGGGAAGGTCGAGGTCATCGACACCGAATACCCGGAATTCGTCCTCAAGGACGGACCCGGGGTCAACCCTGCGAACGTCGGCCGCAAGGTCGATCACGGTGTCATCCTCAAAACGGTGGCGACGAACATCTGCGGCTCCGACCAGCACATGGTCCGGGGCCGTACGACTGCCCCGGAGGGCCTCGTACTCGGCCACGAGATCACCGGCGAGGTCGTCGAAGTCGGCCGGGACGTCGAGTTCGTCAAGGTCGGCGACCTTGTGTCTGTACCGTTCAACATCTCATGCGGCCGTTGCCGCAACTGCAAGGAAGGCAAAACCGGCATCTGCCTCAACGTCAATCCCGACCGCCCGGGTTCGGCGTACGGCTATGTCGACATGGGCGGCTGGGTCGGCGGCCAGGCCGAATACGTGCTCGTGCCCTATGCCGACTGGAACGTCCTGAAGTTCCCGGACAAAGACCAGGCAATGGAGAAGATCCTCGACCTGACGATGCTCTCCGACATCTTCCCCACCGGTTTCCACGGTGCCGTCAGCGCCGGTGTCGGGGTGGGCTCGACGGTCTACGTCGCAGGTGCGGGTCCGGTCGGAATCGCCGCGGCCACCTCGGCGATTCTGCTCGGTGCGGCCTGCGTCATCGTCGGCGATCTCAACGAGGATCGACTGGCTCAGGCCCGCGGATTCGGGTGCGAGACGGTCGACGTGTCCAAGGGTGACCCGAAGGACCAGATCGAGCAGATCCTCGGCGAGCCCGAAGTCGACTGCGGAATCGACGCCGTCGGCTTCGAGGCTCGCGGACACGGCAAGGACGCCAGCCACGAGGCGCCGGCGACGGTGCTCAACTCGCTCATGGACATCACCCGGGCCGGCGGCAGCCTCGGCATTCCCGGCCTCTATGTCACCGGCGATCCGGGCGCGCCCGATGAGGCGGCGAAGGAAGGGTCGCTGTCGATGCGCTTCGGCCTCGGATTCGCGAAGTCGCATGTGTTCGTGACCGGCCAGTGCCCGGTGATGAAGTACAACCGCGGGTTGATGCAGGCGATCCTGCACGACAAGGTCTCGATCGCGAAGAACGTCAATGCGACACCGATCCGGCTCGAGGATGCCCCGCAAGGCTATGCGGACTTCGATTCGGGCGTGGCGAAGAAGTTCGTCCTCGACCCGCACGGCCTCATCTCTGCCTGAGGCTCTCAGACCTCACACTGAGCCCGAGCTTCTCATGGCCGAAAGACGGGTGAAACTGTGAGAAGTGGTCGCAATCGGATACTTTCAGGACCTCCTGAGTATCCGGTTGCGACCACTGTTTTGTGCCCCATGAACGAAAAGAGAGCACCCAAGTGACATAACTTGCATGGCAGAATTCGCTACGCAGTCGTGTGTTGATGCACTCAAGCCTTGGTCCCAGCCAAAGAAATCATTGCCATTACGGCCGAACTCGGAGATCAACCACACTCGCCTTGACCCTTTTGATGCATGCAACATAGCATCGGGCTATGCAGAATTCTCCCGATTCCCCGCCACCCACGCTTCTCGAGCGTATCCGGTCGAAGATCACCAGCGGCGAACTGGAACCGGGAAATCCACTCTCCGAAGTTTCCCTCGCACAGGAGTTCGACGTCAGTCGGACCCCGATCCGAGAAGTCCTCAAACAGCTCCAGCTCGAGGGCCTCATCGAAATCCGCCCCAAGGTCGGCACCTTCATCCGCGAGCCCAACCGACGCGAGATCGTCGAGCTCTTCCAACTCAAGGAGGTCCTCGAGGGCCTGGCCGCCGCGCTGATGGCTCGCCGTGGGCCCTGCCCGGAACTCGACGACCTCGAGGAGATCGTCGCAGCATCCGAGGTGTCGTCGAATGCGGGAGACACAGATACCTACGCTTCGCAGGTTCAGGATTTCCATCAGACCCTCGTCGACGGTGCGGACAACAACAAACTCGTCGAGCAGTACGCTCGCCTGATGAATCAGCTCGCGTACTTCAGGCTCGTGCGCAAGACTCTCAAACATCCGGGCAGAGCTGTGGACTCGAGCAGAGAGCATCGCCAGATCCTCACGATGATCAAGGACAAGGACCCGTTCGGTGCCGAGACGACGATGCGTGCGCACGTGTTCGCCTCGACCCAAGAGCTCCTCGTCCCTCAGACACGCACCACCCTGTCTCTCGAGCGCGACTCCTGACCACTCGGGAACAGGTCCAACACCGTCTCTGACTCACGACAGCGGGGCCGGGAAACTCCGTGTTTCCCGGCCCCGCTGTCATCCCTCGTCAGGCGAACTAGCCACCTCACTGGAAGTTCGGAACCACCTCGTCGATGAAGAGCCGCAGTGACGCTTTCTTCTCATCATGGCTGAGCGCATTATCCGACCAGAAGCTGTACTCGTCGTAACCGAGCTCCTCGTAGTGGCGGATGCGTTCGGTCACCTCTGCGGGGGTGCCGATCATCGCCGACTTGTGCAGCGATTCGAGCTCGAATTCGGGGCGGTCGGCGAAGTTCTCTTCCGGGGTCGGATCGAGGAATCCGTCGACGGGGTCCTTCTTCCCGAAGGCCCACGACGAGAACGTCCGATAGTACTTGTTCACTCCGGCGGCACCCACCTTCCAACCGTCCGGCTCCTCCGGGGAATGGACGTAGGTGTGGCGCAGCACCATGATCTCGGGGCGCTTCTCGACCTCGGGATGGGCAGCGACCGCGGTGTTGAATTTGTTCATCAGGTCTTCGACCTCACGGTCGTCCTTCATCAGCGGCGTGACCTGGACGTTGCAGCCGTTGGCGACGGCGAAGTCGTGAGTCTCGGGGCTGCGGGCGGCCAGCCAGATCGGAGGAGTCGGGGTCTGCACCGGCTTCGGCACGGCTGTGGAGACGGGGAACCGCCAATGCTTGCCCTCATGGGCGTAGTCACCTTGGAGCAGTTCCTTCATCGCCGGAACGAGTTCACGCAGATATTCGCCGCCGTCGGCTGCGGGCATGCCGCCGGCCATGCGGTTGAACTCGAACTGGTAGGCACCGCGGGCGATGCCGACCTCGGCCCGGCCGCCGCTGAGCACATCGAGCAGAGCGACTTCGCCGGCTGCACGCAGCGGATGCCAGAACGGGGCGATGATCGTGCCAGATCCCAGTCGGATCGTCGACGTCTCGGCGGCCAAGTAGGCCAGCTGCGGCATCGGACTCGGCGAGGAGACGTACTCCATCGAATGGTGCTCGCCGATCCAGACAGTGCCGAAACCTCCGGCTTCGGCGATCTTGACGAGCTCGACGAGGTTCTTCCAATGCTCTTGAGGGCTGATCGAGTCGTCCCAGCGTTCCATGTGCAGGAAGAGTGAAAAGCGCATGATGGTTCCTTTCCCAGCGGAGGCCTCCGTGCCTCCGACATGTACTTCAGTGATGTGTGATCGACGAGGCGATACTCAGCCGGCGCTGGCCTGCGCACCGGATACGCCGCTCTCGCGTTCGGCGATAGTGGTGTTCGTACGCGACCAGAGATCCTTCTCGACTTCGCGGACGATCACTGTGATGTTCTCGTCGGCGGCTCCCGTCGTGGATGCGGCAGCTTCATGGACGCCGGCGATGAGGGCGCGCAGCTGTTCGGGAGTGCGCCCTCTCGCGATCGAGATATCGATGAGGGGCATCGTCTCACCTGCCCAGCACGAAGGGATCTGCAACCGGGCCTTCATCGGTGTTGATCCATACGCTCTTGAGCCTGGTGTACTCGTGCATCGACTCAAGACCGTGTTCGACTCCGACCCCGGAGTTCTTGAATCCCTGCCGAGGAGACATCGGCGACATCGCCCGATACATGTTGATCCACACGGTGCCAGCATCTAGACGCTGCGACATCCGCATCCCACGGGCGAGGTTCTGCGTCCACACCCCGGCAGCCAATCCGTATTCGGTGTCGTTGGCCAGCCCGAGGACCTCATCCTCGGTGTCGAAGGGCATGATCGCGGCGACCGGCCCGAAGATCTCCTCCTGGCAGATGCGCATATCGTTCGTCGTCTCCGTGAGCACGGTCGGCTCGAAGAAGTACCCGGGCAGACCGACATCGGGACGATTGCCGCCGTAGGCGATCTGTCCCCCTTCTCCCTCGCCGAGGCGGACGTACTCCTCGACCTTGTCACGCTGAGCCGCGAAGGCGAGCGGTCCGAGCTCGGTGTCCTCGGCCATGGGATCGCCGATGACGATCGATGCCGCCCGAGCAGTGACCTTTTCGAGCAGTTCGTCATAGACCCCGCGCTGGACGAAGACTCGAGATCCGGCGATGCAGGTCTGTCCGGCTGCGGCGAAGATGCCGGCGATGACGCCCATCGCCGCATTGGACACATTCGCATCGTCGAAGACGATGTTCGGAGACTTTCCACCCAGTTCGAGCGTCGATCCGATGAAGCGGCCGGCCGCGGACTTGGCGATGGCCGAACCCGTCCGGGTCGAGCCGGTGAATGAGATCTTCGCCAGCTGCGGTGCGTCGACGAGGGCCTGTCCCGCCTCGGCGCCGAGGCCAGTTACGACGTTGACGGCACCGGCGGGGAATCCGGCCTCGTCCGCGAGTTCGGCCAGGCGCAGAATCGTTCGCGAGGTGTATTCGCTCGGCTTGATGACCGTGGTGTTGCCCGCCGCCAGTGCCGGTGCGAGCTTCGAGATCGTCAAGGTCATCGGCGAATTCCACGGCGTGATGAGTCCAACGACGCCGAGCGCTTCCCGCTGAGTGAAATTGATGACTTCGGGCGAATTCGTCGGGATCTGCGATCCCTGCACCTTATCGGCCAGTCCCGCATAGTAGTAGAGGTATTCGGGCAGGCCCTGCAGCTGACCCTTCATCTCGCGCAGGAGCTTGCCGTTGTCCTGACTCTCGAAACGGGCGAGATCCTCGGCGTTCTGCCCGATGAGGTCGCCGAATCGACGCAGCAGGTGCCCTCGCTGCGTCGGCGTGGTCCGTTGCCAAGCGGACGAGTCGAAGGCTCGCTGAGCGGCCTCGACTGCCTGCGCGATATCGGCGCCTGTGCCGCGAGCGAAGCTGTAGAGCGTCTCAAGTGTCGCAGGGTCTGTGCTCTCGAGGTATTCTCCGTCGGCGGGGGCACGATGCTCCCCTCCGATGAAATGGTCGAGTCGCGTAGTCATCATCGACTCCCTTCTGTGTGGTTGATCAGGGCGCGGAGGTGATCGGTGAGCACCTCGGGGTGGGTGACGGGCAGCATGTGGCGTGCGCCAGAGACGATGGCAACCCGTGTGTCCGGAATCCGGTTCGCGATCCTCTCGCTCATCTCCGGAGTCGATCCCGGGTCGAGTTCGCCAGTGATCGCCAAGGTCGGTGCGGTGATCGCATTCAGCTTCGATTCGAGCTCTCGGTCGCCCGTCGCGAAGACGGCATAGGCGTGGCGGTAGGAATCGGGGTCGTTGGCCAGAAGCACATGCCGCATCTCGTCCCGCAGCGCCTCGGAGCCTTCCTCATCTTCCGGGAACCACCGGTCGAGTGCTCGTTCCATGCTGCCGCGGAAGTCCGACTCCGCGCCTTCGAGTCGCCCCTGCACCGCAGAAGATTCCTCCTGCGTGCGAGCGCACACGGAGCTCACGCAGGTGAGGCTGCGCACGCGCTTCGGCTCCTCGATCGCGACCTGCTGGGCGACGAGCGAGCCGAGGGAGAATCCCACCAGGTGCACTTGACCGGCCGGCATCCGTGCGAGCACATCAGACGCCATCGCCGCCAGGTCCGTGGGTCCGGTCAGCGGCGGCTGGGCTCCGTGTCCGGGCAGGTCGATCGCCGAGGCGGTGCTGGGCAGCAGTGCTTCGACCCGTGTCCATACCATGCGATCGAGACCGACCCCGTGGAGCAATACGACAGGGACTTCATCGTCTGTCGGCATCGTCCGCCTCGTTTCCTACTGCTCGGTCGAGAGCGAAGCGAGTCGCTGCTGGGGGCGTCCACCTGTTGAGCCTGCAAGTGCGATGAGGATCTCGCCGGGGTGCGGAGCGTCCGCGACCCTCCACTCGAAGGTCTGGTGGTGAGAGCGGATCGTCGCGTCGGTGAAGTGCTTGAGGGGGATGTCGAAGACAGCTCCGGCCTCGCCGCGCTTCTCCACAGCCGGCAGGAGAGTCGAGGCCTGCGCGGCGTCGCGGAAGTGGTTGCCGAACTTGAGGGTGTGGATGAGTGCCGAACCGTGTTCGATCTCTCCCGAGAGACCGACGATCGCGGCCTTGCCATAAGCCTCGAGCGTGCCGCCCAGAGCTTCCATGACCCGTGGAGCGAGAACAGCGCCGAGCTCGCTCGCCGTCGCGTCGATTCCCGGGCCGAGGTCCTCAACGAAGCCCTGCCCATGCCAAGGGTTCTCGATGACGGCCGCCACGGCAGCCACAGTGATGACGGGGTCGGTTCGCCGTCCGCCTTCGGCCAGGATCTCTTCGGTCACCGTCGTGATCTTGCGAATGTTCATTTCGTCAGTCCTTTCAGGATTTCGGTGGTCACAGCACCGTCTGTGCGACGGTCGCCGATGCGGGCGAAGGGCCTCGGCCCCGTTGAGGCCGCCGCAATCACACAGAGTTCGTCCGCCTTCGGAGCATCTGTGAGTCGCAGATCGATGGTCTGATAGTGGTCTCGGGAGGTGGCGTGGGTCTTGTGCCACATCGGCACCTTGATCGATGCCGAAGGGCCCGATCGACCGTCGGCGAAGCAGAGAACAGAAGTGCCCTCAAGCATCTCTCGCATGATATTGCCGAAGTACGGAGTGTGGATGAGAGCCCCAGCGTGCTCAAGTTCTCCATCGACACCGACGACAGCGCCTTTGCCGAAGGCCTCGATTGCAGAAGCTGGCCCGAGCGCGTCAAGCAGTCTGTCGGTGAGCACTTTTGCGAGCACCGGTGCAACCTGCTCGGCAGCCGGCGCCAGATCGGTCTGCGTACCCGTGCCCACCCAAGGATTGGCGAGCACGGCGATGGCAGCCGCCTGCGTCAATGGCGCGTCCGGCGACGCTCCGCCGTCGGCGATGATCTCTTCACGCTGCACGGTGATCGATCGGACACCGAGACGCCAGGCGAGCTCGTCGAAATCAGCCGGCAGCTCATCGAAATGATTCAATCGACCGAAGCTGGGCTCCTGTGCTCCGAGGTCCGGCTCCTGTGACCGTGTCGGGGTGGTTGTCATGCGTCCTTCTCTCGAGTTTGTTGCATACAAGGAATCTACTTGCATGCATCGAATCATGTCAACAGCTCTCTTATATTGCGTGTTTTACGAGTTTTTCTCGACCTATTGACGAATGCATCACACTCTATCTACGCTATCTGGCATGCAACAGATCACGATTGAACAGCTCAAGACAGAAATCCGCGCAGTGTGGCACGAGGCCTGGGACAGTGGGCGCATCGATGCGCTCGATTCACTCTTCATCGACGACTACCAGCGAGTGTCAGCCAACTCCGGTCGGACCATGACCGCAGAAGAGACGAAGGCCGAGATCAACGAGATCCGCTCCGCCTTCCCCGACCTCACAACGACGATCGACCACATTCTCATCGAAGGCGACCAGGGCGCGATCTATTGGCACTCGGAGGGCACTTTCACCCAGCCGCTCAACGACGTTCCGCCCACAGGGCAGTCGGTGACGACGCATGGTTCCAATCTCATCCGCCTCGAAGCGGGCCGGATCGCTCGCGAAGAGGTCACCTGGGATGCGCACGAGCTCCTCGCCGATCTGGGCTTGAAGTCCCTGTCCTCGGCATTCGAGGCTCAGCCTGAAGTCGTCACCGATGACCTCTCCGGAGAGCCCTCGGCCGATGCCCTCAAGGCCTTCAACCGCCAGTTCGTCACCGGCGTCACCGTCGTCACCACCACAGACGAGGACGGCAGACCGCGCGGCCTCGCGGTCAACTCCTACAACTCGGTCTCCCTCGATCCGCCGCTCGTGCTCGTCTGCGTACAGAAGACCTCATCGACGTATCCCGCGCTCTTCCGCTCGACGCACATGGGCATCAACATCATGAGCCGGAACCAGCGGGACACCATCGGCACCTTCGCGTCCAAAGCCGCTGACAAGTTCGCCGAGCTCGACTGGCACCAGGGTGCTGGCGGCTCTCCACTCATCGACGGTTCGGCAGCATCGATCGAAGTCGAGATCAAGGAGCGCTTCCAGGCACTGACCCACACGGTCTTCATCGGCCGTGTCCGCAGCGCCGAGGCATCCGAGGACGAGCCGATGATCTACAAAGCCGGTCGCTTCTTCGACAGCGAAGATCTCACCCCCCTCAACTGACCTCGTCCCACAAGGGCAGCTTCCAACACCTTCCGAGCCCTCTCCCTACGACACACGAAGAAGTGGAGTCCTGATGTATTCCGAACCCGACCACGATCCCGACGTTGACGATGACAGGCGGGAACGGAGCGGACACCACCGCGCACAGCTGCCCGGCGGCGGTCTCGACTCGCTGACCGGGCCGAGTCCGGCCATACGCTATGCCGATGCCATGCGGCACCGACCGGGACGCGTCTTCTGGATCTCGATCCTCGGTGTCGGCGCATTCACGCTGTGGGGAGTCCTCTCCCCCGACGGCATGGCCACGGCGATGACCACGGCCATGGATGCCGTCGCCGCGAAGGTGGGATGGGTCTATCTCGTCCTCACGCTCGGGTGCATCGGGCTCCTCGTCTACCTTGGTTTCGGTCGTTTCGGCCGAGTCCGACTCGGCGCCGACGATGACCGTCCCGAATACAGTACCTGGGCCTGGCTGACGATGATTCTCTCCGCGGTGATGGGCATCGGCCTCATCAGCTACGGTGTGGCCGAACCGATCACCCACTTCACCACCCCTCCACATGGACTCGCCGACCCCGGCACCAACGAAGCCGCCGTACGCGCCCTGCAATTCTCCTACTTCGACTGGGGACCGCATGCCTGGGCAGTGTTCGGAGTCTTCGGCCTCGCCATCGCCTACTCGACTCACCGGCGAGGCAACACCGGGCTGATCTCCCCGATGCTGCGGCCTCTGTTCGGCAAGGCAATGGACGGCTGGTTGGGAAATGTCATCGACATTCTCGCCGTCATCGCCACGCTCTTCGGCACGACCACGTCGCTCGGCCTCGGTGCCTCGCAGATCAGCGAGGGCCTCAACCGAGTCTTCGGAATCCCGAACGAGCTCTTCGTCCAGATCATCATCATCCTCGGCATCACGGTGGTCTTCACGCTCTCGGCACTCTCCGGAGTCAATCGCGGCATCAAGTTCCTCAGTCAGACAACGGCCGTGCTCTCGATCTTCCTCGGCCTCTTCGTCCTCATCGTCGGGCCGACCGGGTTCATCGGCAACCTGTTCTTCCGTTCGACTGGTGAGTACCTCAACGACTTCTTCAAGGTCAGTCTGCTCACACCTCTGGCCTCGGGTGACGTCGAATGGTATCAGTATTGGACCTACTTCATGATGGCCTGGTGGCTGAGCTGGGGCGCGTTCGTCGGAGTCTTCCTCGCAAAGATCTCGAAGGGGCGGACCGTCCGCGAATTCGTCCTCGGCGTCATGGGCATTCCCAGTCTCGTCTTCTTCGTCTGGTTCACGATCTTCGGCGGCACCGCGATCAAGATCGACATGGACGGTGACGGCGGAATCGGTGCAGCAGCAGCTGAAGATGTGAACTCGGCCTTCTTCGAGACCCTCGAACATCTGCCGTTGGTGGGTCTCACCTCGGTGATCGCGATCCTTCTCGTCGTTCTCTACTTCGTCTCGGGTGCGGATGCGAACACTTTCGTTCTCAGCATGCTCACGTCTCGCGGCACGCTCGAACCGAGCCGATGGGTGCTCGCCGTCTGGGGTGCGCTGACGGGAACATCGGCGATGGTCCTCTTCTTCGCCGGAGGACTCGCGGCACTGCAGCAAGCGGCGATGCTCTCCGCGCTACCGTTCGCGGTCATCGTGGCGCTACTCGGTTACTGCATCGTCAAAACGCTGCATGAGGATCAGACGATGGATGCGTACCGCACGGTGCGGCGCCGGGACCTCGAAACTACCAGGGCGGGCGGGCGGAGCGAAGAGCCCACTGATAT
>NZ_QYCP01000076.1 GCF_025506275.1 Brevibacterium permense
GTATTCATCGGCCGCCTCGGCGACGATGACGGCCCCGGGCTCTACCGCGTCCGCTGATGATCGGTCCCCCGCCGCCGCAGCAGAATCGGCCGTCCCCGACGATCAGTCCGATGACGGCGTCGAGGACACATCCGACCGTCGCTACGCTGACGAGGAAGCAGCCGCCTCGAGCACCGGTCCGCAGTGGATCTCGGGCACCGCGAGTGCCACCGTTCCCGTCACCCACGGCGGCCGCACGTACAAAGTCAAGCAGGGCGACACCCTCTACGGTGTGGCCAGCAAACACGGCGTCTCAGTGCCCGCGTTGGCCGAACTTAACCGCATCTCGCCGCGTCAGAACCTCCACCGGGGGCAGGTCCTGTCCCTGCCGGAGAAGAACGATCTGCCCGATGATGATCCCTCGCATGTCGTTGCCCCGGGTGACACCCTGCAGGGGATCGCGGCGCGGCACGGAATCTCGCCGGCGATCCTGCGGCAGGCCAACGCCATGGGCGATGATTCGTTCATCACGGTCGGCGAACTCCTCCTGCTGCGTCCGTCGAAGGCCCGCCCGCGTCGCACCCCGGCAGAACCGCCGAGCGACGTCCCCCGCGTCGCCGCCAGCGCGCAGGTCGAGGGCATCCGCCCCTCGGTGCTCCACGCGGCGCGACTGAACAAATACACTCTGCTGCACCGCCGCCATCCGGCCCCGGCTCAGGCGAAGCTGCTCGTCGCCTCGCTGGCTGTCGAACTCGGCGCCGATTCCGCCCTCATGCAGGCCGTCGCCGCCGCGGAATCCGGATTCCAGCACACGACTGTCTCGGCCGGCAACGCGATCGGGATCATGCAGATCACTCCCCGATCCGGTCGCTGGGCGTCCGATATCGTCGGTCGCGGACTCGACCTGCTCGACATCGAAGACAATATCGTCGCCGGCACCGTCATCCTCGGCTGGCTCATCGAAACCGCCGAATCGGAGAACGAAGCCATCGCCGGCTACTACCAGGACCTGCGCTCGGTTCGCGCCGACGGACTGCTGCCGGAGACGAAGGCCTTCGTCCGCGCCGTCCAGCTGCAGCGTGCGCGTTTGGAGGAGGCCCTGTGACCGCCCGCCGAGATCCGCTCATCGGCACGGTGCTCAATGACCGCTACCGCATCGATGCCAAGATCGCCCGCGGCGGCATGGCCATGGTCTACCGCGGCACCGACCTGCGACTCGACCGTGAGATCGCGATCAAGGTCATGCACGAGCACCTCATCTCCGATGACACCTTCGTCGAACGCTTCCGCCGGGAGGCCATCAACGCCGGGCGGCTCACCCACCCGAACCTCGTGGCCATCCACGATCAGGCGCGCGACGGCGACATCGTCTACCTCGTCATGGAATACCTGCCGTCGGTGACGCTGCGACGCGAGCTCAAGCACCGCGGCACGTTCACCCCCAGACAGGCGATCGTCGTCCTCGATGCGATCCTCGCCGCGCTCGAGGCCGTGCACTCGACCGGGATCATCCATCGCGATCTCAAACCCGACAATGTGCTGCTGGGCACCGACGGTCAGGTCAAGCTCGCCGACTTCGGTCTGGCCCGAGCCGTGACCACGGCAACGACGACCAAGACCCTCATCGGCACGGTCGGCTATGTTGCTCCCGAACTCGTCACCCGAGCCGGAGCAGATTCCCGCACCGATCTGTACACGGTCGGCATCATGTTCTACGAGATGCTCACCGGTGCTCAGCCGTATACCGACGACGTACCGATCCAGGTCGCGTACCGTCACGTCCACGACACGGTTCCGCCGCCGTCGGACATCGTCACCCGCCTGAGTCCGCGTCTGGACGCGCTCGTGCTGTGGGCGACGTCGAAGGACCCCGAGGACCGACCTGCCGATGCCGCCGAATTCCGCTTAGCCTTGGCGGAAGCGCGTGCGGAGATGTCCGAGGCCGAGCTCGACCTCGGAGATCCGCAGATCGCCACCGGTGAGCACTCCCCCGTGCTCACCGCGAGCATCGACCTCGGCGAAGAGGTGCCGAAGGAGAAGCGCTCCCGCACCGACGAGATCCCGTATCTCGAAGGCGAAGAGGACGGCACCGAGGCGGACACCGGTGCGGCTGATTCCGACGATGCCGATGACGACGAGTCCTCCGCCGAGGCGGCTGCCGCGGAAGCTTCCCACCACGATGCCGACGGGGTCGACGGTACCGAATCGGACGACTCTGATCCTGACGATGACGCCGATCGTGACGATGACGACCACACGGACGGTGCTGCCGGCGCGGCCGCCGTCGCTGCGGCAGGAGTCGGAGTAGCCGGCGCCGCAGTTGCCGGTGCCGGTGCCGCCTCCGATTCCCCCGACGCAGACACGACAGGAGCCAAAGCGGCAGGTGTTGCCGACGACCCTGCAGACTCGGACGATTCCGGTGATCGAGAGGACGCCGACGACGAACCGGAGTCGAAGGAATCGGATTCCGAACGCAACGATAAGGCTGCGGTGGTCGTCGGCTCCGCGGCCGCCTCGGCGGGGGCATCTCCCGTCCGACGTCGCCGACGTCGTGTCCTCACGGGACTCGTCGCCGTGGTCGCCGTCCTCGCTCTGGTCGCCTGGTTCGTGGTGGCGAACCTGCCTACACCGAAATCCATCGTTCCCGGTGAGTTGGCGGGCAAGCCCGTCGAGGAAGTCACATCGCAGCTGGAGGACAACGATCTCAAGGCCGAGCCCAAAGAGGTCTTCGACGACAAGGTTCCCGCCGGGACTGTCATCGGCACCGAACCCGTCAGTGGTGCGGAGCTGGCCCCCGACTCTTCGGTCACGGTCGTCGTGTCCAAGGGTGAGGAGAAGTTCGCGGTTCCGAAGCTCGAGGGCACGAGCCGCGACGAAGCAGAGGCCGCGCTGAAGAAGGTCAACCTCGAGGTCGGCAAGGTCGAGGAGAAGTACAGCGACACTGTCGCCAAGGACTCCGTCATCTCGGCATCGCAGAAAGCCGGAACCAAGCTGTCGAAGGGCGAGAAGATCAATCTCGTCGTGTCCAAGGGCGTCGCGCCGATCCCGGTTCCCAACGTTGAGGGGCTGACCTTCGACGCCGCCTATGCGACCCTGGCCAAACGCGGATTCCGCGTCGGCAAGGACGAAGTGTTCTCCGACGACGTCCCCAAGGGCAAGGTCGTCTCGCAGTTCCCGAAGAGCACCGAGGCGAAGCCCGCGAACTCGCTCATCATCGTCCGCGTGTCCAAGGGCGAGGAGAAGAAGGAAGACTCCGACTCGAAGGATGACAAGAAGGACGAGAAGGACAGCTCGAAGGACAAGAAGCCTGACGACGATAAGAAAGACGACAAAGACAAATAGGACTCGTCGGTCAGGCACGACGGTCGGTCAGACGAAGATGATTCCCGTCGGTCAGACGACAAAGCCGGGGGCTCCGCAGAGATTCTGCGGAGCCCCCGGCTTTGTCAGTGCTGGCGGTTACTGCCGACGGGTGAGGTACTCGGCGACCTGGAACGCCATCTCCAGCGACTGATCGTGGTTGAGGCGCGGGTCGACGAGGGTTTCGTAGCGGCGACGCAGGCCTTCGTCGTCGATCTCGGTGGCCCCGCCCATGATCTCGGTGACGTCATCGCCGGTGAGTTCGATGTGCAGTCCACCGGGGATCGTGCCCGCATCGCGGTGCGCGTTGAAGAATCCTTCGACCTCGGCCATGACGTCTTCGAAGCGGCGGGTCTTGTACCCGGTGTTCGAGGTGATCGTGTTGCCGTGCATCGGGTCGCAGACCCAGGTCACATGCGGCAGACGGTCGCCGATTCCCGACAGCAGAGCCGGCAGCGACTCACCGATCTGACCGGCACCCATGCGGGTGACGAAGGTCAGGCGGCCGGGCTCGGCGTCCGGGTCGAGTTTCTCGGCCAGGGCCAGGGCGTCATCAGCCGTGGCAGTGGGTCCGAGCTTGACGCCGATGGGGTTGCGCACCTTGGACAGGAAGTCGACATGGGCGCCGTCGATCTCGCGGGTGCGTTCGCCTATCCACAGGAAGTGCCCGGACACGTCGTAGGCTTCACCGGTGCGTGAGTCGATGCGAGTCAGTGCACGTTCGTATTCGAGCAGCAGCGCCTCGTGGGCGGCGTAGAACTCGGTGGTCTTGAGCGCATCGAAGTCGGCTCCGCAGGCATCCATGAAGCGGATGGCACGGTCGATCTCGGCAGCGGTCTGCTCGTAGCGCTGGTAGCCGGGGTTCGATGCGAGGAATCCGCGGTTCCAGTCGTGGACGAATCGCAGATCGGCGAAGCCGCCCTGGGTGAACGCACGGATGAGGTTCAGCGTGGAAGCGGAGATGTGGTACGCCTTGAGCAGACGTTCCGGATCGTGTCGGCGGGATTCCTCGGTGAACTCGTAGCCGTTGACGATGTCGCCGCGGAACGACGGCAGAGTTACTCCGTCACGGGTCTCCACATCGGCCGAACGCGGCTTCGCGAACTGACCGGCCATGCGGCCGATCTTCACCACGGGCATCGATCCGCCGTAGGTCAGCACGGCCGCCATCTGCAGAACCGTCTGCACACGAGCCCGGATCTTGTCCGCCTGGGCTCCGTCGAAGGATTCGGCGCAGTCGCCGCCCGCCAGGACGAAGGCTTCTCCGCGCGAGGCGGCGGCGATCCGCTGCTTGAGCACATCGGCTTCACCGGCGAAGACCAGCGGAGGAGAGTTGCGCAGATCGGTGAGCACCTCGTCGAGCGCGGCACTGTCGAGATACGTCGGCTGTTGCTTCGGATCCATCTCTCGCCAGTCGTCGAGACCGCGGAGATTATCGTGGCCGGCAGCGGCGATTTCTCTGTTGGACAGGACCGGATCGGTGTGGAGACTCAATGTTTCGCTTTCATGGGTTTTCGGGGCCGGTCTCGAAGTCCTCGGCCGAGACATTGTCGAGGAAGTCTCTGAACTGTGCGACTTCCTCTTCATCGGCCTCGGGAGCTTCGATTCCGGACTCTTCAAGCAATTGTGTTTCGACGAACACGGGGCAGTCGGCTGTCAGCGCCAGAGTCACCGCGTCCGAAGGACGCGCGGAGATCGACTTCCCGTCATTCGTATGCAGCTCGGCCAGGAAGATCTGACCGTCCTTGCCGGTGATCGTCACGTCCTGCAGCTCGGCCCCGTACTTTTCGAGGACGTCGAGCAGCAGAGCATGCGACATGGGGCGCGGCGGGGTCAGTCCCCGCTGCGCGATCGAGAGCGCATTGGCCTCGATCGCACCGACCCAGATCGGCAGGTAGTAAGCAGGTTCGCTGGCCTTGAGCAGCAGAATCGGTTGATTGGCGGGCATTTCGATGCGGACGCCGACAACCTCGACTTCGACTTTTGACATTATCCCCCGGTCAGGAGCGCGGACGCTGCTGGAAGATCATTCGGAACTTGCCGATCTGCACATCGGCTCCGTTCTGCAGTTCGATGGAGTCGATGAGCTGACGGCCCACATAGGTGCCGTTGAGCGAACCCGTGTCGCGCAGAGTGAACCCGCTGGGAGTGCGGATGAACTCGGCATGCTTACGCGAGACCGTGACGTCATCGAGGAAGATATCGGCGTTCGGGCTGCGACCCACCGTAACCACGTCAGTGTCGAGCAGGATCTGAGAACCGGAGTCCGGTCCGGAGACGACGACGAGCAGAGCATCAGCGTCCTGCAGACCTTCGAGGTCGGGCACCGGGTGGATCTCGCCGGTGTGCGGATCCAGGATTCCCTGGAACTGCTGGCTGCCCGAATCGTTCATCGGGTCCTGTCCGCCGTTCGTCGGAGCGCCCTGTGGCTGGCCAGACTGGGGCTGGCCGGACTGCGGCTGACCATACTGGCCGGGGCCGGGCTGGCCGCCCTGCTGCTGGTTCGGATCGATCTGGCCGTACTGGCCGGCCCCGTTCGAACCGTACTGCTGCTGGCCAACCTGCTGCGGATGGTTACCGTACTGCTGCTGGCCTTGGCTGCCCTGAGGCTGCGCAAACTGACCGGCACCATTGGAGCCGTATTGCGGCTGCCCCTGGCTGTCCTGCGGCTGGCCGTAGTTCTGCGGCGGATACTGATTCTGCTGAGGCTGATACTGCGGCTGCCCCTGGCTGCCCTGACCCTGTCCGGCATACGGCTGATTCGCCGGCTGCGACGCACCATAGTTCTGTCCGCCCTGCGGGGTGCCGCCGAACTGCTGACCGTTGCCGTACTGTCGGCCACCCTGGGGCGTGCCACCGTAGTTCTGTGCTCCCTGGGGCGTTCCGCCGAACTGCTGGCCATTGCCATAGCTCTGACCGCCCTGCGGCGTGCCCCCGTGATTCTGGTCGTTGCCGTACTGCGGTGCCTGCGGGGCGCCGTCGGCAGGCTGCTGACCGTAGGGAGGGGTGTTCCCCTGACCGTTCTGGTCGACCTGAGGGTTCATCCGAGTCGCCGACTCGTCAGCGCCATTGCCGTTTCCGGCCCCGAACGGGAACTTCTTCGACTGTGGGACCTGTCCGTTGTCATACCAGGGCTGCGAGGGGGACGGACGATTCTGATCGTGGTTCTGCGACATTACGCCTCCTCGGTCTGAATGAGCTCTTTGTACGCTTCGCTGTCCATCAGCGATTCGAGCTGTGCGGGGTCACTGAGTTCGACGAGATACATCCACCCGTCTTCGAAGGGAGACGAGTTCACGGTCTCCGGTGAATCGTCGAGTGAGTCGTTGACCTCTGTGACGGTCCCTGACACAGGTGCGATCAGGTCGGAGACACTCTTCGTGCTCTCGACTTCGCCGCAGGACTCCCCTGCGGCGACCGAATCCCCGGCTTCAGGCAGGTCGACATAGACGACGTCACCCAGCTGCTCCTGGGCGAAATCAGTGATACCCACACGGACTACTGCATTGTCTTCCGTGGTCGCAACCCACTCGTGGTCGCGCGAGTACCGCAAAGACACTGGATAATCCAGATCTGCCATGTCGACTCCTCTAGTTTGTCGGTGTACCAAGCATAGCCGCCTGGGCCACTTTCATAACAATCACGAAACGGAAATGTTACTGAGTCACCCTGTCAGGTATCTGCAAGCCCCACTTCTTCGGTATCTACCTGGGATGATACCTGTTTTTCGAAGGTCACGGAACGCGGTTTTGGCAGTTGGCCTCCGATCGGTATAAGCTAGTTCTCGTTGCCCACGAGGGAGTACGGTAACGGGCTATGGCGCAGCTTGGTAGCGCGCTTCACTGGGGGTGAAGAGGTCGTGGGTTCAAATCCCGCTAGCCCGACCACATCAACCGCTCAACTTGCTTGAATTTAAGCGGAAGAATGCCCCGTCACACTTACTATGTGGCGGGGCATTTCGTTTACCTCTCACAGGGCCTCTCACAAACCGCGAGAGCGTCAGCTCGCTTTCCGACGGCGAGCGCCGAGCGTACTGCCCGCCTGCCCGACTCCATCTGACCCAGCATCCTTGAGGTAAGTGCCGATATGGACCTCGACGGTGTGCCCGAGAAACGCGGCGGCGTCGACGGGAGGCACCCCGAGGCGGTGCATGAGGAACGCGAGAGTGTGACGCACGCTGTGGAGGTGGATTACAGGCACCTTGGCCCGCTTGCAGAGTGCACGGAAGTGATCCGAGTAGAGTTCGGGCCGGATCGGGTGCCCTAGCTCATCGACCACGAGATAGCCCGTGTCGGCGTAGGCCGCTCCCGCCTCCATCTTCTCTCGACTCTGCCGAGTCTTGAGCTTCCGCAACAGAGCAAGCGTGCCCGGCTCGACCTCCTCGACCGGAACGGTGCGACGACGCTGAGGGCTTTTCGTCTCCCCCACGGCATCTCCGCTACCTTTGTCCGCGATCACGCGACCTTGTCGAATCGCCACGGTGCCCGTGTCGAGGTCCACGTCGGACCACCTCAGTCCCATCACGTCGGCACGGGTGAGTCCGCACAAGGTGAGTCGCCATGCCCCGGCGAGGCGCACAAGGTCGGCCTTGGCGCGGAACTTGTCGAGGTCGGCGCACATAGCCGCGCTCCCCCGGCCCGTCGTCTTCCAATGTTCCAGATCGACACCGATAACCTGCCGAGCCGTCGGCATGTCTACGACACGAGCAACGTTGCGCGTAATGATGTCGTCACGGATCGCGTAGTCGAGCGCCTGGGCGAGATGCTTGATCGCACCTCTAACTGTCGTCACAGCGTAGGGCTTGCCGTCCCGGCGGGCGATTTTCCCCGACAGGGCATCAGCCTTGAACTCGTCGACGTGCGACGGCCTGAGGTCACGGACGGGGATATCGCCGAGGGCGTCCGTAATCGGCTTGGCCCGATACAGGTAGTTCTCCGCCGTCGTCTTGCGGACGTTCGAGTGCGAGGCGACGAACTTCTCGACGAGCAACTTCACAGTGAGCGTCCGGGAATCCAACCCACCACGCTCAGACACTTCAGCGCGCACTTCAGCGACGAACTGGCGCGCCTCACTGAGACTGTCGAGAGTCTTGGTCGCTTGCTTGCGCTTGGCCGCGCCTCGGGGCGTGGCATCGACGACGACGCGGAAGCGAACGCCGCGTGCAGTCTCGACTCGACGGATCGGCTCATCCCACATCGGGCAATTGGGGCAGGTGTAGCCGACCACCTCATCGCCCTTGTGGATCGGCCCCCAGCCTTGTCGGCGGTTGCCTCGGGACTCTCCGCACGAGGGACACGTCTTGAGAGCGTCGGCGGGGACTGCTCTGCGGTTACCCGTGCTCATGCCGCCACCTCCTCAGAGGTGAAGCGGACAATTCCGCCTCTCAGGGGCAGAGCACCCTCCGCGATGAGCTGAGCGGCCATCTGCCTCACTCGGTCGTCGTCGCGGCGCTGACCGCCGCCGAGACGGTACACGACGGCGCTGTCAGCGATCCTGGTCAACATGAGGCCTGTGGTGGTATCGACTTCACCGAGGCGGTCGACAGGAGCCTCCGAGCTGTAGATCACGCTCAGGTGTGGCTCTATGGCCTCGGCGAGAGTGAGATAGGTAGGGTGATACGTGGTCATGTTTTCTCCGTTCTGAATTCTGACCAGCGGCCTCGGTGACGTTCTTGGCGGGATGCTCCGGGGCCGTTCTAATTACTTACTGGTGGACTTGGGGCCTCTCGTGGCCTCGGGGAACTCGTCAGGCAGTTCGCGCCGTGCTCTGCGCAACCACTGGTCGACCGTCGAGACCTTGCGATCAAATTTCTCGGCGATGCTGTTCCGGGTGTGCTCCTCACGAATGAGCTGGGCGAGTTCCTGGGCGCTCGGCCTATGACCTCGGGCCACGTCATTGCGGTTATCTAGGGTGACACGCCCGCCCTTTGTGGCGGCGACGACCTCGGCAGTCATCGCCGTGAGGAGGCTCGCGGGTACGCGGTAGACGCTCGGGTCCACGACACCCTCATCCGGGATCACCTCGACCGTGCGCAACGACCGATCCCCAGCCTCACCCTGAAGAGTTACCCGATAGGTGACTCCGCGCTCAGGGTCGTACACCTGAGCGCCGGGGAGTGTCTTAGGCGGCGCGAGCGCGTCGAGCAGTTCGCGCACCTGACCGACGGTCATTTGCACCTGCTCATCGTCGTCTCGGCCACCCAACTCACTGCGCAGGGCATCGAGATACTTGCCGGGCGGAGCCTGAGGCCGCGACTCAACGCGATGCCAAGTCATGGCCTTTAAACTGTCTCGTTTTGCAATCATGCATCCAGTTTACGCGCCTCAAAACTGTCTGTAAAGTCAAGGACGCAGACCAACCGAAACCGAGTCAAACACCACAACTTAGGGAGATGACAGTGACCGCAATTTCCGAAGCCCCCACGATTGAGCGGGTGCTCAAGGTGTCCGAGGTGGCCGAACATCTCGGCTGTACGCCAACGACCATTTACCCACTCATCGCTGAAGGCACGCTCCGCGCTATTCGAGTCGGGCGACTCCTCCGAGTGCCCGAGTCCGCCCTCGCCGAGTTCATCGCCGGGGCCGCGCGATGATGAGTCAGGAAGAGCACCGCCGACAGCTACGTCGGGCGGACATGCTCGCCGCCGTGGAGGCTCGACAACAGGAGCGGCGGCGGCAGGCTGAAGCTCGACGGCGGGAAGTCGAGGAACAAGCACGGCAGGCCGAGGAGGCCAGGCGAGCTGTCGAGGCCCGTATGCAGGCCGCGCCGTCGCGCTCGCCCGAGGAGGTCGTTGCCGCGTTCGGTGACTGGGATCGCCGCAGACAGAGGGGCGGGCGACTTGCATCGCAACGATTCTGAGACAGCGCAGACACACAAGCATTTGCCGCTGAGCGTAAGGGCCGGGCAGTCCGACGAGGGCCGCTCGGCCCTCTCACTTCCGGAAAGGACGACATGAGAGCGACACGAATACGAGAAAGGCCTCCCGTCATCACTCGGGAGGCCTCACCCGCTGACGCGGTGTTCATGACCAGCTCCCCCGCGCCATCTCTGAACTTGAGTGAGAGTGAAAGCGCGGCCCAGGCAGAACCGCTCAAAAACGGAGGAGCACGTACCACGCTACCTCTCGCTGACGTCTCCGCAAGTTTCGACCTCGACGACCTGGTCGCCGAGCTTGATGATGGCCTGGCTTCATCGGCGGCACTCAACGCGGCGACAGCGGCAGAGGCGGGCGTGCCCGTGGTGGCGCTGGTGCCTGAGGGCAAGCAACCCACTCACGCTCAGGGCCTGGGATCGAGGTCCCAGCCGTTCAGCCGCGCCGAACAGGTGCTCGACCATGAGATAGAGGTCCAGCGGACGATGGGGCAACGACCGAACTGGGGCCTCCTCTGCGGTCGTGGCCTGGCAGTGCTCGACCTCGACGGCCCTGAGGGCCGAGCGTGGCTCGATGAGCTGGCCGCAAGGCATGCTGAGGTCTCAGTCTGGGCACGCTCGACCCTCAGGGTAACGACCGGACGCACCGACGGAGGCGTGCACCTCTATGCTGCCGTGCCCGAGGGCGTGGACCTGCTCACGGCTTCTGGTGCGGTGGCCCCGCATGTCGATGTGCGAGGCGCTGGCTTCTACGTCGTCGGTCCGGGGTGCCGTCATGCCTCGGGAGCGTTCTACCGCATCACCACCGACCTCGGCTATCACCTCGCCGCCGCTAAGAAGGACACGGGCGCTGTGCGTGACCTGTTCCCCATCGTCGACGACGACGAGGGAGTGACGATGCTGAGCGCGCTCACGGTGCCCGAGGTGCTTCTCGACCTCATGCGCCGCCCTGAGGACATACGTCAGGGGCAGAGAGATCGGCGACACGACTCGGGTGCGTCGGCAACTGTTGACCTCAGCTTGCCTGAGGCCCGCACGACCGTTCCGAGCGCCTACGTCGAGAAGGCCGTCGAGGGTGTACTCGCTGACCTGCGCGACCTGGGCAACCTCGGCGAAGGTCAACGCAATGAGCGCGGCCACGGCTGGGACATGGGCGCATTCGTGGCGGCGGTGCGCCTGGTCGAGCTGAGCAATGCCGACCCCGAAGGGCACCCACTCGACGACGTGCGCAAGCAGTTTCTCGCGGCCTGTCCTCAGAGTCGACAGTTCGGCTCCAGACAAGCTGAGCACAAGTGGGCGAGCGCCTTCCAGCACGTCGGCGACCGTCCCGCCGACATCAAGAGAGTGGGAACCGAAGGGGTCGAAATCGTGACGACCACGGCTGAGCCCTCCGTCGAGGTGGAAATCGTGCCCGAGACGGTCGACGTGGCCGAAGGCGATCCTGTGGATATCTCTGTGGATGAGCTGGCGAGGTGGCGTCCTGTCGACCTCGACACCATCATCACGGGTCTGGAGTCCGGGACGATCACCCGCGAGCGCCCGACGCTCGGGCGGCTGAGCATGGCGCGCGAGGACGGTACCGCACTGTTCTACAAGGGCCGAATCAATGGCCTCGCCGGAGATAGTGGCTCAGGCAAGTCGTGGACCGCGCTCACGGTCGTCGCGCAAGAGCTGGCCGCTGAGCATCACGTCATGTATCTCGACTTGGAGGACTCCGCCGTGGGCATCGTGGGCCGCCTGTTGGAGGCAGGAGTGCCGGGCGCCTCGATCCGCTCGCACCTCGATTACATCTCTCCCTCAGGCAGGCTCACACCCGCGTGGGAGGAGTTCTCGGCCCGGCTTACAGAGGTTGCCCCGTCGCTGGTCGTCATCGACTCCGTGGGTGAGTCCCTGTCCGACCACGGCGGCGACCCGAACGCCGACAAGGATGCGACTCGGTGGTTTGCCGAGGTGCCCAAGCGCATCGCCGAGCACCCCACCGGCCCGTGTGTGCTCATCCTTGATCACATCACGAAGGCGGCGGCCATCGGCGGCACGGGCGACGGGTACGCGGCGGGAAGCTACCGGAAGAAGGCGGCGATCACGGGCGTCCAGGTCATTCAGAAGGTGAAGAAACCGTTCGCCCGTGGCATCAGCGGCGAGGCGCGTCTCAAGGTAGTCAAGGACAGATTGGGCAACTGGGTCGCGGGGTCCGAGGTGGCCGCGCTCATGGTGTCGGCCACTGGAGCGGCTGAGGGCGTGACCGTCGGACTCGACCTAGTCGAGGTGACCGAGGGCGGGGCCGATAGCAACGCTGGAGGGCAGACCGGAGGTTTCCGCCCGACACGGGTGATGGAGGCTGTAGCCCGCTACCTAGCGAGCGCGCACGGCGAGGACGAGCGCACCGGGCGAGAGGTGCGCAAGAACGTTCGCGGGGCCAATGAGACGGTGGGCACGGCACTGGCCGCCTTGGTCGACGAGGGCTATGTGGAGAAGGCCTCCGGGCCTCGACGGCGAGAGACTTTCACGTTGGTTCGACCGTTCGCCGTCAGCACCGACGAAGGTCCGGAAAAGGGGGTCGACTGATGAGAAGTTCGACTGGTCCGGGGACCGGCCCGCGAGTGGTCCTCAGTGGTCCCCACCTAGGGGTGGGGACCACTCGGGACCACTCGAATTGGTGGGGCTGTGAGTGGTCCCGGACCACTCAGGACCACTCAGGACCACTGAAAATCGAGAAGCGCGATCCGCGAGTTCTAGGGGAAGTCGGGCGTTTGAGTGGTCCCGGACCACTCAAAGTGGATAGGGGCGTTTCAGTGGTCCTGACAAGTCAGGACCACTCACGTATTACCGGAACCACTCAAATCGAGATTCCGAAGACAAGAAACCTTGCTCGATGGGCGAGGCACTCCGCCCCAGATCAGAACACCACTGCACTGCTACCGTCCTCGCGCGTGCGCGAGTCCAAGATTCCGAGGAGATCGCAATGACCAACCACGACCTCAACCACACCCCTCTGAGTGGGAACGAGGACCGACCCATCACCCCCATGGAGAACCTGACAGAGGCGGCCACGACCGCGAGAGATGCCCTCAGGCCCCTGCCTGATCTCGCGAGCCTTACCGCCGGGATCGAGTTCTCACGGTTCGTCGCGTCCATCGCTGAGGCCCTTATCGAGGACCTGAGGGCGAACAGGCTCGGCATTGACGGATGGGTGCACCTGGACGATTTCGGCGACTGGTGCGTCCTCGTCGCTCCGGGCGTGTACGTACTGCCCGACGAGGTCATCGCCGTCGAGATGGAGGATGCCCTTGAGCGCTACGTCGAGCGCTATGCCCTCGGGCGTGGGTGGATCGCGCTGGACTCGGACGGCCTCGGTCTCCGCCTCACCCCCGCGATGAGGAGGACACCATGACCACTCCCCCGCATGAGATGGCGGCGACAGTCCTAGTCAACCTCGTCCGCCTGGCAACCGAGTTCGCCTCGACAGTGGCCCGGCCTACTCCACACACCTGCGGTCGCGTGCACCGGTCACATAGGGCGCTCGCACGGTGCCAGTGGCCGCGCGCCGAATGGGTGATGGGCGACGGACCCCACGCCGTCCTGAGCCACTGCGGACGTGGCCTCACGGTTGCCCTGTACGCGACCGAGGCGGACGCGGGGAAGGCGAGGGCATGGCTGGATTCTTCCCGCTGTGGTCACACCTGCAACGGCCCCGCGTGGCATGAGCTGGTGAGCCTGTCTGCTCGACCTGCCGAAACGAAGGCGAGGAGGTACGCGGCATGAGCGCCGAGCATGGCACGTATGCCCCACTTCCCGAGTGGAGAAGTGGGTCCGACAACTCGCCTACGCCCTCACCTGGAGCGATGCCCCATTCGAACCGGTACTTCTCACAGGATCGCTCACAGGTTTGCAGGGAGGAGGGCGAAACGGCCCCGTCGACCCACGTCCCGAAGCGCTCGAAGCTGTTCGACCTCGTCGAGACGGCGAAGGACACGCCCTGCCCGATCTGCCGGTCGAAGCGCGGTAGCTGGTGCCGAGGAAACCTCGGCTACCCCGCTCGCATTTTCAACGACTGCCACCTGCACGTGATGAGGCTTGAGGCGGCGATCCTGGCCGATGACAGCCGGAGGTCGGGGCAGTCGACCGTCGCGGCGGTGGTGGCCTCGGCAAGCGCCCCACTCGGCGCACAGGGCGCGCAGGACCGAACCGACGCGAGGCTCGGAGGCGAGGACCATGCCTAGACCAAGAATCGGCCCCACGGTGGCATTCTCGCCGCTGTACGACGCGATGGCCGAGGAGCGTCCCGCCTGCGAGGGGGACGAGCGGTTCATCTCAGACCGCACACGGCGCGATGGCGGTCTCCGCGACCACGTCGAGATGAGGCAGACCTGCCGATCCTGCCCACTGCTGGAGTTGTGCCGGGAGTTCGCCACCACGGCGAGACCAGAAGCGGGATTCTGGGCGGGCAAATGGCGCGGCGGGGAGCCTCGACCGCTGAGCCGCAATGGCGGGGATCCGCTGTGATCCACCCCCACGCCGACACCATCAACAATTTGCCACGGCTGACGAGGCTGTGGCGACGACTCACCACCACGACGAAAGGCCCCACCATGATCCAGACCAACCCCTACGCTGAGAACTTCACCCCCATCGTCGAGCTGGCCGACGGCTGGCTCGCCTGCCGCGTCTGCGGTGTGGCGACCGCGCCCACTGTCCAGCACGGGCAGGACACCATCACTTCGTGGGGCAGGGAGTACCGGGGCAATTCCCCGACCCTGCAACGGCAAGCCGCGCAGGAGTTCGAGACCACCATGACCAGGTGCACCACCTGCGAGGAGCGCCGGGAGCAGGCCGTGGCGGTCAACATCGAGCACCCGACAGGGAGAGGGCAGTACCTCGCCGACGCAATAGCGAACACCGCCGTCGAGCGTGCCCTCGCCGTTGCCGCCGTGGCCGAGACCGACCTCAAGCTGACCTCGGCGCGACGAGTCCGCCTCGCCATCCGTCATCTCACGCCCGAGGCCCTGGGCCTGGTGTGGGAGAGCAGATTCGCCCCCGTCGCCGAGGCCGAGGCCAAGGAAGACAGCGGCGCGGCTCTGCCGTGGGCGCACGTGCCCGAGGAGCGGAGGGCGGAGGCCCGTCGTGCAGTGGCCTCCTACTTGCGCGCCCTGACCGAGCGGCCCCAGCCGATCACCGCGCCGACGGGCGGCGGGTGTTACCTCTGCGGGGTCGCCTCGGTCGAGGCCCTGCCCTCGCGGGCATCGAGAGTCTGGGCCGAGGCTCGGGTGTCGCCGTCCTCGCTCGGCGGCACCTCGACCGCCCACCTGAGCGTGTCGGTGTGCCGGACGTGCGCCGATGCCGCTGAGGCGTACGGGGCCTATGGGCAGTCGATGATGGCGCGTCTCGTGCTGGAGGCGGCAGGCATCTCGCGCAAGCTCGGCATCGAGAACGTGCGCCTCGATCCTCCAGCCTGGGGCGTGCTCGACATCGAGCCGAACCCGACCCCCTGGGCACATATCGACCTCGCTGACCTGCGGGAGAAGTTCGAGAGCGGCAGGATCGGGCGATGAGCAGGAAAACGAACAAGGGTCTGACCGCCGCTGAGGTCGCCAAGCTCCCGCCCGAGCAGTGGCCCGGCTGGTACCGCCCGGCGAAAGGTGCAGGCAATGGCTCACCGAAACACCCGGACTTCTCTGAGAACAACGTCGTGAGTCTTCAGAGAGGGCACAGGTCCCCGAGGGTCTACTCGGCTGTGTCCGCCGCCCTCGTGGCGGGCATCGTCGACGACAGGCCCGACCTGAAGAAATACCCCGAGGCCCTGGCGGCATGGGCGGATGCCGAGGCGAGGGCCGCGCTCCTGCGTCGTCACCTCGACGAGGTGGGCATCATCGACGAGGACGGCCTACCGCGCACGTCGCAGGTGCATATGCTCAAGTGGTTCGAGAACAGTGCCACAGCCGCCCGAGACCGCCTCGGGCTGGACCCCCGCTCTGAGGCCGAGCTGTCCTTGCTCAGGGCGAAGGCACTGCGCGAGGGCACTGGCGTGGGCGGCGGCGGTGCCGAACTCGACGCGCTGGTCGAGCAGGGTCGAGCGGTGCTCGACGCTGGCCCCGACCCCGTGATCGCGGCACTTGACCGTGTGCGGGCCGAGGGTGAGGCAGTCGCCACGACATCCACCACCACACCTGAGCAAGAGGAGGATGGCCGATGAGCAGGACACCGACCACCGCCACCGATCCCGCCGCGCTCGACCTCCTCGCGGCCCTGCCGCTGGAGAACGGCGCGAGGTGGGGCGAGAAGGCGTACCCGTTCCAACTGGCTGATGCTCGGGCAGTGCTCGATTCCGGGCCGTCGGCTCCTCGACGGCACTACCTCCTGCGAGGACGAGGGATGAGCAAGACGACCGACATCGCCGGGATCACCCTCGCCCTCCTCCTCACCGAGGCCCCAGCAAACTCAACCTCACTGGTCTATGCCTCAGACGCGGATCAGGCCGAACTGACCATGGAGGCGCTGAGCGGATTCGTCGACCGCGCCGGACTCCGGTCGAGGGCGAGAGTCCTGGGCCGGACGGTCGAGAACACCGCGACGGGTGCCACCCTGACCGTCGAGACCTCCGACGGGGCCTCAGCGTTCGGTAAACGGCCATGGCTCCAGATCGTCGACGAGCTGGCCGTGTGGCCGAACACACCGAACCACAGAACGCTGTGGTCGGCCATCTCCTCAGCGGTGCCGAAGGTGCCAGGGTCGAGGCTGATCGTCATCACGACGGCAGGAAGTCCCACGGGCATCGGTGCCAAGAAGTGGCAGAAGGCCCTGACCTCTCCAGCGTGGAACACCTCCCTCCACCCTGGCCCCTCGCCCTGGTGGTCCGAGGAGGACATCGCCGAGGTGAAAGACGACCTCACCCCCTCGGAGTGGCGGCGGCTGATCCTGTGCGAGTGGTCCGAGGCCGACGACGCGCTGACCACGCCCGCCGACATCGAGGCCGTCATCCGTCCCGGCGACCAGGTGCTCGCCCCCGATCCTCGCCGTGAGTATGTTGCGGCCCTGGACGTGGGCACCCGGCGAGACTTGACCGCCCTCGCGGTCGGCCACGCCGAGGAGCGCACGACGGGCCGGGAGTTCATCATCGACAAGGTCATGAGCTGGCGACCGTCGGACAGCGGGGGTCGCGTGGACCTCGGCGAGGTTGAGGCGGCGACCCTCCGAGTCTGCCGTGAGTACGGCGCGAAACTGAGGTTCGACCGGATGCAGGCCGAACAGCTCACCACCTCACTGGAGCGGCAGGGCATCCGCACCGAGGAATTCGTCTTCTCCTCGGCAGGGGCGAACCGCCTCGCCCGGTCGTTGTGGGGAGCACTCCGGGACCGCTCAGTGTCCCTGCCCGACGATGAGGAGGTGAGGCAGGAGTTCATGAGCGCCCGCATGGTCGAGACCGGCCCCTCGACCGTGAAGCTCCAGAACCCGCCCGGTACCCATGACGACCTCGTGGTCGCTGTGGGCATGATCGTCGCCGATCTCTCATCGCGTCCTGCCGCGCTGACTGGTGGGATCAGTATTCCGGGCAGGACTCCGCCCCCGCCTCCGGACGATGAACACCGTCTACCGACCCCGCAGAGCATCACCCGAGCGCGGCAGAAGTCCACACCGACGGGCGGCCTGATCGGCAGTCCCTACCGGCAGAACACGAGGTACCTCGTCCCACCGCGACGGAGGTAGCCTCGCCCTGAGGCGGCTAGGCGGTGCCGTTCTGGACGGGGTACTCCGTCGGCGAGACGCTGACCTCGGGTAACTTGCCGCTCAAAATCTGAGTGGTGAAGTATGCGATATTCGCCTGGACCGAGGGATCGGTGCATAACATGCCTCTTACTTCCATCTCACGTTGCAGATGCCGGTGCAAGTCGACAAGGCCTTTTCCCTCGCGTTGTCGGTGGACAATTTTTACAGCTTGTTCGACAGCCACTTGGCCCGCGAGGGCGACAATTTCGTCCAAGAACATGAAGTACTCATACGGTCCAACCTTAGTGAAGGTGGCGCGGGAACCGTGGAGCGTATTGTCTAGGCTGACGTGCCGGGTATAGGCAGGATGCAGAGGCTCGCCCTTCTTGAAGTTCCACCGATCACCATGAGCGGCGGCATTTCTGAAATGCCGGGCAAACTGTGTAAGTGGTCGATGCCCTTGACCGAGACCATACCGTTGCACGAGTTCACCAATTTTCATTGCCCCGATGAGCATCGGCCCTGAGAGCAGGTCTTTTTGCACCTCCACACTTGGAAGCTCTTGGACCCTTTCAAACGCCTGTTTGGCTGAAACTCGAAGACCCTCTTGCTCGTCTTGCCTGAGCAGGTCCATCGGGATGTCGGAGTCCTCCGATATACCAGACAACCGGCAGTACCAAGACAAGATTGGAGTGCTTGGATGACGCATTGCGAACAACGCGAGGTACTGAGTGATGAAGACGGCCTTGAGAGAATTGGCCGCTTCCGCGACGTCCATGACGCGTTTGGGATTCTTACTCATCTATGGAGTGTACTCGCCCTCTCACAAACCTCTCACAGAAGGCACGGAACGAGGCAGAATGAGACACGACGAGATAGGTCGGTAGGCCGAGAGAACCGCATGAAATTGGGTCGGACGCGCCGAGGGGCTACGCCTGGTCTTCACTGGGGGTGAAGAGGTCGTGGGTTCAAATCCCGCTAGCCCGACCACTTGGGTCACGACCCGCTTGCAATAGAATGTGTCGCCACTTCGCTGAAACGAAGGAGCGGCACATTTTTCGTTCCCCGAACCTGTCTGCCCCGCGTTACGGCGTCGTCTATTCAGTTCAGGCCAGGGGACTTGACTCGAGCCAGGGAACATCCCGCCCGCACTCGTCAGGTCCGACGGACGTCCAAGCGGTTCGCGAAGACCACCGTCAGGAGGCCGACGAGCACGAGGATGCCGAGTCCCCACCGCAGTCCCCCTCCGGTGGCGATGACCCCGACCAGCGGACTCGTCCCGAGGTACCCCACCCGCATCAGCCAATTCACCAGCGTCACTCCCCCGGCACGCCCGACCCCGGGCAGACGACCTGCCGCTCCCAGTGCTCCGGGTACGAGCGTCGCTGACCCGAATCCGAGCGCTCCCATCGAGACGAGCAGCAGAACGGGCTCCTGGGCTGCGATGACGCCGATTCCGCCGCATGCGATGAGACCGCCACCGAAGCCCGCGATCCTGCCGGCTCCGAACCTCGTCACGAGCACGTCCCCGCTGAATCGTCCGAGGCATTGGCTGCCGATGACGACGCTGAAGGCGATCCCCGCCGAGGCGGCCGGAACTCCTGCGAATTCGACCGCGGCCAGCCCCGCCCAGTTGTTCGCAATGTCCTCGACCGCGGCACCGCAGATCGCGACGATCGCCAAGGGCAGCGCCGCCCAGAGGACCATCCGTTTCGATCGCCCTACGGCCCCGTCTCCGCCACGGCCTTCCGGAGCGGCATCGGAATCGGCGATCCGCCTCGGCGAGGCATAGTCTCCGATGAGGCGGCGTCCCACGATCGTGATGACCACGGCGGCTACGCCGATGAGCCCCAGCCACGCTCGCATATCGGCACCGGAGCTGGCGGCCGCGGTTGCAGCGGCTCCGCTGAGCAGACCGCCGAGGCTCCACAGCGCATGCATCGACGACAGGATCGTGCGACCGGCCCGTTCCTGGACGGAGATGCCGACGACGTTCTGCGCGACATCGACGATGGCATCGCAGCACCCTAACAGGAGCAGACAGATCGCCATCATCACGCCGTTGACCGACCATGCCGTCGCCGAGGCGGCCACACCGAGCATCACCGTCCCGCCGATGACGACTCGGTGCGCTCTGAATCGGGCGATGAGGGCGGCGGGCAGGACCGAGGACAGCAGCGACCCGCCGGCGAAGCAGGCGACGACGAGGCCGAACTGCCAGGAACTCAGTCCGAGTCGGTCGACAAGCAGCGGATACCATGGCAGGAGAGCGGCGAAGACGGCACCATTGCCGGTGAAGTAGAGGCCGACCCCGGCTGCGGCCCTCACTCTGCCTTGACGACTTTCGCCGCGCGCAGGTCACGTCCGGCCTGACCGAGGATCACGAGGGCGACCAGGACTCCGAGCAGAATCCACCACAGCGAACCGGTCATGAAGATGAGCACCATCGAGGCGAGGATCGGCACCAGGCGGCGCAGCGACCACCACACGTAGCCGCCGAAGCTCGGCATCGCGACGTTCGCCGAATCTGCGACGGACTTGACCATGAAGTTCGGTCCGTTGCCGATGTAGGTGATGGCCCCACCCATGACGGCGCCGAGCGAGACCGCGATGAGCAGCGTCTCGGGCACTCCCGCCACCTTCGGTTCGCCCGGAACCTGGGCGGCCATCTCGAAGAAGGTCACATAGGTGGGAGCATTGTCGAGCACGGAGGAGAGTCCGCCGGTGAAGATGAACAGGGAGATCTCGCCCAGCGGGATCTTGTGGGCGATCTGCCCCAGGTACTGCAGGGCCGGCATCATCGTGAGGAAGATGCCGATGAAGAGCGACCCGACCTCGAGGATCGGCGTCCAGGTGAACTTGTTGAGGTTGAACCGGGCACCGCGGTCGCCGACGAGGAATGACGTCATCGCGGAGACGAGCATGACGAGCTCACGCCACGGCACGAAGTCCGAGGCGCTCGCGTGTCCTGTTTCGATCGCATGCATGTCGACTGAGGGGATGAACGCGACGGCCACGATGATGATCGCGAGGAACAGCAGACCGCTGGCGCCGCGCAGGCCGAGCTTCGTCGCATATTCGGCGTCCTTGGCCAGCGCCTCGGCGGGTTCCTTCGCATACATCTTCTTATCGAGCGCGAAGTAGCTGATGAGCAGCAGGGCATTGACGAACAGCCAGTACGGCCAGAGCCCGAACGTCCATTCGAAGGGCACTCCGCGCAGCATGCCGAGGAACAGCGGCGGGTCACCCAGCGGTGTCAGCAGACCGCCGCAGTTCGCGACGATGAAGATCGTATAGATGACCGTGTGGGTGCGGTGCTTGCGGTCCTGGTTCGTGTTGAGGATCGGGCGGATGAGCAGCATCGCCGCACCTGTGGTGCCGATGAACGAGGCGAGCACACCGCCGACAGCCAGGAAGATCGTGTTGTTCCGAGGTGTCGCCTCGATGTCGCCGACGAGGAAGATTCCGCCCGAGGCGACGAAGAGGCTGCCGATGAGCATGATGAATTGGAAGTACTCGAGCAGCGCGTGGATGACGGTCGTCGACTCTCCGCTGAGCAGGAACCACACGGCGATCGGCACACCGAGGATGAGCGCGACGATGAGCTTGACGAGGTTGCGATCCCAGATCTTCTCCGTGGCCGGAATGAGCGGGAGCACCGCGATGCACCCGAGCAGCAGAACGAACGGAATGATGCTCCACCAGGCCACGACCATCCGGGGACTCCTTTACTCAGTGTCGACGAGCAGTCTCGTCCTGTCGACGTTGACGCTGTCTTACTCTACTGAACCCGCGCAGCGCATCGGACCACGGTCTGCCACACGGACGCAGCTTGCCGCACGGACGCAGAGAGTCTCGGGCGAAGATCGTTCAGTTCGCCGAGGCGGCCGGCAAGTCAGCAAGGGTGCCGTTCAGTTCGTCGAGGCGGAGGCCGATTCCTCGGCGGGAGTGCGATCCTTGCGCAGTCCGATGAGCAGACCGCCGATCGCGACGACGAAGACGAGACCGAGCCCGACGGTCAGTCCCGGTTCGGCCTGGTAGGCCTTGGCCACCGCCTTGAAGCCGAGGAACCCGACGGTCGAATAGATGAGCGCCCACAGCGATCCGCCGACGGCGAGAGCCGGGACGTAGCGGCGGTAGCGCATCCCCGTGGTTCCGGCAGCGAGGTTGACCACGGTCTGCAGCCCGACGGTGAGGAAGCTCAGGGCCACGACGGGTGCCCCGAAGCGGTCGATGGTGTCCTCGGCGCGGCGGTATTTGGGTCCGGCCATGATCTTCTCGACCCGGTGGAACTTGCGGATTCCCTTGCGGGCGAAACGGCCGATGACGAATGTGCCGCCGGCGCGGACGATGATGATGCCGAACATGATCAGCCATGTCACTGCGATCGGAAACGACCAGTCGAGCGGATTCATCGGTTCGGCGCATTCCTCTCTCTGGGCATTGCGCTGCGCGGACGCACTGCGGCTTCACGGATCGGTCTCTCTCATCATAGCCCCGTTAGGTTAGGTTTCCCTCACAGAGCGGCCGGTCGAGACCGATCTCACCCACCGAGGCGACTGTGCCGTCAGGCGCCCACGAAGCGGTGCAGTCGGAGCGCCCGAGGCGGTGCCGGAGAATGCCCGGCACCGCCTCGGCGGCGTGCCTCAACCGCTCAGATGAGCCCACCATCGAGGTAGACCGAGTTGACCCGGTCCTCGATTCCACGGACGTCGGCGGTGCGCAGGTCGCCGTCCACGACGACGAGGTCGGCCAGTCCGCCCTCGCTGATTCGGCCGACCCGATCGTCATCGAGCAGGCGGGCGGCCACGGAGGTTCCGGCGGCGAGCGCCTCCGTCGTGGACAGTCCCACCTCGGCCAACAGGCTGATCTCCTCGAGGTTCTCCCCGTGCGGTCCGACTCCGGCATCCGTGCCCAGCGCGATCGGGACTCCCGCCTCGTAGGCACGGGCGATCGACTGCTGGTGCGCCTCGACGACGCGACGGGCTTTGTCCACGACGGAGGCGGGCAGTCCGGCACCGGCGTCGGCGGCCTTGATGACGGCCTGCGGGGCCTGCAGGGTCGGCACGAGGTAGGTGCCGTGTTCGAGCATGAGGTCGATGGCTTCGTCGTCGAGATAGATTCCGTGTTCGATCGAGCGCACCCCGGCGCGGACGGCGTTCTTGATTCCCGGTGCGCCCTGCGCGTGGGACATGACGGACGCACCTTGGGCGGCCGCCTCGGCGACGATGACGGAGATCTCGGCTTCTGTGAACTGGGAGTGGCGCGGGTCGTCACGCGGGGAGAGCACTCCCCCGGTCGAGCAGATCTTGATGTGGTCGGCCCCGGCCCGCAGCAGTTCGCGGGCCGTCTTCCGCACCTCCTCGATGCCGTCCGCGACTCCCGACGGCCTGCCCGGGTGCGGGGCCAAGAACGGCGATTCGGCTCCGGAGACGAGGTGGAAGTCTCCGTGCCCACCGGTCTGGGACATGATGTTGACCGCGATCGTCATTCGCGGACCGCGCACCACGCCGGTCTCCACGGCCACCTTCGCACCGAGGTCGGTGCCGCCGGCGTCGCGCACCGTCGTGACTCCGCCCTTGAGGGTGGCTTCCATGTTCTTCACGGACGTATAGAACTGCAGCGAGAACGGATCGTGGAAGTTCGAGGTGGCTGCCGCGCCGGAGCTCGTGAGGTGGACGTGGCAGTCGATGACTCCGGGGATGATCGTCTTCCCCGTGCAGTCCACGTAGTCGTCACCTGCGTTGTGCGAACCCTGCCCTCCTTCCGCCACCGAGGCGATCCGCCTGCCGTCGATGACGACGTCCCGGGTGCCGGGCAGGAAGCGGGTTCCGTCGAAGACCGTGGCGTGGGTGAGAACTGTGACCATGGATGTGCTCCTCATCGTTGAAAATCAGCTGGTCGACCGCGAACGATCGTCTACTCACATCTATCACGGACGACCGCTTCGTGACGATCAGGGCGGTGACGCGGAGAACAGTGACTTAAGATCAGACATCGGAACCGGAATGCGCACTGTTCGCGCCCCGACCCGTGTTCATGTCCGCGACACCTTCTTGAGTTAGGGTCACCGGCGGCACCGGTCGGCCCGGCGCCGATCAGCTCCCGAACGACCCGGAAGACACGTGAGAGAATACGCGCCGCAGTTCCCGTCCCCCGAACGGCCCCGTGAGGACCGCACCCTCATCGACGTCCTCCTCGAGTCGGCCGCCGCGCATCCCGATCAGCCGGCTCTCGACGACGGCACCCGGGTGCTCAGCTATTCAGAGCTCATCACCGCGATCCGCGATCTCGCACTGGAGATGGCCGAGACCGGGATCGGCCCCGGTGACAAGGTCGGCGTCCGTGTCCCTTCGGGGTCGGTGGATCTGTACCTGGCGATCCTCGCCACGCTCATGCTCGGCGCGGCCTACGTTCCCGTCGACGTCGACGATCCGGATGAGCGGGCGCGCACCGTGTTCGCCGAGGCGGCCGTGACCGGGGTGATCACCGCCGGACCGCACATCGAATCCCGCACCGACCGCGGCCCCCTCGACCGTTCCGAGCTGCGGTCTCCCACTCCCGATGACGACTGCTGGGTGATCTTCACCTCCGGGTCGACGGGCACCCCGAAGGGCGTTGCCGTCACCCACCGTTCGGCCGCGGCCTTCGTCGACGCCGAGGCGGCCCTCTTCTGCGTCGAGGAGCCGCTGGGTCCGGGGGATCGCGTTCTCGCGGGACTCTCCGTGGCCTTCGACGCCAGCTGCGAGGAGATGTGGTTGGCATGGCGGCACGGCGCATGCCTGGTCCCGGCCCCGCGTGCACTGGTGAAGTCCGGGATGGATCTGGGTCCGTGGCTGTCGTCTCGGCAGATCACCGTCGTCTCGACCGTGCCCACTTTGGCCGCGCTGTGGCCGGCGGAGAGCCTCGACAATGTCCGCCTCCTCATCTTCGGCGGCGAGGCCTGTCCGCCCGAGCTCGGGCGCCGGCTCAGTGATGATGACCGCGAGGTGTGGAACACCTATGGTCCCACCGAGGCGACCGTCGTCGCCTGTGCCGCCAAGCTCGACGGATTCGAGCCGGTGCGCATCGGCCTGCCGCTCAAGGGCTGGGACCTGGCCGTCGTCGATGCCGAAGGCGTGCCCGTCGCCGATGGTGAGACCGGTGAGCTCCTCATCGGCGGGGTCGGTCTTGCCCGCTATCTCGATCCGGCCAAGGACGCCGAGAAGTTCGCCCCCATGCCGAGTCTCGGCTGGGAGAGGGCGTATCGGTCGGGCGATCTCGTCGTCAACGATCCGGCCGGTCTCAGCTTCGTCGGTCGCGCCGATGAACAGATCAAGCTCGGGGGCAGGCGCATCGAGCTCGGTGAGATCGATGCCGCCCTGCAGGCTCTGCCCGGTGTCGAAGGAGCTGCGGCGGCGGTGAAGAAGACCGCGGCCGGCACGGACGTCCTCATCGGCTATCTCGCCCCCGGCGCCGGTTCCGGCGAGGCCGATCTTCCCGCATGGGAAGCCCGACTGCGTGACGAACTGCCGGCTGCGCTCGTTCCCCGGCTGGCTCTCGTCGAGGACCTGCCCACGAAGACCTCGGGCAAGGTCGACCGCAACGCCCTGCCGTGGCCGCTCGATGACAGCGCCGAGGCGGCCGGATCCGATGAGATCTTCGATGAGGACACGGAGTGGGTCGCCGAGCAGTGGGCCGCGGTCCTCGGTGCCCGACCCGGCCGCGATACGGATTTCTTCACTGCCGGCGGCGGTTCCCTGGGAGCAGCGCAGCTCGTGTCCCGGCTGCGCACCCGCCACCCCAGCGTCACCGTCGGCGATATCTACGCCCATCCGCGCTTCGGTGCCCTGTCCGGGCTCTGCCTCGGCGAAGAAGGATCCGGCATCGGACCGACGGGTCCCAAGCGCACGATCACACGCACCTCCCGGGGGATGCAGGCCTTCCAGGTTCTGCTCGGGATCCCTGTGCACATCCTCGGCGGGGTCCGGTGGGTGGTGCTGGCGATGCTGGCGGCAAATATCGGTGTCGGGCTCGGCGCGGATCTGCCGCTGACTCCGTGGCCGGTCGTCATCGTCCTCTTCCTCGTCTTCGTCACCGCCTGGGGACGAATGCTCATCTCCGCGGGAGCGGCGCGTCTGCTCATGATCGGGATCCGGCCCGGGGACTATCCGCGATCGGGCTGGGTGCACAAGCGACTGTGGCTGGCCGAGCACATCGCCGATCTGGCTGCGGCAGTCTCGGTGGCGAGCGCACCGTGGGTGACCTGGTATGCAAAGCTGTTGGGCAACCGCATCGGGCCCGATGCCGATCTGCACTCGGTACCGCCGGTGACCGGTTTCCTCACCCTCGGCGAAGGTGCGGCGGTCGAACCCGAGGTCGATCTCAAGGGCTGGTGGGTCGACGGCGATCTGCTGCGCATCGGACGCATCGACATCAGTCGCAATGCCACGATCGGTGCCCGGTCGACGCTCATGCCCGGCGCCGAAGTGGGTGTCGGGGCTCTCGTCGAAGCCGGGTCCGCGGTGACCGGTCGGGTGCGGAAGAATCAGATCTACTCGGGTTCGCCGGCCGTTCGCGTGGGGAAGGCGAAGAAGTCCTGGCCTGCTCCCCCGCCCAGGCGGCGTCTGCCGTTCCTGTTCTACGCCGTCGGCTCCCAGATCAATGCGCTGCTGCCGTATCTCGCTGTGGTGCCGGGCGTCGCGCTCATGCTCGGAGTCTCCGGGACTGAGGTCTTCGAGTCGCCCTGGCAGCTGGTGGCGTGGTCACCGGTCGTGGCCTGTCTGTGGTTCTTCACCACTGCACTGTTCATCCTCTTCGCGGTGCGGATCCTGGCGATCGGCATGGAAGAGGGAGAGTTCCCCGTCCGCTCGGCCCGCGGTTACCGGGTGTGGGCAACGGAGCGGCTGCTCGACATGGCGCGGGACCTGCTGTTCCCGCTGTACGCGTCGATGCTCACCCCGTTGTGGCTGCGCCTCCTCGGTGCGAAGGTGGGGCCGGGCACTGAGATCTCCACCGTTGTCTTCGTTCCGAAGATGACGACGATCGCGGCCGGTGCCTTCCTCGCCGATGACACGATGGTCGCCAGCTACGAACTCGGCCACGGCTGGATGCGGGCCGGGCGCGCGAAGGTCGGCAAACGTGCCTTCCTCGGCAACTCGGGAATCGCCTCCCCCGGTCGCAGGGTGCCGAAGAACTCCCTCGTCGCGGTGCTCTCGGCGGCACCGGCGAAGGCGAAGAAGGGATCGTCGTGGCTCGGTTCTCCCCCGGTGCAGCTGCGCCGGGCCGCCGTGGAATCCGACGAGTCGCTCACCTATGCCCCGACTTTCGGGGTCAAGGCCGCCCGTGCCTTCTGGGAGACTCTGCGGATCGTCTCGATCATCGCCGGCGGTGTGCTCATCACCGCTGTCGTGCTCACCATCTGGTTCTTCCTCGGACTCCCGGGTGGCGTGACCGCGCAGTCGACCACGTTCCTCGCCTCCGTGCTGCTGGCCCTGCTCACCTCGGGGATCGTGATGATGGCCGCCGGTGCCGTGGCGGCGGGACTGGCCGTGGCCGCGAAATGGATCCTCGCCGGTCCGATCCGACCCGGGGAGCATCCTCTGTGGTCGTCGTTCATCTGGCGCAACGAGGTGGCCGACTGCTTCGTCGAGCTCGTGGCCGCTCCCTGGTTCGCCCGGAATGCCGTGGGCACTCCTGCGATCGTGTGGTACCTGCGAGCGATGGGCGCGAAGATCGGGCACGGTGTGTGGTGCGAGTCCTACTGGCTGCCGGAGGCCGACCTCGTCCGCCTCGGGGACAATTCGACGGTCAACCGCGGCTGTGTGGTCCAGACTCATCTGTTCCACGATCGGGTGATGAGTCTCGATGCGGTTCAGCTCGATCCCGGTGCCACCCTGGGGCCCAACAGCGTCATCCTTCCGGCGTCCACTCTGGGAGAGAACGCCACGGTGGGCGCGACGTCGCTGGTCATGCGCGGCGAGTTCGTGCCGGCCCATGCCTACTTCAGCGGCAATCCTGTCATACCCTGGGTGGATGCCCCAGAACTTCCCTCACTCGAAGACGAAGGCCGAGACGAAGACGGCCGCGACGGCGCCGGCGGAAGTGCCGCCGGCGACGACGCAGGCTCCGACGGCGACCGATCGAGCCGATCGCATGCTTGATTCCTATACCCAGGGCGTCGGCAATGCGGACCTTCACATCGACCACTACGATCTCGACCTCGACTATCGGATCGGGCCGAATCGGCTCTCCGCCAGGGCGGTGCTCAAAGGTCGAGTGCTCACGGACACCTCGTCGATCCTCCTCGATCTCACGGGTCTGCGGGTGACGAAAGCCAGCGTCAACGGCAAGAAAGTTCGCTTCTCCGCACAAGGGAAGAAGCTGCGGCTGACGACCCCGGCGCTGAAGAGCGACCAGCCGGTGGTCATCGACATCAGCTACACGGGCAATCCGGAACCGGCGATCGGCACCTGGGGAGACATCGGCTGGGGGGAGCTCGAAGACGGAGTGCTCGTGGCCGGTCAGCCCGTCGGTGCCTCGACCTGGTTCCCCTGCAATGACCATCCCTCGAACAAATCCCAGTACAGGATCTCCGTGCTCGTCGAGTCCGAGTACACGGTGGTGTCCAATGGGTCGCTGACGAAGAAGACCCGAAAGGCCGGACGGACCCGCTGGACGTATGAGTCGACGACTCCCCTGGCGACCTACTTGGCGACGGTGCAGATCGGCCGCTACAAGTACGGGCAGATTCCGTTGAGCTCCGGTGCGACGAGGATCGGCTCCGCGATGCGCGGGGCTGCGAAGAATGCCGTTGCCGGTTCCGCCAGAGATGCCCTCTCCAGCGCTGTCCGAGGAGTCGCCGGCGCTGCCGGCAAGGACGAGTCTGTTCACGATTCGTCGGGCAAGCGTACGAGGCACAGCCGAACCGAGTCCCCTGTTCCCCTCGGCGTCTATGCCGATGATCATTGGGATGCGGCAGTCGAGCGCCTCGGTGTCCAACACGGAATGATGAACCTGTTCATCGACCGCTTCGGACCCTACCCGTTCGACGTCTATGACGTGGTCGTGACCGATGATGTGCTCGAGATCCCGCTCGAGTCGCAGCCGCTGTCCGTGCTCGGTCCCAATCATCTGGGACCAGAGTGGGAGGCCGAGCGTCTCGTCGCCCACGAGATGGCGCACCAGTGGTTCGGGAACTCGCTCACGCCGTCGCGGTGGAAGGACATCTGGCTCAATGAGGGCTTCGCCTGCTATGCGGAGTGGCTGTGGTCCGAGGAGTCCGGGCGTGCGAGCGCCGATGAGCGTGCGCGGCAGTGGTGGGAGGAGCTGTCCGCTCAGCCGCAGGACATCATGCTCGGTGATCCGGGCGGGCCGGACATGTTCGATGACCGCGTGTACAAGCGCGGTGCCCTGTGCCTGCATGCTCTGCGCCTCGAGCTCGGCGATGCGGACTTCTTCACCGCCGTCGGCGAGTGGACGAAGCGGTACCGTCATTCGTCGGTGAGCACCGAAGAGTTCATCCGCTGCGTATCCGGGGTGGCAGACCGTGACATCGCCGAGGTGGTCCGGCCTTGGCTCGAGGATCTCGAACTTCCGGAACTTCCGTAAAGGGGTCAGGGGGCTGAGCAGCTGACTGCGCCGCAGCCGAGGTTGGAGCTTAGCTGAGGTTGCCAGACCGTACTTCGGCCGAGTCCGACAGGGCCGCGGCTGAGACCCGCTTCCGCCGGGCCCGACCCGCTTCAGCCGGGAATGGCCGCGCTGTCTCCTCAGCCGAGCTTGCGGACGAGCACGTCCGAGTCGCCGTTGCGTCCGACGGACACGAATCCGTGGTCGGTGTAGAGTTTCGCCGCCCCGTTGCCGTCCTCGACGGACAGGCTGACGGCGGGAAAGCCGCTCATCCGCGCCAGCGCACAGACCGTGTCGAGAAGGGCTCCGCCGATTCCCTGCCCCTGATGGTCGGGCAGCACTGCCATCGAGAGTTCAGGAATGTCGGCTGCGACCCAGCCGTACCCGGTGAATGGCATCTGCTCATCCGACGGCGTCAGATCAGTGGCTGCTGACTCAGCGGCTGCCGGCTCAGCGGCTGCGTTGTCTGCGTCAGCGGACCCATCGGTGTCGGTGGCGGCCGGTGCGTCTGAACCTGAACCGGCCCCAGCGGCAGCAACAGCGTCAGCGTCAGCCACAGCGTCAGCGTCAGCCACAGCGTCACCCTCGGGCACGACTTCGCTGCGGACCACCTCGGTGCCGGTCTTGTCCAGGGCTGCGGCGAAGTCTCCGCCCACCTTTTCGTCGGCCCTCCCGACGACATCGTCGATATCGGCCAGGCGCACCCAGGCGAGTCCGACGATCGGTGACTGCACATCGGCTTCGGCGTGCGCGGCGACGGCGATATCTCCCTCGCGCCCCCAGCCGCGGTAGTAGAAGACGGCATCGCTGCGGTACCGGAGGTCCTCGAGTTCGATTCGGGGCCTGTCCATCGACCAGTTGAAGCACAGATCGAGGAAGGGCAGGAAGGTCTCATCATCGGTCTCGGCCGGGAGCGGACGGATCCGTCCGCGCAGGGACGCGGCGGCCGCCTCGGCGGAAGTGTCCAGCGAATCGGCGGAGGTGTCCAGCGAATCGGCGGAGGTGTCCTGCGAATCATGAGCGTCAGTTTGTGCAGCGTTCATGAGATTCCTTTCTCGACGGCGCGTTCGATCCACGCCCGGTTGCGTACTCGCCAGCCCAGTGTCAGGGCGCGGAAACCGACGAATCCGATGCAGAAGCCGGCCCAGAGCCCGGGTGCTCCCGGCCAGATGTTGATGATCGGGATGAGCAGAATTGCGTATCCGATCACAGCGACCAATTGTGCCAGAGCCAGATATTTCGCGTCCTCAGCTCCCATGAGCACTCCGTCGAGGACGAAGACAAAGCCTGCGATCGGCATGCTCAAGGCGAGGACCGGCAGGAGCGCGGCCAGTGCCGACACCACGGCCGGGTCGGAGGCGAAGGCACGGGGGATGATTCCGGAGCCGGCGAACAGGACGACGCCGACGACGATGCCGAAGACGATCCCCCACAGGCACAGTCGGCGGTTGATCGCGGCGACCGCCTCGGTGTTCTTCGCCCCCAGCTCGAGGCCGATCATCGCCTGGCCCGCGATGGCCAGGGAGTCGAGGGCGAGGGCGAGAGCGAAGAAGATGCTCTGAGCGACCTGGATCGCGGCGAGGTCCGTCGCGCCCATCGCCGTGGCCAGGAAGACGAGGAGGATGAGGGCAGCACGCAGCGAGGCGTTGCGCACCAACAGCCATCCGGAGGTCTTCGCCGAGGTGAACACGCCTGTCCAGTCAGGGCGGATGCTGGCGCGGAGGCGACGGGCCGCGCGAATGGAGATGGTGAGGTAGACCGCGCACATTCCAGCCTGCGCAATGACCGTGCCCATCGCCGATCCCGCGACTCCCATGTCGAGGCCGTAGATGAAGATGGCGTTGAGGCCGATATTGGCGATGCAGCCGGCGGCCGCGACGAGCAGCGGGGTCTTCGTGTCCTGAAGTCCGCGCAGCAGTCCGGTGGCCGCGATGACCATGAGCATGAATGGCAGCCCCCACCATGAGATCGCAAGGTAGGAGTGTGCGCCCGCAGTGATCATCGGATCCGGGTCGAAGGCCTCGATCGCTGTGTTCAACAGGGGCAGTCCGATGATGATGAGCAGGACGGAGGTTCCCAGCGCCAGCCAGATTCCGTCGAATCCGGCCGTGATCGCGCCCGGACGGTCCCCCGATCCCATCCGTTTCGCCACCCGCGGCGTCGTGGCATAGGCGAGGAAGATCATCAGTCCGAGCACCGTCTGCAGGATCGTCGAGGCGATCGCCAGCGATCCCAGGGCGCCGGCACCGAGGTGGCCGACCATGGCAGTGTCAGTGAGCAGGAAAATGGGTTCGGCGATCAGGGCTCCGAGCGCGGGAAGGGCCAAACGGAGAATGTCTTTGTCGATCGCTGCCACGCCCCGATTCTAGCGAACCGGTGGTGCGGTGAGCCTGTCGCGATGGATCACTTCAGAGCAGCCACGGGCTCATCTCGATCACAATGTCGTGTCAGTACCGAACTGTAGAGTCAGAGGACAAACTTATCAGAGTCGATAAAGATGAGAAACAACCGATTCTGAGTGACTCTATTAGTTTGCTTGTTCTATTTGTAATAGTATTGTTATATCAATTCATAGCGGCAGATCCTATAATTGAGATAGCCGACTTCCCTGACGACTTACTTCCACAGAGGCGTGGAGAGGTGAGAGACCGATGAAGAACATCGGAGACAGCGACGGACAGGCAGTCGGTCTGCCCACCGCTCCCCCCCGCAGAGGCTGACCGTCGAGCTCTGTCCCAGTTCCGCCGTGCTCACGGACGCCGCTTGGAGATCGCCGAGGAGAATGAGCTTGTCGACCTGCTGAGCACCTATGCGCAGAGCAGCCTCGCCCAGGTCAATTCCTTTATCGCCACCAGCCATGTCGTGGCCCAGGATGTCGCCTACGCTCTGGGGCTCATGGGCACTCGGCTCGATACGGTCTACGAGTTCGCATCTTTTACCAGAACCGCTGCCCGGCACCGTCTGCCCGAGGACAAGGGAGTCGATTGCGAGTCCGACGCCGACGACTGCACCGTCGACGTTGCTGCCGACGACGCATTCTCGTCGACCAGAAGCTGGACCCGAAGAGAGACACGTGCATGGGCCCAGGCAGTGGCCACTGTCGAGGCCGAAACCGGGCGGAAGATCGACACAGACAAAGGACGGAAGAAAGACCGCGCTGCCGGTCGCCGCACTCGGCGCGTGAAGAAGCTGGCAAAGCAGCTGCTGACCGACCCCGCTCTGCTGCCTGATTTTCCCGGCTACGACCCGAACCTGACGTTCTTCACGTGGCTGCGCGGCAGCATCGAACCGACCGAGGCCGGGGTCTATTCGAGTCTCCTCGGCGCAACGACGAGTAACTCGCTCAGGCATATGACCTCGTCGATGACGTTGACCCAGGGACTTCCGAAGTTCCTCAAGCGATGCCTCGATGGGGACTTCACGATCGAGCACGTCGATTGTGTCACTCGCGCATGCCGTGACCTGCACTTCGAGCACCTGCCGGAGTTCGACGATTACCTGGCGCACAGGCGCGCCGACATTACGATCGAGACATTCAAGCGCTCGGTCGCCTTGAAAATCGCGGTAATCCAACCGGCCGAGGACACTCTGAAGAGTGTTTCACTGCGTCGGCGGGTCGATTTCAGCAGCGGCGACGATGGGACTGCGTACCTCACCCTGACCGGGCCCGCACCGGAGCTTCAAGCGTGCTTCAGAAGGCTCGACGCCTTTGCCCGGGCAGTGCATAAGAGCAATACGAGTGCGTTCTCAGGTCAGTTGAAGGCTGGAGACTGCTTTGATGAGGAGCGTACGATCTCGGCTCTCATGTTCGACATCCTCACGCGCACGCGTCCGCAGCTGAAGCTGCGCATCATCAGCACGAACGACGTCGACAACTCGTCGACAAGCACCGATTTCCCTCTCGACGGCCTCTTCGCGGGACCCGACGGCACCCCGATGCACGAGGGTGAGTCCCTGCTCGACTACATCGAGCGGGTATTCGACGACATGGACAAGACCAGCGGCCCATCACAGGCTCAACCTGTGCCGACCGATTCGGAAACCTCCGCGCAAGATGGCTCCACCACCGATGCACCCACCACACCGGCCGACCGCGTCTTCGAATCCCAGATGCTCGAGGCCATCCTCAGCAGCAATAGCGCCACAGACCGCGACAAGGTCGACGCGCTCTCAACTTTCATCGGATCGCGTGCCTGCGGAGCTCGCCCCGCAGCTGAGGGCACCGGAGCCGAGACAGCGGGAGTAATCGATGCTTTCGGCAATCCCATCCTCGACGCCGGCGAGCGCCGCATCAGTTTCGAGTTCCTGCTTGATATGCCGACCAGTGAGTATTGGCTGGCAAATCAGGCCAGCACCTTCATCACCGTTCCGCTGCTGACTCTGCTCACCCAATTCCAGTCGGAAGACGGCAGCGTTCCGCCGCCTACCGCCGATCCCCCGGGCGCGCCGCCGCCGACAAACGATCCGCCGGGTCCACCGCCGCTGAGCACCGATCACCCTGATGCGCCACCGCCGCCCATGGGTCCCCCGGACCTGCCGCCCACGGCCGAACCACCGCCGGCACCGACAGCACCGACAGCACCGACCGGCTCAAACACACCGGCTACAGGACCTGACGGACCGCTGACCTCAAATGAGGTGTGCGATCTGGCGGGCATGCTTCCAAACGGGTCGCCGATTCCCGCCGACATGGCGCGGCGGGTCGCAGGATACTCCACCACCTGGACCCGGCTGCTGACCGACCCTGCGACTGGAACACCGGTCGATGCGAAGGCAACGTCATACGCCATTCCCAACAGCGTACGCAGAACTCTCGTCGCTCAGTTCGTTACGTGCACCTTCCCCGGGTGCACTCAGCCGGCCGAGGTGTCAGAGGTGGACCATATCGACCCGTTCAACCACTCCGACCCGACCCAGGGGGGGTCTTACTCGCTTCGGAAATCTCCATTGCCTGTGCAAAGCCCACCACATGCAGAAGACCAACGGCAGTTTCGACGTGCGGATGGCCGAACCCGGCCACCTGGAGTACGTCTTCCGCAAGGGCGTCACCGTGGAGGTCGTCTCACCGGACAACCCGATCAGCGTCGAGCATGCGCGGCTGTTCCTCGAACGATTCGGCGGGGGCCTCTCCCGCATGGGACGAGCAGCAACACCGGAGGAGTTGAGCACAGAAGGTCCTCTGACCCGCGAAAGCGCTCCAACAGCCAAGCACGAGTCCGGCAGCGATCTTGGGTCTGGCGCCGAGACGTCGTCTGCACACAGCGTCGATGCACACAGCTGCGATGCACACAGCGTCGATGCAGACACCGCTGATCCCGCGCCCGGCGATCGGAAGCGAGCACGGGAATGCCCTGAACCGGCCGCGGCCGACGGAACCCCTGGCTGGAGGGAGCTCACCGCCGAGGACCTCTTCGCTTTCACACCCACGTCTGCTCCGAGCAGTTCCGGCACCACAGCTGGCACCGCGCGTACAGACGAGGACAACGCCGAACTGCGCAGCTGGTTCTGGGACAACGGCGAACCTCCACCGTTCTGAGACGACTCCGACGACCCCGCAATGCCCTGAGGCAGGTCCTCTCAACCTGAGAGTCGTCGGTCTCCACATCAACGGAGCACGCAGAAAGGGCCGGCGTTCTCGGTCAGAATGACTAGAGAATCGTCGGCCCTCCGTTCCTGCTGAGCTGCCGGCGGAATGCCTCAGCAGACCTCGAACAGTCCGGCTGCGCCTTGGCCACCGCCGATGCACATCGTGACGACGACGTACTTCACTCCCCGGCGACGCCCCTCGATGAGAGCGTGACCGACGAGACGGGCACCGGTCATCCCATAGGGATGTCCGACGGAGATGCCGCCGCCGTCGACGTTGTACTTCTCCGGATCGATGCCAAGCCGATCACGGCAGTACAGCGCCTGAACGGCGAACGCTTCGTTGAGTTCCCACAGTCCGATGTCATCGATCGACAAACCATGGGTCTTCAGCAGCTTCGGAATAGCGAACACCGGTCCGATGCCCATTTCGTCCGGCTCACAGCCGGCCACGGCCATACCGCGGTAGACGCCCAGCGGTTCGAGTCCGCGACGGCTGGCTTCATCGCTCGACATGACCACCGAAGCAGAGGCTCCGTCGGAGAGCTGCGAGGCGTTGCCGGCGGTGATGCTCGGTACTCTCGACGCCACACCGGGATCGAGCACCGGATTGAGTCCGGCAAGGCTCTCAAGCGTCGTCGATGGGCGATTGCCTTCGTCGGCTTCGAGCAGCACATCCTGACGCGAGGTCTCCTTCGTCTCCTTGTCGACGATGACCTTCGTCGTCGGCAGAGGCACGATCTCGTCATCGAACCGTCCGGCCTCCTGAGCGGCGGCGGTACGCTGCTGCGAAGACAGGGAGTACTCGTCCTGAGCCTCTCGGCTGACGCCGTAGCGTTCGGCCACGACCTCGGCCGTGGCCAGCATCGGGTAGTAGATGCCCGGGTTGCGTTCCACGAGCCACGGATCCTTGGCCCGGAACGTGTTCATCTTGTCATTCTGGACCAGCGACACCGACTCCACGCCACCGCCGACGGCGATCTCCTGGCCGTCGAAGAGGACCTGTTTCGCCGCGGTCGTAATGCCCATCAGCCCGGAAGCGCACTGCCGGTCGATCGACATGCCCGGAACTGTCACAGGAAGCCCGGCTCGCAGTGCCGCCTGCCGAGCGACATTCGTCCCTTGGCTGCCCTGCTGCAGAGCGGCACCGAAGACGACGTCCTCGACCTCACCGCCTTCCAGACCGGCGCGCTCCACAGCATGCTTGATCGCATGGCCGGCCAACTCCTGAGCCTGGGTGTCGTTGAAGGCACCACGGTAGGCCTTGCCGATCGGCGTGCGGGCCGTCGACACAATCACTGCTTCTCTCATGGGTCTCACCTTTCGAAGATGTTCGTGAACTCGTCGTGAGGACGGTGGCGATCAGTCCTTCGGACCGCCGGCGACGTAGATGACCTGACCGGAGACGAATCCGGCGCCCTCGGAGGCGAGGAACGACGCGGTGTGGGCGATGTCCTCGGGCTTGCCCGATCGCGCCACGGGAATCTGCTGGACGGAGGCTTCGACGAACTCCTCGAAGCCCATGCCTACGCGCTCGGCGGTGGCCTTGGTCATATCGGTTTCGATGAAGCCGGGAGCGATGGCATTGGCGGTGATGCCGAACTTGCCGAGCTCGATCGCCCAGGTCTTCGTGATTCCCTGGATACCGGCCTTGGCAGCGGAGTAGTTCGTCTGTCCGCGGTTGCCCTGAGCCGAGGTGGAGGACATCGAGATGATGCGACCGAACTTCTCTTCGACCATGTAGGACTGCACGGCCCGAGCCATGAGGAACGCTCCCCCGAGGTGGACGGAGAGGACCTTGTTGAACTCCTCGTGAGTCATCTTGAATAGGAGGTTGTCACGCAGGATCCCTGCGTTGTTGACCAGAACGGTCGGCGCGCCGAGGGTCTCTGCGACCTGCTTGACCGCGGCGTTGACCGAGTCTTCGTCAGAGACATCGGCTTCGAGGCCGAGCGCTTCGCCGCCGGCTTCCTTGATGGCGGCAACGGTCTCATCGGTGGGGCCCATATCAAGAACGGCGACCTTGAGTCCGTCGGCTCCGAGTCGCTTGGCGATGGCGGCTCCGATGCCGCGGCCTCCACCGGTGACGATTGCTGTACGAGTCATGAACAAGCTCCTAAAGATGATGTTGCTTCATTGCCGTGAGGAACCGAGTGTTTGACTGCGGTTCGCGTCTGCACCGGAACCGATGTGACACAGCTCTCCCATGCAGCTAAGGCCACTGTAGACCAATTCCGTCACTGAACGATTGTTTGCTCACCTTTCAGACATATAGCCGGATCCAGCGCTTCAAAATCTCGACGCCGTTCTGCGAAGCTCGGCTCGCAAGCACCCCGACCTCGCCTTTTGTTCTCCCTGCCCGGCTCGCCCGGCAGATTAACGAACGTTCAAAAATCTAACGCAAAACCATTGACTTCACCAGGGTGATTTGGAATTGTTCACATCAGTCGAAGTCCATTACGGATTGACGACGACTCTGAGAACTGTCATTGACGACGTCTCGGACACCGTGTGGAGCGAGCCCGCTCCAGGAGCTTTTCAAAGGAGAAAAGATGAACTCTGTCTCGCGAAGTCGCCGCCGCAGACTCTCGGCAGCCGCAGTTTTGGGAGCAATCGCGTTGACTGCCACAGCCTGCGGAGGCGGTGGTGGCTCGGGTGAGGGCGACACGGTCGTCATCGGCTACACCGGACCGCTCAGCGGAGGTGGCGCCGCATACGGCGAGAACGTGAAGATCGGTCTCGAAATGGCCATCGACGACCTCAATGCAGACGGCGTAGAGGTCGACGGCAATCCCGTGACACTCGAGCTGAAGTCCCTCGACGACAAATACGCACCCTCCACCGCCGCAAGCAATGCTCAACGACTGGCCGATCAGGACAAGGCCCCGGTAGTCGTCTCCCCGAACGCCGGGGCGATCAAGGCGATTCAGCAGATCAACAGCGGCAGGTCGAACTTCCTCGTCTCCGCCTACACCTCCGACCCGGCAATCGTGCAGGCCGACAACCCTCTGACGATGATGATTCCTCCGAACTTCGAGTCCTATGCCGAGGAATTCTCCGAAACTGCCATGGAGCACGGAGGCAAGAAACTCGCCCTGCTCGGAACTCAGAGTGAGTACGGACAGCAGTGGACCAAATCGATCAAGGATGCGTGGAGCGAAGCCGGCGGGAAGATCGGCGGTGACAACAGCGTCGACTACGCCACCGTGTCCGACTTCGCGGGCCCCGTCTCGAAAGCCCTGTCAGAGAAGCCCGACGCCATCTTCGTCGGCGGACCGTCCCAACCGACAGCGCTGATCATGGAAGAAGCTCGAAAGCAGGGTTTCAAGGGCAGCTTCCTCGTCATGGACCAGGCGAAACTGGACGAAATGGCCACGGTGACGAAGCTCGACAATCTCAAGAATTCGGTCGGCGTCCTGCCGGTCTCCGAATATGAGGATCCCGGTACGGAGGACTTCCTGAAGAAATTTGCTGAGAAGGCCGGAGAGAAGAAGGTCCCGACCAGTGAAACGGCGCTGAACTACCAGGGAATTGCGATCATCGCGAAGGCGATGGAGGCCGCCGGGACAACCGACGACCCCGAGAAGATTCGCGAAGCCATCAGTGAGGCACTGCCCGACGTCGATGACAAATACAAGGTCAATGGCTTCCCCGACGAGATCACAGAACAGGGCCACCTCCTCAATCCCAACCTGGAAGCAACCTTCCTCAATGAGGACGGCAAATACACCAAGGTGCCGATCGAACAGGTATCCGACGAAAAGTAGTCTCCGTCAGCGGCCGTTCTGAAGGTGAGGCGCATCGGTGCGCCTCACCGGGCCGCTCTCATGCCTGCAGAGGACCCGAAAATCATGACCCTCTTCATCCAGCAACTCTTCAATGGCCTTGCACTGGGCGGTGTCTACTGTCTCGCTGCGATCGGGCTGACATTGGTGTTCGGAGTGCTGCGCATTCCCAACCTGGCTCACGGTGCGCTGTACATGCTCGGTGCCTACATCACCTACTTCTTCCTGACAACCGTCGGCGTTCCCTATATCGCCGCAATCGGCATCGCTGCGATCATGCTCTTCATTGTCGGAGTCGGTCTCGAGCGCCTCGTCTTCCACCCCTTGCGCAACTCCCCGCATACTCATCACATGATCGCGGCCGTCGGTGCGATGTTCTTCTTCCAAGCACTGGCTCAAGCGATCTGGGGCGCTGACTTCCGCCGCATGGACACACCGATCACCGGCGAACTCCGCATTCTCGGCGCCGAGATCTCTGCGCAGCGAATCGTCATCATCGTCACCGCTGTGATCGTCTTGGCGCTGTTGGCGCTGTTCATCAAGCGGTCCATCCATGGCCAGACGATCGAAGCGATCGAACAGGATCGCGTCGGTGCATCGCTGGTCGGCATCAACCCGTCGATGGTTTCGATGCTGACACTGGGGCTGTCCGCCCTCCTGGCCACCATCGCGGCGGGCCTCGTCGCACCGATCAACCTCCTGTCCCCGACGATGGGCGACGCGCTCAACCTCAAGGTATTCGCAATTATCATCCTCGGTGGTCTGGGGTCGCTTCCGGGCGCCATCGTCGGCGGTTTCGCACTCGCTATCGCCGAGACGATGACGGCGACCTACATCTCCTCAGCTGTCGGAGAAGCCGTGGCATTCATCGTTCTCGTCGCTGTGCTGGCCATCAAGCCGAACGGACTGTTCACGAAGGCGGTGCAGCGATGAACGCAATGAAGAATCCTCGAATCATCGGCACCACCGCCGTCATCCTCCTGCTCGGCCTGACGCCTCTGGCATTTGCGCAGGAGAACTACGCGATGCGAGTGATCACCGTGGGCATGTGTGCTGCGATCGCTGTCTACGGCCTCAACATCATCCTCGGTTTCACGGGACAGCTGAACCTGGCTCAAGGCGGGTTCTTCGGAATCGGCGCCTATGGGGTCGGGCTGCTCACCACCGACTACGACTGGAGCTTCTGGGCAGCGTTCGTCGTGTCCGTGATCGGGACTGCGGTGATCGGCTACCTCTGCGGGCTGATTGCCCTGCGGACCAAGGATGAGTACTTCGCCATCTTCACCATGGCTATCGGCTTCATCATCTTCCTCGTCATCAGCCGCTGGGAGCCCGTCACCCATGCCCATTCCGGGGTCAACAATGTGAAATTCCCCGAAGGCGGAGGGCTCGTCGACTTCGAATCTCCGGTCGCGATGTTCTACCTGGTATTCGCAATCCTTCTCATCTGTGTCTATACGACCTATGCGATTCGGCGTTCGAGCGTAGGCCGCACACTGCTGACCATCAGGACGAGCGAAGATCTGGCGGATGCGATCGGAGTGCGCGTCGGCTTCAGCAAACAGCTCGCGTTCGCCGCGTCGGCTGTCTTCGGCGGAGTCGGCGGCGGCCTCTACGCAACAGTGGTCGGTTTCATCGGACCCGATGCGGCATCGATCGACAAGACCTTCGAATTCCTCATGTTCATTCTCGTCGGAGGCATGGGCACTGTCGCGGGTCCTCTGCTCGGAAGCATGATCGTGACATTCCTGTTCGAACTCTTCCAGGACTTCCAGGCCTATCGATTCATCGTGCTGGGTCCCATCATCGTCGCCCTCGTGATCTTCGCGCCGCGGGGAATCGTCGGATACCTCGGCGGATTCGTCGACAAACGCAGTCGACGGCGCAGGGCGGAGGCAGCCCGTGGTGCCGACGACGATCTCGATTCGACAGGTGCTTCGACCTCCGGCGGAGCAGGCGACCACCGCGCACGCAACCTCGCGGACGGGATCGAATCGGGTGCCGGCCGGACCGGAGGCACGCCCTCTTCCGAGGAGACGAAATGACAATGCTTGAAATACGAGACCTCGGTAAGCGCTTCGGCGGGCTCGATGCGGTCAAGGACGTCAGTCTGGACGTCGAGGAAGGTCAGATCACCGCAGTCATCGGTCCCAATGGAGCAGGCAAGTCCACGCTGTTCAACCTTGTCCATGGCTTCTATCGGCCCACTGCCGGGACCATCAGCTTCAAGGGTGAGGACATCACACATTCGTCCCCACACCGGACTGTGGCCGGCGGCATTGCCCGCACATTCCAGACAACGAACCTGTTCGATGACAGCACTCTGTTGGAAAACGTTTTGGCCGGTCGAATCGTCCGTTCGAAGTCCAACGTCTTCGACGCGGTCTTCCACACGCCTCGCCATCGTCGTGAATCACGCATCAACGAAGACAAGGCGATGGAAGCTCTTGAGTTCTGCGGGGTCGCGGAACATCGGCACGATCTCGCGTCCAATGTTCCGCAGGAGGTGCAGAAGCGCACCGCAGTCGCCATGGCCCTGGCCACTGAGCCCGAGCTGCTGCTGCTCGACGAACCCGCCGGCGGCATCCCCGAAGAGGAGACCGTCGATTTCGGCAACCTCATTCGGTCGTTGCCACAGCGAGGCGTTTCCGTCCTCCTCGTCGAACACAAGATGACGATGATCATGGACCTCGCGGACACGATCCTCGTCCTCGACCATGGGCAGAAGCTTGCGCTCGGCGCACCGGCGGAGATCCAAACGAATCCGGACGTCATCCGTGCCTATCTCGGTTCGACAGCACAGGAGGAGAACTGATGCTCACGCTCGACAATGTCAGCACCGGGTACGATGCCACGAACGTTCTCCACGGGGTGAGCATCACGGCGAATCCAGGAGAGCTCACCGTGGTCCTCGGAGCGAACGGGTCAGGCAAGACGACACTCTTCAGAACCATCAGCGGACTGATGCGTGTTCGTGCCGGGTCGATCACCTATGAGGGTCGTCAGCTGCAACGAGCTCGCCCGAATGCCATCGTCAAAGCCGGTATCGCGCACTGCCCGGAGGGTCGCCATCTGTTCGGCAAGATGTCGGTGGAGAAGAACCTGCGTCTGGGGTCCTATCCTCACCGGAACAGATCGCGAACAGAAGAGGTCTACGCTGAGGTACTCGATATGTTTCCGATCCTCAAAGAGAAGGCGAAGCAACCGGCAGGATCCCTGTCCGGCGGACAGCAGCAGATGGTCGCAATCGGACGAGCATTGATGTCCGACCCGAGCCTGCTGATCCTGGATGAGCCGTCGATGGGCCTGGCTCCCATCGTCGTCGAGCAGGTGCTCGAGTCAGTCGCCCAGATCAATCGAAACGGCATCGGCGTCCTGCTCAGTGAGCAGAATGCGAAGGCATCACTGGCGATCGCCCACAGAGGATACGTCCTTGCTGAGGGGCGGATCGTCCTCGCTGACGATGCCTCCCGGCTGCTCGACAACCCCGAGGTTCAGGCGGCCTACCTCGGCCTCTGACGAATAAGAGATTCAGCTGTTCAAGAGGGCGACAGTTCGGAACAAACATCTCGCCGGGGCGGCTCGGCCACCTCGGCGAGATTTCGCTGAGTTGATCGTTCCGAACGTTGAGAACGGTCAGTCACACTCATTCAATTCGGTTGGGCGTGCCCGGCCGTCTCACTCATCCTGGAACCGGGAGACGTCCCCAGCTCCGACGCGAGCCACCTCGGGGTATCGCCCGGTGAAGTCGATGACCGAGGTCGGCACAACTCCGGGGACACCGGACTCGATGACGATGTCGAGATCGTTGCCGAGCTGGTCCATGACATCCTCGGCGTGAGTCAGCGGATCCTCATCGCCGGGCAGCAGCAGCGTCGAGGACAGGATCGGCTCCCCCATCGCCTCGACGAGGGCGAGTGCCGTGACGTTCTGCGGAATCCGAGCGCCGACCGAATGCTTCTTCGGGTGCATCATCCGGCGCGGAACTTCCTTCGTCGCCTTCATGATGAACGTGTACGGCCCCGGCGTCATCGATTTGATGGCTCGGAAATCGGAATTGTCGACGATGACGAACTGACCCAGCTGAGCGAAGTCATGGCACATCAGCGTGAAATGGTGCTTCGAGCCGAGATGCCGGATGCGGGTGATCCGCTCGATGCCTTCCTTGTTGTCCAAGGCGCAGCCGAGCGCATAACAGGAATCCGTCGGATAGGCGATCAAGCCACCGTTCCTGAGTGACTCAGCGGCCTTCTCGATCAGTCGGTCCTGCGGGTTCTCCGGATGGATATTCAGTAGTGTCGCCATACTTCATGCTAACCACTCTGCCGTCACAGTGCGAGGGGTTGACGGACAAGTGCCCGGCAATGCGAAAACGGTGGGCTCTTCGAGCCGAAACCTTTTGGCGGCGTCGGGACAGTCCGTCAGCCTCCCAGACCGAGCAAGAGATATTGATCAGTCCGCCGTCACTGGCTTCTTCAGCCCTTTGACAAGTTCGGCTCGGCCGGTGCGCGGATCGGAGGCGAGAAGGATATTCACCCACCTGGCCCGCGGATCCGCGTCAACCAGCAGAGCCTTGATGAGCAGTGTCGCCGGCAGTGCGAGCAGCGCGCCGAGCCAACCGAGGATCCACACCCAGAACAGCAGTGACAGGAAGGAGATCAGCGGGGTCACGCCCACCGACTCACCTGTGAACTTCGGCTGGATGATCGCCTGGATGACGAAGTTGAGCACGCTGTAGGCGATGACCACCCACAGGGCCGACTGCCAGCCGCTGTCGACCAGCGCCAGCACGGCTGGTGGGACGAGACCGATGACGAAGCCGATATTCGGGATGTAGTTCGTCAGGAATGCGAGCACTCCCCACACCCAGATGAGCGGGACGTCGATGATCGCCAAGGCGATGACATCGAGGAATGCGACGATGAGGCCGAACACCGTGGCCACCACCCAGTAGCGGCGGACACCGCTGGCGAAGTCGCCGATCGACGCCGACAGCGAGGGCTTCACATCGAGCAGCATCGCCATCCGCTTGTCGATGCCCATCGAGTCCATCGCCACGAAGAACACCGCCATGATCACCGTGGTCAGGAGGCCCGCAACCGACGACAGATTTGTCAGCAGCGGATAGACGGCGTCGAGGACGGAGCGGACGTCGAAAGCCGAGAGCTGCTGCTGGATCACCGAGGAGGTCACCCCGATGTCCGACAGCAGCGCCAGAGTGCTCTGGTAGGTGGCCACGAGTTCGTTGCTGTAGCTGGGGATGAGGATGACGAGCTCGGCGACAGACCATGCCGTGAGGCCGAAGAACGCGAAGATCATGCACAGCACGAGTACGACCGAGATGCACGCCCCGATCGCCCGCGGCACCTTGATCCTGGTGAGCAGTCGCTGCACCGGGTAGACGACGATGTAGAAGTTGAGCGCGAGGAACACCGGAGCCACGATGTCCTGGAGTCCGCGGAAGAACATCAGCGCGTACGCCAGCCCTGCCAGCGTCACCGCGATCATCAGCGCTCGCGCCGGTGGCCGCGCGTGCCAGGGCCGTGCCTCGCCCGCTGCGTCGGAGTCGGCATCGGTTGCTTCATCGGCCGCCGCGCCCGCCACAGTTCCAGAAGCCGTGCCCGCCGTTGTATCTGAAGTAGTGGATCCCACCGTCACCGAGGCGGCCGAACCGGTCCGGTCCCCCGCTGAGGCGGAACTCCCGGAAGTCTCCCCCGCCGTTTGTGAGGACGGCGCAGGCTCGGCCGGGCGCGCGGCATCGCCGGCTGATCCGGCCGCACCGTCAGCGGCGCCCGACGCCTTCGCCTGCTCGTCCTCGTTCATTCAGCGTCCCCGACGCTTCTCACGGATGCGCATCGACACCTCGATGGGGGTGCCTTTGAAGCCGAAGGTCTCGCGCAGGCGACGGACGATGAACCGGCGGTAACCGGGATCGAGGAAGCCGGTGGTGAAGAGCACGAACTTCGGCGGACGCGACTGCGCCTGAGTGCCGAAGAGGATGCGCGGCTGCTTACCGCCGCGCACCGGGTGCGGGTTGGCCGCGACCAGCTCACCGAGGAACGCATTGAGTCGTCCCGTCGGAATACGGGTGTCCCAACCTTCGAGAGCGGTCTCCATCGCCGGCACGAGCTTCTCCGCATGACGGCCGGTCTTCGCCGAGATGTTCACGCGCGGTGCCCATGCCACATGGCCGAGATCCCGTTCGATCTCCCGCTCCAGATAGAAGCGACGTTCGTCATCGAGCAGATCCCACTTGTTGAACGCCAGCACCACGGCACGTCCCGCCTCGACGGCGGTCGTGACGATGCGGACGTCCTGCTCGCTCAGGGGATCCTGGACCTCCATGAGGACGAGAGCCACCTCGGCGCGTTCGAGCGCGGTCTGCGTGCGCAGCGCTGCATAGAAATCGGCGCCGCTGGCCTGATGGGCGCGACGGCGAATACCGGCAGTATCGACGAAGCGCCACTGCTTCCCGCCGAGTTCGATGAGCTCGTCAACCGGGTCACGAGTGGTGCCTGCGACATTGTCCACGAGTACGCGGTCGGAACCGATGAGCTGGTTGAGCAGGGACGACTTGCCGACGTTCGGGCGACCGACGAGGGCCACTCGACGCGGTCCGCCTTCTTCGACGCGAGTGTCGACGGCCGAGACCTCAGGCAGGATCGTGAGCACTTCGTCGAGCAGGTCGGCGACTCCCCGGCCGTGCAGAGCCGAGACAGTCCACGGCTGGCCGAGGCCCAGGCCCCAGAGTTCGGCGGCCATGAGCTCGCCGCGCTCGTCGTCGACCTTGTTCGCGGCGAGGAGGACCGGCTTCTTCTTCCGGCGCAGCATCTTCACGACCATCTCATCGGTCGAGGTCGGGCCGGTCGTGGCATCGACGACGAGGAGCACGGCATCGGCCATGTCCACGGCGACCTCGGACTGGATCGCAATGCGCGAGGCCATGCCCTTCGAGTCCTGGTCCCAACCGCCGGTGTCGACGAGGGTGAATTCCTTCGTGTTCCATTCCGCCCGGTAGCTCACGCGGTCACGGGTGACGCCCGGAACGTCCTCGACGACGGCTTCGCGGCGGCCGAGGATGCGGTTGACCAGCGTCGACTTGCCGACGTTGGGCCGACCGACGACGGCCAGCACCGGTGCGGCACCGAGCTCTTCGTCTTCGTCCTCGTCGAAGCCGTAGGCGCGCAGCAGCGCACGGTCTTCGTCTTCGAGCTCATAGCTTTCGAGTCCGGCCTCGAGCGCGGTCGCCCGCTGCTCGGCCTCCTCGTCGCTGATGCTCTCGACACGGTCGACGAGGTCTTCGTCGGGTGTCTCGTGGAATTCGGATTCGCTCATTGTGAGTCCTTCACCAGCTGCAGCACCGTCTCGACCACCTGGTCGAAGTCGATGTCGCTGGTATCGAGTGTGAACACTCCGTCGGCGGCCTCTAAGAAGCTCGTCGTGGCGGAGTCCTTGGCGTCACGGCCCGTGACGAGGTCTTGGGTGGCGGCGACCGCCTCGGCGTCGGCATTGCCGTGCACTTCCTTGGCCCGGCGGGCCACGCGGACCTCATCGCGGGCGGTCATGAGGATGCGCACATCGGCATCGGGGGCCACCACAGTGGTGATGTCCCGGCCCTCGACGACGATGCCCTCGGGTGCGGCGGCGATATAGGCCCGCTGCATCTCGATGAGCTCCTCGCGGGCGTCGATGACACCGGAGACCGTCTGCACGTTCGCCGACACGTCCTCACCGCGGATGTCCTCGGTGACGTCGATGTCATCGACGGAGACGAAGAATTCGTCGGGGCTGAGCGAGATCTCCAGATCCGCTCCGCGCACCTGCTCGAGCACGTCGACGGGGTCGGTGACTCCGCGGTTGAGGCACAGCCACGCCATCGCCCGGTACATCGCACCGGTGTCCAGGTACTGGTAGCCCAGCCGACGCGCCACCTCCTTGGCGGTGCTCGACTTGCCCACTCCGGACGGTCCGTCAATGGCTACGACGCTCATGCAGTTCCTTCTTTCTCGATGGCGGATTCGGGGATCTGCCATCCCTTCGACAGCAATCCGATCTCCAGCTCCTGCTGGATGGCCGGGACCACGGACACGTCGACCATGCCCAGTTTCCGACCGGAGGCGTGATCCATCCGGAAGTCCTCGACATTGACGCCGAGGTCGCCGATGTCCTTGAACAGCCGGGCCAGCATTCCGGGCGTATCCGGAACGAGGATCGTGACAACAGCATAGGTGGTCGGCGGCTGCCCGTGCTTGCCGGGAATCCGGTCGTGTCCCTCATTGCCGAGAGCGATCGCCTTGGCGAGCAGTCCCGTCGACCCGGGTCCGAGTTCGAGTGCGCCGATGACCTCGTCGAGCTCGGTGCGCAGATCGATGAGCACGGAGCGGACCTCTTCGGCGTTTCCGGTCAGGATCTGCGTCCACAGTCCCGGGTCCGAAGCGGCGATGCGGGTGACATCGCGCAGTCCCTGCCCGGCCAGCGAAATCTCCTCCAAGGGCGCATGCCGCAGTTGAGAAGCGACAAGGGAGGACACGATCTGCGGCACATGCGAGACCTTCGCGACCGCGGCATCGTGGATGCGCGGATCCAGGTGGAGCACCGAGGCACCCGTATCTTCGGCCATGGCGATGACCTCGCCGAGGCGGTCGGCCGGGGTGTCCTCATCCGAGCAGATCACCCAGGGACGGGCCGTGAACAGGTCCGACTGGGCGGCGATCGCCCCGGACTTCTCGCGTCCGGCCATCGGATGGCATCCGATATAGCGATCGAGCTGAGATTCCGTGACCAATTCGCGCACCGCTTCGAGGAGGCGGGTCTTCACGCTGGCGACGTCGGTGACCGTGGCGTTCGGGTAGTCCTCGAGCGCCGAGGCGATGACCCGTGCGGCGACGTCGGGCGGGGTGGCCACGACGACGATGTCCGGGTGCGCGGCAGGCGATGTCGCGTCGGCGGCGACGGTCGGATCGGCCACCTCGGCGAGGTCTTCGGTCGGATCGGCCACCTCAGCGAGGTCTTCGGTCGGATTGACGACCTGACCGGCGCCGAGATCCGCGGCGAGCTGCTGCGCGGTCGGTGAGGTGTCTTCGAGGGTCACCTGATGACCCTTTGCGCTCAGCGCCAATCCCAGGCTGGCACCGAGCAGGCCGGTGCCGATGATGTGGACTCTCACAGACCGACGGCCTCGAACAGTGCACCGACCTCATCGGAGCGCAACGGGCGGATCTTGCCCTGCTTCTGCTCGTCGAGGACGATCGGTCCGAACTTCAGCCGAACGAGGCGCTCCACCGGGTGGCCGATCTCGGCGAGGAGGCGGCGCACGATGCGGTTGCGGCCGGAATGGAGGGTGAGTTCGACGACGGACTTGCCCGGGGTCGAATCGACGAGCTTGAAGTCGTCGACCTTGACGAACCCGTCTTCGAGGTCGATTCCGGCCTTGAGAATGGCACCGGCATCCTTCGCCAGCTGCCCCTTGACCTTCGCGAGGTAAGTCTTCGGGATCTCGTAGCGCGGGTGGGCCAGGCGGTTGCTCAGCTCCCCGTCGTTGGTGAGCAGGATGATGCCCTCGGTCTCCGTGTCGAGACGGCCGACGTGGAAGAGGCGCTCGTTGTTGTTCCGCACGTAGTCAGCCAGGCAGGGACGGCCCTCGGGGTCGCTCATAGTCGACACGACTCCCGCGGGCTTGTTGAGCACGAGATAGACCTTCTTGGTCTGTGTCGAAATTCTCACTGTGTCCACGTACACGGACTGTGTTTCGGGGTCGATCCGGGTGCCGAGTTCGGTGACGATGGACCCGTCGACCTCGACGCGGCCATCGGCGATGAGCTGCTCACAGGCACGGCGTGATCCCAGACCCGCCTCGGCGAGCACCTTCTGCAGCCGCACACCCCCGCTGACGTGGGCGTCTGATGTCTGACCGGCTCCCGAACCACCCTTGTTGGAGGCCTGATTCGCCGTCGCTGCGCGCTGTTTTCGGCTGGGTCGGTTCTGGCGCCCGCCGGGGGCGCGGTGATCACGGTAGGGACTCATACATCCATTCTCTCAAATCAATCAGCGACTCGTGACATCTCGGCGCCCGAATCGGAGTCATCGTCGAGATCGTCGTCGAGGGCACCGTCGATCTCGGCGAGCACCTCGGTGTCCTGCGAGCCGAGTTCGGCGACGTCGGCGTCTTCGGGCAGGTAGGGGGCGATATCGGGCAGGTCGTCGATCGCGTTCATGCCCATCGTGTCGAGGAACTGCGGGGTGGTGGCGTAGAGCAGCGCCGAGGTGGACGCCTCCTTGCCGGCTTCGACGATGAGTCCGCGCAGCAGCAGGGTGCGGATGACGCCGTCGACGCTGACTCCGCGAATGGCTGCGATTCGAGGCCGGGAGATCGGCTGCCGGTAGGCGATGACTGCCAGAGTCTCGAGCGCGGCTTGGGAGAGCTTCGCGCTCTGCCCAGCCGTGAGGAAGTCCTTGACCACGTCGTGGTAGTCGCCGCGGGAGAAGATGCGGAAGCCGCCGGCGACATGGCGGATCTCGAACCCGCGCTGCCGGTGGTGCTCGTCTCCGTCGTAGTCGGCCTTGAGCGTCTGGATTGCTTCGAGGACGGTGTCCTCGTCGAGGCCGAGGGAGCCCGCGAGGTCTTCGGCAGTGACGGCCGAATCGGTGATCATGAGCACGGCTTCGATACCAGCGAGGATCTCGTCATCGATCATTCTGTGCTCCCCCATCGTCGTCGTGGATCTGACCTGCGTCATCACCTGCATAGTCATCTGCGTCTTCGTCGCCCGCTTCGTCTTCGCCCGCACTATCTGCGGCGGCTTCGTCTCCGCTCCAGTCGCCTTCGGTGCGCAGATCGACTCCGTCTTCGTTCATCTCCGTGCGGTGGATGAGCAGCCGTCCCAGAGGTTCGGGCTGGTCGAAGTCGCACAGACCGACCTTGAACAGTTCGAGCAGGGCGAGGAACCTCGCCACGACGACCAAGGTGTTCTCGGCTGTTTCGAGCAGATCCTGGAAGTCGACGTCTCCAGCGCGCAACAGGGACAGGATGTGCCCGCGCTGTTCGGACACGCTCACGAGCGGCAGGTGGATATGGTCGACGGCCACGCTCGGCGGGGTGTGGTCGCGTTGGAGCACGGTGGCGAAGATCCCGGCGAGCTCACCGGGACCGATGTTCAGCTCCAGCGGCGGCAGCACGTCCTGGAACTCCGGTTCGAGGTCGACATCGCGTGGGGCCCGGATCGAGCCAGCGGCCATCGCTTCGGCCAGGTACCCGGATACGGATTTGTACGCCTTGTACTGCAGCAGCCGGGCGAAGAGGAGATCGCGAGCTTCGAGCAGTTCGAGGTCGAGGACCTCTTCACCGTCTTCGTGCGGCAGCAGCCGTGCGGTCTTGAGGTCGAGCAGGGTCGCTGCGACGAGGAGGAACTGGGAGATCTCGGCGAGGTTCGCCTGGTCCTTCAGTTCTGTGGTGTAGGCGATGAACTCATCGGTCACCTCGGCCAGTGCGATCTCTGTGACGTCGAGGCGTCGTTTCGAGATCAGTCCGAGCAGCAGGTCGAAGGGGCCGGTGAAGTTGTCCAAGCGCACCTGGAATCCCTGTGCGGCATCATTCTCGGAGGCCGTGTCATCGCCGGAAGCGGCCTCGGTCGGATCAGACGCCGCTTCCTCCACGTCAGCTGCGGGGTCGCTCAGGGTGCGCCTCCGCGGGCGATGAGCTCCCGGGCGAGTCGGCGGTAGGCTTCGGAGCCGGCGTGCTTCGGGGCGAAGCTCGTGATCGGTTCGGCGGCCACGGAGGCGTCGGGGAACTTCACGGTGCGGTTGATGACGGTCTCGAAGACCTTGTCGCCGAAGGCTTCGGTGACTCGCGACATGACTTCCTTCGAGTGCAGGGTCCGCGAGTCGAACATCGTGGCGAGGATTCCATCGACCTCGAGTGAGGGGTTGAGTCGGTCCTGGACCTTCTCGATCGTCTCGACGAGCAGGGCGACGCCGCGCAGGGCGAAGAACTCGGTCTCGAGCGGGATGACGACACCATGGGCGGCGGTCAGAGCATTGACGGTGAGCAGTCCCAGCGAGGGCTGGCAGTCGATGAGGATGACATCGTATTCGTCGGCGACTTTCGACAGGGCACGGGCGAGCACCTGCTCGCGGGCGACCTCGCCGACGAGCTGGACTTCGGCGGCGGAGAGGTCGATATTGGCCGGCAGGATGTCGATGTTGTCGAATTCCGTTTCGACGATGACCTCGTGCGGGTCCAGTCGCGGGTTCATCAGCAGGTTGTAGATGCTGATGTCGAGCTCATAGGGGTTGAGACCCAGGCCGACGGACAGTGCGCCCTGCGGGTCGAAGTCGACGAGCAGCATCTTGCGGCCGTAGGCGGCCAGAGCTGCACCGAGGTTGATCGACGAGGTCGTCTTGCCGACCCCGCCCTTCTGGTTGACCATCGCGATGATGCGGGCGGGTCCGTGCGAAGCCAGGGGTGCCGGCTCCGGGAAGTCCTGGGGCTCGTTTGCGGTCCGCTGCTGGGGGATCTCCAACGCCTCTTGCGTATTCATCTCTCGGATGGCCACCTTTCGTTGCTCTACGTCCAACCCTACCGCGCCCGGGGGTGCGAGGTCGCGTACACTTCCCGCAGTGTCTCCTCGGAGACTTTCGTATAGATCTGCGTCGTCGTCACCGAGGCATGGCCGAGCAGCTCTTGGACGACGCGGATGTCCGCACCGCCTTCGAGCAGATGCGTGGCGAACGAGTGGCGGAAGGTGTGCGGAGACACCTCCGCGTCGATCTTCGCCGTCTCTCCGGCATCCTTGACGATCTGCCACGCCGAGACCCGGGAGAGCCGGGTTCCGCGTGCGTTGAGGAACAGTGCCCCGGCCGGGGCCGAGGATCTCGCCTTCGCCGCCATCGACGGACGCACCCGTGACACCCACGCTCCCAGGGCGCGCGCGGCGTGGGATCCGAAGGGCACGATCCTCTCCTTCCCACCCTTTCCGTAGAGCCGGACGAGCGCTGAGTCGAGGTCAAGATCGTCGAGGTCGACACCCACGGCCTCGGAGATGCGCGCTCCCGTGGCGTAGAGGAGTTCGAGCAGGGCCGCGGCCCGGATCTGCACGGGTTCCTCACCGTCGGTGGTCGCGATCATTGCTTCGATCTCGTCGAGTGCCAAGGCTTTGGGCAGCCGCAGTCCTTCCTGCGGTGGGCTGACCTCGGAGGCCGGGTCCGTGGGCGCGAGGTTCTCCCCCAGGGCGAAAGTGTGGAATCGCCGCACCGCGACGAGTGCGCGTGCCCGACTCCGCGGTGCCAGTCCCGAATCGAGCAGGTGGAGCGCAAAGTTCTCCACCTTCTGTCGATCGACCTCGCCGAGGCGGCTCACCCCGTCGTCGGTCAGCCAGGTTCCGTACCGGGCGAGGTCACGAGCATAGGCATCGATGGAGTTCATCGACAGTCCGCGTTCGAACCGCAGGGAAGCGAGATAGGACTCGAAGGCGCGCCGCAGGTCTCCGGGCAGGTTCTCCGGCAGGAGTTCGGCGCCGTGCCGAGCCACAGGGTCTCAGTCCTCGCCCGGGCCGACCTGCGTGGACTGCGCGTCCCCGCCACCGGAGCCGGTCGTCTCCGCCGTTTCCGAATCGGCCGTCTCGACCTGAGCACCACGGCCGAATTCGGGGCGTCCGTCGACGAGTCGCCTCGGCGCATCGACGGGGCGGAACTCCACCGGCGTCCCCGCCGCTTCGGCGCGCAGCACCCGGTCGACCTGGAAGATCGCAAGCTGGGCGATCGCGTTGGTGATCCGTCCATCGGTCACGGCTTCGAGTGCTTCGTCGATGCCGACCCAAGCGTAGCGGAACCCTGCCTCTTCTTCGCCGCGTTCGTGACGGTCGGCTTCGGGAACAGAGGACAGCCCGCGTGCCAGGTAGAGACGCATCGTCTCGGAGCTGCCGCCCGGTGTCAGGCAGGAGTCGCTGAGGACGTCCCAATGGTCGGCCGTGAGGTCGGCTTCCTCGACCAGTTCCCTCTTCGCCGCATTGAGCGGGTCCTCTCCGGGGACGTCGAGCAGACCGGCCGGGACCTCCCACAGCCTGGCTCGGACGGGATGCCGGTACTGCTGGGCCAGCAGGATCCGCTGCTCGTCATCGACGACGGCCACGCCGACGGCACCGGTGTGCGCCATGAGATCGCGAACGAGCCCGGACGCCTCGGGCAGGTCGAAGGTCTCCCTGCGGATATCCCACACTGCGCCTTCGTAGACGACCTCGGAGTTGGTGATCGGTGGGATCACCGGATCGTCCTGCAGGATCTCATCGTGCTGAGTGCTCATCGGCTGCCTCCCGAAACTCGACGGTGGTGGAACGGCGAATGCCGCCGGCGCTCTGGCCGACGGCATTCGCTGTGACGATGGACAACGGTCACTGACGCTCGAGGGCGGCGGCGACCAGACCCGCGAACAGCGGATGCGGAGAGGTCGGACGCGACTTCAGCTCGGGGTGCGCCTGAGTGGAGACGTAGAACGGGTGTTTCTCGTGCGGCAGTTCGACGAATTCGACGAGCTCACCGTTCGGTGAGGTTCCGGAGAACTCGAGCCCCGCCTCGGCGAGCTGGTCCCTGTAGGTGTTGTTGACCTCGTAGCGGTGACGGTGACGCTCACTGATCGTCGTGTCCCCGTACACGCCGGCCACGACGCTGCCTTCGGTGAGCTTGGCTTCGTAGGTGCCCAGACGCATGGTGCCGCCCAGGTCGCCTTCGCCTTCGACGATCGAGAGCTGCTCGGCCATGGTCGCGATGACCGGAGCCGTGGTCTCGGGGTCGAATTCGGACGACGAGGCCGCCTCGATGCCGGCGACATTGCGCGCGTACTCGATGACCATGCACTGCAGACCCAGGCACAGGCCGAGGGTCGGAACGCCGTTGGTGCGGGTGTACTCGAGTGCGCCGAGCTTGCCCTCGATGCCGCGGATGCCGAAGCCGCCGGGCACGCAGATCGCGTCGAGGCCGGACAGTGCCGACTCGGCTCCGGCTTCGGTGGAGCAGTCATCGGACTGGATCCACTTGATCTTGACCTTCGCGTCGTTGGCGAAGCCGCCGTGGCGCAGCGCCTCGGTGACGGAGAGGTAGGCGTCGGGCAGGTCGATGTACTTGCCGACGATGCCGATGGTGACTTCCCGGGACGGGTTGTGCACGCGTTCGAGTACCCAGTCCCACTTCGTCCAGTCGACGTCGCGGAAGGGCAGGTTGAGGTTGCGGATGACGAACACGTCGAGGCCGCCGTCGTGGAGGACCTTCGGAATGTCGTAGATGCTCGGGGCGTCGACGCAGGACACTACAGCTTCGGTCTCGACGTCGCAGGCGCCGGCGATCTTCGCGCGGATCGAATCCGGCAGCTCGCGGTCGGAGCGGAGTACGATCGCATCCGGCTGGATGCCGATGGAGCGCAGGGTGGCCACCGAGTGCTGGGTCGGCTTCGTCTTCAGCTCTCCGGAGGGCCCGAGGTAGGGCACGAGGGAGACGTGGATGAAGAACACGTTGTCCCGGCCGATGTCATGACGGACCTGGCGGGCAGCCTCGAGGAAGGGCTGGGATTCGATATCGCCGACGGTGCCGCCGATCTCGGTGATGATGACGTCCGGACGGTCCGCCTCGGGGCGTTCGGCCTGGGCACGCATCCGCGCCTTGATCTCATCGGTGATGTGCGGGATGACCTGGACTGTGTCACCGAGGTACGCACCGCGGCGCTCCTTCGCGATGACCGAGGAGTAGATCTGTCCGGTGGTCACATTCGCTGCGCCGTCGAGATCGTTGTCGAGGAAGCGCTCGTAATGGCCGATGTCGAGGTCGGTCTCGGCACCATCCTCGGTGACGAAGACTTCACCATGCTGGAAGGGGTTCATCGTGCCGGGATCCACGTTGAGGTAGGGATCCAGCTTCTGCATGGCCACGGTGAGGCCGCGCTGCGTGAGCAGATGGCCGAGGCTCGATGCCGTCAGACCCTTGCCCAACGAGGAGGCGACGCCTCCCGTGACGAAGATGTGCTTTGCCGTATGTGTGCCGCCTGGGCCAGTTCGATTCACCACGGGATTTGATTCTATCAAAGTCCGGCTCACGAATCCGAGACGGCGTCGACCTCGGCGTACAGATCGAGCAGCGTCTCGGAGATCGCCGCACCGTTGCTCACGTCGATGACCCGCTTCTTGGCTGCCACAGCGGAGGTTCCGCGTCCGGCCGGGTCGTCGAGAAGATGATTGATCTCACGCAGCAGCGCCTCCGTGTCGTCGGCGGGAACGGCCTTCGCGGCTTCACCCCAGATGCCGGCGCGGCGTTCGCTGCCGATGAAGACCGCGGGCTTCGACAGCTGCATGAGGTCTTCGTGGGACAGTCCCGTCATCGTCTCGCTGGCGATGACGACATCGGCGGCGGCCGCGACATCGACGAGGTCTCCGGCCGGTGCCACGAGGACTCCGCGGTCGGAGAATTCGCGGGAGATCGTCGAGCGGTCCTTGCCGGTGCCGGTGAGGACGAAGACGACCTTGCGGTCGCGGCGGCGCTGGTTGATCTGGTCGGCGGCGTCGAGGACCGTCGCCAGGGCAGTGTGGTCACGCAGCGCGATGGGGCTTGCGACCATCCAGGTTCCTTGCGCGAGGCCGAGTTCGCGACGGACCTCGGCGCGCGGGGTGCGGACCGTGAGGTCGGCGTCGATGTCCGGGTGGACGAGTTCGGCGCGTTCGACGACCGGGACGCGGCCGCCGTAGTAGTCGACGACGGGTTCGGTCGTGCCGAGCACTGCGGTGGCCGTGCGGCCGACGATCTCGGCTCCGGTCTTCTCGATGACGTTGGCGGAGTCGAAGGATTCGATGGTGGCGACGACCTTCGGGTGCAGGCGGGCGGGCAGACCGGTGAAGGCCAGTCCGGCGAGCGTCGCCGCATGCAGTCCGTGCGCGTGGACGATGTCCACGTGCTGGTAGTACTTGTGAAGAGTGAAGGCGGAGCCGGGGTCAGCGGTCGTGAGTCGGCGACGGGCGGTGAGTTCGATCTCGCGGAATTCGCCGGCCAGTTCCTCAGGGACTCCGAAGGTACCCAGCAGTGACCGGTGCGCGGCGACGGCGACCTTGAAACCGGCCCGGAGGTGACCGAGCACGGCGAGCTTCGCCACTTCGACGACGGGACCGGTGGTATCGGCGAGCACGTGCAGAATCCTCGTGTCTGCGCTCAGTGGGTTGACCTCGCCGGATTCGCTCATTTCCTCATCCTCTTCTTTCGTTCGACGCTGCTTCTAGCCTACCTGGGCAGGCACGAGTTCCGTGTAAAGACCTGCGAGTTCTTCGGCAACTTCCCTCTCATCGGGAAGCTCCCCTCCGCGTGCCCGTGCCCTGGTTCCGAGCTCTGCGCGGCGGGCAGGATCGACGGCGAGTTCAGCCACGGCTGCGGCGAAGGCGGCATCGTCGTCATGGTCGATCAGTATCCCCGCGTCGCCGACGAGTTCGGCGCTGCCGCCGGTGGCGGTGGCCACGATCGCCTTGCCGGAGATGAGCGCCTCCTGGAGCACGAGCGCCCGGGCCTCCCACACGCTGGTGAGCGCGTAGATGTCCGCAGCGGCCGCGAGTTCGGCGATGTCATCACGGGGTCCGAGGAAATGCAGGGCCGGAATCGCCGAGGCGGCTGCGGCGTCGTCGTACTGAGCGCGGACGTCGGCGAGCACCTCCTCATCGGCGGCACCGGCGATGAGGGCGACGATCTCGCCCTGGTGGTTCTCCTCGCCGATGCGGCCGAGTGCGCGCACGAGCATCGGGTAGTTCTTCTGTTTGGCGACGCGACCGACGGCAAGGACGATCAGGGCTCCGGGATCGAAGTCGAACTCCTCTGCCAATCTCGCGCGGGTGGCGGCGGCCGCCTCGACGGATACGGGGGTCACCTCGGGGGCGGCGGCCGGGAGGAACCGGGCGGTCTGCGCTCCGAGTTCGCGGGCGCGGTCGACGAGGTCGGTGCTCGCGCCGAGGACGAGGTCGGCCCCGCGGGCGAGCATCGTCTCGACTCGGGTTTCGACCCGTCCACGCAGTCCCTGCCCGCTGGCCTGGTTGTGGAGGCTGAGGACGAACTTCGGCGGGGTCTTCAGCGTGCGCAGGGTCAGCAGAGTGATGAGCCCGGCCCGGAAACCGTGGGCGTGGACGATCTGCGGGGAGAAGCTGCGCAGCAGTGTGCGCTGCCGACGGATGAGGGCGGCGTCGGAGGCGCCGATTCCGGTGCCGAGTTCGAGGACGCCGAACCGGACTCCGGGCAGCAGCGAGAAGCCGAAGTGTTCGTCGGTGGCGGCCGGTCCGATGACGCCGATCTCATGTCCGGCGGCGGCGAGGTCACGGGCGAGTGCGTGCACGTGGGTGCCGACTCCCCCGGTCGAGGTGCCGATGGTGAAGACGATTCTCATGAGTCTTCCTCCCTGTCGGTGTCGCTGGTTCTGTCGGTGTCGCTGGGTCCGTGGTCTCTGTTCTGCGCTTCAGCGGCGTGCACGGTCGTTTCGTCGTTGACGCCGGCCCGGTTCCGGTCGGCGAGCAGGCCGCGGATTTCGCCGAGGAACCCGCGGTCGACGACGAGCACGATGAGTCCGAAGACGATGCAGCCGAGGAGGGCTGCGACTATTCCGGCGATGACTGCGGAGCTTGCGGAGTTGTCGAGGAGTCCCGCGAACCACTGCGAGGTGACGACTCCGGCGGTGCCTGCGACGATGGCGGCCCCGAGTGCGAGCAGCGACCGACGTCCTACGAGGGCGAGTCCGGTGGGGCCGAGGACGCGGCGCATGTTCACGAGCAGGAACACTCCGGCGACGGTCATGCCCAGCACATATCCGCTGCAGATGCAGATGAGGGTCAGTCCGGGATTGCCGTTCGAGCCGGTGACGAGGATGGCTCCGACCATGCCGACGATGACGAGGATCCACCCCGTCGTCGTGGCTGCCGCCGAATAGCGGGAGCGTTCCACCGCATAGAAGACGCGGGTGCCCCACGCCACGAAGGACCACCCGGGCACGGCCAAAGCCATGACCATGATCGCCGTGGCCATGGAGTCGAAGGGGGCAGCGGATTCGCTTTCGGCGTCGATGGCGATGAAGAAGGTCTGCAGGGGGCCTGCGGCCGAGGCCAGGATGACGGCGCCGAGTCCGCCGATGGCGATGATGAGCGCTGTCGTCGTCGAGGTCACCGACCGCATCCGCGCCCCGGCTTCCGCACGTCTGTGCTCGGTCGCCTCGGGGTCGGTGGATCGTCCCACCCAGGTCGACAAGGTCGGGAAGACCACCGTCGCCACGGTCACGGCGAGCACCGCGTAGGGCAGCAGGTAGACGGCGTTGATGTAGCTGAAGAGCACGAGCGTGCCGTCCCCACCGACATGGTTGGCCAGGCTCAGGGTCGCGAGCACGGCGGCCTGCTGGGCGAGCAGGGCTGACATTCCGGCTCCGGCCAGGCGCAGAGCACGGTGGGCGACTCCGGGTGGGAAGGAGAAGGTGGGACGCAGCTTCAGCCCGGTCGTGGCCATCGGCAGGGCGAGCGGCAGCGCCAGGGCCGCGACGCCGACGGTGGTGCCCCAGCCGAGCCAGCCGAGGTGGGTCTGCCAGGTATCGTCGCTGCCGCCGACGGAACTGTAGGCGATATAGCTGCCGATGACGATGAGGCTGGAGAGCAGCGGGGCGAACGCCGGCCACAGGAACTTCCGGTGGGCCTGCAGCACTCCGGTGAGCACGGCCCCGATTCCGTAGAGGACGAGCTGCGGGGAGAACATGAGCAGCAGCTCCACGGTCGCCTGCACTCCTGCGGCGCTCGTCTTCGTGTCGACGAGGATCCTCGCGATCTGCGGGGCGAACACGGCCAGCAGGATCGACAGGGGCAAGGTGACGCTGACCGCCCAGGTCAGCAGGCCGGAGGCGATGTGTCCGGCGGTCTCCCGGTCCGATCTGGCCAGCGGCACTGCAAGCAGCGGGATGACCGCCCCGGCCAGGGCGCCTCCGGCGACGACCTCGAAGAGGATGTTCGGGACCTGGTTGGCACTCTGGTAGGCGGTGCCGACGGTGCCGGCACCCACGTTTGCCGAGAACACCAGCCAGCGTAAGAAGCCGACCAGTCGGGTCAGCATGGTGATGATCGATACGAGCAGCGCCGTGGAGGCGAGGACTCGAACGAGCTTGTTCACTTATCCTCGCGGCCGAACGAGTCGATCTCCCGCAGTCCCGGAGTCGATTCGATGACGGAGGTGAAGGAGACCTTCTCGCTGGCCAGTGTGAGCCCGGCGAGCACAGCGAGGATGAGGCGTCGCTGTGCCGGTGTGGCGGTTTCGGCGAGGATCACGCCGATCGCCGCTCCCAGGGCATTGGCTCCGGTATCGCCGAGCATCGCATCACCGGCGAGGTCGTCGGGCCAGGCTGCGGCCGTAGCTCCCGCGATCGCTCCGGCTGGTGCCCAGGACACGCGGCGATGGTGGTCGGTGAAGGCCAGGGTCAGTGCTCCGGCCTTGAGCGCCCGGCCCGGCCGCAGGTCGAGGAGGTTGAACAGGTTCGCAGAGCCCGCGATCACTCCCCCGGTGACGATGACATCCGCGGTGGCCGCGTACCAGGGCCGGTCGCTTGTCGTGTGCGTGGAGCCGAAGAGCCCGGAGGCCCGCGTGCGGCTGCGCAGGATCGCGGCGGCCGCGATCGAGGCGAGCGGAATGCCGGTGACCTTGATGGCCCCGGTCGTGATCTCCCCGCGGACCAGGGCCGACAGATGACCGCGCAGTCCTTTGGAGGATCCGGATTCGCAGAAGTCGTCGACTGCGCCGAGGCTGCCCGCCGCGGCCGTGGCCAGCAGGGTCGCCGACCGCTGCCGAGGATCTTCGATGAGCAGGCTGCCGGCCAGCAGTCCCGCCGCGACGGCAGGGCCTTCGGCGAGTGAGACGTCGTGTCCGGCGTGGTTGGTGCGCACCACGGAATCGTGGGTGCGCAGCCGCGATCTGAGCACGGCTTTCGTCGCGGCGAAGCCGGCGAGTCCGGCGACGGCGGTGCTGACGATGGAGCGGATCATTTCTCGTCTCCCTTCGGGGTGTCGTCGGACGGCTTCTCTTCGATCTTGCCCGGCAGGATGCCTTCGGCGTCCTCGGCGAATCCGAAGTGTCCGTGTTTTCCGGCCTCTCCGGAGGCCAGTGCCCGCACGGTGATGACGGGACCGGCGCCGAGGCCGAGGCCGTCGACGGTGCTGGCGCGGGACTTCTCCGTCCGCAGCACGTTGACGAGTCCGTTCTGTGCCGATCCGGCGTCGCCGGCGACGACCACCGAATCGGCTTCGGCGGTGAGCGCGGTGATGAAGTCGGTGACGAGGGTGCGGGTGCCCTTGTCGTCGGTGGCCTTCGGGCTGGGTTCAGTGTCCTCGGCGAGTGTCGAGTTCTCATCGTCGATGACGATGAACAGCGAGGTGGTCTTGTGGTCCGTGTCGGTGCGCAGACGGTCGGCTTCGACGAAGACGTCGTAGAGCTTCGCCGCCTGCTTCTCCGCATCGGCCTGATCGTCTTCGTCTTCGAGCATCGAGGCGTCCCCGGTCAGGGCGATGACGAGTGCGGCGCGGATCGCGGTCGAGTCGTCCTTCGGCAGGTGCGGCACGACGGTGCGCAGCCTCTTGAGGAACTGAGTGGAATCCTCGAGGCTGAGCGTGTTCGGCACGAACGAGACGTCGCCGGCGATGGTGCCGTCGGCTTCCTTGACCCGGTTGCTGACCTCTTCGACCTGTTCGGAGTCCGCCTCGGGGGCGGCGATGATGCTCACTTCCTGCCCGTCGAGGGTGCCGTCGATGAGTTCCGGGGCCGCGGCGGTGACGAATTCGTTCTGCTTGTCGATATTGCCCTTTGCGGCGTCGAGGTCGGAGCGCAGGTTGTCGCGGTCCGAGCGCAGCGCATCGACCTGGCTCTGCAGGGACTCCCCAATCGGTTCCTTCAGCGGTCCCGCGCCGAGGACGATGCCGACGGCGAGGGCGAGGAACACCGAGACGAGGGAGACGAGATGGTAGCGGAAATCAATCACTGGTCAGTCCTTGGATGAGGCCGGCGGAGTCGGTGGGAGCTGCGGGGTCGCCGCCGAAGAGGGAGCCGATCCACCCGAAGAGGCCGTCGAGTTGGGCGCCGATGAGGCCGAGGAAGGTCTGTCCGGCCGAAGTCGCGGTCATCGCCACACCGAGGGCGACGAGTCCGGCGATGATGAGCACGGCCAGCTGCAGGCTGGAGATGCGCTGCCGGTAGAGCAGGGACACGCCCTTGGCGTCGATGAGCTTCGAGCCCACACGCAGTCGGGTGATGAAGGTCGAGGCCATGCCCTTGCGGCCCTTGTCGAGGAATTCCATGACGGTGTCGTGGGTGCCCACGGCGACGATGAGCTCGGCACCCTTGTCATCGGCGAGCAGCATGGCGATGTCCTCGCTCGTGCCCGAGGCCGCGAAGGCCACGCATTCGACTCCGAGGGCTTCGACCCGTTCGGTGCCGGGGGCGGTGCCGTCGCGGTAGGCGTGGACGACGATCTCGGCACCCGAGGTCAAGGCGGTGTCGGACACGGAGTCCATGTCCCCGACGATCATGTCCGGTCGGTAGCCGGCTTCGATGATGGCATCGGCTCCGCCGTCGACACCGATGAGCAGCGGCCGGTATTCGCGGATGTAGGAGGCCAGCATCGCCAGGTCCTCCTTGTAGTGGTATCCGCGGACGACGATGAGCACGTGCCGGTCGGTGAACTTCGTCTTCACCTCGGGCACGACGAGTTCGGCCGAGAGCAGGTCGGAATCCTTGCGGATGTATTCGATCGTATTGTCGATGAAGTCCACGAGCACGGAGTTCATTCCGGCTTCGGCGGCGTGCATGTCCTCGGAGATCGTCTCGGCCGTCTGCAGGACTCCTGTGGCCACTTCGGTTTCGCCCGCGTAGACGGTGGCGCCCTCGATGGAGATCTCGACGTTTTCGTCGACCGCGTCGAAGATGTCGGCTCCGGCGGCGTCGATGAGAGGGATGCCGGCGTCGACGATGATGCTCGGGCCGAGGTTCGGGTAGCGGCCGGAGATCGATTTGTCGGCGTTGATCACCGCGGCCGGCCGGCAGGCGACGAGGGCTTCGGCGGAGATGCGGTCGATATCGGAGTGCTTGATGATGGCGATGTCGCCTGCTTGGAGGCGTTTCGTCAGATTCTTCGTGCGTCGGTCCAGGCGGGCAGGGGCGGGGCCGAACCTGGTCGGTGCGGTGAGGTTCTCACGGTGTCTGCGCACTTTCATGGTCCGCCCATTCTCTCATCTGCTGCCAACGCCGGCCTCCTTGACCTGCCGAGCGTTGTCGAGCAGTTCGGCTGCGTGGGCCTTCGCCGAGGCGGAGTCGTCCATGCCTGCCAACATGCGGGAGAGTTCGACGACGCGTTCTTCGTCGGTCAGTTCCTGCACGCCGGAGCGCACGGTCTCGGCGTCATCGTCCTTGACGATGGTCACATGGGTGTCGGCCCAGGCGGCGACCTGCGGCAGGTGGGTGACGACGATGACTTGAGCATTGCGGGCGAGTTTGGCCAGCCGGCGGCCGATCTCCACGGCAGCTTTGCCGCCGACTCCGGCGTCGACTTCGTCGAAGACGTAGGTGGGGATGGATTCGCTGGCGGCTCTCACGACTTCGATGGCGAGCATGACGCGGGAGAGCTCACCGCCGCTGGCGATCTTCGCGATGTCGTCAGGGATCGAGGATTCGTGGGCGGCGAAGGTCAGCCGGACCTCGTCGGCCCCGTGGGTGGTGGGTTCGCGTTCGGAGATCTCGAAGGCGACCGCTGCCTTCGGCATCGACAGGGCGGTGAGCTCTTCGCTGACCGCTGCGGAGAATTCGTCCGCGGTGGCCTTGCGGATCTCGGTGAGCGCCGAGGCGGCCGCCTCCATGGTCTCGCGAGCTGAGTCGAGTTCGGCGTCGAGTCCGTCGAGGTCGCGGTCCTCGGCTTCGAGTTCGGCGAGTTCCGCGGCCGAGCGGGTTTCGAAGTCGAGGACTTCGGCGACGTCTTGGCCGTAGGGGGCCAAGGTGCCGAGTTCCGCGCGGCGTGCTTCGGTCTCTTCCAGCGAGGTTTCGCCGAGTTCGTCGAACCCGGAGAGGTAGGAGGACAGTTCCGCGGCGGAGTCGGAGAGGCGCAGCACGGCGTCGCCGAGGGCTTCGCGGATGGTGACGAGTTCCTTGTCGGAGCCTTCGACATCGGCGATCGTGCTGATGGCCTGGTGGACGAGGTCGACGGCGGCGCCGGCATCGTCGATCTCGGAACCGAGCAGAAGATCATGGGCGGCGCCGACGGCACGGGTGATCTCGGCGGCGGCACCGAGTTTCGCCGATTGCGCGGCCAGTGTCTCGTCTTCGCCGGGTTCGGGGCGGACCTTGTCGATGGTCTCCAGACAGCCGCGCAGCCACAGGATACGTTCGCGTCGGGCGGCGGTGGAGTCTTTGATGCGGCTGACGCGGGCTTCGGTCTCGCGCCAGTTCTCGAAGGCGGCACGGTAACGATCGGCCACCTCGGCGAGAGCAGTGCCACCGGCGGCGTCGAGGAGGTGGCGCTGTTGGGCGGCGCCTTTGAGACGCAGCTGTTCGGACTGGCCGTGGAGAGTGATGAGGTCCGAGGAGATGTCGGTGAGCACGGAGATCGGCACGGTGCGACCGCCGGCGGTGGCCCGGGCACGGCCCTTGAGCGCAACGGTGCGGGAGATGATCGCTTCGTCGTCGGCACTGCCGCCGGCCTCTTCGATGCGTTCGCGCACGGGTTCGGCCACATCGGTGAAGATGCCTTCGACCTCGGCTTTCTCCGCGCCTTTGCGCACGACTCCGGAGCCGACCTTGCGGCCCATGAGCAGGGACAGGGCGGAGACGAACATGGTCTTTCCCGCACCGGTCTCACCGGTGACGACGGTGAAGCCGGTGTCGAGTTCGACGGCGGCCTCGGCGATGACGCCGAGGTGGGAGATGCGCAGTTCGGAGATCATTCAGGCCTCCTTGATCGGTCCTCGCCAGCCGGAGACGGGCAGGCGGAACTTCGCGACGAGTCGGTCGGTGAAGGGTCCGGTGTGGAGGCGGGCGAGCCGGATCGGTGATTTCGAGCGGGTGGCTTCTACGCGGGCCCCGGACGGCAGTTCGAGGGCACGGCGGCCGTCGCACCACAGCACTGCGGAGAATTCGGGGTTCATCTGGGAGATCTCCACGCCGAGGCGGGAGGTCGGGTTGACGACAAGCGGTTTGGAGAACAGGGCGTGGGCGGAGATCGGGACGAGGATGAGTGCTTCGACCTCGGGCCAGACGATGGGTCCGCCGGCGGAGAACGAGTACGCGGTCGAGCCGGTGGGGGTGGCGAGGATGACGCCGTCGCAGCCGAAGGAGGACACGGGGCGGGCGTCGACGCCGAGGACGACGTCGATCATCCGCGATTTCGAGGTCTTCTCGATGGTCGCCTCGTTGAGGGCCCAGGCGTTGAAGATGTTCTCGCCTTCGTGCCACACGGACACGTCGAGGGCGAGCCGCTCCTCGACGGAATAGTCACGTTGGGAGGCGCGGTGGACCGCCTCGGCGAGGTCTTCCTTCTCGCTTTCGGCGAGGAAGCCGACATGGCCCAAGTTGATGCCCATGAGCGGGGCGCCGGAGCCGTGGAAGCGTTCGGCGGCTCGCAGGATCGTGCCATCGCCGCCGAGGACGATGACAAGTTCGCAGGCGTTCTTCCACTCACCGAGTTCGGAGGGGTCGATGATGGTGCAGTGGTTGAGGATGGGTTCGTCGTCGACGGCTTCGGCCTGGCGGGCGCGGATGCCGACGATCTCGTCGGAGAGGACGACGGGGGTGATTCCGTCGTCGATGAGGGCCTTGAACACGCTGACGGCGGCCACGGCCGATTCATCCCGTTGGGGGTGCAGCAGCACCATGATGTGTCTGGTCACGACTCTCCTCTCATCATTTCGTCCAGGTGGGCGGGGATGTCTGCTTGGTCGAGCCTATCGGACTGGTGATGTGTTCGGCCTGGGCGAACACGCAGGAAGTACTCTCGGTTCCCGCTGGGGCCCGGCAGCGGTGAGGGTGCGATGTCGGTGACGCGTCCGGCGTGTTCTCTCACGGAGTCGAGGACGGAGTCGATGGCGCGGCGGCGTTTCTCCCGGCTGGTGACGACTCCGTGTTTGTCCAGGGAGGCACGTGCCAGTTCGAATTGGGGTTTGACCATGAGGAGGAGCTCTCCGCCTGCGGCGGTGGCGGCCAGCAGCGGTCCGATGAGCAGGCGCAGGGAGATGAAGGAGACGTCGGCGACGACGAGGTCGACGGTGGGCACGTCGGAGTCGGTCAGTTCGCGGAGGTTGAGTCCTTCGCGGACGTGGACGCGCGGGTCGTCGCGGAGGATGGTCGCGAGTTGGTCGTGGCCGACGTCGACGGCCCAGACGTGTGCGACACCGTGATGGAGGAGGACTTGGGTGAAGCCTCCAGTGGAGGCGCCTGCATCGAGGGCCTTCAGATCCTTAAGTCGGTCGGTGAGGTCGAATGCCTCGAGTGCGCCGAGGAGTTTGTGGGCGCTGCGGGCGACCCAGGGGTCGGGTTCGGTGACGGTGACGTCGTCGGTGTCTCTCACGTCTTGGGAGGCTTTGGTCGCGGTGCGGCCGTTGATGCTGACGCGGCCGGAGGCGATTTCACGGGCGGCGCGGGAGCGGGAGTTCAGCAGCCCGCGGTCGACGAGTGCCCGGTCGAGTCTGCTCACAAGGAGCCCACCTGCGCGTCGAGGTCGCCCAGCAGGGAGTTGAGAAGTTCGTGCCGCTCGGCCGCTGGTGCTTCTTTGGCCTCGGCGAGGCTGGACCGCCAGGTCTCGATCGGAACGTCCCCGCTCACCGAGGCGGGTGTCGGGGCAGAAGCAGGGCCGGGTGTCGGGGTCGAGTTCGTGCCGGGAGTCGTTCCGGGTGTCGGGGTCTGGCTCATGAGTCCTCCCCGATCCGGCGGGGCAGGCGTCCTTCGGCCAGGACCGCCTCGGCGTCGGTCTTCCCCGCATCGATGGCTGCCCAGGCTCGGCGGAGTTCGGCTTCGATTCGGGCGGACCCGCCGCGGTCGGTGCCGGTGATGAGTGCTTCGAGTCCGCGCAGATTCGGCAGGATGAACGTCGGCCGGCGCTCCGGGCCGGCGCGCAGGGCGTCGTGGATGTCGTGGATTCCGGTGAGGACGAGGGCAGTGTCGATGCCGGCGGCACAGCCGCCTTCGATGTCGGTGTTGAGTCGGTCGCCGACCATGAGTGGCCGATGCGCGCCGAGGCGGCCGGCCGCGAAGTCCATCATGTGAGGTGCGGGTTTGCCGACGATGACCGGGGTGGCGTCGGTGAGTTGGGCGATGAGGTCGACGAAGGCACCGTTGCCGGGGACTTTCCCGGTTTCTGTGAGGAGGGAGAAGTCGGGGTTGCTCGCCCACCATTCGGCGCCCGAGCGGATGATTTCGCAAGTGCGGACGATCTTGGCGTAGTCGATCTCCGGGTCGAGACCCTGAGCCACGGCGACGGGTTCCGCGTCGAGTGAGTCGGTGATCTCGAGGCCCGCATCTTCGAGGGCGATGCGCAGGCCGGTCGTGCCGAGGAGATGAACGCGGGCACCGGGCCCGAAACGTTCGGCTAAGCGTTCGGCGAGCACCTGCGCCGAGGTGGTCACTTCGTCCGCGGAGGCGTCGACGCCCATTCCGGTGATCTTCTCGGCGGTGGCTGCGGCCGTGCGGGTGGCGTTGTTCGTGACGTAGTTGACCGGGATCGACTGGGAGCGGAGCCAGTTGATGCCGTCGACGGCGCCATCGACTGCGTGGGTGCCATGGTAGACGACCCCGTCGAGGTCGAACAGGACACAGTCGATGGGCGTGCCCGATGATTCGGGCAGGCGCCCATCTGCTGAGTTGTGCTGTTCGGCGGTCAGTGTCACTGCTCTCCGTCGGGCTCGGCTGCTGTTGCGTCGGGCTCGGAGCCTGCGTCGGCATCGGCTTCCGCGTCGGTTTCTGCATCGGCGAGGATCTCGTCGAGTTCGGCTTCGATCTCGTCGTCGGTGACCTTGACCGATTTCAGTTCCTTCGCCGAGACATGCGTCTTCGACTTCGGCGCTGCGGCTGGGCCGGCGGTGTCGTCCCCAGCTTCTGCTCCCTCCGCGGAAACGTCGACAGAGTCGGATTCAGCCTGCGGCTTCTCAGCTTCGGGCTCACTCGCCGAGCCTTCTTCGGCTTCGGCCGTCTCAGCGGATTCAGCGTCGGCAGGCTCAGAGTCGGTTGTCCCGTCATCGGCTGCCTCACCGGCGGCCGACTCTACGTCGGCTGCCTCTACGTCGGTGTCTTCGGGAGTCTCGGCTTCGGCAGCTTCGGGCTCGTCTTCGACTTCTTCGACAGTTTCGATTTCGACGCCGGCGTTGAGGTCGGGCTCTTCGTCGCCGAACAGTGTGCCGGTCGCCTTGGCGGTCCGGCGTGAGAGCTCTTCGTATTTGTCGGCGAGTTCGGTTTCGCCGTCGATGCGCAGCACCTCGGCGTAGGCGGCCATGAGACGGACCAGTCCACCGCCGGGCTTCTGGGTGAAGTCCTCGGCTTCGATGAGTCGGCGCGCACCGGCGATGTCGTCGAGGTCGGACTTGGCTCCGGCAGCGACGATGACGAGTTCGGTGCGGGTGTCGTTGTCGAGGTCGAGCTCTTCTGCGTTCTTCAGCAGCTCGATGGCCTTCTCGGGCTTGCCGCGGCCGCGTTCGGCGTCGGCGATCAGCGCGATGTTGTCATTCGAACCGGAGATGCGGCGGTGGGTGCGCAGTTCGCGGACGGCTTCGTCGTAGTTCTCCACGTAGTACGCGGCGATGCCGAGTGCTTCGCGGACGACGGCGACACGACCGGCGCGGGCCATGGCGGCCTTGGCGTGTTCGTGGGCGCGTTCCGGATCGAGGTCGAGCAGCCCGCCTGCGGCGACGAGATGCTTGGCGACCATTTCGGCGTTCTCTTTGTCGAGGGAACGCAGCTGTGACGAGATCTCTTTGTCGAGTTCACGACCGGTGACGCCTTCGGGAATCTCGGGTTCCTGAATGCGTGGACGGCGGGCACGCTGTTCGCGTGCGTAGTCGCCGGTGTCGGTCTTGCGGGAAGCACGGCGGTCGTTGTCGTTGCGACCGTAGCCGCCGCGTCCTCCGCGGTTGTCGTCCCGTCGGCTTCCGCGGTATCCGCCACGGCGATCGTCACCGTCGCGACGATCGCGGTTGAAGCCGCCCCGACGGTCGTCATCGTTGCGACGGTTCTGTCCATAGCCGCCTCGGCGATCGTCGTCGTTGCGACGGCTGCCTTGGTACCCACCGCGACGGTCGTCATCGCGGCGGTCTCGATTGAATCCGCCCCGACGATCGTCGTCACGACGGTCACGGTTGAACCCACCACGACGATCATCGTCGTTCCTGCGGTTCTGACCGTACCCTCGGCGATCATCGTCATTGCGACGGTTGCCCTGGTAGCCGCCCCGACGGTCGTCATCGTTGCGACGACTACCTTGGTAGCCTCCTCGGCGGTCATCACTGTCACGGCGATCTCGGTTGAATCCGCCCCGGCGATCATCGTCGTTGCGACGATTGCCCCGGTAGCCGCCTCGGCGGTCGGACTGGCGTGGCCCGCGGCCGTCCCGGTTGTCCGGTCGACGGTTGCGATTGTTGTCGCGATCTGAGCGGTGACCGCCATCTGCGCGGCGGTTGTCCTGGCTGTCTCGCGAATCCCCTTGGGCCACGATTCTCCCTATGAAGTCTTTTCGGTGTTCCGCTCTATTCTAGTCCACCCACCGCTTCGCCGCCGTGTGTGCGGGGACACGTCAACACCCCGATTCTCCCCGTCGCTATGCCCGTCGTTCTGTGAGCCGATGCCCAGGTCACCGCCCCAGCGCTCTGTTAGAATCAAAGCGAATCCAGTGCAACGGCCGACGGCAATCGAAGAGGTTCGGCGGCAGCGGATGTCCGCGCCGCCTCGACACCAGGGGACGAATGACACCTGACGTGGAAACTCATTGTGCGGATGACGGATGTCTCCGCGATTCCACGATCAGAATTTCCGGCCCCGTCGCCGGCCTGTCCCCCAGTGCGGCTAGTGCCTGCCTGTCCCCTATTGCAGCCGCCGTCCCCCGCCTCGTGATGACCAAGATCACTTGCCAGTGTGACCAGCATCATCGGATTGCGTATTCGGCCCCTGACTTCGCCTATTGTGATTGCCGGAAGCATGTGAATGAATGTCGCCGAAGCAGTTCGCTTCGCAGGCCGAACGGCAGATCCGCGGCCGTCCGGAAACTCCCCGACACCACAGGCGCCACTGCCGCGGCTGCGCGTTCGGCCCTTTAGATCGCACAACCGTTCACCCGCTAGAAATAGGAGAAATCGTGCCAAACACACTCTTCATCGACGGACAGTGGGTTTCAGCCGTCAACGGTGGAACCCGAAAGATCCATAACCCGGCCGACGGCAGCTTCGTCGCCGAGGTGGACGAAGCCAGCCCCGAAGACACCGAGCTGGCGATCAAGGCCGCTCGCCGCGCCTTCGACTCCGGCGTCTGGTCGTCGGTTCCCGCCGGCGAACGCGGCGATCTGCTGCTGAAGTTCGCCGCCGTTCTGCGTGAGCGCAAGGACGAATTCGCGCGTGCCGAGTCCCTCGACACCGGCAAGCGCTTCGTCGAATCGCAGATCGACATGGACGACATCGCGAACTGCTTCGACTACTTCGGCAAGCTCGCCGCAAACGATGCCGGTCGCGTCGTCGACGCCGGAACCGACACCGTTGCATCGAAGATCGTGCACGAGCCCGTCGGCGTCTGCGCGCTCATCACCCCGTGGAACTACCCGCTGCTGCAGGCCGCGTGGAAGATCGCCCCGGCCATCGCCGCCGGAAACACCTTCATCCTCAAGCCTGCAGAACTCACCCCGCACACCGCGATCCTCACCATGCAGGTGCTCGAAGAGCTCGGTCTGCCGGCTGGAGTCGGCAATCTCATCCTCGGTGCGGGTGCCGATGCCGGTGCCCCGCTGTCGACGCATGAGGACATCGACATGGTCTCGTTCACCGGTGGCCTCGTCACCGGTCGACTGCTGTTCCGCAACGCCGCCGACTCGATCAAGAAGATCGCCCTGGAGCTCGGCGGCAAGAACCCGAACGTCATCTTCGCCGATGCCGACTTCGATGCGGCTCTGGACAATGCACTCAACGGCGCCTTCGTCCACTCCGGTCAGGTGTGCTCGGCCGGCGCCCGACTCATCGTCGAAGAATCCATCGCCGAGGAATTCGTCAACCGCCTCGTCGAGCGTGCCGAGCAGATCCGCCTCGGCGGTCCCTTCGATGAGAACGCCGAGACCGGTCCCCTCATCTCCGCAGCACACCGCGACAAGGTGCATGCCTACGTCGAGAAGGGCATCTCCGAAGGTGCGCGTCTGCGCTGCGGCGGCAAGTTCGGTGAAGGCGACCTGGAGAACGGGTTCTACTACCTGCCGACCGTGCTCGACCAGGTCAAGCGCGGAATGTCCGTCGTCTCCGATGAGGCCTTCGGTCCCGTCGTCACCGTCGAGACCTTCTCCACCGTCGATGAGGCAGTCGAGATCGCCAATGACACCTACTACGGTCTGGCCGGAGCCGTGTGGAGCCAGGACGCGGGCAAGACCCAGCTGGTCGCTCAGCGTCTGCGCCACGGCACCATCTGGATCAACGACTTCCACCCCTACCTGCCGCAGGCCGAGTGGGGCGGTTACAAGCAGTCCGGCTTCGGTCGCGAGCTCGGCCCCACTGGTCTGGCCGAATACCAGGAAGCCAAGCACATCTACCAGAACCTCGAGCCGGCCGTCACCGGCTGGTTCCCCGATCACACCAAGTGATCCGCCGCAGCCTGTAGACGAATACCGCAGTACAAGGAGAGATGAACAGTGAAGACTACTCATAGCTTTGATTACGTCGTCGTCGGCGGCGGCTCCGCCGGCGCAGCGGTCGCGGCCCGGCTGAGCGAGGACCCCGAAGTCACCGTCGGACTCCTCGAAGCCGGACCCACCGACACGGATAAGGACGTCGTCCTTGAGCTCAATCGGTGGATGGAGCTCCTCGAATCCGGCTACGACTGGGACTACCCGATCGAAGAGCAGGAGAACGGCAACTCGTACATGCGCCACGCTCGCGCCAAGGTGCTCGGCGGCTGCTCCTCCCATAACTCGTGCATCGCCTTCTGGGCTCCGCGCGAGGATCTCGACGAATGGGAAGAGAAGCACGGCGCAGCCGGATGGGGTTCGAAGGACACCTTCGGCCTGTACAAGAAGCTCGAGAACAACGAGCTGCCCGGCGACCACCACGGCCATGACGGCCCCGTCCGTCTGATGAACGTGCCCCCGGTCGATCCCTGTGGAGTCGCGCTCCTCGATGCCTGCGAGCAGGCCGGCATCCCTCGCGTGCAGTTCAATGAGGGTGAGACCGTCATCAACGGTGCGAACTTCTTCCAGGTCAACCGCAAGGACGACGGCACCCGGTCGTCCTCCTCGGTGTCCTACCTCCACCCGATCCTCGACCGTGAGAACCTCACGATCCTCACCGATACCCAGGCCAAGGAGCTCGAGTTCGACGAGGACGACAACTGCACGGCTGTGCTCGTGGTCAACAACGCCTTCGGCAAGACCAACCGGATCGAGGCGAAGAAGGAAGTCATCGTCTCTTCCGGCGCGATCAACACCCCGCAGCTGCTCATGCTCTCGGGCATCGGCCCGAAGGCCCACCTCGCCGAGGTCGGCATCGAAGCTCGCGTCGATTCGCCGGGAGTCGGTGAGCACCTGGGCGATCACCCGGAGGGCGTCATCTCCTGGGAGGCCAAGAAGCCGATGGTCGAAGATTCCACCCAGTGGTGGGAGATCGGCATCTTCTCCCCCACCGAGGAGGGCCTCGACCGTCCGGACCTGATGATGCACTACGGCTCGGTGCCCTTCGATATGCACACCCTGCGCCAGGGCTACAAGACCTCGGAGAACTCCTTCTGCCTCACCCCGAATGTCACTCATGCGAAATCGCGCGGCACCGTGCGCCTGCGCTCGAAGGACTTCCGTGACAAGCCGAAGGTCGATCCCCGCTACTTCACCGATCCGGAAGGCCATGACATGCGCGTCATGGTCGCCGGCATCAAGAAGGCCCGCGAGATCGTCTCCCAAGACGCCATGTCCGAATGGGCCGGCGAGGAGCTGTTCCCAGGCAAGGACGTCCAGACCGACGAGCAGATCGCCGACTACATCACCCGCACCCACAACACCGTCTACCACCCGGTCGGCACGGTGCGCATGGGAGCTCACGATGACGAGATGTCGCCGCTCGATCCGCAGCTGCGGGTCAAGGGCGTCAATCGTCTGCGGGTCGTCGATGCCTCGGCGATGCCGGAGATCACCACGGTCAATCCCAACATCACCGTGATGATGATGGGTGAGAAGTGCGCGGAGATGATCAAGAACGGTCAGTGATCTGACCTGATCGCCGTGTGCTCAGATCACCGAGGCGGCCCTGCGCTGATTCGATGGCCTGAGTAGGAACTTCGGCCCAGAAACGAGACGACGAAGGGGGCGCTGCATGTGCAGCGCCCCCTTCGTCATGCCGGGTCGCGCCGACCAAACTGTCGCTCCGGGTCGCGATGACCAGGCTATCGCTCTGCGCCAGGTGATCCGCCTCAGCCGGCGTCGTCGTCCTGTCCTGGGTCGCCGCCCTTACCTTGGCTCGAGCTGCCCGAACGGCTGCCGGTGCGGCTGGCCAGTGTCCCATCGCGCCGGCCCTTCTTCCCACGAGAGATCTCAATGTAGGGGTCACGGAACTTCGGTGCCGGTTCCACCGCTTGAGGTTCGGTGACGACGTCCTCATCGTCGTCGTATTCGTGTCCGAACTGTTCGTCACCGCCTTGTCGACGTTCGACCTCTTCTGGGGGCAGGACTTTCTTCCAGCGACGCATGCGCACACGTGGCAGAATGCCCGCGTCCTCACGCAGGGCGCGCATGAGGGCGTAGATCTGGAAGTAGGCGATGATGAAGAACGGCAGACCGACGAGGATGATCGTCGACTGCAGAGCCTCGAGACCGCCGGTACCGGAGAACACCAGAAGTGCCGCGGTGACGACGGCGACGGCAAGTGCCCAGAAGATTCGCTGCGGCAGCGGGTTGAAGTCCTCGTGGCCGTTGTTCATCGTGTCGACGACGAGTGCTGCGGAGTCCACCGAGGTGACGAAGAAGATGATCACGAGGACGATCGCGATCACCGATATCGGCCCGGCCAGCGGGTAGTGGTCGAGGAACGCAAACAGTGCTCCGGGGATGTCGCCTTGGTCAACGACTCGGTCGACCAGTCCCCCACCCTGATTGAGTTCGATGTCGAATGAGGCATATCCGAAGATGCCGAACCACAGGATCGAGAAAGCCGAGGGGATGGCGAGCACGCCGATGACGAACTGGCGGATGGTGCGTCCGCGGGAGATGCGGGCGATGAAGATGCCGACGAACGGCGACCACGTGATCGTCCACGCCCAGTAGAAGACCGTCCAGGTGTTCTGCCAGCCGGTGTCGGCGAATGTGTCGTTCCACAGCGCGAGTTCGGGCAGCTGCTGGACGTAGGTGCCGAGGGATTCGAAGACACCCTTGGCCATGAACAGGGTCGGACCGAAGACGACGATGAAGATGAGCAGCAGCACCGCCATGACGATGTTGAGGTTCGACAGGACCTTGATGCCTTTGTCGAGGCCGAGCGAGACAGAGATCGTGGCCAGGCCGCAGACGACGCCGATGATGATCAGCTGCCACAGGGCGTTCTCGGGGATGCCGATGACCTGGGCGAGGCCGCCGTTGATCTGCAACGTGCCCAGACCGATTGAGACGGCGATGCCGAAGACGGTGCCGATGATGGCGACGACGTCGATCGTCTTACCGATCGGTCCATGGATCTTCTCGCCGAGGATGGGCTGGAAGATCGAGCTTACCCGCGGCGGCAGGTTCCGCTTGTGGATGAAATAGGCGAAGCACAGCGCGGGCAGGGTGAAGATCGCCCAGGTGTGCAAGGTGAAGTGGTAGTAGGTGAAGTTCATGGCATCGACCGCCGCGGCGGGCGTGCCCGGTTCGATTCCGAGGGATCCGCGGGGTGGGTCGCCGAAGTGGCTGACGGGTTCGGCAACGCCCCAGAACATGAGAATCGAGCCGATGCCGGCGGCGAAGAGCATGGCGAACCAGGCGCCGTTGGAGTGTTCCGGGGGTTCGTCGTCGGGGCCGAGTTTCGCACGCCCGTACCGTGAGGCGGCGATGTAGATGAGGAACGCGACGAAGACTGTGACGCCGAGGATGTAGAACCATCCGAGATTCGTCAGCAGCCAGTCTGAGGCGACCGAAACGCCGGCGTCGAGCTGATCGGTGAAGAAGATCGTCCCGAGGACGAAGATGATGATCACGGCCGCAGAGGAGAAGAAGATGGCCGGGTTTGTGCGGAGTCGAAGTGCGTCGTGCAGCTTATCGAGCATGGCGTACCTTCCGTAGGATCGTGACGTACACACTACAGAAACATCACTTGTTTTCAACAAAATTCGTTGTCACGAATCCGTGTCGATGTCCTCGGGTGAAATCACTCGCCGAGGCGGGCCTTCCCATCCGAATCCGGATCGTTTGCGATGCCCAGGTCCGAGAACAACGAGACGGTGCCCGAACCGTGAGTGGTTCGGGCACCGTCTCGTCTGACTCAGGCCGGAGGTGTGTCAGTGCTTCGGAGCGTCGGGGTCTCCTCCGTCATCGAGAGGATCGCCCCTCCGGTCGCCCTGAGCGTGTGGGTCTTGAGTGCCGCGTCGGTCGACTCGAGGATCGTGCTCCTCGGCCAGCGGCTCCTCAGCGCTGGGCCGGACTCCGTTTTCTGGCGGTTGTTGGCCCGCGCGGATGTCCTGCTCCGCGTACGGATCGCGACGCGCCGTTTCCTGAGGGACAGGCTTGTCCGGACGAGGAGCATCCTGCCGACCAGGCTGTTCGAGATAGGCGTCATTCCGGTGACCAGTCTGATCTGGACGAGATGCGTCGTGCTGAACAGGCTGTTCCTGGCCGACATCGTTGCGCCGGACCGGCTCATCAGGACGATGTCCGGACTGTTCTGTGTACTGATCGCCATCCGGATCGGTCTGCCGGACTGGCTGTTCAGGACGTGCGCCATTCTGCTCCTGCTCACCATGCCGATGCCCGTCTTGCGGTACGTTTTCGTCGGGACGGTGCTCAGTCCGGTCGCCCGGCGACGCACCATGAGCTCCAGCCGCGGCTGCCCCAGCAGCACCGGCGCTGTCTGCACGACGAGCCTCTCCGGCGTTCTGAGGTGTATCGGGGTCCAGTTCGTCGGCACGCTGCAGCTTACGGTCGTGCTCGAGCCGTTCTGTCCTCACAGCTTCTTCGCGCTTCGCGGCCCCAGAATCCAGCTGCTCTGCCTCAGCCGCCTGACGATCAGCCTCGGCAGCTCGAGCGTCGGCCTCAGCCTTTGCGCGCTTTGCATCTGCCCTCTGCTTCTCGACTTCAGCCTCTCGTGCACGAACATCATGTTCGGAGTCAGCAGCTTCCTGCCGAATCTGAGCGGCTTCTTGCCGCTGGTGTTCGCGCTTCTTCGCTGCCGCCTTACGGCTGACTGCGATGATGATCCCGGCGATGATCAGGACCACGACGATTGCGACGACGATCCAGATGATGGTTGATGCGTTCATGCGGTCTCTCCCTTGCTGTCTATTCGGATGTCGCTATTGACTTTCATCCGGCGCAGCGGACAGTTTCATCGTGACATGCAACACACCTGTCGACAAGCATTTGAGCTTCGGAGGGAGAACGCGTCGCCTACCCACCGGCGGGATCGAGGCAGTCGGCCACCGGGCTGAGGGCCATCATGAGACCGCCGGGATGAACGTCAGATCGGATTGCCGCGTTCCATCAGTTCCATGACGATCCATTTGGCCAGATCTTCCGGATGGACAGTGAGCATATGCGGCAGACGCAGCGTCCGTCGGCGGTCAGGGGTATCGGGAGTTCTGATGCTCACGTCGATATAGGAGCTGACGTTCACCTTGGTGATGTGCACTTCCAGGATGCGGGCCCAAGGCACGCCTCCCTCGGGGAAGCCGTCGATAGCGGCCCACAGACCGAAGTCGCTGACGATCAGTTGTGGAGCAGGTGGACTCGACCGGCGCCATCCGAACAGACCGGCAGGATTGCGCAGAAACTGCTTCGTCCGATTGAAGCCGATCGTGACCTCGCCGTCGCGCGCGAGTTCGGCACTGAGAGCGTCGATTGTCGTCGTCTCCATACCTTCTCCTCCTCCCCTAACTACTACCTGACCGGGGGCGCAGCAACCCCGCGCCAGGTAGCAGAGCCCCCATCAGGTAGCAACAAACACGGGCATCACACCCACACGTGAATACAGTAATGGCCCCGCCCAAAACTGGACGAGGCCATCACCCCAAAA
>NZ_QYCP01000075.1 GCF_025506275.1 Brevibacterium permense
GCCGACCCCTCCGACCTGCTCGACCTCGCCGGACTCCTCACCGACGACGAGCTGGCGCTGCGCGAAAAGGTCCGCACTTTCGTCGACGAGCGGATCCGCCCGAACATCGCCGACTGGTACGAAGGCGCGATCTTCCCGACCGAGATCGTGCGTGAGATGGGCGAGCTCGATCTCCTCGGCATGCATCTGCAGGGCTACGGCTGCCCGGGGCGTTCCGCCGTCGAATACGGTCTCGCCGCCCTCGAACTCGAAGCCGGCGACTCCGGACTGCGCACCTTCGTCTCCGTCCAGGGATCGCTGGCGATGTCGGCAATCCACAAGTTCGGCTCCGAGGCGCAGAAGAACCGCTACCTGCCCGGAATGGCCGCCGGAGAGATCATCGGCTGCTTCGGACTGACTGAACCTACCGCCGGGTCCGACCCGGCATCCATGGCCACCACTGCCACACGTAACGCCGACGGATCTTGGACGCTCAACGGCGCCAAGCGCTGGATCGGTCTGGCCTCGATCGCCGATATCGCCGTCATCTGGGCCGCCACCGACGACGGCATCCGCGGCTTCCTCGTGCCCACCGACACCCCCGGATTCACCGCCACCCCGATCACGCAGAAGCTGTCGATGCGGGCCTCCATCCAGTGCGATATCGAACTTGAGGACGTGAAATTGCCCGCCGAGGCGGTCCTGCCCGAGGTCACGGGACTGAAGGGGCCGTTCTCCTGCCTCAATGAGGCCCGGTACGGAATCATGTGGGGCGCCATGGGGGCCGCCCGCGACTCCTTCGAGGTCGCCCTCGACTACGCACAGAACCGCCTCCAGTTCGACAAGCCGCTCACCGCCTACCAGATCACTCAGGAGAAGCTGGTGAACATGGCCCTCGAGATCCAGAAGGGCACCCTCCTGGCCATCCAGACAGGACGGCTCAAGGACGCCGGGACCCTCGATCCCGTGCAGATCTCCGTCGGAAAGCTGAATAACTGCCGCGAAGCCATCGCCATCTGCCGGGAAGCCCGGACGATGCTCGGCGGCAATGGCATCACCCTCGAATACTCACCGCTGCGGCACGCGAACAACCTCGAATCCGTGCGCACCTACGAAGGTACCGACGAGGTCCACACCCTCATCCTCGGCCGCCACATCACCGGCCAGCAGGCATTCCGCTGATCTGAGTGGGTTGAAGCAGAGGCGGGCTGCATGGTCCGGGCAGGAAATTATTGGCGCATCGTTAGTTTGTACGTACACTGTGTACGTACAAACTAACGATGATGCTCTCACATCACTTCTTGCAAAGGGGATTCGTCATGGTTGCCGAATCGCAGATCAAAAGTCGCATTCCGCTTTTCGACGGGATGAATCGGATTCCGGGTGGAATCATGCTCATTCCGCTCATCCTCGGCTCCATTGTCGGGACCTTCTTCCCCGGATTCCTTGACCTCGGGAACTTCACCACGGCGCTATTCAAAGACTCGGCTCTACCGCTAATCGGCATCCTCATCTTCGCCACGGGGATGCAGATCACATTGAAGACTTCGGGTCCGGTTCTGGCGACAGCGGGAACAATTCTCCTGACGAAATCACTCATTCCCGCAGCGCTGGTCGTCCTCTTGGGGCATTTCGTCGGGATCGACGGAATCCTGGGAGTCTCTATCCTTGCGCTGATCGTCACCATGGACAACAGCAACGGCGGCTTGTGGCTTGCCTTCACCGGTCGTTATGGAGATGCCCGTGATCGGGGAGCGTATATGGCCTCAGCCATTAACGATGGTCCCTTCTTCTCAATGCTCTTCCTTGGCGCGGCAGGACTTGCCGACATTCCCTACACTCTGCTTCTGGCTGCAGTGATCCCGCTCGTTCTCGGTATCATCGTCGGCAACCTCGATGAGAAATGGACCGAGATCATGCGTCCAATTCCGAATATGGTGATCCCGTTCTTCGCCTTTGCCCTCGGAACCGGAATCGATCTCGGAAACGTCGTCACTGGTGGCCTTTCGGGCCTTTTGGTCGGCGCCTTTGCCACTCTCTTCACCGGAACTTTGGCGTACTTCGGATACCGGTGGATCCTCCGTCGTGGCAATCAATCCGGAATCGGAATTGCCTCGGCGACGACAGCAGGAAACGCCATCGCCACCCCAGCGATCATCGCTGGCGCTGATCCGACGTTCGAGCCCTTCGTCGAGGTCGCAACAGCCCAGGTCGCCTCGGCAGTTCTCGTCTCCGCCGTTCTCGCTCCGCTCCTCGCCGCTTGGGTCCTCAAACGGGAGCGCGGACTCAAAGCTCAGGACGAGAATACCGAGTCAGCCCCGCTGCGCCCCGAGGGACTGTGACATCCCCGGCAGTCCTCGTCGTCGCCGACGACCTGACTGGAGCAACTGACTCGTCTGTGCAGTTCGCGCGTGCCGGTTGGCAGGCGCGACTTCAACTCGACGAGTCCGTCAGCGAGAATCAGTCGAACGGGACGGTGAGTGCGCGAGTTACCGACGCTCGTGCCATGAACGACGACGAAGCACGTCAACTGACGCGGGAAGCAGTGCTCGCTGGTACTGCTGGTCAAGATCAGTGCCTCTTCCTCAAGATCGACTCAACCCTGAGAGGCTCCGTCGCCGCGCAGATCGACGGCGCCCTGGCTGGATGGAAGACTGGACAACCGGAAGCGGTGGCCCTTGTCTGCCCTGCCTACCCGGCGATGGGTCGGACCGTCATCGGAGGCAGGCTGCTCGTCGACGGTACCCCGGTTGACGAGACAGCCATCGGAAACGACCCGGTCACGCCGGTGACAACCTCATTTGTGGCGGAAATACTGCCTGACAGCGAAGCTTTCAACGGCTCAATCGAGCACGAGCACCTAAGGCGTGCCATCAAAAGGGCTCAAGGCTCGGGCACCGCGTCTCTGACGGTGGACGCCCGCACCGACAACGATCTCAGTACCATCGCGGAGGTGGTCGCAGAGTTCGGCGGCACCGTCGTTCCTGTCGGCTCCGCTGGGTTGGCTTCCGCTCTCTCAACTGTCTGGGGCTCAGAACTGGAATTCCGGGAATGGGTCGTGCCGACCTGCCGTCGACTTATTATCGTGGCTAGCTCTCTGCACACCGTGACCCGCGAGCAGATCGTCGCACTCACTGAGTCAATGGCTGGAGCAGTCGAAGTCTGGAAGCCTGATCTGACGCAGATCCTGCACCGGGAATCACGTCGAGCATGGCTGGAAGAGGTGCGCGCAGATGACTCATCTGCGCCTGTCGTCGTCATCGATGCCCCAGCTGGACGGACAGTCCAGACGGACCTAGTCGCAGAATTTATCGCTGAGACGACGGCCGAACTCACCGGGTCGGATCCATCGACAGGACTCATGTTGTTGGGCGGTGAAGGAGCGCGAGCAGTGCTCAACCGGCTCGGCGCTCGCGGCCTGCTTATTCATTCGACGGTGCGGGAAGGCATCCCGATCGGCACCATCGACGGCGGGAATCGCCACGGGACAACTGTCGTCACAAAAGCCGGCGGCTTCGGTCGCCTCCCTGATGTTGCATATATTGCTGCAGATCTGCTTGGCATCGAGCTAGAAGGAAAAGAATAATGTCACTACCTGTTTTGGCCATCACTTTGGGAGACGTTGCAGGGATCGGTCCCGAGATCACCGCGAAGTCACTTCTCGGACACGACGAGCTGCGTGAGAAGTGCGTGCCGGTCGTCATCGGCGATGTGGCCTCGGTCCGGCGCGGAGTCGAAGCAGTTGGAGGGGAAGCCTCGGCAGTTCGAGAGATCAGCTCGCCTGCTGAAGCTCGCAACATTCCCGGCACCGTTGAGGTCGTTCAGGTCGGTCAGGATCTGAGCGATGTCGTCGTCGGCGAGCTCAGCGCAGCTGCGGGAGACGGTTCTTATCGGTACGTCGTCGAAGCGTGTCGACTGGCCAAGGCCGGGGACGTTGACGGCATTGTCACTGCACCGCTGAACAAAGCCGCGATGCACGCCGGCGGTCACCAGTTTCCCGGCCACACCGAGCTGCTTGCCCATGAGTTCGGTGTCAAGGATTACTCCTTGGTCCTCTCCGCGGGAGACCTCTATTTCTTTCACCTGACCACACATGTATCAATGCGCCAGGCGATCGAGGACATCACCTACGGTCGCACGCTCAGCGTCCTCAAACTCGCAGGCGCCTTTGCCAAATCGATGGGTACTCCGGACGAACTGATCGGACTTGCCGGACTCAACCCGCACGCTGGGGAGAACCGCCTGTTCGGTAATGAGGATGCCGATGTTCTAGCGCCAGCCGTCGCCGCGGCGAAGGACTCCGGGCTCAACGTAGACGGGCCGCTCCCCGGCGATGCTCTCATTCCCTCTGCAGTGCGCGGCAAGGTCAACCTCGTTGTCGTTTGCTACCACGACCAAGGTCACGCTCCGTTCAAGGCTGTCTACGGCGATGACGGCGTCAACATCACCGTCGGTCTGCCCGTAGTTCGCGTGTCCGTCGACCACGGCACAGCCTTCGATATCGCCGGACGGGGAATCGCACGCGAGACCAGCCTTGTGCTGTCTATCGAACGCGCCGCGGCTCTGGCACCCGAATGGGGTGTCGTGTGGGAAGCCGCGCAAGTGATGTGAGATATTCTGATCCGGCCGGGTGAGTCAGCCGAAGGTCCCCGTTCGGACAGAGGAGAATCATGTGGATCGATGATCAGTCTCCCACCAGACTCGACCCTGCGTCCGATGTCCCGTTGCACAGGCAACTTGGTGATACGGTGCGAACTGCAATTGCAGGTGGTCAGCTGCCTCCTGGGACTCGATTGCCTACTGAAGCTCAGTTCCAGGAGCGATTTGGAATCTCCCGGTCGGTAGTCAGGCAGGCGCTGTCGGGACTCACCAGTGATGGTCTGATCCAACGAGGCCGAGGACGCGGAAGCGTTGTTGCACCGAAGCATGAGCATCACCGGGCGGTTCAGAAGATGTCTGGACTGTCTGCTCAGATTGCTACCTCCGACGACGTAGTTACTACCGAAGTTCTTCGACTCGAGAGCGAAGCTGATCCTCGGGCAGAGGCGGCTCTAGGGACTTCGGATCTCGTATCGATATTGCGTCTACGCAGTGTCGGAAGCGAGCCGATTGCACTTATCCACACATGGTTGGCAAGGTCGACTGTGCCGGGACTGCAAGCCAGCGACCTTGTCGATGTCTCTCTGCACGAGACTCTCGCAGCGCGTTATGGGGTCCCCGTTTCCGCTGGGCGCAGGCAAGTGCGAGCAGTCGCAGCTTCGGGATCTGTGGCTGCCGAAATGTCCGTGCCAGTCGGCGCTCCATTGCTGGTGCTAGAAGGCACCAGTCTCGATTCTGCAGGGTCAGCCATAGAATACTTCTGCACCTGGCACAGAGGCGATCAGGTAGCTTTCGATGTCGATGCAGGGGCCAATGCCCAGGACAATTCGCGCTCGTTCAAATCAGGAAGCGTGAATCCACACAGTTCGCCAGACGAAGCCTTGGGACTGAGCGTCAGTGCACTACAACTCGCTGAGTCCTTGACAGAATTTGCTGCGCGTATCTCAGATGAGTCTCAAAGTTGAATTGCTGGGCACCTTTTGATGAGTTAACTATTCGGGGGACTCGGCCGCCACATCACCGGCCAGCAGGCATTCCGCTGAGCTGAGTGGGGCTGCAGTCGGCCGGTACCCAAGGTCAGCCGCTGACCTGCATCCCGCCGACCCACACCTCGGCGGGGGTGCGCAGACCCTCCAGGTCAGTCAGTGGATCGGTCCCGAGGACCAGTAGATCCGCACGGCCGCCGTCGACAATCCGCCCCCGGTCATCCAGCCCGAGCGCATCGGCTGCGCCCGAGGCGGCCGACCGGACCGCCTCGGCGGCAGTCATCCCGGCTTCGAGGAGATAGCCGAGCTCATCGTGCAGCGACGCACCGTGGGGCACGGGCGCGAACGGCGTCTCATTCGCGTCGGTGCCCGCAATGATCCGCGCCCCCGCCTCATGCAGGGCGCGCACATTCGCCAGAGCGAGCGCGAACGCGGAATCGGCACGCTCGCCGAGGCGGGCGTCGGCAATCGCACGCATCATCACCAAAGTGGGGGAGACGATGGTGCCCGTCTCGACGATCCGAGAGATCGTCGCCTCGCTCAGCCGTGCCCCGAACGGGACATGCGTGAGCACATCGACACCGGCCTCGAGGCCGCGATCGAACGCCCCCGGAGTGACCGCATGGGCGACGGTGAGCAGCCCCCGGCCACGGGCACCGTCGACGAGCGCCCGCAGCGTCGGAATATCGAGGGCGGGCACCTCGGTGGCGCCCCGATCCTCGATGATGATCTTGATGAGATCTGCTCCGCCGGCCTCCCTCCAGTCGAGGAACCGCTCGGCATCGTCGGGCCCGGTGACACCGGATTCGATGGGGAATCCCATCGCCTCGATCTGCGTGCTGCCCGGCGCCGAGGCGGCCGATCCGGCGCTGACGATCCCCGGGATTCCGCGGTCGGACCGGAATTCTTCGACAAACGAGTCCGGATGCGTGCCGAGATCGACGAGCGTCGTCAGCCCCGAGTGAAGAGCACCGACGAGCATTGCGCAGAATCGTCATTGACCCACCCTAGTCACCGCAGGCACCCGCCGTCCTCACAGTTCCGGGAACGTGACCCCGGTCAGCTCTTCGGACACCGCCCACAGTCGGCGAGCCACCTCGGTGTCGGTGGACTTCGCCGAACGGGAGGCGAACCCCGGTCTTCCGCGGATCTCGAACGGACCGGTGGGGCCGATGTAGCTGCCACCGGGCAGATCGGCGACAGCGGCACAGAGCGTCGGCCGTGCCCCGTTCTGCTCGCTCTGGGCGACCACCCGGGTGAACGCACGGCTGACTCGGGCGTCCAAGGAGCCGTCGTCGCTGGACCCGAAGAGGTTCGTCGCCGCCAACCCCGGATGGGCCGCCGTCGCGAGCACCGAGGATGACCGTTCGGACAGTCGACGTTGGAGTTCACAGGTGAAGAGCAGGTTCGCCAGCTTCGACTGACCATAGGCGGCCATCGGCCGATACGGTCGGCCCGTCCATTGGAGGTCGTCGAATTCGATCGTGCCGAACCGGTGGGCGATGGAAGCGACGGTGACGATGCGCTCACGCACCTGCGGGAGCAGCAGATTCGTCAGGGCGAAATGGCCGAGGTGGTTCGTCCCGAACTGCGATTCGAACCTGTCGACGGTCCGGTACAGGGGCGGGATCATGATTCCCGCATTGTTGATGAGGAGATCGATCGGATCGGTGAAGTCCGCTGCGAAATCGTGCACCGAGGACAGATCGGCGAGGTCGAGGTCGCGCACCTCCGTACTGCCGGACATCGTCGTTGCGGCGGCTTCACCCTTCGCGCGATTGCGCACGGCCAGGATGACGTGGGCACCGCGGCTTGCGAGTACCCGAGCTGTCACCCGACCGAGACCGCTGTTCGCGCCGGTGATGAGAACCGAGCGCCCTGTGAGATCGGGAATGCCGAAGTCGATCGGAGAAGTCATGAGGCCATCCTAGATTTCCGCCCTGGCAGTCGGCTGTTCAACCGAGCCGCCACCGCACCACCGAATTTGTTAGGGTAGCCTTCGTGCCGAAGACCCCTGAAACCGGTGCGCAGATTCTGCGCCGAGCCGCCCGTCGGCGCATCCGTCCACTGCTCGGCGGGTCGGGCGCACTGTCCGTGTGGCAGGTGTGCGAAGCGCTCGTGCCGGTGGCGATCGGCATCATCGTCGACCGGGCGATCATCCCGCTGTCGATCCCGGCTCTCGTCATCTCGATCATCGGCCTCGGCCTCCTCTTCACCGTGCTCAGCCTCGGGTACCGTTTCGGCGCACGTCTGTGCAACTCCGCCCGTGAACACGAAGCCCACGCCCTGCGCGTCGAGATCACACACGCGGCGCTGACCGCCCCGAGCCTGCCGGCCGACCGCACCTCGGGCGAAATCCTGTCCACCGCGTCCGCCGATGCCGACACCGCGGCCGCGTCCTTCCAGCAGGCCGGACGCGGCATCGCCTCGGTGTTGGGCATGATCACCGCCGCGGTCTTCCTCCTCATCGCCGACCCCGTGACCGGACTCGTCGTCCTCATCGCCGTGCCCATCGGTCTGATCATCGTCGCCCTGCCCGGCCGGTCCGTCTCCGTGCGCGCGACCGCGCAGCTCGAAGCTGTCGCCTCCGCCGGACGCTCGGCCTCCGACCTCATGCACGGACTGCGCGTGATCAAAGCGATGGGAGGGGAACCGTGGGCGGTGCGTCGCTACCGGACCACCTCCGATGCGGCCGCCGAAGCCGGCGTCGCCACAGGTGAGAGAACCGGCCGCGTGGCCGGACTCGGGGCGCTCGTCATGTCCGCGGTGCTGGCGATCGTCCTCATCGTCGCGGGCCTGCGTCTCATCGACGGCCAGATGAGCGTCGGGGCGCTGATCGGCATCCTCGGCATGACCGCCTTCCTCACCGAACCCATGCGCGCACTCGCCGACATCGTCGGCCTCTTCGCCCAATCACACGGAGCCGCCGACCGGATCGCCCGCCTGCTCACCAGCCTCGATGCTGCAACCAGCACAGCCGATGCGACGGACACCCTCGCCGAGGCGGCCCCCACCACCCGTGGCACCCGCCCGAGTGTCACCACCACCGAATCCGGAATCACCGTGACCGGATGGCCGACGAACGGCGAGGCCCGAGAACTCACCACCACCGGCGGAGCGCTGACCTGCATCGTCTCCGAGGATGCCGAGGACGCAGCCGTGCTGCTGGCTGAGCTGACCTCTCATGCCCGGATCCTCGGCCCCGCCCGGATGCTCGTCGCGCCCCACGACGTCGACCTGTTCGAAGGCACCATCGGATCGAACATCACGATGGTCGTCGCCGACGATCGGACAGAGGCAGCCGATCACCCGACCGGCCACCCGCCGATCTCGCCCGAGGTGCTCACCGCCTCGGGAGTCGATGAGCTGCTCGACCTCGTCGACGGGGGACTCGACTATCGGATCCAGGAACTCGGCGGGAACCTCTCCGGCGGTCAGCGGCAGCGCGTCGCATTGGCTCGAGCCCTGAACGCCGACCCGAAGATCCTCGTCCTCGCCGAACCCACCACCGCCGTCGACGCGGTCACCGAAGCGAAGATCGCCCAGGGACTCTGCCGACTGCGCCACAGGGGAGGAGACCAGGCCACGATCATCCTCACCTCGTCACCGGCCTTCCTCGCCGCCGCCGACACCGTCGTCTATCGCCCCACGTCAGGCCCGCTGCTCATCGGCCGCCACGCCGACCTCCTCGAGACAGACACCGACAGCGCCGCAGCATACAGAGATGCGGTGACCCGATGACGACACCGACCAATACCACCCTGACGATCGCCTCGCGGCGTCGCTCCTTCGCTCATCTGGCCCCGCTGCTGCGCCGCAGAGTCGGCTGGATCGTCCTCCTCGTCGTCGCGGGACTGGCCAACGCCGGAGCCGGCCTCGTCGGGCCGTGGGCGATCGGCCGTCTCGTCGACGAACTCCCCGCCGGAGCCGACACCGAACTCGTGTGGACGTGCGCCATCGCCGTCGCGATCGCCGGCATCGTCATGGCCGCCGGTACATGGATCGGCGCCTGGGCGCTCGCCCGGATCGCGATGCCCGTCGTCGCCGAACTGCGCACCGAGGTCGTCGACTCGGCCCTGACACTCGAGTCCCAGCGGATCGAACGCACCGGCACCGGCGACCTCGTCTCCCGCGTCGCCGACGACTCCCGCAAGATCGGCGAGGCCGCCGGCCAAGTGCTGCCGCTCGTCGTCGAATCCCTCCTCGTCGTCGTGGTCTCCGGCTTCGGTCTGGCCGCCATCGATTGGCGTCTCGGCCTCACCGGTCTTGTCGCCGTGCCGATGTACTGGCTCACCCTGCGCTGGTATCTGCCCAGATCAGAACCCATCTACAAAGAAGAACGCGCGGCTTTCGGCAGGCGCGCCGGCCGCCTGCTCGGCGGCCTCACAGGTAGCACGACCCTGCGTGCCTATCGCGCAGAGGCCGGGGAGATGCGACGCATCGACTCCGCCTCCGCGCATGCCCGCGACCTGTCGATCGACGTCTTCCGATTCGTCACCCGCGCCTTCGGTCGCAACAACCGCGCCGAGGCGGTCGTCCTCTCCCTGCTCCTGGTCGCCGGCTTCGTCCTCGTCTGGTTCGGGGAGTCCACCGCCGGCGCCGTGACCACGGCGGCCCTGGTCTTCCACCGCCTCTTCAACCCCATCGGCGCCCTCGTGGGACTCTTCGATCAGGTCCAATCGGCCGGCGCCTCCCTGACCCGGATGGTCGGAGTCATCGACGAAGCCAGAACCGCGCCGAGGCGACCGATCCAGGCTGCACCCACCACCCCCACGCTCGTGCTCGAGGACCTGTGGTTCTCCTACGACACCGACCCGGATACGGACAATCACGTGCTGCGCGGGGTGAACCTGAGCATCGCGCCGGGTGAGCACATCGCCGTCGTCGGCACCACCGGTGCCGGGAAGACGACGCTGGCGAAGATCGCCGCGGGACTGTCCGCACCCGGTCACGGACGGGCACGTCTCACGGATGGCGGGGCCGCCTCGGCGAACGGGGTGAACGTGGGGTCGATGGACGAATCCGCGCTGCGCCGGCATATCGCCATGGTCGCGCAGGAGGTGCACACCTTTTCCGGCAGTCTGCGCGAGAACATCACCCTGCCGCGTCCGGACGCAAGCAATGACGAGGTTCGCAATGCCGTGGACATGGTCGGCGCCGGGTGGGCGACGTCCCTGCCCAACGGCCTCGACACGCAGGTCGGGGAGGGCGGGGTCCGCCTGTCCGCGGTTCAAGAGCAGATGATCGCGCTCGCCCGCCTCGTCCTCGCCGACCCGGACTTCGCGATCCTCGACGAAGCCACCGCCGAGGCGGGATCGGCCGGAGCCCATGTCCTCGAATCCTCCGCCGAGGCGGCCCTTGCCGGCCGTGGTGCGCTCATCGTCGCCCACCGGCTCAGCCAAGCGGAGAAAGCCGACCGGATCCTCGTCATGGAGCACGGGCAGGTCATCGAGGAAGGCACCCACGCCGAACTCGTCGGTGCGGGCGGCCGCTACGCCGAGCTGTGGGAGGCCTGGTCGGGCTGAGGTCGTTGCCCAACCCGCGTCATCAGCTCAGGCCGAGCACCGTCGTGGCGATCGTGAAGTAGAGGATGAGGCCCGTGGCATCGCAGAACGTGGAGATGAACGGGTTGGAGAACACCGCCGGATCCGCCCCGACTTTCTTCGCGATGATCGGCATCAGCCCGCCGACGGTCGCGGCCATGATGCACACCGAGAGCAGGGTCAGTCCGATGACCAGGCCGATCGCCCAGCCGTAGACGAGCCCGGCGATGACGAATCCCAACGCGCCGAGCACAGAACCGAGTACCGCGCCCACGCGCAGCTCCCTCCAGATCACTCGTCCGAGGTCGCGGACGCGCACCTCGCCGACGGCCAGGGCGCGGGTGACGGTGGTGGCCGCCTGGTTGCCGGTGTTGCCGCCGGTGCCGGTGAGCAGCGGAATGAATAGCGCGAGGACGACGACCTGATCGAGTCGGTCCTCATAGACTTCGAGGACCTGGACGGTGAGGATCGCTGATACGGCGAGGACGAGCAGCCACACGATGCGGCTCTTGACCAGGCGAATGATCGTCGAGGACAGGTAGGAGCGGTCCAGCGGTTCCGTACCGGACCCGCGGGCGAGGTCCTCCGCGTCCTCCTCGTCGACGATATCGAGGACGTCGTCCATGGTGAGGATGCCGACGAGCCGCTCCTCCTGGTCGGTCACCGGCATCGCGATGAGCCGGTGGGAGAGGAACTCACGCGAGGCTTCCTCACGATCCGTCAGCGCATGAGTGCTCAGCGAATCACGAACCATGTCCTCGATGATCGTGTCATCCTCGGCGGCAAGCAGGTTGCGCAGCGACACCACTCCGCGCAGCACCCGGCCGGGACCGACGACGGGCAGCAGGTAGACGGTCTCGGGTCCGTCGATACGGGCGCGTACGACCTCCATCGCTTGGGCGGCCGTCCAATCCTCGTGGATGCCGAGGACTTCCGGAGACATGTACCGACCGATCGCGGACTTCGGGTAGCCGAGCACCGCGGACGTCATCGACCGCTCGCCCGGGGTCAGCCCCTTCATCAGGCGGCTGGCCACGCTGGCGGGCAGTTCACCGAACAGTTCGGCGCGGTCATCGGGGTCGAGGCCCTCGACGATATCGGCGACCTCGGGTTCGCGGAGATTGCCGATGAGTTCGGCTTGGTACGCCGGAGGCAGGTCCTCGAAGACGTCGAGTGCCTCCTCCTTCGTCAGCACGCGGAAGAGCATCGCCGACTGCAGCGGGGTCGAGGTGTGAACGAGTCGGGCAATCTCGGTACGCGGGACCAGCCTGGCCAGACCGGAGATCTCGTCGAGAGTGCCGGGATCGATTCTGCCGGTGAGCGCGGATTCGAGTCGGTCGGCCGCCTCGGTGCCCTCTGTCGTATCGGCCACACATGCCCCCTCACCTCGGACGGAAACTCCCGCAGTCAAGCCTAGGCCATCCACGAGGCGGTGCCGACCTCGCCTCGACAGCGCGCAGCCGCGACAATTCGGGCAGCACCGAAACAACACAGCCCTACGATGGTGGCATGACGAGGAGATTCCCGGAGTCCGCACCGAACATCGCCGCCCTGGCGTCGGCCATTGCCGACCCGAGGCGGGTGATGATCTGTGCCGGCCTCCTCGACGGTCGTGCCTGGACGCTCACCGAGCTCTCCCGCGCCCTGTCGATTCCGATGTCGTCGATGTCCGAACACGCCAACGTCCTCATCGACCACGATATTCTCGCCGAGCGACGGGAGGGGCGACACCGCTATGTTCAGATCGCTTCGGCCGACATCGCCGACTGGCTGGAGCACACGGGAGCCCTGGCCGGCGGATCGATGACCGCAGCACCGACGCTGGCCGCGAAGACCCGTGACCGTCAGCTCATCGAAGCCCGCACCTGCTACCGACACATCGCGGGCCGGTTCGGAACTCAGCTCTTCTCCGCACTGATGCAGCGAGAATGGATCGATCCGTCACTCACCATCACCGAATCCGGGAGGGCCGGGCTCGCCGAGGCATTCGGACTCGAGGTCGGTCAACCGTCCGCCTCGTCGCGACCCCTTGTGCGCCGGTGCCTCGATTGGACGGAGCGCCGCTCCCACCTCGGCGGTCGACTCGGCGATGATATCTGCCGCACCTTCTTCGACCGCGGGTGGATCCTGCGACGCCCGCGCTCGCGAGCTCTGACGATCACCGCGGACGGGCGCGACCGCCTCGACTGGGTGCTCAGCGCACAGAGAGATCATCTCTGACCGCCAGCGAACATTCCGACAGCGAACAACGGAGACCGACGATGACCGCACCCACCGACACCGCGAGAGCCTTCCGCGAACTGCACGTTCCCGGCGACCCGCTCATCCTGCCGTGCGCCTGGGACGTGGCCAGTGCGCAGCTCTTCGCCGAGGCGGGGCATGCGGCCATCGGCACCACAAGTCTGGGAGTCGCCGCTGCCATCGGCGCCGCCGACGAGGATCGCGAAACCCTGACCACAAGCGCGGATCTTGCCGCCGACCTGCGACGGGCGCTGCCGGACCTGCCGCTGACCTGCGACTTCGAAGACGGCTATGGCGACGGCCCTGAACTCGTCGTCGACTCCGTGTCCGAGGCATTCGCCGCCGACTCCGCGACCGGACTCATCGTCGACGGCATCAACATCCAGGACTCGCGACAGAATCGGATGAGCGAACCCGGAGTGCTCGCTGCGAAGGTGACGGCGATCAAGGAGTCGTTCCCTGCTCTGTTCGTCAACGCCCGGATCGACACATTCTGGACCGGCCAGGACAACCTCGGCGAGGTCACCTGCCGCATCGACGCCTACACCGATGCCGGCGCCGATGGCATCTTCGTCCCCGGAAACCTCGACCTCACGACGATCGAGGTGATCACCGGCCGCAGCCGGGTTCCGGTGAATGTGCTGGCAAGTCCGGGATATTCGCGGACGACGCTCGCCGAGGCGGGGGTGGCCCGGATCAGCACCGGATCCCTGCTCTACCGGGCGGCGATGTCGGGGGCGCTGGGTACCCTGCAAGTGCTCGCCGACGACCGCCCCGCACAGGCGGAGAACGTGCTGCCGTATCGGGCTTTCACTGGACTGAGTCGAGCTCAGTCCTCCTGATACGAGTCGTCGATGACTTCGGGCATGCCGTCGATGACCGAGACCTCTTCGGTTCCGTCGTCGGCCAGGGCATCGACATCGAGGTCGTCACCATCGAGCTCGGCGACTTCGAACTCGTCATCGTCATCGGAGACCATCTCGTCGCCGACACGATTGCCCTGTTCCGCGGCAGGTGACTGATCGGTGTTGAACTCGTCGGTGAGGCCGGGAGCCTCGTTCTCGTCGTCCCAGCCGGCGTCGTCGATGAGAGCATCGTCGGCCCCTTCGATGCCCGTGCCTTCCGGCCCTTCGGCACCGGGCTCGACGGTCGCCTCGGCGGGCTCATCGTCGATGCCGGAGTCGACGTCGACCTGGTCGGCCTCGGCCTCGGCGGCGCTGAGTTCGGGATCATCCAACTCTTCGGCCGTCGGATCGTCGAGTTCGGGATCGTCGAGGATGGGGTCGTCTTCCAATCGGTCGGCCGCATCCGAATCGAACTCGCTCATGATCTCTCCTTCGCTCGCAATCATGTTCGGGCCCTCATTCTTACACGTTGATGGGCCGCAGGCCACGGGCGCGCACTCACTTCCGGTCGAAGCGCTCTTTCCACTCCCGCCAATCCCAGTGCGCCAGAAACTTCTCTCCGGCCATTCGGCCCGACGAGATGAGATCGAGTTTGTCGGCCGTCGTCAAAGCGAAGTCCGTGCTGCTGTGGCCGGTCGTGTCGACGAACACCGTCCTTTCGGTCACCGAAGGGTCGTCGATGTGCCGCCGGTCGTGCGCGTTGATCATCGTTGACAGCAGGGACTTCGCGTATTGGAAGGTCGTCGCGTTGGGCCGCCATTCCGCGGCCGCCGTTCGCCGGGCCGAGAGCATGACGCCGAGGGTCGGCCACCGTGCCGGCAACGCGTCCTTGCGGTCGAAGATGTCGACGGGAAAGTTCGAGAGCAGTCCGCCGTCGGCACCGAGCACGGAGTCTCCACCGGCCACATTCGGCTGGGCGGGCAGAGCGCGCGGTCGGAAGAAGAACGGGCTGGCCGCCGAGGCGCACACCGCCTCGGCGACGGACTGACTGTCCGCATCGATGCCGAGGGCCTCCTCGTAGTCCCAGGGGAGACGGAGCATGCGGCCGCGGGAGACGTCGGAGACGATGACGACGAGGCGATACGACCGTTCCGGCGGAATTGCGCTTTCCGGATCGTCGAGCTTGAGGTCACCCCATGTGCGCACCCCCTGATCGGCCAAAGCCGTGGCGAGGAAGTCGTGGAGTGCCTGCCCCACATATATCCCCTTGTGCAGCAGCAGTCCCTGCACTCGCCCCAACCAGGGGACGTGGCGGAAGGCAGCAGAAAGGTCCTCGAACTCGGTGAAATCCTGTTCGAGGACCTTCTGCCGCAGAGTCTGCGGGCCGATGCCCGCCGCGGTCAGCGCACCGACGATGGCCCCCGCCGAGGTGCCGGCGATCCGGTGGAAGCCATAGCCGCCGTCGGCGAGAGCTTCGACCGTGCCGACCAGGCCCGGCAGCTTCGTACCGCCGCCCTCTAGAACGAGATCGGTCATCGCCATGGCGGCTCCTTTCCTTTGCACACTGATTCCATTGTGGACCAGCGCTGAGGATGTGCCGCCTAGTGACGTGCGACGGTGACGGGCACGTCTCCTTCCGGTGACCTGTGCGTCCGGTTGGGGCCGGTGCGACCGGTGAAGTGGTCCATCGTCTGGTTGACGCCGAGGAAGTCCATGACCTTGTCGAAAGCGCGGGTCGGCAGGAGGCGGGCACCCGGAACCAGGCGGACGAGTGAGGGCATGACCAGCTGCTCACGACCGGATTCGACGGAATCGAGGACCCGCGTGGCCACATCGTTCTCTTCGAGGATGGGGAGCAGGCGGGGGAATTTCGTCTGCACTCCCTTGAACATGCCGGTGTTGATATAGAAGGGGCACACAGCAAGCGTATTGACCCGGCTGCCGTCGGCGCGCAGCTCTCCGCGCAGTGACTCGGTGAAGCCCACCGCCGCCCATTTGCTCGCCGAGTAGTCGGTCTGTCGAGCGACGCCGGTCAGGCCGGCAGCGCTGGCGATGGTGACCACCGAACCGCGGTCACGTTCGATCATTCCGGGCAGGAATGCTTGGGTCGTCCAGTACAGGGCGAAGGTGTTGACGTCGTAGAGGCGACGGATCGCCGCCTCCTCCATGTCGAGAAGCTTCTTGCCGGAGACGATGCCGGCGCAGTTGACGAGGATGTCGATCTGACCGGTCTGCTCGGCCATGGCGGCAACCTGGTCAGCATCGCCGACGTTGAGGGTGAAGGATCGGGTCCTGGTTCCAGCGGCCTCCACCTCGGCGCGCACCGCGTCCCCGCGTTCGTCCGAGAGGTCCCAGATGATGACCTCGGCTGCGCCGCGTGCCGCCGCGTCCAGAGCCATGAGTCTGCCGATTCCGCTTCCGGCCCCTGTGATGAGGATGCGGTTGCCGGCGATCTTCGTTCCACGCGTCATGTCTGTGCGTCCTTGCAGTTAGGCGTCAGTGCTGTCCCTCGCGAGCAGAACCCGCCCAAGCGGACCTCACGAGATGTTACTCAACAGTACATCAGTGTGCTGTGGGTCACGCAAGGGCGGGTTGGCCGATCGCCTGTCGCCCGGGAAGGTCAGCTCTCCTTCATGCCTTTCTGGATGAGGTCCATCACCGAGGAGTCAGCGAGGGTCGTGACATCGCCGACCTCGCGATTCTCGGCGACGTCCTTGAGCAGCCGTCGCATGATCTTGCCGGACCGGGTCTTCGGCAGATCGGGCACGATCATGATCGAACGGGGAGTCGCGATCGGTCCGATCGAGGACCGCACATGACTTCGCAGCTCACCCACGACATCGTCCCCACCGTCGTTCGCGCTCTCCCGGAGGATGACGAAGGCCTCGATCGCCTGCCCTGTCATCTCATCAGCAGCCCCGACCACGGCCGCCTCGGCGACCTTCGGATGTGCGACGAGGGCGGACTCGATCTCCGCGGTCGACATCCGGTGACCGGAGACGTTGAGCACGTCGTCGACGCGGCCGAGGACCCAGAAATCGCCGTCGCGGTCGATCTTCGCTCCATCCCCGGCGAAGTACACGTCCGGATACTGCGACCAGTAGGTCTTCTTGAACCGTTCCTCATCGCCCCATAGGGTGCGCAGCATCGACGGCCACGGCTCCTTGATGACGAGGTAGCCGCCGTTTCCGGGTTCGACGGATTTGCCCTCATCGTCGTAGACGTCGGCGACGATGCCGGGCAGCGGACGCATCGCCGAGCCCGGCTTCGTCTCGGTCACGCCCGGCAGAGGGCTGATGAGGATGCTGCCGTTCTCCGTCTGCCACCAGGTGTCGACGACGGGGCAGCGGTTCCCGCCGATGTGTTCGCGGTACCACATCCACGCTTCGGGATTGATCGGCTCACCGACGCTGCCGAGCAGACGCAGGCTGGACAGGTCGTACTGTGCGGGGATGTCGCGGCCCCATTTCATGAACGACCGGATGGCCGTGGGCGCGCAGTAGAGGATGGAGACCTTGTACTTCTGCACGATCTCCCACCACCGGCCCCGGTGCGGTGTGTCCGGGGTGCCCTCATAGAGCACCGAGGTGGCCCCATTGGCCAGCGGACCGTAGACGATGTACGAATGGCCGGTCACCCAGCCGATGTCGGCGGCCGTCCAGTAGACGTCGGTCTCGGGTTTGATGTCGAAGACCGCCCAATGGGTGAAGGAGGTCCCGACGAGGTAGCCGCCCGTGGTGTGCATGATGCCCTTGGGCTTTCCGGTCGTGCCGGAAGAATACATGATGTAGAGCGGGTGCTCGGAGTCGAAGGCCTCCGGAGTGTGCGTCTCCGCCTGCCGATCGACGACCTCGTGCCACCACAGATCGCGGTCGCCATTCCAGTCCACGTCCTGGCCGGTGCGGCGGACGACGAGGACATTGCGCACCTCGGGGCAGTCCTCCATCGCCTCATCGACGACGGATTTGAGGCCTGAGGCCATGCCTTTGCGATAGCCGCCATCTGCGGTGATGACGAATTCGACTCCGCAGTCTTTGACGCGGTCGGCGATCGCCGAGGCGGAGAATCCGCCGAAGATGACGGTGTGCGGGGCGCCGAGGCGGGCGCAGGCCAGCATGGCGAACACCGTCTCCGGGATCATCGGCATGTAGATGGCGATGCGGTCGCCGGTCTTGACGCCGAGTTCGGTGAGAGCATTCGCGGTCTTCGAGACCTCGCGCAGAAGATCGGAGTACGTGATGGTGCGGGTGTCGCCGGATTCGCCTTCGAAGTAGTAGGCCACACGATCGCCGAGGCCGTTCTCGACATGGCGGTCGACGCAGTTGTAGCAGGCGTTGAGGCTGCCGCCGGTGAACCATTTCGCGAAGGGCTTCTCCGACCAGTCGAGGACCGTGTCGAAAGGCGTCTCCCAGCTGATCCGCTGAGCTTGCTCCTCCCAGTAGCCGATGCGGTCGGCTGCTGCCTTGTCGTACTCGTCGGCTTTCGCATTCGCATTCTCGGCGAAGTCCGATGGGGGTGGGAAAGCCCTGTCCTCGTGGCTGAGTTCCTGAATCGTCGGATTGTTCGTCATCGTGCTCTCCTTTCACCCTGCGCCACCACGACGTGGGCGGGTCATCGAACTCACCTTCAACCTACTCCAGTCGGTTCGGATTTCAAGGGGTGCCCGCAGACGCGAAGAAGCCCCGCTGCCCAGTCCAGGACTGGGAAGCGGGGCTTCCATCTGGTGGCTCCGACCGGCGTCGATCCGGTGACCTTTCGATTTTCAGTCGAACGCTCTACCAACTGAGCTACAGAGCCGAGCCGCCGACATACTCAATAAGTATGTCGAGAGAAACAAAGGCTCTTCCGAAGAAGAGCCTTATGCTCCGCGACCCTGACGGGACTCGAACCCGCGACCTCCGCCGTGACAGGGCGGCGCGCTAACCAACTGCGCCACAGGGCCTTGCTGTTGTGATGGAAGACCTTACGATCTTACACCGTACCCCCAACGGGATTCGAACCCGTGTCGCCGCCGTGAAAGGGCGGTGTCCTAGGCCTCTAGACGATGGGGGCCCAGGTTGTCCTCGGATTCCCCGTGGGCAACGACGTTAAGCTTATCCCACCCGATTCGCGGAATGCAAAACGAAAAGGGGTGTCCTCGGTCACACGACGGAAACGGTGCACTTCGACGTTCCGCAGGGCCGCCTCGGCGTGGGGATCGGGGTCGCTAGAGTGGGAGGCATGGAGGCCCTGAGTGATGAGGAGTTCGACGGGATCCTCGGCGAAGCCCTGGATCTGCTGCCCGCCGGGGTGACCGAACAGCTGGACAATGTCGCCCTGTTCGTCGAGGACCGGCCGGAGAACGGTGATCGACACCTGCTCGGCCTCTATGAGGGCACACCGATCGGGGAGCGGGGGATCGCCGGGTTCGAGATGCCCGACAATATCTTCATCTATCGTGACAACCTCATCGACTTCGCCGAGGATCGGGATCACCTGCGCGAGGAGATCGTCATCACCATCGTCCACGAGATCGCCCATTTCTATGGGCTCGATGACGAACGGCTCCACGAACTCGGGTGGGGCTGAACATCCCCGACCGAAGGGGTTGACGGGCTTACCGACGAGTCACTTGACGTCACGGGAATTGGCGTCCGCAAGCCTACTTCGCCTATTGTGGGCGGGTACATATCAGCACCGATACAACATTCCGTCCGTATCGATGCGGGGACACGGAGCCGTGAAAGCTGCGCCTCCTGGCCCCGCTGACCTGCGGGCAGGAGGCACTACCCCCTTATGACAGTTGCATCCAAGACTTCCAGCGCGGCGACCCCGGCCGTGCGAGTGCTCAATCTGGCAGGCATCGACTACAGCCTGCGCAGCTTCGACCACGACCCCGCCACCCGCCGTTATGGTTCGGAGGCCGCCGACAAACTCGGCGTCAGCTCCGACCAGGTGTTCAAGACCCTGATGATTCAGGTCGACGGGCAGCCCGTGACCGCGCTCGTCCCTGTCTCCGGTCAGCTCGACCTCAAGGCCCTCGCCTCCGCGCGTGGAGCGAAGAAGGCCCAGCTGTCTGGCGTCGCCGAAACCGAACGTCGGACCGGATACCCCGTCGGCGGAGTCTCTCCGTTCGGACAGCGCCATGCCGTGCCGGTCGTCGTCGACCGCACAGCTCTCGACCATTCGACAGTGTTCGTCTCGGCGGGCCGTCGCGGTCTCGAGATCGAGATCCGCCCCGAGGATCTCGTCATGCTCACGAACGCCCAGGTCGCGAAGATCGCCGCGCTCGACTGATCAGCTCTCGCTGATCTGAACGTCGGTCCCCGGCCTCACACCCATTCGACCTCACCGACCTCGGGCTCTGCCCGACCGGCGGTGAGGTCGGCGTACATCGCCACGGCATCGGCCACCTCGGCGAGGGGAACCAGGACGTCGAGTCCGACCTCACCTCCGTAGTCGGCCCGCGTCGTCCACCCCCGGTTCCCGGCCGCCCGCTCCAGGGCGTTGGCCTGGGCATAGTCGACGTGTGCGGACACAGGGACGCGCTCACGACGGGTGACGATCCTCGCCTCATCCACGGCCGCAGAGGTGGCCTGACCGTAAGCGCGCACGAGCCCGCCCGCACCCAGCAGGGTGCCCCCGAAATACCGGGTGACGACGGCGACGACGAAGGTCAGACCATGACCGGTGACCACATCGAGGATCGGAGCACCCGCAGTGCCGGCCGGTTCCCCGTCATCGCTGAAGCGCTGAGTGCGCGAATCGGTGTCGAGGACGAACGCCGAACAATGGTGGCGGGCCTTCGGATGCTCGGCGCGCACCTCGGCGATGACGGACCTGGCCTCGGCCTCATCCGCGGCGGGGGAGAGCCGGGCGAGGAAACGGGATCTCCTGATCTCGATCTCGGCCTCGACGGGGCTGACGATGGTCCGGTAAGACATGCTCGTCACTGTAGTCGAATGTGTTCTACGATGAGCCCACGGGCGCGGATTCCGCGCTCATCCCCGGTACTTCAGTGAAAGGGTGACAATGGTGCACCAGCCAGGCGAGATCGACCTCGCAGCGCTCAAGGACGAATCCGCTCGAGCCCGTGAACTCGACCGCGCGCACGTCTTCCACTCGTGGTCGGCACAGCGACTCATCGACCCGCCGACCGTCGCCCGCGCCCACGGGTCGACGGTCATCGACGGTGAGGGTCGGGAATTCCTCGACTTCTCCTCGCAGCTGGTGAACACGAACATCGGCCACCAGCATCCGGCCGTCGTGCAGGCGATCAAGGACCAAGCCGATGTGCTGTGCACCATCAGCCCGGCCACCGTCAACGCGGCCCGCTCCGAAGCAGCTCGCCTCATCACCGACCGCACCCCAGCCGGGCTCGATCACGTGTTCTTCACCAACGGCGGAGCGGACGCGAACGAACACGCTATCCGCATGGCACGCCTGCACACCGGGCGAACGAAGGTGCTCTCCCGCTACCGGTCCTACCATGGTGGAACCCAGACGGCCGTCAACGTCACCGGTGACCCGCGCCGGTGGGAGAACGAGACCGGAGAATCGGGCGTCGTCCACTTCTTCGGACCCTTCCTCTACCGTTCGGAATTCCACGCCACCACGGAGGCTGAAGAGACCGACCGTGCGCTCCGGCACCTGCGTCGGACCATCGAACTGGAGGGGCCGGCGACGATCGCCGCGATCATCCTCGAATCCATTCCCGGCACCGCCGGCATCATGGTGCCCAGTCCCGAGTACATGCAGGGTGTGCGGGCGCTGTGCGACGAGCACGGGATTGTGCTCATCGCCGACGAGGTGATGGCCGGGTTCGGACGGTCGGGCAAGTGGTTCGCCTTCGAACACTTCGACATCGTCCCCGATCTCATCACCTTCGCCAAGGGCGTGAACTCCGGGTACGTGCCGCTGGGCGGAGTCGTCATCAGCGACGCGATCTTCGAGACCTTCGCCGAACGCGTCTACCCCGGCGGGCTGACCTACTCCGGGCATCCGCTGGCGTGCGCCGCGGCGGTCGCGACGATCAACGCGATGGCCGAGGAGGGCATGGTCGAACACGCCGCTCACATCGGGGAGACGATCATCGGGCCCCGTCTGCGGCAGATCGCTGAGAACTCGAAGCACGTCGGCGAAGTCCGCGGCACCGGAGCGTTCTGGGCGATCGAACTCGTCTGGGACAAGGAGTCCAAGGAGCCGCTGGCCCCTTACGGCGGTGGCTCACCCGAGGTCGCCTCGGTGGTGGCGGCGCTGAAGGAACACGGCGTCATCCCTTTCAACAACTACCACCGGCTGCACGTGGTCCCGCCGATCAACATCAGCGAAGAGGACCTCGAACGCGGCCTCGGAGTCTTCGAGAAGGTCCTCACCGACTTGGACTTCCCCCGCTGATTAACTCCCACTACTACCTGACGGCGGCCCAGCAACCTCGCGCGAGGTTGCTGGGCCGCCGTCAGGTAGTAATTAGAGGGATTGGTGGGTGTAGTTGCCGCCTAAGACTGTCGCGCGGACCGGGATTGCTGCGATCTCGTCCGCGGCCACGTTGGCGGGGTGGGTCTCCAGTGCGACGAAGTCGGCGAGCTTGCCTCGGCTCAGCGTTCCCTTGTCCGCGCCCTGGCCCGAGGCCTTCGCCGCCTCGACCGTGTATGCCGCGATCGCCTCATCGACGCTTAAGGCTTCGGCCGCCGAACCCATGACGTCCCCGTCGCGGGTCTTCCGGGTGACATAGGCTTCGATTCCGCGCAGCACATTGCCGTCGGCACAGGGTCGATCCGAGCTGCCGGCCATCGGCACACCCGCATCGACGAACGACTTCGCCCGGTAGATCAGGTGCCGCCGGTCCGGCCCGAGCGAAGCGTTCATCCCGTCCCCGATGCCGTCGGCGAACGCCGCCTGCGGAGTGACGACGATACCGTGTTCGGCCAGCGTCGCCAGGTGCTCGTCATGGACCAACGCGGCATGCTCGATCCGGTTCGGCACCGCACGGCGGCCATAGCGCTTCTGCGCCTCGACGATGTTGGCGATCGCAGCATCCACGGCGGCATCACCGATGGCGTGCACGGCCAGCGACCAGCCGGAGGCATAGGTGTCGAGGATCTGCTGACGCAGCACCTCGGCGTCGTCCTGCAGATAACCGGGGTGGCCCTTGCCCGCGTAGTTCTCCCGCAGCGCCGCGGTTTCGCCGGACAGGGCCCCGTCCATGAAGAACTTCACGGGCCCGATCGAGATGAGATCATCGCCGAGGCCGGTGCGCAGTCCCGCATCCAGACCGATGCCGAACCCGTCGGCGGAATTCGCCTCGATCGGGTGCAGCCCGTCGGCCTGCGGCATGAGCTGAGCCCGCGCTCGCAGCTTGCCCTCTTCCCGGGCTCGCAGGTAACCGCTGATCTCGATGGGGGAGTGGCCGATCCAGCCGTAGGCGATACCGCATTCGCCGAAGGACGTGATTCCTTCCTTCGCGTAGTAGGCCGTCGCCAGGTCGAGGGCGTCGACGACGGTGTCCAGCGAATACGGGCGGATGAGATCCTGCACCAGGGTCTGCGCGGTCTCTTCGATCAGCCCCGTCGGATGTCCGGCCGCGTCACGCACGACCCTGCCGCCGACCGGCTCCTCGAAACCGGGATCCAGGATCCCCGCCCGACGCATCGCCTCGGTATTGGCGATCGCGGCGTGACCGGACGTCTGCCGCATGAACAGGGGCCGGTCACCGGTGATCTCGTCGAGTCTGGCCAGGTCCGGATACTGCCCGTCGTAGTCACGGTGGGCATACCCCGTGGCTTCGATCCATTCCCCGGACGGAGTCGTCGCCGCGGCCTTCTCGAGCGCCGCATACACATCGGGCAGACCGCCGGGCAGCGCCGTGACATCGACCGAGGCCAGGGTGAGACCGAACCACGTCGTGTGGCAGTGGACATCGTTGAAGCCCGGCAGCACAGTCGCCCCACCCAAGGACTCGACACGATCGGCATCGATGCCGTCGAGCTCCTCGTCGAAGCCGATGATCCGGTTGCCCCACACTCCGATCTTCTGCGCCCGCGGGCGCGTCGGATCCAGCGTAAATGCGTCGAGGTCGGTGAAGATCGCGTCGATTCTCATACCGCCACCTTAGTCAGATTCGCACGACTGCCGCCTCACCGTTCACGGCGGGCCGCTGCTGAGTTCACGGCAGGCGCGCCCCGCGAACGACCGGATCCGTGATGCAGTGGACGAGCGAGAGCCCCTTGTGTGCCAGAGCCTGTTCGAACGCGTTCCGGAAGGCCTCGGTCCGTTCGACGCGGATGCCGAGCCCGCCGAAAGCCGTGGCCATGGCTGCGAAATCCGGATTCTGCAGGGCCGTGGCCGTGGCCCGGCCCGGATATTCGCGGTCCTGATGACCGCGGATCGTGCCGTAGACCGAATTGTCGTTGAGCACGACGGTGATGTCCGCGCCGTACTGAACGGCCGTGGCCATCTCCTGCCCGTTCATGAGGAAATCCCCGTCGCCGGCGATGCAGAACACCGTCCGTTCCGGATGGACGAGCGCGGCGGCGACCGCGGCCGGCAGGCCGAATCCCATCGATCCGTTGCGCGGACCCAGCGCCGAGGGGAACCCGTGTGTGGGAAGGAACCTGGTCGCCCAGCCGGAGAAGTTCCCCGCCCCGTAGGTGATGATCGCGTCGTCCGGCAGCAGGTCCTGCACATGGACGAATGCTTCGTCCATGTCGACGAATCCCGCCGAGGCGGCCGACCCCGAGCCTGCCACCTGCGGTTTCCGCCACGCCTCGAGCTCGGCCCGGGCCTCTGCGACCCAAGCCGGCAGCGGCACGGCGTCCCCGGCAGCCTCGGACAGGGCATCGCCGAGCGGCGGCTCGTCGATCGAGCCGTCGGAGGACACCGAATACGTGCGGGTTCCCTCCTCGGTGAACAGGGACTGGGCGAACCGGCCGACCGAGGTGACGATGTGCTGGTCGAGGCGACCGAAGTGGCCGTGTGCATCGGCATCGGGGCCGATGACGACGGTGCGCTGTTCGACGCCGTTGCTGAACCCGTCGGTGGCCACGTCAGTGCGGACACAGCCCAAGAAGATGTGCAGGTCCGCCTCGGCGAGGACCCTCTTCGCCACGGGGGATGCACCGTAGCCCAAGATGCCGAGGAAGTTCGGGCTGTCGTGGTCGATGCCGTCATAGGCACGGAAGGTGCCGAGCACCCCGAGGCCGCGGTCGCGTGACCATTGGGCGATGCGCCGCGAGGTCGACGGCGACCAGTCCTCGCCGCCGATGATGAGCACGGGCCGGTCGGCGGCGGTGATGCGGGCGCGCAGCTCCGTGACGTCCCCGGCATACGGTGAGGCCGATCCGTGCACGCGTGGGGGCAGCACCGTTCCCGAACTCGGGCGGACGAGGACCTCTTCGGGCAGGCCGACGATGACGGGACCGGGCCGCCCGGTCACGGCGGTGTGCATGGCGTCGACAACCACCTCGGCGGCCTTATCGGGATCATCGAGGGTGAGCACCCTCTTCGCGGTCGAGGAGAACCAGCCGTCCAGGTCGAATTCCTGGAAGGATTCGCGGCCGCGATGATCGGTGGGGATGAGTCCGACGAAGACGACGAGCGGGGTCGCATCCTGGTAGGCGGTGTGGACGCCGACCTTGACGTTCGCCGCACCGGGACCACGCGTGACCATGGCGATGCCGGGAACCCCGGTCATCCGCCCCTCGGCGACGGCCATATATGCGGCCCCGCCCTCCTGACGGCAGACGATCGGGGTGATAGCCGAATCGCGGAGACCGTCGATGACGTCGAGATACGACTCGCCGGGAACCAGATAGGTGCGAGTGACTCCGTGTGCTTCGAGTTCCTCGACGATGAGATGACCTGCAGAAAGAGACGCGGAGGTGTCCATATCCCATGCTTATCATCATTTCGCCTCCTGTGGTTGTCTCAGCTGCCCACCACCCTGCCCATTCGAAACTGTGAGGTCGTATGATCGTGCAACAACGGAATCAGTACGGTCCGCCGACTGAGCCCGTGAGCAGGAATTCCACACCGGACCGGGGTGGGGACTGAGACTGACAGCCAGGAGGCTCTCGCATGACCGGAATCGACTCCGACCAGGCAACGGCGCAGGAGTTTGAGCCCACCGACCTCGGCGGCGGCCGCAGGCACGGTCGCGTCGGAGCCCCGTCGACACCGCGCCGGGCGCAGCTCGAGCGGGATCCGGGAATGCCGGCGAGCACGTGGCGGCTGCGTTCGGACGCGTGGGAGTACCTGAAGTTCGCGATCAAACGCCTGGCCGTCAGCGGCGGGGACTTCTCGATGATCGCCGAAGACGGCGAGGTGTGGCGCTCGCTGCGTTCGCTGAAGACGATCGAGCTCTACTGGGCAGGTTTCGGTCAGCGCTATGTCGAGGAGATCACCGACCTGCTCTCGAACGGCGAATTCGACCGCGCGCACGACATGATCACACGTGCGGTCAATCGGCTCCGGGGCACCACCGTGCCCGACACCGGCGAAGACGACCTCACCGAGGACGAGCGCGCCGAACTCAAGGACCGCCAGGACACCCGTCCCCGCTTCGAGGTCCTCATCGTCGATGAGACCACCGAGGGTGGCCGCGATGAGCTGCACACGGACCTGCTCAAACTCCGCAACGCCTCCGACCAGTTCATCTACGACTACGTCATCGTGCCCACCGCCGACGATGCGGTGGCGGCGGCCCTGACGAACCCGAACCTGCTCGCCTGCGTCATCCGCCCCGGTTTCACCGACAGCACCCGCGAGGTGCTCAGTCGTGACCTGCGCGATTCCATCGAGTTCGCGCACACCTCGACCAAGGAATCGCCGACGGCGCCGATGAGTCCGCTCAATTCGGTGCGCCGGGTGCTGCGGCTGGCCGACACCCTGGCGAATCTGCGCCCCGAACTCGACCTCTACCTCATGGCAGGCGCCCATATCGAAAGCCTCGCCGGTGCCCTGACGCACCGGTTCCGTCGCGTCTTCCGCCGCGAGGACCAGTTCGAACTCCATCTGTCCCTGCTGCGCCGCATCCAGCACCTCTACGACACTCCGTTCTTCGACGCGATCCGTGAGCACGCCCGCCGCCCCGCCGGTGTCTTCCACGCACTGCCCGTCTCCCGCGGCGGTTCCGTCGTCGGGTCGAAGTGGATCGGCGACTTCGTCGACTTCTACGGGCTCAATCTGCTGCTCGCCGAATCCAGTGCCACGTCCGGTGAGCTCGATTCCCTGCTGGCGCCGGTGCACACGCTGAAGAAGGCGCAGTCGCTGGCCGCCCGCGCGTACGGCGCCAAGCGCACGTACTTCGTCACGAACGGAACGTCGACGGCGAACAAGATCGTCCACCAGGCGGTCGTCTCACCCGACGAGGTCGTCATGGTCGACCGCAACTGCCACAAGTCCCACCACCATGCGCTCATGCTCACGGGTGCCCGCACCGCCTACCTCGAGGCGTACCCGCTCAACGATGTCGCCTTCTACGGGGCGGTGCCGCTGAACCGGATCAAGCAGCTGCTGCTCGACTACCGGGCCGCCGGCCGCCTCGACGAGGTGCGGATGATCACCCTGACCAACTGCACATTCGACGGCATCGTCTACGACCCCTACAAGGTCATGTCCGAATGCCTGGCGATCAAACCCGACCTCGTCTTCCTCTGGGACGAAGCCTGGTTCGCCTTCGCCCGATTCCACCCGGTCACGCGCAAGCGCACCGCCATGGTCGCCGCGGAGACCCTGGAGGAGAACCTGTCCACGAACGCCCACGCAGCGGCGTACCGGGAGCAGCAGAAGCGCCTGTTCGACCCCGAGACCGGCGCACCCGCCCCCGATTCGGTGTGGCTGGAGGAGGACCTGCTGCCGCCGCCTGACGCGACGATCCGTGTGTACGCGACACAGTCGACGCATAAGACGCTCACCGCGCTGCGCCAAGGGTCGATGATCCACGTCTACGATCAGGAGTTCTCCTCCGGCGCCGAGGATGCCTTCCACGAGGCGTATATGACCCACACTTCGACATCGCCGAACTACCAGATCCTCGCGTCCCTCGACCTTGGTCGCAGACAGGTGGAGATGGAGGGCTTCGCACTCTTGCAGAAGCAGCTCGACCTGGCGATGAGCCTGTCCTCGGCGATCGCCAGGCACCCGCTGTTGAAGAAGACGTTCAAGGTGCTCACCGCCGCCGATCTCATCCCCGAGGAATACCGGGTGACCGAACGGACGATGCCGCTGCGCGATGGACTGTCGACGATGTGGGATGCCTGGGTCCGTGATGAATTCGTCGTCGATCCCAGCCGCATCACCGTCGAGATCTCGGGCACGGGAGTCGATGGGGACACGTTCAAGCACGAGCACCTCATGGACCGCTACGGCATTCAGGTGAACAAGACGAGCCGGAACACGGTGCTGTTCATGACGAACATCGGCACCTCACGCTCGGCCGTCGCCTATCTCATCGAGGTGCTGGTCAAACTGGCTGGGAAGTTCAACGACCCGCACGAGCTGCAGGAGCAGGACGCGCTGACCGAGCCTGCCGCGGTGATGCCTCCGCTGCCGGACTTCTCGGCCTTCGCCCCCGACTACGCCGCTGAGGTGCCGGCCGAGGATCCGTCGAAGCAGCTGCCCGACGGCGACCTGCGCACCGCCTACTATGCGGGTCTGCGTCGCCAGAACATCGAGCACGTGCTCCCGCATGAGCTGCGACGCCGCGTCGAGAACGGGGAGCAGCCGGTCTCGGCCGGATTCGTCACTCCGTACCCGCCCGGGTTCCCGGTGCTGGTGCCCGGACAGGTCATCACCGCCGAGGTGCTCGACTTCATGTCCGCGCTCGACACCCGAGAGATCCACGGCTACGACTCCCGTCAGGGCTACCGCGTCATCCTCAAAGAGGTCCTGGAGAGCTGAGCGAGATCGACCGTGCAGACCAACCGTCTCATCCAGACCGTCGAAGCCCACACCGAGGGGCTGCCCGTCCGCGTCGTCACCGGGGGAGTGGGACCATTCCCCGGTGAGTCCATGGCCGAACGCCGTGAGTGGTTCATCGAGAACTCCGACGAACTGCGGACCTTCCTCATGTGCGAACCCCGCGGTCACGGGTGGCTCTCGGGAGCGATCCTGCAGCCGCCGACCCGTGACGACGCGGACTGGGGAGTGCTCTTCATCGAGGTCACCGGCGTGCTCCCGATGTGCGGAGCCGGCACGATCGCAGTGGCGACCGTGCTCGTCGAGACAGGCATGGTGCCCGTCGTCGAACCCGTCACGACCGTGCGGTTGGATGCCCCGATCGGGCTCATCACCGCCGAGGTGGTCGTCCGGGACGGTCGCGCCGAGTCGGTGACCATCGTCAACGTTCCCTCGTATGCGCACGCCCTCGGCCAGTCCGTCGAGGTGCCCGGGCGAGGGTCGATCGCCTGCGACATCGGCTTCGGCGGGAACTTCTACGCCTTCGTCTCCGCCGCCGACGTCGGCATCCCGTTCGAGCGCGACCGGGCTGAGGACTTCATCGCCGCCGGTCGAGAGATCATGGCCGCGGTCAACGAGCAGCTCGACCCGGTGCATCCGGTGACCGGGTTCCGCGGCTGCGAGCACGTCGTATTCCTTACGCCGCCGACGGAGCCCGGGCCCGATGGCGAAGTCCCCGATGCACGCCATGTGCTCATCAACTATCCCGGCTGGCTCGACCGGTCGCCCGGTGGCACCGGGACGAGCGCGCTCATGGCCGTCCGGCACGCCCGCGCGCAACTGGGCCTGAACACGGATTTCGTCAACGAGTGCTTCATCGGCACCACGTTCACCGGACGGCTGACCGAGGAGACGAGCGTCGGCGAACATGTGGCTGTGTTGCCGACGATCACCGGCAGCGCCTGGCTGACCGCGACCTCGCAGTTCATGCTCGACCCCAGCGACCCGTTCCCCGCTGGCTTTACGCTCTGAACCTCCGCAGATTAATCGACCGCTCACGTTACCGTCGAGCGCGCGCCTCGCCTACTGGTGACCTCGCCGACCGCTCGGGTTACCGCCGAGAGCACGCCGCAGAGCTTGATACGGCGGCGGTAAGGTGAGCGGTCGGCTGACCGGCGGCTACCCTAGCTGGCCGGGATGGAGGACGCGGGAGAGGAAGTCCTTCGTCCGCTGCTCCTGCGGGTTGCCGATGACGTCCTTGGCAGGTCCGGCTTCGACGACGACTCCTCCGTCCATGAAGACGACGCGGTCGGCGACCTGCCGGGCGAACTCCATCTCGTGGGTGACGACGACCATCGTCATCCCCGCCTCGGCGAGGTTGCGCATGACCTGGAGGACGTCACCGACGGTCTCCGGGTCCAGCGCCGAAGTCGGCTCGTCGAAGAGCATGACGTCGGGGTCCATGCTCAGTGCCCGGGCGATCGCCACGCGCTGCTGCTGACCGCCGGAGAGCGAACCGGGCTTGGCCTCCATCTTCTCGGACAGTCCGACCTTCGCAAGGTTCGTCTCGGCGACCTTGTTGGCCTCGGCCTTCGATCGCTTGAGGACCTTCGTCTGTGCGATCGTGAGGTTCTCGCGCACGGTGAGGTGGGCGAAGAGGTTGAAAGACTGGAAGACCATGCCGATGCGGGTGCGGGCGGCATCGATGTCGAGATCGAGGTCGGTCATGTCCATGCCGTCGACGACGATCGAGCCGCCGGTGGGAGTCTCGAGTGTGTTGATGCATCGGAGCATCGTCGACTTGCCCGAACCCGAGGGGCCGATGACGCAGACGACCTCGCCTTTGTCGACGTCGAGGTTGATGTCGGTGAGGACCTGATTCGTGCCGAAGCTCTTCTGGAGGTTGCGGATCGCGATTATCGGGGTCTTTGTTCCCCTCGACGAGGTGGCTGCTGCGGTCATCATTTCACTCCTGAATCTGCGGAACCGTACTTCTTCTCCAACACCCGCGACAGATACGACAGCGGGATCGTGATGATGAGATAGCACAGCGCGATGACGATGAACGGGGTGAGGTTCGCGGTGTTGACGATCTCGGCGCGGCCGAGCGCTGCCAGCTCACGTCCGTCGACCGAGGAACCGAGGATGTAGGCCAGCGACGAGTCCTTCGCGAGCAGAATGAGCTCGTTCGTCAACGGCGGGAGGATGATGCGCATCGCCTGCGGCAGCACGATCGTGAACATCGCACGCGACGAGGACATGCCGAGCGACCGGGCGGCCTCGATCTGCCCTTTCGGCACGGCCTGGATGCCGGCGCGGATCGTCTCGGCCATATAAGCCGAGGAGACGAGGCCGAGGGCGATCATGATAATGACGAGCTGCGGCAGGTTGAAGCCGGGGAAGGCCACAGGCATGCCGAATCCCAAGACGAGGAAGACGACGAGGGCCGGCAGTCCGCGGAAGAACTCGATGTAGATCGTCGCGAGCCATCGGTAGACGCCGACGGAGGACAGGCGCATGAGTGCGACGAACAGCGCGATGACGAGGCCGAGGGCGAAGCCGAGGAATGTGTAGATGACCGTGTTCTTCAACGCCATTGTGATGACGTCGGGGAACATGCCCGTGGCGATGTCGATGCGGCCGAAGGAATCGATGAGCGTCGGCCAGTCGGCGAAGACCGCGACGAGGACCGCTATGACGCCGAGGATGGCGTATTGGATGCCGCGGGAGAGCTTCGCCTTTTGGCGTTTGCTCATCTTCGCTTTCGGAGTGGCGGTGGCGGCCGGGACGGCGGGGCCGGTCTGGCGGCCGTCCTCGCTCGCTGTGGGAACTGACATGGTTGTCCTTCGAAAAACTGTGGCGGAGGGTGTCTGCCGGTGGTGCGTGCCGTGAGAGACGGAAAAGACTCAGGCAGGTCGGTAGAACTCAGCCGAACGGGCGGCCCGCTGCAATGACAGATGCAGCCGGCCGCCCATTCGCACGTGATCACTTCGGTGCGTCGCCGAACCACTTCTTGTAGATCTTGTCGTACTCGCCGTTGTCCTTGATCTCCTTGATCGTGTCGTCGACGGCCTTCTTCATCTCCGAGTTGCCCTTCTTCATCGAGATGCCGTAATGCTCATCGGTCTTGATGTCGAAGCCGACCGCGAAGCCCTTGTTCTCAGTGTTGTAGTTGTACAGCACACCGTTGTCGTTGATGACGGCGTCCACCTGACCGGTCTTGAGCGCTTCGAGCGAGAGCGGGAGGTCTTCGTAGGTGATGACTTCGGAGTCTTTGAAGTGCTCGGTCGCGTAGTCGAGGCCCGTGGTGCCGGCCTGAGCTGCGATCTTGAAGTCCTTCAGCGCCTTCTCGTCCTTCGCTGTCTTGTCGGCTTTCGTCAGAATCGCCTGGTTCGCATCGAAGTACGGCTCGGAGAAGTCCGTGGCCTCTTCGCGTTCAGGGGTAATCGTCGTCGCCGCGGCCGCGACATCGCACTTGTTCTGATTGAATTCCGCCCCCGAGGTGATCGTTTCGAACGAGGTGTTGATGATCTCCTGCTCGACACCGAGCTTCTTCGCCACGGCATCGACGATGTCGACGTCGAAGCCGACGACCTCGCCGTCCTTCTCGAACTGGAAGGGCTGGTAGGACAGGTGCGTGCAGGTCGTCAGCTTGCCCTCCTTGACGAGGGGGACTCCGCCTTTTCCGGTCGCTGCGGGTTCTGAAGCACCTCCACCGCCGCATGCGGACAGAGCGAGCATGGCGCCGGCGGCCAGAATGGCCAGGCTCGAGCGTCGTTTCATGGTTCCTCCAGGGGATCGGTGACCGTGTCGTCACGCAAACGGATTGCCCGGACATCCGTGTCTGGGCAATGTCTGAGAGGAATCCTACCGTGAACTGGATCACACCAATGACGCTTTGATGAGCACCGAGGCGGTTGTGACGAAATCGTAGTCATTCCCGGTGACCGGGACGGCCGCTCGGTCACTGACCGCGGACGCGAAAGGGCCCGACCAACGAAAACGTCGGTCGGGCCCTGATCCAGGAGTCTCAGCTCAGCTGATCCTCCATGTTGAGGTCAGAGGTGTCCTTGGCCAGCCACAGGGCGACGATCGTGACGATGGCCGCGGCGATGATGTAGAGGCCGCAGTAGAAGATCGACCCACCTTCGGCCTGCCACAGAGCGACCATGGCGAACGGTGCGGGACCGGCCCCGATGACGCTGGACATGTTGTAGGAGATCGCCGATCCGGTGTAGCGGACGTTGGCGGGGAAGAGCTCCGGCAGGTACGCGGCCATGGGCCCGAAAGTCAGCCCCATGAGGATGAAGCCGACGATGAGGCCGATGATGACTCCCGGGGTGCCGGCATTGAACAGGGCGTTGACGACGAGTCCGTAGGCGGCGATGAGCACGGTCACGCCCAGCAGCATCTTCCGGCGTCCCAGCTTCTCGGCCAAGGGGCCGGAGACGACGGTGAAGATGCCGAAGAAGACGACTCCGATGATGAGGTAGGTGAGGAATTCGTTCTTCGTGTACCCCAGCCCCGCGACGAAGCCTGCGGGGTCGAAGGGCTTTCCTGCCGCCTCGGCGGCGGTCTGGGCCTGCTCCGGGGTTGCCGGTGAGGTGCCGTAGGTGAGGGTGAACGCGGTCATGAAGTAGAAGATCACGTAGGTCGCGAGCATGATGAACGTGCCCAGGATGAGCGGCTTCCAGCTCGTGGCGAAGACCCGCCCGAGCGGGGCCTTCGAGATCTGCTGCTTCTGCGCCACGAGCTGGAACGCCGGGGTCTCCATGAGCGACATGCGGACATAGAGGCCGACGGCCACGAGCAGGGCCGAGAGCAGGAACGGAATGCGCCAGCCCCAGGCGAGGAACGCCTCGGGGGAGGTCCAGGTGCCAAGGGCGACGAAGAGCAGGTTCGCGATGATGAAGCCGACGGGGGCGCCGAGCTGTGGGAAAGTGCCCCAGATGGCGCGTTTGCCCTTCGGGGCATTCTCGGTGGCCAGCAGTGCCGCGCCCGACCATTCGCCGCCGAGGCCGACGCCTTGGCAGAAGCGCAGAAGAACGAGGAACAGCGGGGCGAGGACGACCCAGCCCGGCGTGCTGGCGGTCGGCAGCAGGCCGATGAGGAAGGTGCCGATGCCCATGATGAGCAGGGAGGCGATGAGCGTCTTCTTCCGGCCGATGCGGTCACCGAAGTGGCCGAAGATGATCGAGCCGAGGGGGCGGGCGACGAAGGCGACGCCGAAGATCGCGAACGAGCTCAGCAGCTGAGTCGTCGACGTCTGATTGGGGAAGAAAAGGGCCGGGAAGACCAGCGAGGAGGCCGTGGCGTAAGCGTAGAAATCGAAGAATTCGATCGTGGTGCCGACCATCGAGGCGGTCAGGACCTTGCCGCGGGTGTTGTTCTTCCGAGTCGCTGCGATTGCGTCGTCGACTCCAGGTGCCGACGAGGGATTCTCCGGCTGTGTTTCGGTGGACATGGTGGTGGTGCTCCGCTGCTTCGTGAGTGCAGGCACGGGCGGGTGGTCCGTGCCAATGGAAAAGGCCGTCGGCGCTGTGTCAGGCACAGCGTCGACGGCGACGAATCGACATTACGCTCGTCTCACAAAACGTGATTTCTGAGTCTCGCCAATTGGGATTACTAGGTGGTCGAAGTGTTCTGGACAACTCGGACGGGCGGTCAGTCCGCGGTGGTGACCTCGGTGACCGTCACCTTCTCCTTGGGTGCGCCGTCGCCGGCACCGGAGTCCGTGCCTTTGGCAGCGAGATCCGCGACGGTCTTCGTGCTCTTCTCATCCAGCTGTCCGAACACGGTGTAGTCGGGCGGCAGCGAGCTGTCGTCGTAGACGACGAAGAACTGGGAGCCGTTCGTATCCGGGCCGGAGTTCGCCATGGCCAGAGTGCCGGCCGGGTAGGTCTCGGAGCCGTCGAGCTCATCGGCGAACGAGTAGCCTGGGCCGCCGGACCCGGTTCCTGTGGGGTCGCCGCACTGGAGGACGAAGATGCCCTCGGTGGTCAGGCGGTGGCATTCGGTGTCGTCGAAGTACTTCTGCGCGGCCAGAGACAGGAAGCTGTTGACGGTGCACGGGGTGCGGTCGGCATCGAGGGTCACCGCGAGGTCCCCGGCGCTCGTCGCGACGGTGGCCTCGACAGTGCCCTTCGCCTGCGGCTTCTCTTCAGGAGCGTCGACTTCCTTCGCGCCGGTCTGCGGGTCAGCAGGGTAGGAGCAGGTTCCCGCAGCGGCCGAGGAATCCGAGCTCCCGGAGGACTCGCCGGAGTCCCCTTCGGAATCAGACGATCCGCATCCGCTCAGCAGCAGAAGGGCGAGAACGGCGAAAGCCGCGAGGGTCAGCACAAGGGCCGACTTCGGGTGATGGGTCAGGGCTTGAGAGCGACTGGGCGCAGGGTGATCCATGCGTTCATCGTATCGGCACTCAAACGTAGGTCACCATCGGATACTTTCAGCGCTCGAAAGTATCCGATGGTGACCCATATTTTCCGGAAAGTATCCGATAGCGACCTAGATCTGCTCGGGACTCAGGTCTCGACGGAGGTGCGGGAACTCGGGTCGGGGGAGCCGCCTCGGCGAAGGAAGATCGCAACGGAGATGACGATGAGCCCGGACACGCACAGGCCCACGCCCACCCACGCCGGTGCACGGTAGCCGAGGCCGGCGGTGATGACGATTCCGCCGAGCCACGCGCCGAGCGCATTGGCGAGGTTGAAGGCGGCATGGTTCATGGCCGCTGAGAGGCTCGGGGCGTCATGGGATTCGCGGAACAGACGCATCTGCAGGGCCGTGGTGATCATCGACCCGGAGATGCCGATGAGGAAGAGGGCGATGATGGCGATGGCCGCGATCTGGGTGAAGGCGCCGAAAGCGGCGAGCACGAGAGCCGAGAGGATCATGCCGCCGGTGGCCGAGCGCTCGATGGACTTGTCGACCAGGGGTCCGGCGATCAGCGACCCGGCGGTCATGCCTAGGCCGTAGACAGCGAGCACCCACGGGATCGCGACGCTGGGGACGCCGGCGACGTCGGTCATCGTCGGGGTGATGTAGGTGTAGACGGCGAACATTCCGCCGAAGCCGACTGAGCCGGCAACGAGGGTGAGGATGATCTGCACGCGTCCGAGCGCCTTGATCTCACCGCGGGCCGAGGGCACCGCGCCGAGCTTCACGCGCGGAACGCCGACGGCGACCATGATGACGGTGAGCATTCCGAGCGCGGCGACGAGGGCGTAGGCGCTGCGCCATCCGAACATATTGCCCAGTGCCGCAGCGAAGGGCACGCCGAAGATGTTCGCGATCGTCAGGCCGAGCATCACTCGTGACATGGCTCGGCCGCGGCGGTTGGCCGGGACGAGGGAGGCGGCGACGACGGCTCCGATGCCCAGATAGGCTCCGTGCGGCAGACCGGAGACGAAGCGCGCGATGTTGAACAGCCCGGCCGTCGGGGCGAGCATCGATGCGAGATTGCCCAGAGAGAAGAGACCCATCATGCACAGGAGCAGCAGCTTGCGATCCATGTGCGCGGCGATGGTCGTGATCAGGGGCGCGCCGACGACGACGCCGATCGCATAGAACGACACCGCATGCCCGGCCTGGGGGACCGTGATGCCCAGCTCCTCGGCGATCATCGGCAGCAGGCCCATGGTCGCGAATTCGGTCACCCCGATGGCGAAGGCGCCGATCGCCAAGGCGAAGACAGCGAACTTGTAGACTCCGCGGGAGACCGGGGCATCACTCATGGGGCTCCTTCAGGGGAAACGCGGGATCGGGGAGGCAACCGCACCAGCCTATTGCCCACAGCGGTTCCTCGGAACCCCTCAGGCACCCAATGTGACGATTCGAACAGCCTCAGTCGACGCTTGTCGCTTCCTCGGCGTCGTATTCGGCCAGAGCCTGCGAAGCGACGGAGAAGGCGGTGTTCGCGCTCGGCACGGAGCAGTAGATGGCCGACTGGAGGAGGACCTCCTTGATCTCATCGCGGGTGAGCCCGTTGCGCAGCGCAGCCTTGACGTGCATCGCCAGCTCCGCCTCGTGGCCACCTGCGATCATGGCCGTGAGCGTGATCGCCGAGCGCATCCTCCTCTCGAGTCCCGGCCGAGTCCAGATCTCACCCCAGGCGTAGCGGGTGATGAGGTCCTGGAAGTCGCTCGTGAAATCGTCGACCTTCGCATTCGCGCGGTCGACGTGGGCGTCGGAGAGCACCTGCCGTCGCACGGCCATTCCCGCCTCGCGCACATCGTCGCGGCTCGCCTCCCGCGGCCCCGAGGCGGTCGGCAGCTCGGGACCGGCATCCGGGGAAGCGGCTCCGCCGGCCCCTGCGCCGAGTCCCTTGCCCTGCAGAAAATCAGCGAGCAGACCCGCGGTCACGACCGGAGCCTCGGCCGGGACGAGATGAGCGGCGCCCTCGATGACCTCGAGCAGCGCCCCGGGAACCCCGTTTGCGATCTCGGCGAGCTTCGTCGCCGGAGTCGGCTGATCCTGTGAACCCGCGACTGCGAGCAGGGGACGCGTGATCTCGGGCAGTCGTGCGCGGACATCGAAGTCGGCCAGCGCATAGCAGAGAGCGGCATAGGAGAAGCGGTCGGCGTCCTGCAGCGAGTGCAGGAGCGCGGCCGAGGCCTCCGGCTCCCGGTCCATGAACCCTTCCCCGAACCAGCGCTGTGCCGAACCGATGACCTGCGTCGGGGTGCCTGAGGTCGCCACCGTCTGGGCGCGTTCCTCCCATGCCGAAGCCTCACCGATCTTCGCGCCGGTGCAGAAGACGGCGATGCGGCCGAAGCGATCCCCGTGGTCGAGCGCCAGCTGCAGGGCCGTTGCTCCGCCGATCGAATCGCCGGCGAGATCGACGGGAGCGCCGGGGCCGGCCACATCGGGAAGGACCCTATCGAGGGTGCCCAGGACCGCCTCGGCGAGGTCGGACATCGTGATTCGCGGGGCCATGGACGTCCCCGCGGGGACATCGATCGGTGCCGAACGGCCGTGACCGGGCAGGTCGATGCCGATGACCGTCGTCTCCGGACTGAGTGCGGTCAGTTCGGTGGCGGCCTGCTGCCATAGGGCTGCTGCGGAGGTGCCAAGCGAAGGCAGGACGACGAGCACTCGGGCATCGGCGGCAGGGGAGGCGGGGGCGGCAAGAACGGATGCGGTGAGGTCCATGGGTGTCACTTTCTTCGGTCGGTTCTCAAGTCGAAAAAACGGGTCTCAGTCGAAGGGCGGCAGGTCGATCTCCTGCGGTCCGGAGCTGTCGATGGTCGCCAGGATGGTGCGGCGGATGTCCTCGGCCTCACCGAGGTAGGACTCGGGGGTGAAGAATTCCTCGATTCCATCCTCGTCGCCGATCTCGGCGCGAAGTGCTGCGACAGGGTCGGAGCCGGGGGCGATGATGGCTGCGCGGGTGTCTTTGTCGATCCGGTCACCGAAGACGATGCCGAGCTTCTCCCCATAGATCCCGGGGGAAGCGGCGTCGAGGTTCGCGCGCATGGCATCGGCGTTGACCTGCAGGCCCGCGACCATCTCGTCGAGGATGATGAGCGAGGAGGTCGCTAGGGTCATGAGCTCGGACAGGGCCGGCCATTCGGCATGCCAGGCGCCGTCGGAGCGTTCTTCGATGGCTTCGGCGGCGGCCGTGGTCAGGGTGGACAGCGATCCGGGGACGCGCATTCCGTTGCGGTGGAGCAGCACCGCCGAGGTGGGATTCGACTTATGCGGCATCGTCGAGGATCCGCCGGTGGAGGCCAGTGACAGCTCACCGATCTCGGGGCGCACGCCGATGAGGACGTCACGGGCGATGGAGGCGCCCACGGTGACGCATTGGGCGAGGTGGGAGCCCCAAGACAGGATGCGGACGCGATCGGTGTGCCATGGGACGGGGATCTGGGTGAGCGCCGCATCGGGGCCGACCATCTGGACGTGGAATTCGCGGAGCAGGGATTCGGTCGAGTCGCCGGCGAACCAGCGGATCGCGGCACGGGTGCCAGCTGCCCCGCCGACCTGCACATAGTCGACGTAGGGTGCCTGGCCTTGGACTTCGTTGACCTCAGCGGCCCAGGCTGCGGCCTTGAGACCGAAGGTCGTCGGCAGGGCCGGCTGGGTGAGGGTACGGGCCAGGCACAGGGTCTTCGCATGAGCGTCGGAGAGTTCGACGAGGGAGGCGCCGATCACTTCGAGCCTGGCCTGCATCTGCCGCACGACGCGGGAGACGAGCAGACCGATGGCCGTATCGATGACGTCTTGGCTGGTCAGCCCCCGGTGCAGGCATCGTGAGGCTTCGGGGGAGAGCCGGGAGCGGACGAGGGCGAGGAACGGGATGAGCGGGTTGCCGCCGGATTCGGCGGCCTCACCCAGGGACTCGAGTTCGGTGTGATCGTCCGTGAGCGTGCGGATCGTGGCATCGATGGCGGCGGCCACCTCGGCGCGGATCTCCGACGACACCAGCCCCACCCGTCCCTGAGCGACGATCCATGCGGTCTCGACTTGGCCGATCGCGGTGATGAACGCGGCGTCGTCGATGGCTTCGGCTCCGCGCAGATCGCCGGGGGCGAAGAGGAACCGGGTGTGGGCGGTGTCGGTCATGTCGCTTCAGTCCTCGTGGCTGGGGAATCGGAGGAAGGGGGTTTCCTCCTCACCCTGCAACCGTATGTCGAAGTGCAGTGATCCGTCAGCCCCTCGAGTGGCGATGAGGCGGGCGCGCTCGTCTTCGTCGAGCGAGGATAGGAGCGGGTCAGCGGCTAGAGCCGCGGTGTCCTCGGGCAGATAGATGCGGGTGAACAGCCGGTTGAGCAGCCCGCGGGCGAAGATGACGACGCTGATGAAGGGTGCCTTGCCCGCCTCGGTGTGGCCGGGATCGACCGTGGAGAAGCTGAACTCGCCTTCCGGGTCGACGGCGGCGCGGCCGAAGCCGGTGAAGGTGAAGCCGTTGCGGCGCAGCGATCCCGTCTCGCGGGGGACAGCGCCGTGCTCATCGGGCTGCCAGATCTCGAGAATGGCATCGGGGACCGGGTCACCTGCCCCGTCGAAGACGGTTCCCGTCAGCTGCACGGCGCGAGCCGAGCCGGGCGGGACGAGCTCATTATCGTGCTCGAAGGGCAGTGCATAGCCGTAGAACGGGCCGACGGTCTGGCCCGGTGTCGGCGTGAGATCAGGGGTCGTGGGGGTGTCAGTCATCGTCCTCTTCTTCCATCCAGGTCCGGTTGGCACCGGTGAGCACGATGTCCCAGTTGTAGCCCATGAGGAATTCGTGCTCGGTGATGTTGTGGTCATAGGTCGCCACGAGGCGGTCGCGCGCCTTTTGATCGGTGATCGACTGGTAGATCGGGTCGAGAGCGAAGAGAGGATCCCCGGGGAAGTACATTTGGGTGATCATCCGCTGTGTGAACTCGGACCCGAAGAGCGAGAAGTGGATGTGGGCCGGTCGCCATGCGTTGTGGTGGTTCTTCCACGGGTAGGGGCCCGGTTTGATCGTCGTGAACGAGTAAGAGCCGTCGTCGCCGGTCAGGGTGCGGCCGACGCCGGTGAAGTTCGGGTCGATCGGGGCCGGGTGCTGGTCGCGTTTGTGGATATAGCGTCCGGCCGAGTTCGCCTGCCAGATCTCGACGAGCTGGTTGCGCACGGGGCGGCCTTCCCCGTCGAGGACCCGGCCGGTGACGCGGATGCGCTCACCGATGGGTTCGCCGTCGGCCTGGATCGTCAGGTCGGATTCGAGGGTGCCGATGTCCCGGTGTCCGAAGGCGGGGGAGAAGAGCTCGATCGTCTCGGGGTCGGTATGGCGGGGATCTTTCGTCGGGTGACGCAGGATCGATGACCGGTAGGGGCGGTAGTCCAGCCGCGGCTGGGTCTCGGGTTTCTTGCCGTCGGCGACATCCTGCTTGTACTGCGCTTCGATGCCGTCGATTTCGGCAGACAGAGTCGCCTGGGACTCGGCTGCGTCGTCGGGGCCTTTCACAGTCTGATCATCGTTCTCCGAGGACTGGTGCTGACTCATCGTCGAACCTTTCTTCGTCTCTTCGTCTTTTCGTCGGTTGACATCGTGGTGGGGTCGGTGGGGGAGCGGCTCAGCCGTGCGGCCAGCCCGTGTAGCACTCGGCCAGGTAGCGGCGACCGTGGTCGGATTCGAGAATGGACCGGAGTTCGCCGAGGCTGCGCTTCGTTTCGAAGGCATCCTGCGTCGGGTCGGTGTGGAGCATCCGTGTCATCTGGTACGAGAAGTTCTGAGCCTTCCACACGCGTTTGGTCGCGGTCTGCGAGTAGCCGGCCAGCGCCTCTGCGTCGGAGTCCTTGAGTGCCGAGATGAGGGCCGGTGCGAGCACGGCGACGTCGGCGAAGGCGAGGTTGAGACCCTTCGCTCCGGTCGGTGGGACGGTGTGGGCGCTGTCGCCGGCGAGGAACATCGAACCGTGCTGCATCGGCTCGGTCACGGCCGAGCGGAAGGGGAGCACGGTCTTGTCGAAGATCGGCCCGGTCTTGAGTTCGAATCCGTCGGGGCCGTCGACGCGGGCCTGGAGTTCGGTCCAGATCCGATCGTCGGACCAGTCGGCGACGTCGGTGTCGGGGGAAGCCTGGAAGTACATTCTCTGGACATTGTCGGAGCGCTGGGAAATCAGTGCGAAGCCGCGTTCGGAGCGGGAGTAGATGAGGACTTCGTGGCTGGGCGGGGCTTCGCAGAGGATGCCGAACCAGGCGAACGGGTACTCGTGGAAGAAGCGCTGCCGGGTGCCGTCGGGGATCAACGAGCGGCATGGTCCGCGGGAGCCGTCGGCGCCGACGACGTAACGGGCGTCGATGCGCAGTTCGTCGCCGCCCTCAGTGGTGGCGGTGACCCATGGGCGTTCGGTTTCGACATCGCCGAGGCGGGTGTCCGTGACCGAGTAATAGGTGGGGAGGCCGGTCCGTTCGCGGGCGGCGGAGAGGTCGACGAAGATCTCGTTCTGGGGGTAGAGCCAGACGGATTCGCCGACGAGTTCGGGGAAATCGAAGTGGTTCGAGGCGCCGTTGACTCGGATGTCGATGCCGTCGTGGCGGTGCCCGTCCGTGTGGACGCGGGATTCGACGCCTGCGGCCTCGAGCATGCGCACCGATCCTGCTTCGAGGATGCCGGCGCGGTGGGTGTGGGCGATGTCGTCGCGGCTGCGATTGTCGATGACGACGGATTCGATGCCTGCATTGTGCAGCAGGTGCGCGAGCATGAGCCCCGCGGGTCCGGCGCCGACGATCGCGACGTCTGTCTGAAGTTGTGCCACCTTGGCCTCCTTGCCTGTCTCTTCTGAACAGTGTGCGCCCAGTCACGGACGCGAGGCGACGACGTTCTCAATGAATGGGAGAGGGGCGGCTCCGGAGTCGAGTCGGGATGGGGTGACGTGAGAGTGCGGGAGCGGCTGCTTGATAACCATTCAATAACAGATCACAGAAGTGGTGCCTAAAAGTGTCTTTGAAGTAATGAACCAGTCACACTGAGTTCATTCCCCACTTCACTTCTTTGTGACCTTGGCGCTGGTGCGCCGCAGAACAGAGGCGCTGATGCGCCGCAGATGAGGAGTCATTGTGACGACAACCAAGACGCGTTCGCGCAAATTCAAAGCCATCCTCGCCGGTGGCATCGTCCTCGGCGTCGGCGCTGCCGTGACGCTGGCGGCCTGGACCGACGACGAATGGGCCGAAGGTGTCTTCGGCGCAGGTTCATTCAACGTCCAGGGCAGCACCGACGGAACGACATTCGCTGACCATGAGAGCAGTGACGGTGCCGCGGCGCTGACTTTCGATCTCGATGGCGGGGACAACATGTCGCCCGGCGATACCGTGGCGGCTCCTTTCGTGCTGCGCCTCGACGGACCGACGAACTACGACGCGGCCGTCTCTCTCGAGTCGGCGGCAGGCGGCGGGGACAACGCTGCGGCTCTGACCTACGCGATTGTTCAGGTCGACTCGGTGGGTGACTGCTCGGCCTCCGCAACGGGTACTTCCGTTGTGCCGGCGGGAACGGCGCTGGACTCGACCACGGGCGCTGCTGATTTCAATCTCACCGCGGGCGCAGACACTGCGACCGGCGACCCGGTCACGCTGTGCTTCCAGGTCACTGCCGGTGACTCGCTGGAACAGGGGCAGAACACCACCGCTCGGTGGCAGTTCACCGCGACCTCGGCCGAATGACGACGCTGAGCTGATCGATGAGGTCGCTTCTGCCGACGCTGTTTAAATTCTTCTCGTCCCGGCGGGTGTCTGAGGACGCCCGCCCGGTCCGTCGACGGCAGCTGCGTCAGCAACAGCTGCTGCGAGGCCGCCGCATCAAAGCGATTCTCGCCGGCGGCCTCGTCTTCGGCGTGGGCGCGACGGCCACGGTCGCCGCGTGGACGGACTCGGAAGAGGCCTCCGGCTCTTTCGAAGCCGGGCGGTTCAACATTGAGCTCCGGGCCGGCGGCGAATGGAACGGCACGAATGAGATGACCTTCAATGCGGGCAACATGTACCCGGGGCAGAAGGTCTACGCGCCAGTGTCAGTGCGCACCACGTCGAATACGTCGATCGACGGCAAGCTCACGGTCTCAGCACGCGGTATCTCCAATCCGAATACCTTTGCCTCTGCACTCACATACCGAGCCGTGGCCCGATCAACGTCGGGTGTCACCTGTAACGCGGGCAATTTTCCTGGTCAGGGCGCCTTCGTCTTCGGCAGCGCTACTGCTGCAATCCCGCTGAGCTCCACGCCGACAGCAGACACCACCCAGACCCTCAAAGCCGCCTCAGCGTCGGTCCAGGACTATTGCTTCGAGGTGACACTGGCAAGCAACGCTCCGAGCTCTGCCCAAGGTCTGCAGTCGAGCCACACCTGGACGTTCACAGCCGAGTCCACCGCGCCGGGGAATTGACCATGGCGGGCTCTATGACACGCAAGAGAAACGTGGGTTCATTGCTGGGCGGGGCCGTGCTCAACATCCTCGCCGTCCTCGGCGTGGTCTGCATCGTGCTCGGCATCCTCAGCTTCGTCTTCAACATATCGATCATCATGTTCAAAACCGGGTCGATGAGTCCGACGATCCCGGCCGGATCGGCCTCGCTCGTCCGTGAGATCCCCGCCGAAGAGATGGAAGTCGGTGACATCGTCACCGCCGATCGCGGGGAGAAGGTCCTGCCGGTGACCCACCGCGTCACTGAGATCCAGAGCATTGACGACTCCACCGGTGCCGTGACCTTTGAGATGAAGGGCGACGCGAACGCCGAGAAGGACCCTGACCCCTACACCGCCGAGACGGTCCGAACGGTGATGTTCTCCATCCCCGGGGTTGCTCCGATCCTTCAACAGTGGCGCAACCCGTTCCTGCTCGGCGGCATCACGATCGCGGCCAGCCTCCTCGTCGTGTGGGCATTCTGGCCACGACGCGATGAGGATGACGACAACACCCTCGCCGAGGCGGCCCGCCCCAGTGCGCGGTCACCGCGGCACGCAATCGCGCTGCCGATGGTGGTGGCCGTGACTGCGGGTGGGCAGATAGTGCCTGGGGTGTCGTTCGCCGAGGATGCTCTGCCCGTAAACGCTGATCATTCCCTGTCCGCGTCGTCAGGAGCGACAGATGACATCCTGCGAATGCGCGACTTCGGGGATATCGAGAAGATGCGCCACCTCAGTCCTGGGGCATCGGCCACATGGACGGTTGATATCTGGACCGACGCCTCCGAACCGGGAGATATAACGGTCTCAATCGGGTCGGGGGCAGGGGCGGAGGCGCTGACGGATTCGCTGTCGATCGATGTGCGGGAATGCGCGATGACTGAAGCGGAGGACCCGTGTCCAAGCGGTTCGCAGATGTTGATTCGCGGAATGGTGCTCAGCGAATTGGAGCCGGCTGCTGACGACGGTCTCACCCTGCTGGAAATGGACAGCGATGACTCTCGCCGAATCGAGGTAACGGCGACTCTCGCTGGCGACGCTGATGTCCGCGCGGTAGCTGGCGCCACGGCGGGTGTGCGCGTGCTGGCGGAAGGACTCGGCGACAAGGTTTCGACAGGGCCAGGAGATCCCGGGGATCCAGGTGATCCTGGCGCGCCGGGCGATTCCGGCTCTGATTCTGATGGCACTGTCGAGGGCGCGGCCGATGCCGGCGGTTCCGGCGAGCTGCCGTGGACCGGAATCGATGGTTGGCAGTGGATTCTGCTCGCAGCATTCTTGCTCGTTGTCACCGGCTCAGCGATCGTGTCGCGAACCAGGAAGGCGAGGCTGTCATGACTTGCAGGAACTCGCCGCGACAATCTTGGAGACGAGCTCGTCTGCTGTTGGCAGTAGTCGCATTGCTCGCCCTCGTCGCCGGTCCAGCCGCAGTCAACGGCACCCTCGCCGGTTGGAATGATGAGAAGATAAGCCAGGGGGCGTTCACTGCGGGCAAGGTCCCAGCACCGGTGTTGACCGGCAAGTGCCAGTTCCGTCCGGGTCTTCTTGGTATCGGTGCTAGTGTGCGAGTCTTTTGGAAGCCTCCGGCGGGTTACTCACTCAGCAACATCGTTGTCACTGCATCTACGAGCGGTCTTGGGTCCGTCCTGGCACCGATCACCGGCTTCAATCTGACATCGAACACGACCTCGAACAGCGATGGATCGTACACGACAGACGTGCCCACCAACCTACTTGGCGGATTGCTCGGACTCGGATCCGAATTGGAGTTAGCCTTTCAGGCCAGACATGCCAGCGGTTGGGTTTCCACATCTGCCTCTGTCGCTAGCAACGCCGGGCTGCTGGGCGGAATCGGCGGAAACTGTCGCAATCTGACGTGATTCCGGGGTCTGCCGATCTTTCGTAATGGCAGATGTGCGGGTTTCCGTTCTCGGGGACACCCGCACACATATGGAGCATTACCGCCTCACGGGCGTGGGTTGATCACCCGACCCCAGGTTGACTTATTGCCCCAGATGTTCTGCCGCAGCCCCTCGAGCTGAAGGATCTGCGAGTGGTCGACGAACAAGTTGCATTCGTTTCCGTAGTTCTTGATGTACCACTCGAAGACCGGTCCGTCGGCGGCTTCGAACATGACGTTCTCGAGCCCCAGGCCGTTGATGATCGAGGCTCCGGCATCGAGCGCCCGCTTGCCACGGTCGACGAGATCGCCGATGTCCTTTGCAGACTCCGCAGCCAGTTCGGCCTCACCGGAGTCTCCGCCGGAACCGATCTGGATGCCCAGCTCCGGCTTAGCTTTGAGACCGGCCTTGACGACCTTCTCGACGAGGCGCTCAAGGCCTGAGGTCGGGAGCATGATGAATCCGGTCGAGATCTCGATGACGTCGAAGCCGACCGCTTTAGCCTCTTTGAGGTACTGGTCGACTGCGTCATCTCCTTAGCGCAGGACCGTTTCGATCCATCCGCCGGAGGACACATACGCCCCGTTCTCATGGGCGATATCGCTGAAGGCCTTCACCTGCTCGGCTGGGACGAGGGAGAACGAGCCCCCGGCCCACTTGATGCCGTCGACCCACTGACCGGCGACTTCGAAGACGTCCTGCAGGTGCCGGGTGCCGAAGGTCGAGTAGTACGGGGCGCGGATCTCGGTCATCCCGATGGCGCGGGGTTTGGCCGAGCGGCGGGCGCGGGTGACTCAGCCTCAGCTGCGAGTCTGGGGAACGTGCGCGAGGACCGCGGTCAGCTCGCTGACCCGGTGATTCTCGAGGTCGCGGACAAGGTCGGCGATCTCGTCACGCAGCTCCGCCTCGGCGAAGGGGGACGTCAGGGCGTCGAACTTCTTCCGGGCTCCCTTCCAATCGAGAGGATGCGCGGTGAAACCCTCATAGTCGTCGGTGTTCGCCCGGAACTGGGTCCCATCGCCGAGGGTGACGACGAGGTCGGCGCACATCTGCTCGGGGAACCGGTCGCTGAATTCCGTGGAGGGAGTGATCGTGACCTTGTGCATGAGGTCCTGGACATCGTCGGCGACGATCCGTTCAGTCTTGTACTGCGCCGGATTGAGCTCACCGTCGAGGAGGACGACCGCGAGCATCCACGGCAGTGAATGATCGGCCTCCTCCTTCGTGCGGATGGAGCGCTTGTCGCCTTCTTCGCCGCCGCCGATGATCGAGTATGCGACATCGAAGGTCGTCAGTTCGACGCTGGCGATGGCATCGGCGCGGAATCCCTCCTGGGAGCGGACGTCCTGTGCGGCGTCGAGGGCCGACTGCGAATGGATCTCCGCATTGTGCTTCTTGATGATCGTGTCCGTGACCTTCTCGAGATCCTCCGCCGACCAGTCGAGGTCGAAGTCTCCGGCCAGGGCCTTGAAGCCCTTGTTGCCCTCGAATACCTCGGCCGGTCCGGTGATTCCGCGTGAGGCAAGGAGCGCGTCGAAGACTCCCTCCTTCGACACGTGGGGATAGGCCAGGCCCTTCCAGTGGCTGAGGTCTCCGGTCCGGGTGACCCGCAGTGCGACGTTCGCGGTGCCGGCCATGGCGGCAGCATTCGCGATCTGTTCGACTCCCAGACCCAGTGCCTTCGCCGAGGCGGCCGCCGCAGCGAAAGCGCCCTGTGTCGTGTGGTCGAAGCCGAGGTCTCTCACCGGTGCGACATCCGAGAGCCGGGTGTGGATCTGATAAGCCACGGCGAAGGCCGTGAGAAAGTCCGCGCCCGAGGCGTCGGCCAGTTCCGCGGCCGCGAGGACCGCGCCCATATTGTCCGACGGGTGGTTGGTTTCGCCCTTGGCCAGGTAGGCATCCATGAAGTCGAGATATCGGCTCAGGGCGGAATTGAAGAACGCGACGTGATCGGGGCTGGCCTGGCCACCGCCGATGAGCGTGGCTCCGCGACTGTCCCCGAGGTCCTCGATGAGGGTTCTGATTTCCTGCAGCGGGGGAGCGTCCAGGGCGCCGATGGCGACGCCGATGGTGTCGAGGACGCGGATCTTGAGCTGTTCTAGAGCGGTATCGCTGAGCATGTCCAGCGAGGCATCGGCGACGAACTGAGCGAGTGATTGCACCTCTGTCGGTGCGTGGTGCTGGTCCATTGTGACTTTCATTTTGCCCCCCCTTATTAGGTAAGGCGTACCTTAATCATGACCCTAAAAGTATCTTGACGTCAAGATACTTTTGCTGAGAGCTGAGTCGCATCGGACTGAATGGGAGGTGCTGTGCCCGGCGGTGGTTGACTGACCAGTGATTGTTGAGCAAAATGGACGGTTGTCGTGTTCGTCCGCGAACCTGCCGTGAACAGAAAGCAGCTCAATGATCATCACCGGACTCATCGTCGGCCTCGTCCTCGGATTCGTCTTCCAGCGAGGACGTTTCTGCGTGACCGGCGCCTTCCGTGACCTCACGCTGACGGGGAACACGCGCTGGTTCTCCGCCCTCATCGTGCTCATCGCCGTGCACTCCATCGGCCTGTTCCTGCTCAACAGCTTCGGAGTCATCGCCCTCGAGGCGACGCCGTTCCCGTGGCTGGCCTCGATCGTCGGCGGACTGATCTTCGGCTGGGCCATGGTCTACGCCGGAGGCTGCGCGACTGGCACCTACTACCGTGCCGGTGAAGGACTCGTCGGCAGCTGGTTCGCCCTCATCTTCTATGCGCTCTTCTCCGCGGTGATGAAACTCGGCCCGCTCGCCGGCTTCACCGAAGGCATCCGCGGGATCACCCTGGACGACGGCAGCCTGCAGGCGAGCACCGGCATCAGCCCCTGGGTCTTCGTCGCCATCATCTCTGCAGCGGCGATCTGGCTGACCGTCCACCATGCCCGCAGACTCAAGACTCCGATGGCCACCCTGCCTCCGCGCAAGACAGGCCTGGCGCACCTGCTCACCGAGAAGCGCTGGAACCCCTTCGCCACAGCCGTGGTCATCGGCATCATCGCCACGATCGCCTGGCCGCTCTCCGCCGCCACGGGCCGCAACTCGGGTCTGGGCATCACCACCCCCTCGGCGAACCTCGTCGGATACCTCACCACGGGTGACACTCAGCTCATCGACTGGGGCGTCATGCTCGTCATCGGCATCCTCGTCGGCTCCTTCATCGCCGCCAAGGCCTCCGGCGAGTTCCGGGTCCGCGTGCCGGACAAGAGCGTGATCATCAAGTCGATCATCGGCGGTATCGGCATGGGCGTCGGCGCAGCCATCGCCGGCGGCTGCACCGTCGGCAACGCGATGGTCTCGACCGCACAGTTCGAATACCAGGGCTGGGTGTCGATGGTCTTCATGATCGTCGGCTCCGGAATCGCAGCGAAGGTCTCCATCAAACCGAAGAAGTCGCAGGCCGCAGAGCCCGCGGCGGAAAGCAGGACAGTATGAAGCAAGTACTCGAAACCGACGGCCAGGTCTGCCCCTTCCCTCTCGTGGAAGCCAAGGACGCGATGACCGGTCTGGAAACCGGTGACGAACTCGTCATCAACTTCGACTGCACCCAGGCCACGGAGGCGATCCCGCAGTGGGCCGCCGAGAACGGCTACCCCGTCACCCACTTCGACCGAGTCACCGACGCGAGCTGGACCATCACCGTCCAGAAGGCCTGAATCGCGGGAGACACCAACCACATCGGCCGGCGCAGCTGCAAAGCTGTGCCGGCCGATGCACAATGTCAGTGTCGATGCCTAGACTCAAGACATGAAGATCACGGTTCTCGAAGGCGATATCACCGAGATGGCCGTCGACGCGATCGTCAACGCCGCGAATTCCTCCCTGCTCGGTGGCGGCGGGGTCGACGGAGCCATCCACCGCGCGGCCGGTCCCGCACTCCTCGAAGCCTGTCGCGAGGTCAGGCAGGCCACCCATGTGCGCGGTCTGCCGCCGGGCCAGGCCGTGGCCACCTCGGCGGGGGAGCTGCCCGCCCGCTGGGTCATCCACACGGTCGGCCCGAATCGGACCGCGGGGGAGGCCGATCCTGAGATCCTCGAGTCCTGCTTCGAGTCGAGCCTCAACCTCGCCGAGGAGCTCGGCGCCTCCTCGATCGCGTTCCCCGCCATCGGCGGAGGAGTCTACGGCTGGTCGCCCAGGGACGTCGCCGAGGCGGCTCATTCCATCATCGTCGACGGACGGTCCCGCGGACGTTGGGAATCGATCGACGAGGTGCAGTTCGTTCTCTTCAGCGATCAGATGACCAGCGTGTTCTGCCAGGTCTTCGACCACGATCAGTGGTGATGCCATGAAGGTCAACAGGGTCATTCCTGACATCGCCGTCGACGACCTCGACGCCGCACGGGAGTTCTATGCGGGCTTCCTAGGGCTGAGCAACGAGGAATTCAATCTCGGCTGGGTCGCACGCTTCACCTCTCCGGGTACCGGCGCCAGCGTGCAGGTGCTCACCGACGATGAAACCGGGCAGACGAATCCCGTGGCTTCGGTGCTCGTCGAGGACGTTGATGCCGCCTACGCCGAAGCACAGGAGCAGGGCATCGAGATCGTCCACCCGCTCATCCACGAGAAATGGGGAGTACGGCGGTTCTTCGTCCGCGCCCCCGACGGCAACGTGTTCAATATCGTCGCGCATCCGGAGTGAACCCACGCGGGGCAGTGTTCACTCTGCCCTGTGCCGCACTCTGTGCACGACCGCCACTGCCAGTGTGCTGATGGCGCATCCGGCGGCGATGAGCAGCGGAATTCCGGAGACTATGGCCTCGACGAAATACTCGGGGCCGGTCTGCAGAACCGGACCGACGACCTTGACGAGGAGGAAACCGAGAACGCCGATGAAGAGGAACAGCGCCGCCCTCTTGCCGAGAACCACCGCCAGGGGCTTCGGATACTGATAGGTCTGTGTCGTGCTCATGGTCGATCACCTTATGTTTTCGTCCACGGTCCAAACAATTTGGGCTGTGCCTGCAACGCTACGCCTGCAAGCAGAGTGTGCACTGGGGGTACTGAAGACGTTCGATGGGAGCAGCCGGCGATCACCCGCCTGAAGCACCGCCCGGCCGAACCAGCCCCGTCTCATAGGCGAGCACGATCAGCGCAGCGCGGTCCCGGGCATCGAGACGAGTGAGCAGACGACTGACATAAGTGCGAGCAGTGGCGGGGCTGAGGAAGAGTTCGGCAGCGATCTCGTCATTGGTCAGCCCCCGCCCGATTCCGCTGAGGACCTCGACCTCCCGTTCAGTCAGCTCATCGAGCCCATGCCCGTCCGGATCGGGAGAATGCCCCTCGGCGACGGCCCGCATGACCGCGGCGGTGACAGATGGAGACAACAGGGCATCACCGGCGGCGACCGTGCGGATCGCGCCGCGCAGATCGTCGGGAGAGACATCCTTGAGCAGGTAGCCTGCAGCACCGGCGCGGATGGCGGCGAAGACGTTCTCGTCTTCGTCGAAGGTGGTGAGCATGAGCACCCTGACCTCGTTCAACGCGCCATCGGCGACGATGGCCCGCGTCGCCTCGATCCCGTCCATCACAGGCATGCGGATGTCCATGAGCACGACATCGGGGCGCAGCTCCCGCACATGCGACAGCCCTGACCTCCCGTCCGCCGCCTCGGCGATGACAGAAATGTCTCCGTCGCGTTCGGCCAATGGCCGCAGACCTGCCCGGACCAGCTCCTGATCGTCGACGATGACGACGCGGATCGCCTCGGTCATTCATTCTCCTCCACGTCGATCGGCAGGTGCGCTGTCACAGTGAACCCTTCGTCGCTCGGTTCGGCACCGAGGCGACCCCCGAGCAGCCTCGCCCGTTCCGACATCCCGCGGATGCCGGCACCGATGGCCGTGTCCGCGGTCCCGCCGTGACCGTCATCGTGGATGCGCACGATGAGCTCGTCGCCGCGTACCTGCGCCGAGACACGGGCCGCGCTCGCCCCCGAATGGCGGAACACGTTCGTCACCGACTCCTGGACGATCCGGAAGGCCGCCGTGTCGACTGCTCGCGGCAGCCGTTCGGGGTCGACGTCGGTCTCGACCGTGACTTCGAGGCCGGCGGCTCGGGCAGCTTCGACGACGGTGGAGATCGAGGCCAAACCCAGCGCCGAGGCGGGTCCCGCGTCGGTCTCACCCACGGACTCCTCACGGAGCACCTTGACTGTGCGACGCAGTTCCCGCAGTGCCTCCGAGGTGGCCCCGCGCACCCGTTCGAGTGCGGCCGCACGGTCGTCCGGGTCCACGGCCTCGGCCGCCACGGAGGTATGCAGAGAAGCCACGGACAGGGTGTGGCCGATCGTGTCGTGGAGGTCGCGGGCGATGCGCACCCGTTCGGAGTGCATCCGCGCCTCGGCTGCCCGGGACTCCTCAGCCGTGGTGAGGGCGGCAATGCGCGCCGACTGCATGCGGGTCTCCCGGACCAGGCGAACCACGGAACCCAGGGCGATCGCCGCGGCTGCCAGGGCGAGTTCGGTGACGAAGCCGTACCCGGTCAGTTGGGCTCGCGGATCGAGGTCATCGAACCGGTAGAACGTCGACACGGCAATCAGGACCGCGGCACCGAGCACCGCCCACGAGGTGCGTCGCACCTCGGCAGTGGAGTAGAGGGCACCGACAGCGGGTAGGACCATGCCGATCGGCGGCAGGTTCAGAGCGTAGTAGGCGAAGATCCCGAACACGGTCACGGCCAGAACGATCAGCGGAAGGCGGCGACGCAGGAGCAGCAGGGCTCCGAAGCCGATGGCCCAGGCGACGCCGGGCAACGGGGAGGACTCGGCATCGGCGGCGATGACGAGCGAGATCACCAGGGTCACCGCAACCGCCACGGACACATCGGTCAGCCACGGTTCGAGGCGCTCGCGCTCCTCACCCGTCTCACCCGCAGCTGTAGAACCCATAGTCCAAGACTACGGAGCGTTCGCGCTCACCGCAGTCGTTCGGCGTTGATCGGGCGATCGCCTGCAGGCGATTCGAGCCTTGACTCGGGGCGGAAGGAACTGACGCCTGAGCGTCGATGTGGGAAATCCGGCCGACTGGAAGAGTTGAGGAGATGAATACGACAACACATTCGAAACGTCCCCTGTCCTGGCCGCTCATCGTCGGTCTGTCCTCGCTGGCACTGCTGTGGCCGCTGACCGGACTGTGGCCCATCCTCGGTGACGGTGCCGTCCGCGCGCTCATCCTGCTCGGCCTCACCGGAGCGGTGTGGATCGGGACAGTCGGCTTCGCCCGCGTTGCACGGCCCGTGCTCACCCTGACGATCTGCGGTGCCGCATACGGGTTCCTCAACCTCGCCCTCGGAGGCCTGCTCGCCAGTACCGGAATGACCGGCGCAGGCCCCTCTATGCTCATGGCCTTCATCCCCAGCGTGGCGATGGGCGCCGGCGTCGGCGCGCTTGCCGGGTTGGCTGCGACCGGCATCCAGAAGCTTCTGGGCGGACGGAACGAACGATGAGACCGCGCAGACGCGCCTCGGTCGCAGCCGGTACGGCGGTCACACTGGTCGTTGCGGTCGGGTTGACTGCCTGCGGAGTGTCGACCACCTCGGTGACGGAGGCCGAGTTCACGAACGAACTGGCCATCCCGCCGTTGGCGGAATCGACGGTCGAGAATGGGGTGCGCACCTTCGACCTCACCGCGCAGGCGGGGTAGACGGAGTTTCCCGGTCAGGACGGGCCGACGGAGACCTGGGGGTTCAACGGGGAGTTCCTCGGGCCCACCTTGCGGGCCGAACGCGGGGAGAAGGTCGCCGTCGACGTCGCGAACGACCTCGACGAACCGACGAGCGTGCACTGGCACGGTATGCATCTGCCGGCGACGATGGACGGAGGGCCGCACCAGATGATCGACCCTGGTCAGACGTGGAAACCGCACTGGACGATCGACCAAGCGGCCGCGACCCTCTGGTACCACCCGCATCCGCATGGGAAGACCGAAGACCACGTGTACAGAGGGTTGGCCGGGATGGTCATCCTCGACGATGACGCGACCCGGTCTGCCGAGCTGCCACACGAGTACGGGGTCGATGACCTGCCGCTCATCGTCCAGGACAAGTCCTTCGACGACGGTGAGCTCGAGCTTTCGCACGACGGGGCCGAGCCGGGGATGCTCGGCGACACCGTCATGGTCAATGGCACGATCGGCGGGGTGCAGGAGGTGAGCGCGGAGAAGGTGCGGCTGCGTCTGCTCAACGGATCGACGGCGAGGACGTACGCCTTCGAATTCCCCGATCGGTCGATGGATCTCATCGCCGGTGACGGCGGACTCCTCGACGAACCAGCCGAGGTCGACCAACTCCGGTTGGCGCCGGGGGAGCGCGCCGAGGTGGTCGTCGACTTCACCGCCGGTGAGACGGTGCGGATGCGCTCGGCCGAGGTCGACCTCGGCGGAGTGGCGGTGCCGGCGACGATGGGCGGACACGATTCCTTCGACGTACTCGAATTCCGAGCAGCCGAGACCCTGACACCGGCACCCGAGCCCGCGTGGTCGCCGTCGTCACACGCCGAGGAGGTCGCCCTTGTTGAGGCTGAGACAGCCAAGACCCGTAAGTTCGAACTCGAGGAACGAGAGATCAACGGCGAGCGGATGGACATGAACCGCATCGACGAGGTGGCCTACGTCGGCGACACCGAGGTGTGGGAGGTGCGCAGCACGCAGCCGATCCCGCACAGCTTCCACATCCACGACGTGCAGTTCGAGGTGCTCTCGGTTGATGGAGAGGCGCCGCCGGTGGAGGTGAGCGGAAGGAAGGACACGATCTATCTCGAACCGAATCGCGACTACCGACTGCTCATGCGATTCGAGGATTTCGCCGACCCGACGATGCCGTTCATGTATCACTGCCACATGCTGCTGCACGAGGACGAGGGCATGATGGGCCAGTTCGTCGTCATCGAGCGAGGTCAGGAGGCAGAAGTCGGGGTGCCGCCCGGGCACGAAGGTGCAGGGCACGAGCACTGAGGTGGGTTGATGCTCGCTTGCCTCTGGATGTTCAATTGCCGCCGATGTTCAAGGATCGTGAACATCGGCGGCAATTGAATATCGGTCTGCGAATTGGAGACAGTTCTGTCTATGCAGATATATACCGAGGGTGTCTATTTGTGCATAGGTGAGAGGCGGTCGGCGTGACGGGCGCTGCCTCTCTGGCGTCGGTAGCACATTTTATTGAACACCCGGGTTTGGATCGCCTGACGCGAACCTCACACCGCGGTGTAGCCGCCGTCGATGAGGTAGTAGGCGCCGGTGACGAACGAAGCGTCGTCGGAGAGCAGAAACGATACGACCTTTGCGACTTCATCGGCGGTGCCCAGGCGGCCGAGAGGGTGCTTGGCCTTGAGTCCTTCAAGCGTTTCGGCGTCCAGGCTCGATTCGAGCAGGGGAGTCGTGATGTAGCCGGGGCCGACGGCGTTGATGCGCAAGCCTTCGGCGCCATATTCGGCGGCGGCATTCTTCGTGATGCCGACGACGCCGTGCTTGGCGGCGGTGTAGGCGCCGTTGTTGATCGCAGCGACGGTTCCGTGAACCGAAGCCATATTGACAATCGCGGAATCCTTCGCGCCGGACTCGAGCATGGCCGGGATCTGGAAGCGCATTCCGTAGAGCACGCCGTTGAGGTTGACGTCGATGACCTTGTCCCACGAATCGAGGTCGGTCTCGCCGACGGGCACCTGCTTGCCGCCGATGCCCGCGTTGTTCACGGCGAAGTTGAGTCCGCCGTAGGTGTCGACGGCGAACTTGACGACCTTTTCCGAGTCCTCCCTCGAGGACGTGTCCTGCCGGATCGCCGAGGCGGTGCCTCCGGCCTCGGTGATTTCGCCGGCGGCACGCTCGGCTGCCTCGAGATTGATGTCGGTGATGACGACCTTCGCGCCCTTGGAGGCGAGGTCCTTGGAGATAGCCTCTCCGAGGCCTGATCCGCCTCCGGTGACGATTGCGACCTTGTCCGTGAAATCTGCCATGGTGGTGACTCTCTTTCTCGAAAATCTTCGGGGCCCAGCTGATGTGGCCCTCACCAGGTGTAACGAGGAAGACTCGGAGAACATTCCGCTGTGAGTCGGGCTGTTTGGTCACACGGGGCATTGATCGAGGCCGGCAACAATGGTTCACTGGTTGCAATCTGCAACTAGAATGATGGTCGCCGCGGCTCGAGGGGGAGCGATGGGAAAAGTGGCATGGGGTTTCACCTGTTCGATCGACGGATTCATCGCCGGGCCGGGCCATGACATGTCGTGGCTCTCGGCCTCCGAGCCGAACGCCGAAGGCACCACCGAGGGCTTGGCGTCGAAAGTCGCCGTCATCATCTCCGGCCGCCGCGGCTACGACGCGGCCAAGGTGCAGGCCGCCGAACGCGATGAGCTGACGTCCGAGGCCTACGGGGGAGCCTGGTCGGGCACGGAATTCGTCCTCACCCATCGTCCCGAGGAACTCGCCGGGGACACCTCGGTGACGGCGATGAATTGCACCGTCACCGAGGCGGTCGAGAAGGCCCAGGCCATCGCCGGCGACCGCGACATCCAGATCATCAGCGCCGACATCGCCCGGCAGGCACTCGAGGTCGACCTCATCGACGAACTCCAGGTCTACGTCGCCCCGGTCTTCCTCGGCGACGGCACCCGGATCTTCGACGTTCCCGGCGGCCGACGCGTCGACTGGGTGCTCGAGACGATCGACACAGTGAATCCGCGCAGTTTCGGCCGGACCTACCGGCCCAAGAGGTCTAGCCCTCCCGCCGACTGAGGTCCCAGAGGATGCGCAGCGCTTCCTCGTCGAACTCCTCCCCGGAATCGATGTCGGCGGTACCCTCGCGGACCTCGGAATGGAGCTGCTCCATCCTGCGGTCGAGCTGATCGGAGGCATCGGCCGCCTCGGTGAGTTCGCCGACGAGGCGAGCGGGGACGTCGCCGTCGAACTTGTAGTGGATCTTGTGCTCGAGGCTCGCCCAGAAGTCCATCGCGATCGTGCGGATCTGCACCTCGCAGATGACCGGGGTCGGCCCTCCGATGAGGAACACGGGCACCTCGAGGATCGCGTGCAGGCTGCGGTAGCCGTTGGGCTTCGGGTGGGCGATATAGTCCTTGATCTCGACGACCCGGATGTCGTCCTGCGCCGTGAGCAGCTCGAGCACATGATAGGTGTCGGCGATGAAGCTGCAGGTGATGCGGATGCCGGCGATGTCCGTGATCTTCTCGCGGATGACGTCGGTGTCGAGTGGCAGGCCCCGACGATGCACCTTCTCCAGCAGGCTGCGCGGAGACTTCACCCGCGACGAGATGTGTTCGATCGGGTTGTAGCTGCGCGCATAGATCGATTCCTCGCGGAGGATCGACAGTTTCGTGAGGACCTCGTTGACGACGAAGCGGTGGTGCATGAGCATCCTCGAGAATTCCAGCCGCAGGGTGCGAATGCTCTCGATCTGCTGAGGGGTCATAGCGGTGTCTGTTGGCGTCATCTCTCTCCCGATCTCATGGGTGGCATCAGTGTATCGGCGGAATATCTGTTCTGCGTCAGTGCCGAGGAGTACCGTTTTGGCATGTGCAGAAACATCAGGACCCTCCATAATTTCGAGCCCGCCGCCACCTCCGACGAAGTCCACGCCGCCGCCCTGCAGTACGTGCGCAAGATCGCCGGTACGACGAAGCCCTCGCAAGCCAATGTCGAGGCCTTTGACTTCGCGGTCGAAGAGATCGCGCACACCACCCAGCACCTCCTCGACGCGCTCGTGACGAATGCGCCGCCGAAGAACCGTGAAATCGAGGCCGAGAAGCGACGAGCCAGATTCGCGGCCCGGACCGGCTGACTCAGCCGGCGAAGCGACGATCGGCCGAAAGGTCCTGCGTGATCCTCGCCGAGGCGGTCCGCAGGACCCGCATGATCGCGGGCACGCCTTTCCGGTGCTCCGAATCTATGACGACCCCGAGCCCGGCGATCGCCGCCCCGCCGGCGTCGAAGACGGGAACCGTGATTCCCGTCGTGCCCTCATCGATATGGCCGGAGAGTTCGGCGAAATGGTGAGAACGGATCGAGGTGAACATCGTGCGCAGAGCGGCCGGATCCGTCGTCGTCTTCTCCGTGATCGCGGACAGGGGCCCGCGCAGATATGCCTCGCGCACATGTTTGGGTGCATACGCCAGCAGCACGAGCCCACACGAAGACGCATGTGCCGGCAGTCGACCGGCAGTCTTCGAGCGGTGCACGACCGCATTGGGCGCCGACATGCGCTCGATGATGAGCACCTCGCGTTCGCGCAGGATGCCCAGCTGTGTGTTCTCGCCGACGAACTCATGCACGCCCATCATATGCGGCCTTGCCACTGACGCCAGATCGACGGCGTCGGAGGCGCGATTGGACAGCTCCCACATTCCGACTCCGATCCGGATGCGGCCGTTGGGATCGCGTTGGAGCAGATCATGGCGCATCATCTCACCGATGAGCCGGTAGGCCGTCGACTTCGGCAGTTCGGCACGTTCGGCGATCTCGTCGGTGCTCAGGCTCTGATGATCCGGGTCGAAGGATGCGAGCACGCGCACGAGTCGATCGATCATCGAGTCGCCGGAAGGAGAGTTCGCCATGCCTCGAATTCTAGCGGTTCTCAAGAAAAATTCTCAATGAATGGGAGCACTGTGGCTTCGGGTGGTGCGGGTCACTACTCTGACGAGAGGCGCACCACAGTCCTTCGTCGACTGTGCCCGCAGATCGGCTCGTTGCACGGAACCACAGACATGACCCGCCCCGACAAAGAAGTGAGGACAGACAATGACTGATTTCCTGGGAACCGACTGGCACGAGAAGATCTTCACAGGCACCTGGACCGCAGGCTCCGGCGAGACCTACGACGTCATCGAACCGGCCACGGGTGAGACCCTCGGCCGCCTCGGCGCCGCCAGCGCCGACGACGTCACCGCCGCCGCCACGCGAGCCGCATCTGCACAGAAGGAATGGGCGAGGACCACTCCGGCCGAAAGGGCCGCAGTGCTGCGCCGTGCCGGTGCCCTGTGGGCCGAACACGCCGATGAGCTCGCCGGATGGATCATCCGCGAAGCCGGCTCCATCCCGCCGAAGGCCGCACTCGAACTCTCCTCGGCCGAAGCCATCTGCTTCGAATCCTCCGCCCTGCCCAGCCACCCAAAGGGGCAGGTGCTCACCTCGAACGAACCCCGCTGGTCCTTCGCCCGCCGAGTGCCCGCCGGAGTCGTCTCCGTCATCGCCCCGTTCAACTTCCCCCTCATCCTCGCCATGCGCTCCGTCGCCCCGGCCCTGGCCCTGGGCAACGCGGTCCTGCTCAAGCCGGACCCCCGCACCGCCGTGTGCGCCGGAGTGGCGATCGCGAAGGTCTTCGCCGAGGCGGGACTGCCCGAAGGACTGCTCCAGGTCCTGCCGGGCGGCCTCGACGCCGGTGAAGCCGTCGTCGCCGCACCCGAGGTCTCCGTCATCTCGTTCACCGGCTCCACGGCGGCCGGACGCAAGGTCGGCGAAGCCGCCGGTCGCCTCCTCAAACGCTGCCACCTCGAACTCGGTGGAAACAATGCGCTCGTAGTCCTTCACGGAGCCGAGGTCGGTCCGGCCACCTCGGCGGGGGCCTTCGGATCGTGGATGCACCAAGGCCAGATCTGCATGACCACAGGCCGCCACCTCGTCCACGAATCCATCTACGACGAATACGTCGAACAGCTGGCCGAACGCGCCCGCAATCTGCCGGTCGGCAACCCCGCCACCGAGGAGGTTGCGATCGGACCGATCATCGACGAGAAGCAGCGCACCCACGTCCGCGACATCCTCGACAAAGCCACCGCCGACGGTGCCACACTCGTCGCCGGAGGACCGGGCGAAGGCGCCTTCGTCCCGCCCACAGTGCTCACGGATCTCAGCCCTTCGAACCCTGTCTGGGCGCAGGAGATCTTCGGACCCGTCGCCCCGGTGGCCCGATTCTCCACCCTCGACGAAGCCGCCGAGATGGTCAACGCCAGCGAATACGGACTCTCCTTGGGCATCCTCGGCGATGTGGGCATGGCCATGGACCTGGCCGACCTCGTCGACACCGGGAAGGTCCACATCAACGAACAGACCGTCTCCGATGAGGCCAACGTCCCCTTCGGCGGAATGAAGGACTCCGGCAACGGATCCCGTTTCGGAGGCGCCGAGGCCAATATCGAAGCCTTCACCGAAACCCAATGGGTGACGATGCGCTCATCCATCGCGCCCTACCCGTTCTGACCCGCACGACAACACCCCGGAGACACCGATGTCCGCAACCACCCCGTCCGCATCCATGACCAGTACCGCCCCTGCGGGTCGCTGGCCGGCCGTCCTGTGCTGGCTGGCCGTCGCCTTGGAGGGCTTCGACCTCGTCGTCCTCGGTGCGGTCATCCCCGAGCTGCTGGCCACCGAGGCCCTCGGATTCACCCCCGAGGCGGCCACGATGGTGGCCACGCTCAGCCTCGTCGGCGTCGGCCTCGGTGCCGTGGCCGTCGGACCGGTCGTCGACCGCATCGGACGCCGATGGACGATCATCGCCTGCGTCATCGGCTTCAGCGTCTTCACCCTGCTCGTCGCCTTCGCCCCGAGCGTCGCACTGTTCACGACGTTCCGGTTCATCGCCGGACTCTTCCTCGGCGCCGTGATGCCCAGCTGCCTTGCCTACATCGGCGAATACACGAAGGCCGGCAACACCGCCAAGGCGACGACGCTGACGATGACCGGCTACCACGCCGGGGCCGTCGCGATCTCGCTGCTCGCCGTTGCGTATTCCCACAACTGGCATCTGCTCTTCCTCGCCGGCGGAATCGCCGGCCTGGTCATGGTTCCCCTCCTGGTCTGGAAGCTGCCCGAATCCCAGGCGTTCCTCGCAACTCAGGAGGCGAAGCGGAACCCGGCGGCCGCCTCGGCGCAGACCCGCGAAACCGAGGCGAATGATCCCACCGGCACCGTGGATGCGACGGCGAAGACGGGGATGGCAGGTCTCTTCGAGGGCAAGCTGGCACTGGTGACCATCGGCGTGTGGGCGGCGAGCTTCATGGGGCTCCTGCTGGTCTACGGGCTCAACACCTGGCTGCCGAAGATCATGGCCGACGCCGGCTACGAGGTCTCGGACTCCCTCGTCATGCTCTTCGTCATGAACATCGGCGCCGTCGTCGGACTCGTCCTCGCCGGCTGGCTGGCCGACAAGCACGGGACGAAGAAGATCGTGCTCATGTGGTTCGTCCTCGCTGCGATCTTCCTCGCCGCACTGTCGATCCCGATGACAAGCCAGGTCCTGCTCAACATCGCCGTGTTCATCACCGGAGTCTTCGTCTTCTCCGCCCAGGTACTCGTCTACGCCTTCGTCTCTGCGATCTACCCGGCTCAGGCCCGCGGCACCGCACTCGGCATGGCCTCGGGCATCGGGCGCATCGGCGCCATCGTCGGCCCCTTCATCACCGGCACCCTGGTCACCGCCGGGATCGCCTATCCGTGGGGCTTCTACCTCTTCGCGGTCGTCGCGATCCTCGGGTTCGCGTCGATGGTCATCGTGCCCAGGGCGGTGAAGTGAGGTCAGTGCCGCGCTGATGCCAGTACCTTGAGGGCATGACTGAGCGGAACGCCGCCACGTTCGCTCGCGGCGGCACAAGCAAGGGTCTCTTCTTCGTCGAATCCGGACTGCCTCCGCTGGGCTCGGACAGTGACCATACGGCGTGGGACAGGCTGTTCGCCTCGGCGAGGGACGGGCTCGACCTGGACTACACCTTCGGTCAGGTCTCCGTCAGCGAGGCGGCTGTCGACTGCTCCGGCGACTGCGGAAATCTGTCGTCCTGGGTCGTTCCCTTCGCTCTGTCGGCCGGGCTGATCAGCGCCGCCGATGGGCGGCACGTTTTTCGCCTGTTCAACACGAACACTGAGAAACTCGTCGACGTGGGACTCACCATCAGTGACGGGCAGGCCGAATCTCCGGAGGAGACCGACGCAAACTCGCACGCGATGGGCATGCTCGCGGAGCTGCGCCGCAACGCCGCGGTCAGGATGGGACAGTGCAAGACGCCGGAGGAAGCCTCAGACGTCGTCTCGAAGGTCGCCGTCGCCACCGAACCGAAGCCCACTCGACTGCTCGACGGAACGACCCCGGCCACCGAGGGGGCCGATCTGCCCGTGCGGATGATCTCCATGGGGCAGACGTACAAGGCCGTACCCGGGGCCGTCGGGCCGGAAATGCGGCTGGCTATCCCCTCTGGCGTGGTTACGGCCGGTGCCGTCTTCGATGCGGACACGGTGACGGCCACCTCCCTCTTCCGCACGGCACGAGTGCTCATGCGGGGGCAGGTGGCCGTCACCGACTGGGTATCACCAACCGTTGTGGCGGCCGTTCTTCCCGGCGTTCTTGCCTCCGGGATGGTCGCCGTCGCGGCTGCCCCAGTGATTGCCGTTCTTGCCAGCGTTCTTCTCGCCGAGGTGGTCGCTTGATCCATCGGCGTCATCGGCCGCGTCCGCTCCGGCGTCATCGTCCCCGCCCTCATCCGAGGAGTCGAAGAGACCGACGACGACCGGATCGTGGTCGGAGGCACGGAACTGATCCGGTGCGTAGAGGTCGGAGATGTTGTAGTTGAAGCGGCTGTATTCGAGCGCCAGGGACTCGACCGAGTTGATGTTCCAGACATCGGCACCGGTGACCGAGTCGAAGGCCGTTGCATCCGTGCTGTCCGAGGCGTCGAGGGCGAGGACATGGTCGAGGCTGCCTGTGCGCGAACCGAAGACATACGTGGATTCGTCCGTCTTCTCCGCCGCTATGTCCTTGTATCCGGCCTCGTAGAAGACCTGCATCGGGTCCTCCTGAGTGTAGGAATTGAAATCGCCGAGGAGGTAGACCAGGTCGCTGTTCGTTGCCTCCTGTTGGTCATCGGCGAACCCGACGAGCGCTTCGGCCTGCTTCACGCGGTCGGCGTTCGACGCGCCCTGACCGTCACCGGAGTCTTCGTTGCCCGGACCTGACCCGGATCCCTTGGACTTGAAGTGGTTGGAGATCGTCACGAAGGTCTTGTCCCTTTCGATCTCACCGGTACCGTCCTTCGGGGCGAACGCCTGGGACAGGGGTTCGCGGGCATTGGAGAACGCATCCTGATCGTCAAGGATCGTGGATTCGTTCTGCGGGGCCACCTCGGTGGGTTGGTAGATCAGGGCCGTGCGGATGACATCCTCGTCGGACGGAACGGCGGCAGGGGAGTCGACGAAGTCCCATTTTTCGGTTCCGGCGGCCTCGTTGAGGCGCTTGACCAGGGTCGCCAGGGCATCGTCGCGGTCCTTGCCGAACGCGGCGGAATTCTCGATCTCCATGAGCGATACCACCGAGGCGTCGAGCTTGTTGATCGCGGTGACGATCTTCGTCTCCTGACGTTTGAGACTCTCCGCGTTTGCGGCACCGCGGGCATCGCAGCCGCCGCGGACGGTGATGTGGTTGCCCTCACGGTCGTCGTAGTACTGGCAGCCAGAGAGCTGGTCACCGGTGGTGGTGAAGTAGTTGAGGACGTTGAAGCTGGCGAGGCTGACCTGCCCGTTGACGGCCTCGGGAGTCTCGGTGCGAGTGTCGGTGAAAGTGGTCGGCTGCACAGCCTCGGCGTTGTCCCCGGTCAGACGGGTCGTCGGCTGGAATCGCCACTTCTCGTGATCGAAGCCGAGGACGACGGGGGAGGTGAAGTTCGCCTGCGCACCGACGCGGACCGGGTCCTCCTTGCTGAGGTAAGGCAGGGGGATGTCCGTATCGGCTTTGAGGAAGTTCACGGTGGCGCCGTCGTCGAGGACGACCTCACGGTCGAGGTTCTCGGCTTCCAGGGCCTTCGCCTCGGGGGTGCCGGGGCGGTGGACGTCGGTGGGTTGGTCGAGCGTGCCCTCACCGGTGGCAAGGACGACCTCGCCGTACGTGTTCGTGTTGTAGTTGTCGGCGACGGTCAGCGATTCGCTCGGCTGCAGGAGCATGCCTTCGAGGGATTCGCGCTTCTCATCTCCTGCAGGAAAGGCGTCTTCGACGGGTTTGACCGCCTCGGCGGGTTCGTCGACCGTTTTGAGACCGGACGCGGTTACGGAGATCTGGGTCTGACCGTAGTGTTCGGATACGGTGCCGGTGACCTCGACGTGGTCATTGATGGTGATATCGGCGACGGTGTCGGGAGAGTAGACGAAGATTCCGTCGGATGCTGCACCGTCGGCACGGTCGGCTCCTCCGGCGCCCGGAGTCTGGATGTAGTAGCCGTTCAGTCCGCCCTCGGGGTAGGCGGCGGTGACGACACCGCGGGTGGTCACGGTCTTGCCTTGGACGGGGCTGGCGTCGCCGGTGCCCTGGATGTCGGCGATCGGCGTGACGCCTTCGGGAATTTCGCCGTCATCGTCGCCGTCGTCGCTGCCGTCGGGCAGGGCGTTCGGGGTGGGTGCCGCCGATTTCCATGTGCCGCCGGTGAGCTGGATCGACTGGCCGCCGGCGGCAATCGCGCCGGTCGGTTCAGCTTCCTGGCCGATGACGGGAGCAGGGGTGAAGGTGTTCTTCGTGCCGGTGACGCCCTTGCCGTCGACGGCGCCGCCGATCTGCCGGAAGTCGACCAGCTCACCGTCATCGTCGATGACGAAGGCGCTCGAACCGTACTCGCCGTCGGCGGCCGAGCCGGCCTTGACGGAGTTCGTGATCGGCACGTCGATCGCGACGGCACCGGAATCGCCGACCGTCGTGTCCTCGGGCACGGTGACGGTGTTCTCCTGCGCCTGGACGCTGCCGCCGCGTGTCACCGAACCGAAGGTCCACCCGGAGATGTCGGTGCCGGGGTCGGCGGCGACTTCGATGAAGTCGGTCGCGAGGGTGTAGGCGATTTCGGAGATGCGGATGTCGCTGTCTGCGGCGGCATCTGCTGCGACTGCCGGTGCGAGGGGGAGGGCCAGGCCCGCGACGAGGCTGAGCGCCGCGGCGGAAGAGAGAGTGGTCGTGACTTTCATGGGAGCCTTTCGGGCGGATGAGCGGCTGTGCGCACCGTGACGATCACGTGCGCAGTCCCTTGCACCCTAGCGGCTCACTCATCGACGACAGCGGCGAAGATGTGAACAACTTGTGAACTGTCGAACAGTCCACTGAGTGCCGCGGGTGGCATTCATCTTACACAACTCGCCCTGCCCCAGAACTACCTGACGGCGGCTCAGCAACCTCGCGCGAGGTTGCTGAGCCGCCGTCAGGTAGTAATTAGGAGG
>NZ_QYCP01000074.1 GCF_025506275.1 Brevibacterium permense
TTGCCGGGGCGGGCGGGCTGCGCACGAGGCGCGATCGCGGAAGGCCTCAGACGCGGATGATCTCACGCGGGAAATGGGTGAACGGTTCGCAGCCGGTGTCGGTGATGAGCACCGGTTCCGACAGCTCGATTCCGTAGCCGTTCATCCACATTCCGCCGATGAGGTGGAAGGTCATTCCCGCTTCGAGGATCTGATCGTCCTCGGTGCGGATCGAGATCGTCCGCTCGCCCCAGTCGGGCGGGTAGCCGATCCCGATCGAGTAGCCCAGGCGGCTGGGTTTCTCCAGGCCTGACAGAGCCAGCACTCGATTCCAGGTGCGGGCGAGTTCCGCGGTGGGCACCTCGGGGGCGGCGACGTCGAGAACCGCGGTCAGCGCCTCGGCGACCACGCCTTCAAGGCGGACGAGCTCCTGCTTCGGTCGCCCGGTCACCGCGGTGCGAGCCAGCGGAACATGGTAGCGGCGGTGGACTCCGGCGAGTTCGATGCTCACCGATTCGTCGCGTTCGAACTTCCGATCTGTCCAGCTCAGATGCGGGGTGTCCGCGCTTTCGCCGGTGGGCATGAGAGGGACGATCGAGGGGTAGTCGCCCCAGACCCCGTCGCCGCCTCTGGTCTGGGCTTCGGAGATCGCGGCCGCCACTTCGTTCTGGCCGACGCCGACGCCGATCGTGCCCAGTGCCGCGTCCATGGCAGCGGTGGTCACCTTCGCGGCCTTGCGCATGAGCGCGATCTCCGCCGGAGATTTGATCGCGCGGATCCAGTTGACGAGTTCGAAGGAGTCGACGAGGCGCCATTCGGGCACGCCGTTGACCAGCGCCCGGAAGGCACGTGGGGAGAAGAAATGCGAATCCATCTCGACGCCGACCGGAGACGTGGAGGCGCGGGCGACCTCCCACCGTTGGCGCAGGGCGAAGGCGACCCAGTCGAAGGGGTGGATATGCGGACGCTGAACATACCGTTCGGGATAGCCGACGATGTCCTCCGGTGGCAGCCAGGAAGTGTGCGAGGCTCCCCGCGCGTCCATATCGCGCATGAACAGCGTCATGGGTCCCGACGACGGCACAAAGAGCAGCTGCGGGGTGTAGAAGGACCACGCGTTGTAGCCGGTGAGGTAGTAGATGTTCGCCGGGTCGGTGACGATGAGCGCGGCCAAGCCCTGGTCGACCATCCGGTTGCGCACCGAGGCGATCCGCCCGAGGTACTCCTCGGCGCTGAACGACAGTTCGTTCGCGCCGATCGTATCGACCTCGCCGGGAACCGGCTGCGGCCGCGCCTTGACTTCTTTGCCGGCCTGCCCCTGCTCGGCTCCGGGACGCATCCCGTGCACGTCCGGGCGATTGTCGTCGCCGCCGTAGAACAGCTCACCCTCATTCATGATCCCAGTGTGGTGATCTCTCTCACATACTGTCAATCACTGTCGATGCGCGTGTTGTCGACGGTCTGCCGATCCGCGCGCCTGCGGGGATCCGCGGGCTTTCGCAACGGCGATTCGCAGTCCTTCACAACAGGGATATGGACGACTGCCGACGCCGGTCCCAGGCGATCCTCCAACCGCCACTTCGGGTGGTCGGCGAACGACGGATTCGGGTGGTTGCCAGCGGCGTTTGCAGGTGGTTGCCATCGGCGGATCCGGGTGTTGAGGCAACGGCACTTGGCGCGGATACCCGTCGGCCGCCTCGGCGATATTGACGAATCCAGAACCAAAAATTTTCAGTTTCGACTGAATTCGCATGCACAACAGCGCATTTCAGCAGATTCGGTGATAGATTGTCCTGAGACGCACATCACGGAGGTGAAGAATGGACCCGCTTCTGCCGAACGGCAGCGGTTCCCGATTGGGGAATCTCGACGAGAAGTCTAAGGCGATCATCGTCGAGCTGCAGCACGACGGAAGGAAATCCTATTCGGCCATCGGCAAGTCCGTCGGCCTGTCCGAGGCCGCCGTGCGCCAGCGGGTGTCGCGGCTCATCGATTCGGGCGTCATGGAGATCGTCGCCGTGACCGACCCGTTGAGTCTGGGATTCGCGCGGCAGGCGATGGTGGGGCTCAAGGTCCGCGGGGACATCTCCGCGGTCGCCGAGAAGCTGCACGACTATGACGAGATCGACTACCTCGTCGTCACCGCCGGTTCGTTCGACCTCCTGGTCGAGATCGTGTGTGAATCGGATCGGCATCTGATCGAGTTCGTCAATGAGGAGCTCCGCTCGATCGATGCCGTCGTGGATACGGAGCTCTTCATGTACCTCTCACTCGAAAAGCAGAAATACAACTGGGGGACGCGATGACAGACAATGTCACTAGAGCCGGCACTCCTTACCAGGATGCCATCCGCAACAACGTGTGGATGCACATGTCACCACACCAAGCACTGTTCAACGGTGGTGAGGCGCCGGTCATCGTACGCGGCGAGGGTCACCACATCTTCGACGACAAGGGCAAGAAGTACCTCGACGGTCTCGCCGGCCTGTTCACCGTTCAGGTGGGGCACGGTCGTGAGCAGATCGCGAAGGCGATGTATGACCAGACGCTGAAGCTGCCGTTCATGCCGCTGTGGTCGTACGCCCACCCGCAGGCGATCGAGGTCTCGGAACGTCTGGCCAGCTATGCGCCGGGCGATCTCAACCGGGTCTTCCTCACCTCCGGCGGCGGCGACTCGGTCGAGTCGGCCATGAAGCTGGCGAAGAACTACTTCAAGCTCGTCGGCAAGCCCGGCAAGCACAAGATCATCTCGCGGGCCACCGCCTACCACGGCACGCCGCACGGTGCGCTGTCGGTGACCTCGCTGCCGGGTCTGCGTGAGCAGTTCGCTCCGCTGGTCCCTGGTGCGCACAAGGTACCGAACACGAACTTCTACCGGGCACCTGAGCACCTCGCCCACGATGAAAAGGCCTTCGGCCGCTGGGCCGCCGACCGCATCGGTGAGGCCATCGAGTTCGAAGGTGCCGACTCCGTGGCCGCCGTCTTCCTCGAGCCCGTGCAGAACTCCGGCGGCTGCTTCCCGCCGCCTCCCGGATACTTCGAGCGGGTCCGCGAGATCTGCGACGAGTACGATGTGCTGTTGGTCTCGGACGAGACGATCTGCGCCTATGGTCGCATCGGCGACATGTTCGCCTGCAACGACTTCGGCTATGTTCCCGACATCATCACCTCGGCCAAGGGCATCACCTCCGGCTATGCACCGCTGGGTGCGATGATCGCCTCCGATCGGCTCTTCGAGCCCTTCGGCCCCGGCGGAGACGAGACCTTCTACCACGGCTACACCTTCGGCGGTCACCCCGTCGCCTGTGCCGCGGCGATGGCGAACTTCGACGTCTTCGAAGAGGAGAAGCTCAACGACCACGTGCACGAGAATGCTGCGGCGTTCAAGTTCACGCTCGAGAAGCTCAAGGACCTGCCGATCGTCGGTGACGTCCGCGGTGAGGGATTCTTCTACGGAATCGAACTCGTCAAGGACAAGGATACGAAGGAATCGTTCACCGAAGAGGAGTCCGAGCGGATTCTCAAGAACTTCGTGTCGGCGAAGATGTACGAGAGCGGTCTGTACTGTCGCGCCGACGACCGTGGCGACCCGGTCATCCAGCTCTCGCCTCCGCTGACCGTCGGTCAGAACGAGTTCGACGAGATGGAGCAGATCATCCGCGGCGTCCTGCAGGAAGCCTGGACTATGTTCTGACCCCAATTGCTACCTGACGGCGGCCCAGAAACCTCGCGCGAGGTTGCTGGGCCGCCGTCAGGTAGTTCCGGGGCGAAGTTCAGCGGTTCTGGTCGCGTTCACGGGCCTCGCGACGGGTCACCGGCGGCCGTTCCTCCGTGGGGTCGGCAGCCGTGATCGTGCCTGGGTCCGCAGCCGTGATCGCGTCTGGCGCAGAAACGGATCCGGTGGGCCGCCTCGGCGGGCGCACTCCCGATTGCACCACGAGGACACCGAGTCCGGTCGTCAGCGGAATCGCGATGACCAGACCGATCGAGCACACGAGGATGCTCACCACCTCGACAGACATGTCTCCTAGCGTGAACGTGTCGAACAGCGGCTGATCGTGTGCGGAGACAATGATGAGCGTCATCAGCGCCGAGCCCACATACGCGAACGTGATCGTATAGACGGTCGAGGCGATATGGTCACGCCCGATGCGCATCGCCCGGGAGAACAGTTGACCGGGTTTCATCTCCGGGGCAGCGGCTGCCAGCTCCCACACCGCCGAGGCCTGCGTGATCGTGACGTCGTTGAGCACTCCGAGTCCGGTGATGAGGATCGCGCACACGATGATGTCGGTCATGCCCAGATCGGTCGTATCGACCAGCAGGTACCCGTCCTCCGAGTAGGCGATTCCCAGATTCGCCCAGGACGTCATCCACGCACCGAGGATGCCCGTGATGATGATGCCGAGCACCGTTCCGAACAGCGCCGTCGACGTTCGCGCCGAGATTCCGTGTGCCAGGTAGAGCGCGATGACCATGATCAGGCTCGCAGAGACCATGGCCACCAGCACCGGCGGTTTGCCGTCGAGCATCGCCGGGAGCATGAAGACGAACAGCACGGCACCGGCGAATCCGAGTCCGATCAGTGCGCGCAGTCCCCGCAGACCGGCGACGAGGAGGACGACGATCGCGTAGATGATCGCCAGGGCGAGCATCGGGACGTTGCGGTCGAAATCGATGAACACGTAGTCGGTGCCCATCTCCGCCCGGTCCGGTGACTGCGTGAAGTCGAGGACCTTGATCGTGTCTCCGACATCGACGCCGGCCTTGGCCGCGTCGGGGGTGACGTAGAGGCTGCCTTCCTGTCCGTTCGCCTCCACGGTGTACGTCGTGCAGTCGGCGCGGACCATCGGGTCCGTCTCCCCCGGGTCGCAGTCCGAAGCGTCGACGGCGGTGACGGTGACCTTCGTGTCGGTGGTCCCCTCGGCCGCGTTCGTCGTCGGACCGCCACCGGGCAGGTCCTTGTCCGGTCCCGACGGCCACAGAACGAAGAGTCCGGCGATCGTGACGACGATGAGCGGGACGAGGCAGGCGAGCATGATCAGGCGAACCTTCGGCGAGGCCTTCGGTTCGTGTGCGGACGTCATATGCATGGCGGTCCTTCAGGGACGGCCGACCGGAAAGATGCGGGGCGGTCGACCAGGGCGGAATGGAGGCTGGTGCTCACCGAGGCGGCCAGCCATTATCAAAACTACCTGACGGCGGCCCAGCAACCTGGCGCCAGGTTGCTGGGCCGCCGTCAGGTAGTAGTTGGGGTCAGGCTCCGGCGAGGTGGTCGGCCAGGTACTTCTCCACCTGATCGATGCTCACGCGTTCCTGGCTCATGTCATCACGCTTGCGGATCGTCACTGCCTGATCATCGAGGGTGTCGAAGTCGACGGTGATGCACAGCGGCGTTCCGATTTCGTCCTGGCGACGGTAGCGACGGCCGATGGCGCCGGCATCGTCGAAGTCGATGTTCCAACGTCGACGCAGCGTCGCAGCGAGATCCTTCGCCGCCGGCGTCAGCTTCTCGTTGCGGCTCAACGGCAGCACCGCAGCCTTGACCGGAGCCAGGCGAGGGTCAAGCTTGAGCACGACGCGCTTATCGACGCCGCCCTTCGTGTTCGGCGCCTCGTCCTCGCTGTAGGCCTCGACGAGGAAGGCCATCATCGACCGGGTCAGGCCGAAGGAGGGTTCGATGACATACGGAGTGTAGCGGTCTCCGCTGGCCTGGTCGAAGTACTGCAGCTTCGCTCCCGAGACTTCGGTGTGGGTGCCGAGGTCGTAGTCGGTGCGGTTGGCCACACCCATCAGCTCGCCCCACTCGGACCCTTGGAAGCCGAAGCGGTATTCGATGTCGATGGTGCCCGCCGAGTAGTGCGCACGGTCCTCGGCGGGAACGTCGAGGCGGCGGACGTTGTCCTCGGAGATTCCGAGATCGAGGAACCAGGACCAGCAGTCTTCGACCCACTGCTTGTAGAAGTCGTCGGCCTCGTCCGGGTGGACGAAGTACTCGATCTCCATCTGCTCGAACTCGCGGGTGCGGAAGATGAAGTTGCCGGGGGTGATCTCATTGCGGAACGCCTTGCCGATCTGGCCGATGCCGAACGGCGGCTTCTTCCTGGCAGCGGTGAGCACATTGTTGAAGTTCACGAAGATGCCCTGCGCGGTCTCCGGACGCAGGTAGTGGAGTCCGGCTTCGGAGTCGACGGGTCCGAGGAAGGTCTTGACCAGGCCGGAGAACTCCTGCGGCTCGGTCCACTGACCGCGGGTGCCGCAGTCGGGGCAGACGATATCGGCCATTCCGTTCTCCGGAGCCTTCTTGTTCTTCGCCTCATACGCCTCGACGAGGTGGTCCTCGCGGTGGCGCTTGTGGCAGTTGAGGCACTCGATGAGAGGATCGACGAAGGTGGCGACGTGGCCGGAGGCTTCCCAGACCCGCTTGGGCAGGATGATCGAGGAGTCGAGGCCGACGACGTCTTCGCGACCGCGCACGAACTGCTGCCACCACTGGGCCTTAATGTTGTCCTTGAGCTCCACGCCCAACGGCCCGTAGTCCCATGCCGAGCGGGAACCGCCGTAGATCTCTCCTGCTTGGAAGACGAATCCTCTGCGTTTGGCCAGGGCGATGACGGCATCCAACTTGGACTGTGCCACTAGTTCTCTCCTTGTTTCAGTTCGCCGACGGCCGGCTGCCGTGGCTCGCAGGTACCAGCCTAACTGGTCACGCCGTCGCTTCCTCAACACCGACCCGACCCTCCCTGACTCCTGCCCTCGGCGACGGCAGGAGCCCACCGGAGGCGACTGATCTCACACTCGGATTCCCACTCCGGGGCCGCCTCGGCGAGGGTGTGGCATGTAGACTTGGGGTACACCCAAACCTTTCTCCGTACCGACGTCTTCACGTCTGTCCAAGCGAGTTCTTGGATCTCTACGGTTTCGGCCCAGATTGCTCACGATGATTGCACAAGCGGCCGCAGGGTAGATCGCCACTACAGTCATCTGCGATCAAGTGTGTGCCTACGTGAGAGAGATCACTCATGACCGATGTGTCCGCAAACGACGAAACCACTCCGAGATTCTCCGAACTGGGACTCCACCCGCTCGTGCTCAAGGCCGTAGAGGCGCAGGGCTACGAGATCCCCACCCCCATCCAGGCCGAGACGATCCCGACCCTCCTGTCGGGTCGTGACGTCATCGGTCTCGCCCAGACCGGAACCGGCAAGACTGCGGCTTTCGCCCTGCCGGCCCTGTCCGACCTCGCCGAGGCGGGGCGCGCCGACGACGGCCCGTTCGCTCTCGTACTCACCCCCACTCGCGAACTCGCGATCCAGGTCGCTGAGGCCTTCACCTCCTACGCCACGGAGCTGTCCGACTTCTCCGTGCTCCCGATCTACGGCGGTCAGGCCTATGGCCCGCAGCTGGCCGGTCTACGCCGTGGTGCGCAGGTCGTCGTCGGCACCCCTGGTCGCGTCATCGATCACCTCAAGAAGGGATCGCTCAAGCTCGGCAGCCTCAAGCACCTCATCCTCGATGAGGCCGACGAGATGCTCAAGATGGGCTTCGCCGAAGACATCGAAGAGATCTTCAGCCAGGTCGGTCCCGACCGTCAGGTGGCACTGTTCTCGGCCACCATGCCGTCCTCGATCCACCGGATCACCGGCAAGTACCTGGACGACCCGAAGGAAGTCCGGATCGCTGCGAAGTCGCAGACCGGTGCGAACATCCGCCAGCGCTACTTCATGGTTCAGCATTCGCACAAGCTAGATGCGCTGACTCGGATCCTCGAGGTCGAGGAGTACGAGGGCATCATCATGTTCGTGCGCACGAAGCAGGCCACCGAGGAGCTGGCCGAGAAGCTGCGTGCCCGCGGGTTCAAGACCGCCGCGATCAACGGCGACATCCCGCAGCAGGCACGTGAGCGCACGATCGACATGCTGCGTGAGGCGAAGATCGACATCCTCGTCGCCACCGATGTGGCCGCCCGCGGTCTCGACGTCGAGCGCATCACGCTCGTCGTCAACTACGACATCCCGCACGACACCGAGTCCTACGTCCACCGCATCGGCCGCACCGGTCGTGCCGGACGCTCCGGTGAGGCGATCCTCTTCGTCACTCCGCGCGAGCAGCGCATGCTCGGCTCGATCGAGCGCGCCACGAAGCAGAAGGTCGAACCGCTGACTCTGCCCAGCGTCGAAGAGCTGACGAACACTCGCGTCGACAAGTTCACGAAGCGCATCGACGATGTGCTCGCGCAGACCGAACTGTCCGAACTCACCGACGTCATCGAGCAGTATTCGCTCTCCCGCGATGTGCCGGCCTCGAACATCGCCGCCGCGCTGGCGTCCCTCGTCCTCGAGTCGAACACACTCAAGGCCGAGCCGATGCCCGAACCGGCACGTCGTCAGGGCCGAGACCGTGACCGTGACGGCGGTCGTGACGGCGGCCGTCCGGGCCGTGGCGGGCGTGCCCGTGATGAGAACATGATGACCTACCGTCTGGCCCTCGGACGCAATGAGCGCCTGCAGCCGGGCGCCGTCGTCGGTGCGATCGCGAACGAAGGTGGAATCACCTCGAAGCAGATCGGCCATATCGACATCCGTTCGAACCACACGCTCGTCGACCTGCCCAAGGACCTCGATCCGTCAGTGCTGCGCAAGCTCTCCCACACCGAGATCCAGGGCCGGCCCATCGATATCCGTCCGGATTCCGGTCGCCCGGGTCGCCCGTTCAAGAAGCGCAACTTCGACAAGCAGCCCGGTGACGGCCGCAACTTCCGGGGCGATCGCCGAGGCGGCAAGAAGTTCGGCGGACGGAACGACCGCTCCCGCGACCACTACTGATCCGATCGCGTCATGACCGTCACTTCCCAGGAGTCGTGAGACCCTGAAGCGTCGATCCGGCCGAAACCATGACGAGGGCCCCGCAGCATGATGCTGCGGGGCCCTCGTCGTCGGCAGAGCGGAACCGACCGGCCGAGCCTCAGAAACCCGTGGACGCTGCGCCGCAGTCCTCAGCCTTCGCGTCAGGCCGAGGGGGTGTCGACGGCGCCGCCGAAGCGACGGTCACGGCGGGCGTACTCTTCGATCGCCGCCCACAGGGTGCGCCTGTCGACGTCGGGCCACAGCACATCCTGGAAGACCATCTCGGCGTAGGCTGACTGCCAGAGCAGGAAGTTCGAGGTCCGCTGCTCCCCCGAGGACCGCATGAACAGGTCGACGTCGGGCACGATGGGTGCGTAGAGGCGGGAGCGGACGGTCTTCTCCGAGACCCTGCCGGGTTTGAGCTTCCCGGCGGCCACCTCGGCGGTGATCTCATTGATCGCGTCGACGATCTCGGAGCGTCCGCCGTAGTTCACACAGAACTGGAGCACGAGACCGGTGTTGTTCTTCGTCATCTCCGCGGCCGTCTCGAGTTCGTCGATGACCGAACGCCACAGCCGACCGCGCCGGCCGGACCACACGATCCGCACGCCCAGGGCGTTGAGCTCATCGCGGCGGCGGCGGATGACGTCACGGTTGAACCCCATGAGAAAGCGCACCTCTTCGGGTGAGCGCTTCCAGTTCTCCGTCGAGAACGCATACGCCGACAGAAAGTCCACGCCGATCTCGATCGCGCCGTGGATGACGTCGAGCAGCGAAGCTTCCCCGGCTTTGTGCCCTTCCGTGCGCGGCAGCCCCCGCTGATTCGCCCACCGACCGTTGCCGTCCATGACGATAGCGACGTGCCGGGGCACGAACTTCGCGTCGATGCGCGGAGGTCTCGCTCCGCTGGGGTGGGCCGGTGGTGCGGGGTAGCTCATGTGCTCTCCAGAACTCTCAGTGATCGGATATTGCGCTCGAGGTGCCAGGACACCCAGTCCGAGACCAGCTTCGACCCGTCGATCTGATCGTGCAGGTCGGAGGCCTCGGCGCGCTCCCAGTCGCCGGACAGGAGCGCGGCCATATGCTCGAGCGCATCGGTGTCGGGCAGCGCCGCACCGGAGGGGCGACAGTTCGTGCACACGGCACCGCCCAAGGCTGCGGAGAACGCGCGGTGGGGTCCGGGGTTCCCGCACTGGGCGCAGTCCAGCAGGCTCGGTGCCCACCCGGCCACGGACATCGCGCGCAGCAGGTACGCATCGAGGGACAGCCTCGGCGGGTGTTCCCGGTTGCACAGCGAACGGATGGCAGAGACGAGGAGGAGGAAATGCGTGCGGGACTGGGGTTCGGCTTCGGTGATGCTGCGCGCCGTTTCGGCCATCACCGAGGCGGCCGAATAGACATCGAAGTCCGTGGCGATTCCGCGGGCGAAGGGTTCGACGAGTTCGACCTGGGTGACGATGTCGAGGCTGCGCCCGACGTGGCATTGCAGGTCGACGAGCATAAAGGGTTCGAGACGGGAGCCGAACCTCGATTTCGTCCGTCGCACCCCCTTCGCGACGGCGCGGACGAGGCCGTGGCTGCGAGTGAGCACGGTGACGATGCGGTCGGCTTCGCCGAGCTTGTGCCCCTGGAGCACGATGCCTTCATCACGATAGTTGTGCACCCGCCCATTATCGCTTAAGCGCGGCGGGGAATCACCCCGCCGCGCTCTGCGACTGCTGTGAGATCGACCGCGCAGCCTCAGCTCTGACGGTCGCGAGCCGCACGGTTGACGGCCGAGACGACGGCCTTGAGCGAGGCCTTCGTGATGTTCGGGTGCAGACCGGCGCCCCAGACGACGCGGTCTTCGACGGCGAGTTCGACATAGGCTGCGGCGTTGGTGTCAGCGCCGGAGCCGATGGCGTGCTCGGAGTAGTCCTGGAGTCGCACGTCGACGTCGAACTGGTCGATGAGGATCTTCACCAGCGCGTCGATCGGTCCGTTGCCGCGTCCTTCGTAGGTGCGTTCCTGACCGTCGACGATGAGGTCGACCTCGATGCGCTCTGCCGATGAGCCGCCACCGTCGACATTGCCCGATTCGGTGCGCAGGCCGACGATCTGGAAGCGGCCCCATGCTTTCTCTGGGTCTTCGGCGGGCAGGTATTCGTAGTTGAAGATACGGCGGATCTCCTCGGCGGTGACCTCGCCGCCGGCTTCGGTGTGCTGCTGCACGGCACGGGAGAATTCGACCTGCATCCGACGCGGCAGGTCGAGTCCGTACTCGCTCTTGAGCAGGTAGGTCACTCCGCCCTTGCCGGACTGCGAGTTCACACGGATGATCGCCTCGTAGCTGCGGCCGAGGTCCTTCGGGTCGACCGGCAGGTAGGGCATGTCCCATTCCATGAGGTCGACGGGGGTGCCCTGGGCGTTCGCCTTCTTCTCACGATCGGCGAAGGCCTTGTTGATCGCGTCCTGGTGCGAGCCCGAGAACGAGGTGAAGACGAGGTCGCCGCCGTAGGGGTGACGTTCGTGGACACCGATCTGGTTGCATTCGGTGACGGTGTGGATGACCTCGTCGATATCGGAGAAGTCGAGCTCCGGGTCGATGCCCTGCGTGTACAGGTTGAGAGCGACGGTGACGAGATCGAGGTTGCCGGTGCGCTCACCGTTGCCGAACAGACAGCCTTCGATTCGGTCGGCGCCGGCCATCATTCCCATCTCCGCAGCGGCCACGCCGGTGCCCCGGTCGTTGTGCGGGTGCAGGGACACGGCCACTTCGTCACGGTAGGGCATATTGCGGCAGAACCATTCGATCTGGTCCGCGTAGGTGTTCGGTGTGCCGCGTTCGACCGTGGCCGGCAGGTTGACGACGGTCTCGCGGCCGGCTGCAGGCTGCCACATGTCGAGAACGCTGCCGACGATGTCGAGGGCGAACTCGGGTTCGGTGTCGACGAAGATCTCCGGCGAATACTGGTAGCCGAAGTCCGCGTCGGACAGCAGAGTCTCGGCGTGCTTCATCACGGCCTGAGTGCCCTGCAATGCGATATCGCGAGTCTGGTCGAAGCCGTCTCCGTCGAAGCCGAAGACGACCTTGCGGAAGACCGGCGCGGTTGCGTTGTAGAGGTGCACGGTGGGCATCTTCGCGCCGACGAGGGATTCGACAGTACGTTCGATGAGGTCCTCACGAGCCTGGGTGAGCACGGAGATCCGGACGTCATCGGGAATCGCGTCCTGTTCGATGATCTCGCGGACGAAGTCGAAGTCGACCTGGCTGGCGGCCGGGAACCCGACCTCGATCTCCTTGAAGCCGAGCTTGACGAGCAGATCGAACATCTTGCGTTTGCGGTCCGGTGTCATCGGATCGATGAGCGCCTGGTTGCCGTCGCGCAGGTCGGTGCTCAGCCAGCGAGGCGCCTTGCTGATGATCTGGTCGGGCCAGGTGCGATCGCGCATATCCAGCGCAATGCGGTCCTGGAACGACTTGTACTTGCCGAACGGCATGGGAGAAGGCTTCTGCAGTTTCATTGTTCCTCTATCTCAGTTTCTCAGCGCTTGACCAGCATACGAGGACTCCGCGACGAGCGTGCTGTCCGTTCAGGACTCGTCGCGGCAAGGAAGGAGGAGGAACCTATGAGCCACACGATCACCGTAGTCCCCCTTCCGCGTTCCGTCCGAATCCCGTCCACATCCTAAGATCGCCGAGGCGGCGCAGGGATCCTACTTGAGGAAGTCGACCGAGGCGCGGCGGACGTTGAATCCGACTCCTGTGTCGTCGGATTTGCAGGTCATGCCCTCTTCGCTGGAGGTGCAGGTCATCCCCGCCGCGGAGATCGAATCCCCGTAGCCGAGGACGCGTGCCGGGCCGTTGCTCTCGGGAGCCTCGACGCAGGAGAAGCCTGAGCCTTCCTTATTCGCCACGACGATGGAGCCCCAGTCGTCGAGCTTGCAGTCGTCGGGCTTCTCCGGCGGTGAGTACTCGTAGTCCTTGATCACGCAGCGCGCTCGTTCGGAGTCGATGGTGCAGGCGATATTTCCCGACGGGGATGTGAAGGTCTCTTCGGCGACGGGAGCCTTCGAGCTGCCCGAATCGGACGGCTCGGGGTCATCGGTCTGACCGATCGACGGTTCGTCCGTGGGTCCGACGGTGGAGGTGTCGGCACCCTGGGTGGAGTCCCAGACGATATAGCCGACGATGCCGAGGGCAAGGATGAGCGCGATGGCAGCGAGCACCCACAGCCACGCGGGGACCTTCTTCGTATCGTTCCGCCGACCATAGGGGTCGCGCGAGCCGCCGGGGCTCCCCGGTCCGCCGGGGCCTCCCGGCCCTCCCGGTCCGCCGGTTCCTCCGGGACCGGCAGGTCCGGCCGGCGCATAGCCGGCGGCATAGGCACCGCTGTAGGCGGGAACGTGGCCCGCCTGTCCGTATCCGGGGCCGCCGGGGCGACCCGTGCCGGGCTGAGCGTGATCGGGTCCCGCCGGCGACTGCACCGGCCCGGCGGCCTGCGGCTGCGATGCTGCGGCTTGACCGCCGGCACCGAACTCTCCACCCCACTGCCCCTGGTGCGGGTGAGGATCTCCCTGATGCGGGTGCGATTCGGGCTGCTGCGAATGCGGCTCGGCCTGGTGCGCGTCCGCAGGCGCCGACTGCGAGCCGGGCAGCGGGTTCCACTGCTTCGGAGCCGAGGGCGCCTCAGCAGCGGCGATATCGTCGGAGTTCACCTTGCGCGGCGCGGCCGGCAGCCCTCCGGTCTGATATCCATCGGCGGCGGCCAGTCCGCGCAGCTCTTCGAGGCTGAGCACCTCGGTGGCATCGGTGCCGTCGGATTCGACCATCGACCGCAGCCTCTGCAGTTCTGCGGGGGTGAGTGCTTGGGTGGAGCCATCAGCGGCCGCGGACTCATCGTCGCCGATGAACAACTGGGTTGTGATCGACTCCGGAGACTCCTCGGCCGGCTTCCGACGCCCGGGGCGCGGAGGATGGTTCGGCACAGGTGGAATGCTCATGGTGTCATTTTCGCATAGTCGCTACCGGCGAGTTCTCATGCCTCGTGAGATGATGACCTCATGTCCGATGGAGTCCTCCGGCGCGCGGGAGTGCCCGCGCTTCTCGCCTGCGCTCTGCTGGTGACCGCCTGCGGGGCCGATGCCGACGACGCCACGGACGATTCCTCGACGGTCGAATCCGCCGGGTTCGCCGCTCCGGCGCAGCAGACGAGCTTCGGTGATTTCGCAGCCCCGGCCCAGGAGTCCCCCACCGGAACCGACTCCGATTCGACTGCATCCGATCAGTCCGGCACCGAGGCGACCGGACCGGTCCACCCCGTCCCTGTCCCCGGTCTGACGAAGGAGTTCACCGACCAGATCCCGGCAGAGACCTCGCAGGTCCTCGTCGCGACCTCGCCGACAGCCGCTTCGGAGAAGTCGAGCCTGAGCTTCTATGAGTTCACGGACAAGAAGTGGAAGAAGCTCAAGACCTTCGACACCCACAACGGCTCCGAAGGATGGCTGAAGGATCGCCGCGAGGGCGATCAGACCACCCCGATCGGAGTGTTCACGCTGAGCGACGCAGGCGGTTTCAAGGCGAACCCGGGCACCGACCTGCCGTACACCCAGGACAATCGCCTGCCCTCCTCGGCGACGGTGGCCTATGGGGCGGACTACGAATCGGTCTTCGACTACATCATCGCCATCGACTACAACCGCAGACCCGGCACTCCGCCGACGGACAAGACCCGACCGATGGGCTGGGACAAGGGAGGCGGAATCTGGCTGCACCTCGACCACGATTCCGGCACGAACGGCTGCGTCACCCTCGACGAGGCGGACCTCAAGTGGATCATGCGCACCATCGATCCCGACGCTCACCCGCGCATCGCCATGGGGCCGGCACCCGAAGTCAAGAAATAGCAGAGCCGAAGAAGCAGAAGAGCAGGAGCCCGTGCGCCGTCTCATCATCTCCCTCGTCCAGTCGATCAACGGATCAGTCGCCGAGAACGGCTGGTCGACCGGGGTGTCCACGGACGCTGACTTCCGGCGCTTCCTCGCCCTGCGACGCAGCGCGAATGCGATCATCGTCGACCGCCGCACCGCGCTGAATCCGCAGCTGCCCGTCATCAACGCCGCAGGCAAAACGCTGGAGCACACCCCCGTGCACGTGCTCACCGAGTCCGATCCGACGGCCCTGCAGAGCGAGCTCGACGGCCGCGGCCTCCACTATCGTGCCCAGCACTTCACAGCAGACACCATCACCGAGGTGGCTGCCTCACTGCCGACGGCACCGTCCCCCGAATCGCGGACGTCCAGGCCCGCCTTGGATCGGTCGACCACCCGGACGGACCACGCTTCGTCCACAGGTACAGGATCGCAGACCTCCGATGAGGCAGTGCTGCTGTGCGAGTCGGGTCCGAATCTCGCTTTCCGGCTGCTCGAGCATTATCCGGGTGCGGAACTGCATCTGAGCGTGAGCCCTTGCTATATCCGCACTCCCGGCAGCCACTTCTCCGGACTCGAGGCCGAGATCGATCTGCGCCTCATCGATGTGCGCACCGAGGACGACCAGGTCTTCCTCCGCTACACTCGCGCCTGAGTCGAAGCAGTCAGCCGGCAGAGGTCCCAGCGTTCGCGTGGATCTCGGTGCTCACCTCGAAGCGATCGGGTGAGTCAAGGATCGCGGTGATCCCGTCGACCACCTCGGTGAGATGGATGGTTTCGACTCCCCCGGACAGATCATTGCGATCATCGCCACCAATGGGAGCCATGATCCGCAGCTCGCGGAAGGCCACGCTCGTCGATTCCGCTGCGGCGACCTCGATGAGCATCTTCTGCGCAGCACCGAAGACACTGATCGCCCCTGACCCCGCCAGCGCTTCGACGCTGGCGACGCCGTTGAGCGCCAGATGGACGAGTCCCTGGCCCCCGCTCATCCGGTCGGTGGCCAGGGACTGCGAGATCGCACAAGCCGTGAAGTGCCCGCGCAGGTATGAGTCATAGTCCGCGTCGAACTTCTCCAGACCTCGGTCGAGCACCGGTTCGTCGATGTACCACCCGCCGATGGCGGCGATGACGGCATCGACCGACGGCAGCTCACTGGAGGCGAGCGCCGAGGTGACCGCCTCCGGCTCGTCCGCCCAGTCCGGCACAGTCACCGGTTCGTATGCCGTCTCCGTGTCCGGAGTGCGGCGGACGATGCCGGTGACTGTGTGCTGCGGACTGAGCTGCTGGGCGAGCCCGGTGCCGACGTGGCCGGAGGCGCCGAAGAGGAGGATGTGCATGAGGCGAGTCTATGTCCCCTGCGTTCGGTCAGGTGAGATAGACCTGGACGCCCTGACTCTTCGTGTAGGTCATGTACCCGTTGTTCGAAGTTCTGACGGATCCTGCCCGCCGAGGGGAACTGGTCCGTCATCGGCAGTCCGAGCTTGCTGCGTTCCCAGCCGAGGGACTTCCACTTCTTGAGCATCTCGCCGCACATCGGCTGTCCCTTCATCGCCGACGACCACGTGATCATCCCGTTCTCGTAGCTCTGGTAGTAGGCGCTCTTGCGATACTTGAAGGTCTTCTCATCGCTGCTGGGGTAGCCGAGGAAGCCCTTGGTGTATCCGGCGTGCTTGTACCCGTTGCGGATTCCGCCCTTGTTCAGGTGCGCCCCTGTCTTCGACGACCAGTGCACGGTGCCCTTGGCGATGCGCTGATAGACGCCGACATCGGACTGCATCGACTTCGCACCGGACGGGATCGATCCGAGTCGCGAGTAGAAGGCATTTCCCGGGCAGGCGGTGTAGCTCGTGTCCCGGTGGCCGGAGACCACATTGAGGCTGACCTTCCTGCCTTCGGGATACCGGCTCGTGCTTCCTCCGCCGGAGGTGAGCGTCATCTTTCCCGTCGGGTTGAAGGCGTACTGGTTGGCCTTCCACGCAATGAGCGGCTTGACGGAATTCTGGGCTGCAGTGCTCGGCGCGGACCCTGTGTATGTGCCCAGCACGCTGATGCCGATCGTGTACGAGTTGAATCCGGAGGCGTGGGCTCCGGTCACAGACAGGTCGATGCTGCCTGCACGGCCTTCGGAGATGGTGCCGTATTTGTCGACGAGGAAGTTGTACCCGAGGTCGCACCAGCTTCGTTCTTTCGTGTGGTCAGCGAGGTAGCCGCGGATGATGCCCGGGGCCTGTGCCTTCGTATAGGAGTTCGATCCGGCGGTGTGGTGGATGAGACGCCCTTCGAAGTCGACGTCTTGTCGGTGGTGCAGTCGGATCGGTTTCATCGGGGCTGCTTCCTCTGCAGTCTGTCCGCCTTCTGGTACTAACGGACGCCAATGGGTTCGCGTCGCCGTCGACACTGCCTTGTCGGCGCCGCAGCGTCGCAGCACTCCTGCGACACTGATGCACAGATCAATGGCATTGCCATTTTCCGTGCAGGTGACTCGCAAGTTCTATTCAGGATTTCACCTCCTTCGGACACGGCGATGTCACACTGCCCGCTCCGGCAGCCCGGCCCAATCGCGCGATACGCTGGCACTCCACATTCCCCGCGTCCCCGTCGAAGGACCCATATGGCTGATCGCCGCGAACTCACTCGGCTCGAGACAGTCCTCGACGCCTTCGCCGACCGCGTTCTCCCCCGCGTCCCCGCTGGAATACGGGAGTTCCTCGCCTTCGGAATCAAACAGGCGTGGGCGTGTCTCTTCGGCGCTCTGATGCTCTTAGCGATCATCGTCACCGCTTGGCTCTACCCCGATGACGCGGCCATCGCCCGCAACGACTTCCTCGTCATCCTCGCCGTGCTCATCCAGATCGGCATGCTCGTCGCTCGACTCGAGACCGGTCGCGAGCTCATCGTCATCATCGTCTTCCACATCGTCGGCACCGGCATGGAGATCTTCAAGACCGCCGTGGGTTCATGGAACTACGCCCCCGGCGGGGTCCTCCACATCGGCGCGGTGCCGCTGTTCACCGGGTTCATGTACGCCGCCGTCGGCTCCTATATCGTCCGCGTGTACCGTCTCTTCGACTTGCGGTTCAGCCATTACCCGCCGAGGTGGCTGACCGCGATCATCGCCGCCGCCATCTACCTCAACTTCTTCACCCACCACTTCATCGTCGACCTCCGACTGCTCCTCGTCTTGGCCACCGTCATCGTCTTCTTCCGCTGCCGCATGTACTTCCATATCCATCGCAGGACACTGACGATGCCCGTGCTGCTGGCCTTCCTCCTCGTCGCCTTCTTCATCTGGGTGGCCGAGAACATCGGGACCGCGGCCGGTGCCTGGCTGTATCCGAGTCAGGACGACGGCTGGCACCTGGTACCGCTGACGAAGCTGGTGGCCTGGTTCCTGCTCATGATGATCTCCGTCGTTCTCGTGACCTTCGTCCACAGACCCAGGCCGCCTGAGGTCCACAGACCCGAGCCTCCGGACACCTATACTTGCTGAGAACCGAAACATTCAGGACGGCCGAAGGAGACTCATGGCGGCACCCGATGCGCAGAATGAGAAGGAATCGAGCGCATTGCTCAAGGTGCTCCGCCCAACCAGCGGTTCCAACCTGTCGGTCAGTGCTCGTGTGCTGCTGCGCGTCATCGCCGGAGTCCTCGTCCTCGCTCTCATCCTCGCCCTCGTCGGACTGTTCCTCGTCCGCCGCTCCTTTCCGACCACCGACGGCGAGATCTCGCTGCCGGGTCTCGACGCGCCGGTCACCATCCACCGTGACGATTCGGGTGTTCCCACCATCGAGGCCGAAACCGCCCACGACCTGTTCCTGGCTCAGGGGTTCATCCACGCTCAGGACCGGTTCTGGGAGATGGACTTCCGCCGACACGTCACCTCGGGACGACTCTCCGAACTCTTCGGCAGATCCCAGCTGGGCACCGACACCTTCATCCGCACGCTCGGCTGGCGGAAGGTCGCCGAGCAGGAGGTGAAGAAGCTCGACAAGACGAGTCTGGGCTACTACGAGGCCTACGCGGACGGCGTCAACGCCTACCTCAAGGACAAATCCCCCACCGAGCTGTCTCTCGAATACGCCGTCCTCGGCCTCGAGACCGGCAGCACCGAGGTCGAGAAATGGACCCCGGTCGACAGCGTCGCCTGGCTCAAGGCCATGGCGTGGGATCTGCGATCGAACCTCGAAGACGAGATCGACCGGTCGATCCTCGGCTCGGAGCTCACCGACGAGCAGATGAGCGACCTCTATCCGGATTACCCATATGCCACGCGTCCGACGATCCTCGGCGGCAGAGCCGGCGACAAGGCGCCGAAGGACCGCAGCGGCGACGACGTCGAACAGAAGCCGCGAGTCGACGACCGTGCACGGGAGGACGATGAGGCACAGGCCGGAGGCACCGTCACCGAGGCACCCCGAACGGGGAACACCGACACCGAGGCGGCCGTCCCCACCGATGATCTCCTCGAACTGCGGAATACGCTCACATCGCTGCCGCCGATGCTGGGACAGAACAGCGATGATATCGGGTCGAACTCGTGGGTGATCTCCGGGGAGCACACGAATACCGGTCGACCGCTGCTGTCGAATGACCCGCACCTCGCCCCGGCGATGCCCTCGGTCTGGTACCAGGTGGGACTGCGATGCAAGAAGGTCACCGATGAGTGCCCCTTCGACGTCACCGGATTCTCCTTCTCCGGACTGCCGGGAGTCGTCATCGGCCACAACCAGTCGATCGCCTGGGGCCTGACGAACCTCGGCGCCGATGTCACCGACCTCGTGGTGGAGAAGATCCGCGACGGGAAGGTCATCCACGACGACGGCGACGAACCGCTGCAGGTGCGCAAGGAGACGATCCAGGTCGCGGGTGAGAACCCGCGCGAGATCACCATCCGCTCCACCCGCAACGGCCCACTCGTGTCGAAGCTCGACGGCACGTATCGCAAAGCACTCGATGCGACGACCGGGGCGGATGCGCAGGACCCGAAATCGGGACCGGCCGAGGAACACTATGGTCTCGCCCTCGATTGGACGGCTCTGCGTACGGGCACAACCGCCTCGGCGGTGTTCGCCATCAACAGGGCCACGAACTGGCAGGAATTCCGGCACGCGGCATCCCTGTTCGACGCGCCCTCCCAGAACCTCGTCTACGCCGATGTCGCCGGGAACATCGGTTATCAGGCCCCCGGGATGATCCCACGCCGAGGCAAGGCCGACGGCACCGTGCCCCGCCGCGGGTGGAAATCCGACGAGGATTGGCAGGGCTGGTTCGACTTCGAGGATCTCCCACACCTGTACAATCCCGAACGCGGATGGATCGTCACCGCGAACAACCCGGTCGCCGCCCCCGGTGAGACCGTGCAGCTCGGTGAGGACTTCGACTACGGAGATCGTGCCCGCCGCATCACGAAACGCATCAAGGACGCGGTCGACGAGGGCCGGAAGCTGCGGCCGATGGACATGGCGGAGATCCAGAACGACGACCAGAATCCGTTCGCCGCGAAGCTCGTACCCGAAGCGGTGAAGATCCACTCCCATGGTGACGAGGACATCCTAGAGGCAAAGAAGCTGCTGAAGAGCTGGAACGGCTTCGACTCCGCGAACAGCGCGGGCGCCGCCTACTTCAATGTGCTCACGAAGACGCTGCTCGAGCAGACGATCAGCTCGAAGCTGCCCGACGGGGTGTCCCCCGCCGGCGGTTCACGGTGGTACCTCGTGCTCTCGGAACTGCTCGAAGACCCGGATTCACAGTGGTGGTCGAGCAAGGGCGTCGAAGGTCGGGACGCGGCTCTGCGCAAGGCCATGAAGACGGCCTGGGCGGAGACGGAGGACCTGCTGGGACCGGAGCCCGTGACGTGGCGGTGGGGAATCCTGCACCGCCTGACGATCCGCAACGCCAGCCTCGGCGAATCCGGGATCACACCGGTGGAGAAGCTGTTCAACCGCGGCCCCTATGAAGTCTCCGGCGGTTCGGGCGTCGTCCATGCCACCGGGTGGGATGCCTCGGTCGGCTATGAGACGAACTGGGTGCCGTCGATGCGTCAGACGGTCGATCTGTCGAACTTCGACGCCTCGAACTGGATCAACCTCACGGGCGCGTCGGGGCATGCCTTCCACCCGCACTACGACGATCAGACGAACGATTGGGCCGCCAATGTCAATCGACCGTGGCCGTACTCGAAGGAGGCCGTGGCTGCGGCGGCAGAGGACACACTCACTCTCGAGCCGTGAGAACGGGGTTTCAGTCCTTGGGCAGGATCTTCGCTTCGAGGAAGTTCGCGACATCGTCTTCCCAGCGCACCGGGTCGATGTTCCATTCCTTCGTGTGATGGGCCTTGCCGTATGAGGGCATCGTGACCAGATCCCGTCTGACACCTGCCAGCGCGTGGGAGGGGCCGGAGGGAACGAATTCGTCGTCATCGGAGTGGATGAGCAGAACCGGCACATCGAGTTCGGCGGCACGGGTCACCCAATCCATGCGATCGAGATCGAGCGGGGTCTCGAGTCCGGTGATCGGCCGTGCCCATGGCTGCGTGATCATCTCGAGCGTGAGTTTGGCGATCGGTGTCGGCAGCAGGTTCTTCTTCGCCTGACCGTCGAGCACGTTCACCCAGTCGACGACGGGTCCGTCGAGGACCAGCGAGGTGACGAATCTGCGGTTGCGTCCGCGGGAGGCCGCCTGCAGGGCGATGGCTCCGCCCATCGACCAGCCGAAGAGGACGACGTTCTTCGCTCCGTGTCCGACCGCGAAGTCGATGGCGGCGTCGACGTCGATCCATTCGGTGTCGCCGAGCCCGTAGCGCGATGTGGTCTCCACCCGCACCTCGGCGTCGTTGCGGTAGGACATCGCGATCGAGGGCACCCCGAGGGTGTTGAGCACGGGAGCGGCACGCAGTCCCTCGGCGCGGGTGCTGGCACGACCGTGGATGAGGATCGCCCAGGTGTCCTGTGGTTCCGGATGGTCGGTCGGCAGCAGCCACGCGGGCAGGTCCCCGGCGTCGGAGCGGATCTCGATGTCTTCGAAATTCACTCCGGCAGCGATCGGATCAGGATAGACGACTCCGGTCCAACGTCCCCGCCAGGCCCGTCGGATATCGCCGCGGGTGACGGACAGGATCTCTCGGGAGACGGTGCGCGAGCGCGGATCGTACTCGACGATGTCGCCGACGACGGCATGTCCCGAACCCTGATTGAAGTAGAGACCATAGGTGCCGGGCACCGTGGTCTCCTCATCGGCGGGCAGCTGAATGCGCATATTCGGCGGAAAACCGTCGATGTGCAGGATGTCGAGTTCTTCCGGGGCGTTCTCCGGAACGATGATCTTGCGGGCGAAGTAGGCGGCCAGACCCGACGACGCCACAGAGATCAGGGCACCGAGTCCGGCGCCGACGCCGATACCGGCGGCGAGCAGGCGGGCGGGGAACTTCGTGTCGCGGACCATGAAAACCTCCTGTGTTCATTGTTGCCTACGGAATGATCAGGCACCAAACGCTGTTGTGCGGAATGAGCGAGTGTCACTCGCTGTTGCGCTCACCAGGGGCGGAGATCGTCTCCTCCTCGCCGCAATCACCGTCACTGACAGAGACCGGAGGTCACGATGACTCAGTCATCAGATATCAACGCTGGAACTTCGACGAACGAGGAGGCCGCGGCTGAGGAGATCCGTTGGCAGGACGTGCTCACTCCCGAGGAGTTCGCGGTGCTGCGCCAGGGCGCGACCGAGCGTCCCTTCACCGGTGAGTACAACGATGAGACCGCTGCCGGGATGTACCAGTGTCGGGCCTGCGGAGCCGACCTGTTCCCCTCCGATACGAAGTTCGCCTCGCACTGCGGATGGCCGTCGTTCTATGCGCCTCTGGCCGAGGACCGGGTCCGCTACATCCGCGATACCTCGATGGGCATGGAACGCGTCGAGGTCCGCTGCGCGAACTGCGACTCGCATTTGGGCCATGTCTTCTCGGGCGAGGGCTACGGCACTCCCACCGATCAGCGCTACTGCATCAACTCGATCTCGTTGAAGCTCAACACCGACGCTGCGGACAGCTGAGGTGGCGAGGGACAATCAGAGCACCGAGGCGACCGAGCTCGTCGTGAAGACCTTCGACGAGCTCCGGCCCACGGAGCTCTACGGAATTCTGCAGCTGCGCTCCCGGGTCTTCGTCGTCGAACAGGAGTGCGTGTTCCTCGACCCCGACGGGGTGGACTCACTGCCGGAGACCTTGCACTTCTTCTACCAGCGACCGGCCACGGCGATGTCGGACACTCACGGCGCCGAGCACGGACGTGATCTCTCGCCATGGGCCTATGCCCGTCTGCTGCCGGCGGAGGTGCCCGACGGACCGGCGGCCAGGCCGGGAGCACGCAGCATCAGTCGCGTCGCGACCCACCCCGACGCCCGCGGTCAGGGTTGGGGCCGCCGACTGCTCAGCGACATCGTCCACGCCTGGTCGACTGCCCCGCTGACGCTCAACGCACAGTCGCACCTCGAGGGGCTGTACTCGTCCCTCGGCTTCGCCCCGAACGGCCCGTGCTTCGACGAGGACGGGATCGCGCACACCCCCATGGAGCGCCCGGCCGGCTGACCGGTCAGCCCTCGGCCTCGGCAGCGGCGTCGACGGAGGCGATGATCTTCTGCATCACAGCGTGCAGTTCACGCACTCCGTCGACGTCCATGCCGAGCTTGGCCATCATCGTCCCGGGAATCGCCTCGGCGGTCTTGCGCAGTTCACGGCCGGTGTCGGTGAGGGTGACCTCGACGATCCGCTCGTCGCTGTCGCTGCGCGTTCTCGTCACATAATCCAGCGCTTCGAGGCGTTTGACCAACGGGGACACAGTCGCGGGTTCGAGTCGCAGCAGTCGAGCGATCTCGCGCATCGGCAGCTTCTCGTGCTGCCACAGCGCAAGCATGACCAGATACTGCGGATGCGTCAGACTGATGGGTTCGAGCACGGAGCGATACGCGCCGATCACCCCGCGGGACGCCACCGCCAGAGCAAAGCAGATCTGGCTTTCCAGCGCCAGCGGGTTGTCCAGCGGCTCCGTCGAACCTTCGGATTCCAGCATCGTGTGTCGTCGATCCTCCGTGTCGGCAACCAGGGCGTGCATACTCTTCGAATATTACTTAGTGCCCTAATGGTTAGTGTACACTATAGGTGAAACCTGCCCAGTCCTCGCCCAAGCGGCACCTCGTCGATAGGATCCTCGCTATGTCGTCCGCCTTGCAGCCTTCACCCGATGGTTCGAACCGGAAGCAGGACAAGAAGCAGAAGAATTCGGCACGGAAGAAGAACCAGTATCCGGAGTCTCAGCGCGGAGTGGGCTGGCTCAACAACTTCTTCCGCAAGATCGTCGGGCCGGCGCAGGTAGACAACACGCGCCCGGGCGGATACTTCGAGGACGAGACGCTGCGACACCAGCAGCTCGATGCCATGGGGCTGGAGATGCGCACCGACGCCAACGGCCATTCCTATGTGGTGAAGAAGGGCATCAAGTAGCCGCCGGTCGCTCCCCGACCATACGCAGGGCCGCCGCACCGAATCGGTGCGGCGGCCCTTTCCCGCTGTCTCGGCCCCGGCCGGGCGACCTGCTCTCTGCCTCAGTCCCGATCGGGTCAATGACGTTCGGTCAGCGCCAGCCGGAGATGATGTCGACGAGTTCGCGACGCGGTCCGGTGTAGAACGGAACCTCTTCGCGCACATGCAGGCGCGCCTCGGTGTTGCGCAGGTCGCGCATCAGGTCGACGATGCGATGGAGTTCGGCGGCCTCGAAGGCCAGCAGCCATTCGTAGTCGCCGAGGGCGAAGGAGGCGATCGTGTTCGCCTTGATGTCCTTGTACCCGGCGGCGGCCATGCCGTGGTCGCGCAGCATCTTCGCCCGTTCGGCGGGGTCGAGGAGGTACCAGTCGTAGGACCGCACGAACGGGTACACGCAGATGTAATCGCCGGGTTCGGGATCGGTCAGCAGCGCGGGCAGGTGCGCCTTGTTGAACTCCGCCGGGCGGTGGATTCCGACGACGGACCAGACGGGTTCGAGCACTCCGCCGATCAGGCTGCGGCGGATCGCCGAGTATGCGGCCTGGACGACCTCGATTTCGGGGGCGTGGTACCAGAACATGACGTCGGCATCGGCGCGCAGGGCGGAGACGTCGTAGATTCCGCGCACGATCAGACCGCGTTCCTTCAGGGGCTCGAGAGCCGCATGCAGCTCATTGGCGAGTTCTCTGCGGTCGGCATCGCCGAGTTCTCCGGCAGAGGCGAAGACGGAGTAGGCGATATACCGCGTCTGCTCGTTCGCTTCTTCGATCTGGGTGTCGGTGGGCTGAGTGTATTCGCTCATATCTGCTCCTTCTGTCTGCTCTTCATTCTGAAGTGTCATGATGGTCGACTGCGGGTCAGTTCAGTCTCTGGGCCGCGGCGTCCGCGCGGGCGATGCAGGCGGGAATGCCGACTCCCCCATAGGCGGATCCGGCGAGTTCGAGGCCGGGCAGCGACGCGATCTCGGCGTCGATGACAGCGAGGCGTCCGGCGTGGCCGGGCAGGTACTGCGGCAGTGCGGAGTTCCAGCGCTGGACTTCCGAGCCCAGCAGCTGCGATTCCGGACGGGAGGTGATCGTCTGCCAGTCGGCGAAGGCGCGTTCGACGATCTCCTCATCGGAGAATCTGCTCCACACCTCGGGTCCGTCGCCGAAGCGTCCGATGCTCATCCGCACCAGGGCCGTCCCCGCGGGGATATGGTCAGCCGTCCACGGCCATTTGTTCGACACGAAAGTCGAGGCCTTGATGAACGTGCCCTCGGTCGCGGGGACGAGGAACCCCGAGCCCTGCAGCTCCACTCCCCCGAGGTCGACGAGGGCGGCGACCAAGGCAGTGGAGGCATAGGGAATCTCGCCGAGGCGGCTCGCCGATTCCGGGGCCACCGACGCCAGCAGCCCGGCGGTCACATGCGCGGGCGTGGCGAGAACGAGCCCATCGGATTCGATGTCGTCCCCCTGGCCGCGGACGATCCACCTCTCACCGTCCCGGTCGATCCCGGTGACACCGGCACCGAGACGGACCGTCCCGCCGCCCAGCACGATCGCCTCGTGCAGGGCCGGGATGAGGCGGTTGATTCCGCCTTCGAAGCTCATGAACACCGGTTCCGGGTTCCCTGCCGACGCGGTCTGGGCGTCGCGAGCGGCGAGGAGCTGTGTGACGAGGTCGAGCACCGAGGTGCCCTCGACGGCGGCGGGCAGCAGCGCGGGCACCGTTTCGGCCAGGGACAGGTCCCGGCAGCGACCGGCGTAGACGCCGCCGAGCAGCGGGTCGACGAGTTCGTCGACGATGGCGTCGCCGAGGCGCGCGGACAGGAAGTCCCCGAGCGAGACGTCATCACCCTCGATCGGCGGGGTGATCCGTTCGGCCGCCAAGCGAGCGGCGGCCTCGGTGCCGATGAGGGATTCGACCTCGGCCGCTTCGGCCGGCACACCCATGATCGTCCGTTTGGGAATCGCGTGCAGGCTTCCCCGGCTGAGCACCTGCGATCTGTGCCGGGTCGAGGGGAACACCGAGTCGAGGCCGAGTTCGGCGGCCAGGTTCCTGGTCTCCGGACGCCGGTTGAGGCTCGCTTCGGCTCCCGCGTCGATGCCCACGGGTACGGCACTATCGAGAGTGGTCGCTTTCAGACAGCCGCCGAGGAGGTCGCCGGCTTCCAGCACGGTCACTCGGTGGTCGGCGGAGAGACGATAGGCGGCGACGAGTCCGGAGATCCCTCCTCCGACGACGGTGATCTGAGACATTCGATCAGCCGCGGCTGCCGAGGATCTCGGCCGAGACGCGGTGGACGAGTTCGACGACGCGTCCGGGCACCTCGGGGTCGGTGTCGGGCAGGACGCCGTGGCCGAGGTTGAAGACGAAGCCGCGGTCGAGTTCGAGCCCCTTGCGCACGATCGCCTCGACGCGGGCGGACAGCGCCTCCCACGGGGCGAAGAGCAGGGCCGGGTCCAAGTTGCCCTGAAGTGCCTGACCGGGCTTGACGCGAGTGGCGGCATCGGCCAAGTCGACGCGGAAGTCGACGCCGACGGTCGTCGATCCGGCCAGTGCAATGGAGCCGAGCAGCTCACCGGTCTGCACCCCGAAGTGGATGCTGGGCACATCGTGTCCGGACAGTGCGTCGAAGACTGCAGTGGAGTGTTCGAGGACGTGGTTCTCGTAGTCCTCCCGAGCGAGGTAGCCTGCCCAGGAGTCGAAGAGCTGGAAGGCCTTGGCGCCGGCGTTCAGCTGCACGTCGATGAATGTCGCCGACATCTTCGCAAGCTTGCTCAGCAGGGCCGAGAACGCCTCGGGGTCGGAGACCATGAGTGACTTCGTCTTCTCGTGGTTCTTGCTCGGACCGCCTTCGATGAGGTAGCTGGCCAGGGTGAACGGGGCACCGGCGAACCCGATGAGCGGGGTGGCATCGCCGAGTTCGGCGGTCACCCGCTGGATCGATTCCGTGATGTCCGGGATATCGGCGGCGTCGAGATCGGGCAGGGCGTCGATATCGGCGCGGGAGCGCACCGGGGAGGCGATGACCGGGCCGACGCCGGGAACGATCTCCACATCGACCCCGGCGGCCTGGAGCGGGACGACGATATCGGAGAAGAAGATGGCTGCGTCGACGCCGTGACGACGGACCGGCTGGAGGGTGATCTCGGAGACCATCTCGGGGTCGCGGCAGGCATCGAGCATCTGAGTGCCTTCGCGCAGCTTGCGGTACTCAGGCAGGGAGCGGCCGGCCTGCCGCATGAACCAGACGGGAGTGTGCGAAACCGGCTCCGAACGCAGGGCAGCCAACAGGGGTGATGTCATGGGGCCATCTTCCCATTCTTCGATCGCTCATGCCCACTCGACGGCGGTTTCAAGACGGGCCGTCTTGCCGTCTCAGCATTCGGCCGAGGACACGGTCCGACGGATTGTCCGGGGCCGCCTCGGCGTGGATGATTCCTCTGTCCGCACGGCTGATCTATCGTGGCAACTGTGGTCAACACCTCACCTCTCAATCGCATTCCGGCAGAGTTCTCCGCCGTGACGTCGGTGCTGCGTCAGGCGCGCAGCACGAACAACGTGTCGATTTCCGAGATTCCCGCCCCGGCCCGTCTGGCCCCCTACTCCTATGCGCTCGGGGCCGAGGTCAGCGCCGATGAGACCTTTCTGCGAGCCAGCGGCGAGGCCATCGACGAACTCGCCACCGGCCGCATCGTCGTCCTCTTCGACCCCGCCGCCCCCGAGGAGTGGGAAGGCTCGTTCCGGGTCGTCTCCTATATCCGCGCCGAACTCGAACACGAACTCGGCAATGAGACGATGCTCGGGCATGTGGCATGGAGTTGGCTCGAAGATGCCCTCGATGCCAACGACTGCCAAGTGCTCGCCGCCGGCGGGACGACCACACGCGTGCTGTCCGAGAGCTTCGGCACCTTGGCCGACCGCCCGGCCACGATAGACTTGGAGCTGCGCGCCTCGTGGACACCCGTGATTGACGAACCGGATCTGATCGGCAATCACTTCGAGGCCTGGATCGATCTGCTCAGCACAGTCGCCGGACTGCCACCACTTCCTGAAGGAGTCACAGCCCTGCCCGGGCGCCGTCGATGACAACTGAACTACCGCTTTTGGAAACACCCGCGAACGGCATCCCCGACGTCGTCGACACCAGAGAGGACCTCTCCTCCTCGATTGCCGATCTAGCCGCCGCCAACGGTCCGATCGCAGTCGACGCCGAACGCGCTTCCGGCATCAGATACGGACAGCGTGCCTTCCTCGTCCAACTGCGACGCGAAGGCGCGGGCACCTTCCTCCTCGATTCCGAGACGCTCGGTGACCTCAGCGACCTCAACCCGGCTCTCGGCTCCGACGAGTGGGTCATCCATTCGGTGACACAGGATCTGCCGTGCCTGCAGGAGCGAGGAATGCGCCCGGCGGCTCTGTTCGACACCGAGCTGGCCGCCAGGCTGCTCGGATGGGAGAAGTTCGGGCTGGCCGCGGTCGCCGAACGCACCCTGGGGGTGCGGCTGGCGAAAGAGCATTCGGCCGCCGATTGGTCGACGCGTCCGCTGCCGAAGGAGTGGCTGAACTATGCCGCCCTCGACGTCGAAGTGCTCCTGCCGATCCGCGACATCCTCCACCAGCAGCTTCTCGACTCTGACCGGTGGGAGTTTGCGCAGCAGGAGTTCACGCATCTGCTCGATTTCACGCCGAAGCATTTCGATGAGCCGTGGCGACGCACGCATGGACTGTCGAAGATCAGGTCCCGCCGCGACATCGCCCGAGTCCGTGAGCTCTGGCAGGCCCGTGACTCCATGGCCCGTGAGGCCGATCTGGCTCCCACGAAGATCCTGCGCGATCGTGAGCTAGTCGCGCTCGCCCAATCCGGTGTGAAGTCCAGCGACGATATCCTGGCTCAGTGGCGCAGGCTCTCCCGTGCCGAGGCGGCCCGACTCTTCCGTGCCTACCGCAAGGCCTCCCGTTTGGCGGCCGAAGAGCTGCCGGGACGGTCCGAGCGCGGACGCTCGAAACGCAGCGAATTCAACCCGGCGGAGCTCAAAGAGCGGGTGGCGGCGCTCAAGGCCGCAATGTCGGAGCTCTCCGAAGAGCTGACGATCCCCCACGATGTGCTCCTCCAGCCGGCAATCGTGAAGTCCCTGGCCGCGGAGCCGAACGTCGACGTCGAGGGCTACCTCGCCGAGGCGGGAGCCCGACCCTGGCAGATCGAGCTCAGTGCCCCCGTGCTGAAGAAGACCCTGGCCGGACTCCCCCAGGCCTGAACTCACGCTCAAGTCCCGCGGTTCGAGCGTCGGGCCCGCGTTGCCCCTGGGGGCCAGATCTCACACCGCGCGGCGGGAACTCTGATCGGCTCGATCGGCCACCTCGGCGGGCAGGGCCCTGAGGATTTCGGACACAATCGTGTCGACGTCGAGGCCCACCTCGGCGAGGATCTCTTCACGTGTCCCCTGCGGCAGGAACTCGTCGGGCACGCCGAGTTCGAGCACCCCGATCCGCGAATCGGCTTCGCGCAGGTCGGAGCGGATCTGTGAACCCACACCGCCGATCTTCACTCCGTCTTCGATGACGGCCACCAGACTGTGGTCGGCCGCGAGGTCGATGACGGATGAGGGCACTGGCAGCACCCATCTGGGGTCGATGATCGTCGCTCTCAGTCCCTGCTCTGCGAGGCGGTCGGCGACGTCACCGGCCAACGTGGCGAAGGGTCCGACGGAGACGATGAGCACATCGGACCTCGACCCGGTCGGCCCCTCACGGAGGATGTCGACGCCGTCGTCGAGCCGCCTCAGCGCGGGGATGTCGGTCCCGACGCTGCCGCGGGGAAATCTCACCACGGTCGGGGCGTCCGAGACGGTGACGGCTTCGCGCAGCTCTTCGGTCAGCCGTGCGGCGTCACGCGGTGCGGCCAGGCGCAGTCCGGGGACGACGCGCAGCATCGCGATGTCCCAGATTCCGTGGTGACTGGCTCCGTCGGGGCCGGTGATTCCAGCGCGGTCGAGGACGAAGGTCACGCCCTGGCGGTGGAGGGCGACGTCCATGAGCACCTGGTCGAAGGCGCGGGAGAGGAACGTGGAGTAGATGCACACGGCGGGGTGCAACCCGCCGTAGGAAAGGCCCGCGGCCGAGGCGACCGCATGCTGTTCGGCGATGCCGACGTCGAAGACGCGGTCGGGGAACTCCTCGGCGAATTTCGCCAGCCCCACGGGCAGGAGCATGGCGGCGGTGATGGCGACGATGTCCTCGCGTTCCTCGGCGAGTGCGCAGATCTCGGTGCCGAACACGGAGGTCCATGACGTCGATTTCGACGGTGTCGATCTCCCGGTGACGGGGTCGATGACGCCGACGGAGTGGAACTGGTCGGCGTCGTCGTTGACGGCCGGGTCGAATCCGTGCCCCTTCTGCGTGATCATGTGGACGATGATGGGGCCGCCGTCGAACTGTTTGGCCAGTTGGAGGGCCTTGTCGACCGAGGGCAGGTCGTGTCCGTCGACGGGGCCCAAGTATTTGATGCCGAGTTCGTCGAACATTCCGGTCTCGGGTGAGCTGACCATGTCTTTGAGTCCGCGTTTGACGCCGTGGATGGCGCTGTAGGCGGCGCGGCCGGGTCGGCCGGATTGGCGGAGTGTCTCCTTGCCCCAGGTGAGCAGCCTCTCGTAGCTCGAGGTGGTGCGCAGTTCGTCAAGGTGGGCGGCGAATCCGCCGACGGTCGGGGCGTAGGAGCGACCGTTGTCGTTGACGACGATGACCAACCGCCTCGGCGGGGTGGAGGTGTCGGCGGCGATGGTGTTGAGCGCTTCCCAGGCCATTCCCCCGGTCAGGGCTCCGTCGCCGATGACGGCGACGACGTGGCGGTCTCGCTCACCGGTGAGCTGGCGGGCCTTGGCGATGCCGTCGGCCCAGGACAGGGAGGCCGAGGCGTGGGAGTTCTCGACGACGTCGTGCTCGCTCTCACGCCGGCTCGGGTAGCCGGAGAGGCCGTCGCGCTGCCGGAGGGTGGAGAACTCCTCCCGCCGACCGGTGAGCAGCTTGTGCACATATGTCTGGTGGCCGACGTCGAAGATGATCGTGTCTCGCGGAGAGTCGAAGGTGCGGTGGATGCCCATCGTCAGTTCGACGACGCCGAGGTTGGGTCCCAGGTGTCCGCCGGTGCCGGACACGGTCGTGATGAGGTAGTCGCGGATCTCTTTGGCCAGCACTTCGCATTCTGAGGCGTCGAGTCGACGCAGATCGGCGGGCGAGCCGAGGGATTCGAGAAAGGTCATGCGGCCTCAGTTCTGACGACATCGTTGGCGGACAGATTCCATCCGCCCCATCCTATCTCTCACAGATGCGTCCCTCACCCTTCGCGGCACACCGCCGCTCTGCAGTACCCCTCAGCCTTCCCGTCACACCGCCTCGGCGCCGGCTATTCACACCATTGCGAACGCACCACTCACCGTTCGTGGCACACCACCCCGTCGTAGCACGGCGTTGAGCGACTGCCGATGAGTCATGGTCGCATTCGCGCCCACACCCACCCACGCCGAGGCGGCCGACCACCAGCGCACGGATTCCCGCGGACGCGCTCAGGCTCACTCTCAACCCCGCTCGAAAGTGACCATCCCTCACCCTTCGCCGCACAGCGCACCGCTGAAACGAGGCGATTTGTCACTAACGGTGACGGATTCCTTGGCAGCGGTGAGTTTTGTCACTAGCGGTGACGGATGCCGAACTGCGTCGAGGACGTGACGCGAACGGTGAGGGATGCTCGATCAACGGCACCGTCGCACGCGTCCGGGCACGACGAAGGCCGGTGGGAAACATCCCACCGGCCTTCGATCTGCTCCGGATCAGCGCCTCAGCGCGAACCGACCGCCGAGAGTCCGAGACTCACAGCACCTCAGCGTCTCCTGCGATCAGGCTTCTGCGAGCTGACGCAGAACGTACTGCAGGATGCCGCCGTTGCGGTAGTAGTCGGCTTCACCCGGGGTGTCGATGCGGACGACGGCGTCGAATTCGACCTTCGTGCCGTCTTCCTTCTCGGCGGTGACCTTGACGGTCGCCGGGGTCTTGCCCTCGTTGAGCTCCGTGACGCCTTCGATGGAGAAGGTCTCGGTGCCGTCGAGTCCGAGCGAATCAGCGGATTCGCCGGCGGGGAACTGCAGTGGCAGAACGCCCATGCCGATGAGGTTCGAGCGGTGGATGCGCTCGAAGCTTTCGGTGATGACGGCCTCGACGCCGAGCAGCTTCGTGCCCTTGGCAGCCCAGTCACGCGAGGATCCCGAGCCGTACTCCTTGCCACCGAGGACGACCAGCGGGGTGCCGGCGGCCTGGTAGTTCACGGAGGCGTCGTAGATCGTGGTCTGCGGTCCGCCCTCCTGCGAGAAGTCGCGGGTGAAGCCACCCTGGACTCCGTCGAGGAGCTGGTTCTGCAGACGGATGTTCGCGAAGGTTCCGCGGATCATGACTTCGTGGTTGCCGCGACGCGAGCCGTAGGAGTTGAAGTCCTTGCGCTCGACGCCGTGCTCGACGAGGTACTTTCCGGCCGGGGTGTCGGCCTTGAAGGAACCTGCGGGCGAGATGTGGTCGGTGGTCACCGAGTCGCCGAGCTTCGCGAGCACGCGGGCACCCTTGATGTCCTTGACGGCTTCGGGCTTGAGACCCATGCCGTCGAAGAAGGTGGGCTTGCGCACGTAGGTCGATTCATCGTCCCACTCGAAGACCTTGCCTTCGGGGGTGTCGAGCTGCTGCCAGCGCTCGTCACCGTCGAAGATGCGACCGTATTCCTTATCGAACATATCGGTCGAGATCGACGAGGCGATGACCGACTCAACCTCTTCAGGCGAGGGCCACAGGTCGGCCAGGTAGACGTCGACGCCTTGCGCGTCCTTGCCCAGAGGCTGGTTCTCGAAGTCGAAGTCCATGGTGCCGGCCAGTGCGTAGGCGATGACCAGCGGAGGCGAAGCGAGGTAGTTCATCTTCACGTCGGGGCTGATGCGGCCCTCGAAGTTGCGGTTGCCCGACAGGACTGCGGTGACCGAGAGGTCGTTGTCCTGGATGCTGTTCGAGATCTCCGAGTCCAGCGGACCGGAGTTGCCGATGCAGGTGGTGCAGCCGTAGCCGACGATGTAGAAGTTCAGCGCTTCGAGGTCCTCGATGAGGCCGGCCTTGTTGTAGTACTCGGTGACGACCTTCGAGCCCGGTGCGATCGAGGTCTTGACCCACGGCTTCGAGTTGAGTCCGCGCTTGCGGGCATTGCGTGCCAGCAGGCCGGCGGCCATCATCACCGAGGGGTTCGAGGTGTTGGTGCAGGACGTGATCGAAGCGATCGCCACGGCACCGTTGGCCAGCTCGAAGCTGCGTCCGTCAGCGGTGCTGACGTCCACGGACTTCGACTCCTCGCCGGGAGCGGCGTAGTTGTGGATGTCCTTGGCGAACTGGCTCTTGGCATCGGAGAGCTCGATGCGGTCCTGCGGGCGCTTCGGTCCGGAGATCGAAGGCACCACGGTGGACAGGTCGAGTTCGAGGTACTCGGAGTACTCGACTTCGTTCTCCGGATCGTGCCAGAGTCCCTGCGTCTTGGCGTAGTCCTCGACGAGCTGGATCTGCTCTTCCGACCGGCCGGTGAGCTTGAGGTAGTCGATGGTGACTTCGTCGATCGGGAAGATCGCTGCGGTCGAACCGAACTCGGGGCTCATGTTGCCGATGGTGGCGCGGTTGGCCAGCGGCACCTCGGCGACGCCCTTGCCGTAGAACTCGACGAACTTGCCGACGGCTCCGTGCTGGCGGAGCATATCGGTGATCGTGAGAACGACATCCGTGGCCGTGACGCCGGAGGGGATCTCACCGGTGAGCTTGAAGCCGACGACGCGCGGGATGAGCATCGACACGGGCTGGCCGAGCATGGCGGCCTCAGCCTCGATACCGCCGACGCCCCAACCGAGCACACCGAGGCCGTTGACCATCGTGGTGTGCGAGTCGGTTCCGACGAGGGTGTCCGGGTAGGCACGGAGGACTCCGTTGACCTCGCGCGGCATGACCACGCGAGCCAGGTGCTCGATGTTGACCTGGTGGACGATGCCCATGCCCGGAGGCACGACCTTGAAGTCTTCGAATGCGGTCTGGCCCCAGCGCAGGAACTGGTAGCGCTCACCGTTGCGCTGGTATTCGATGTCCATGTTGAGTTCGACGGCGTCGGCGGTGCCGAAGCGGTCGATCTGCACCGAGTGGTCGATGACCAGCTCGGCCGGAGCCAGCGGGTTGACCTGATCCGGGTTGCCGCCGAGCTCGACGACCTTCTCGCGCATGGTGGCGAGGTCGACGATGCAGGGCACACCGGTGAAGTCCTGCATCACCACGCGGGCGGGGGTGAACTGGATCTCTGTATCGGGTTCGGCATTGGGGTCCCAGCTGCCGAGGGCTTCAATATGTTCCGAAGTGATGTTTGCGCCGTCTTCCGTGCGCAGCAGGTTCTCCAACAGCACCTTGAGGCTGAAGGGAAGCTTCTCGGACCCTTTGACCTGGTCCAGGCGATAGATCTCATAATCCTTATCGCCCACGGTCAGGGTGCTCTTCGATTTGAACGTATCGACGTTGCTCATCGTGATTCTCCTGTTTCATCCGACACTCATCCAAGAAACCGGGTCCGTTCGACTCGGCGGTCGGACCCTTGCATCACGCACCGATTTACGCGACACATATGTTTCCAAAAGTATCTTGACGTCAAGATAAATTCTATCGCATTTGAGGGGCTTTGACCACCATGGCACACAGAGGCGCGAAACCCTGCGATCGGGTTTTCCGCAGGCCCTCGTGCGGTCATCACCAGGGCCGCGGCCGGGTCGCGCGGCCTAGCGTGGACAGCACACTCAAAGAAGCAGCGCACTCGCCTGCCATCCCCGAGGAGATCCTATGGACCCGTTCACCCTAGGCGCCGGATTCGGCTTCGGCGCACTGCTCGTCGGCATCATCTTCGCCGTGGTCTGCAGCTCATTCGCAAAGGAGAAGGGCCGGTCGGGCGGCTGGTGGGGACTGTGGGGCTTCCTCACGACGTTCATCGCCCTCATCGCGCTCGTCCTCCTCCCCCGCCGGTCGGTCACCGCCTGAGGACTGTCACCGTCTCCAAGTGCGAGGTCAGCGGGAAGAGGTCGAATCCGGTGAGGCTCGAGATCGAGAATCCCCCGCCGGTGAGCGCCGCGAGGTCCCGGGCCAGCGTGGCCGGGTCACAGGACACGTAGACCACGGTCCTTGCCGCTGATTCGATGATCGCCGAGGCGGCCTTCCTCCCGGCGCCCGCCCGTGGCGGGTCGAGGATGATGACGTCCGAATCGGGCAATCGGGCCCGATCCACGCTGAGAGCGAGGAATCGGGACTCGAGATCGGCGGCATTGTCTCGAGCATGAGCAATGGCTGCCTCCACCCCTTCGACCCCGAACAGAGGCGCTCCGGCATCCCGGGCGGCAATGATGCCGAGGAGCCCGACCCCGCAGTAGAGGTCGGTGATCGCCTCGACATCGGCAGGCAGCGCTGTAACGACCTCCGAGCTGAGCAGTGCAGCCGCATCCCGGTGGACCTGCCAGAATCCGTCGGCGCCGACGGTGAAGTCACGACCGTCGACCGTTTCGGTCAGGGTGCGGTCTCCGCGGATCACGCGCAGGAACGGAGCGGGCGCATGGGAACGACCGCGACCACGGGGACGACCCCCGCGACCACGACCATGACTCTTCTCCGATCCGGCCGCCTCGGCGAGGAGGGAGAACGACGTCGGCAGCCAGGACTCGATCTCGTCCAGGACCTGCACAGTGGGCCGACCACGGACGATGAGCGCACCATGGTCGCCGGCCCACGCCAATTCGAGTCGGCGGACTCCCGGCACACGCAGTGTCGTCATGTCGAGATCGTGCAAGGGCCCGGCGGCCAGAGGGGGCGTGGTCACGGGGATGACCTCGTGTGATCTGGGGGCGAGCATTCCGGCGCGGCCCTCATCGTCGACGGCCAGCTGCACGCGGGTGCGCCAGTCCGTGCCGTCCGTCTCGCCCGGCGCGGGCAGCACCTCAGCGGCGCGGTCGATATGTCCGATGCGCTGAAGCTGGTCATTCAGCACCTCGGCCTTGAGCCGACGGGAGTGGGCGAGGTCGACGTGGGCGAATTCCATTCCGCCGAACCCGGCCGAAGGCGGCACGGCCCCAGCACCGGGGCCTGCAGCGAACCCCGCACCGGAACCGTCGACAGAATCGCCGGGAACATAGTCGAGACGACGATCGGGGACGCGGTGAGCCGAGGCCTCGATCACCTCGGTGACAGCGGCGCGGAGGAACCGGGCAGGCGGCCCCGCCTCGGTGCGGACTCGGACCTTCTCACCGGGCAGGGCCCCGGAGACGAAGACGACCTGACCGTCGTGTCGGGCGATGGAGGTGCCGCCGGCCGCCGGTGCCTCGATGTCGAGGGTGAGGTCCTGGGCGGGAACCGAAGTGTCGTTCATGCGTGTTCTAGGCCTGTCTGTACAGCGAGGTGTCGGAATCGGGTCCGTCTCCGCCGTACTGTCGAGAGAAGGATTTCAGTCGCCAGGGCACGGACACCACGACGACATTGGGCACCAACAGCAATCGGGTGCGCAGTTTGAGAGCCACCTGGTTATGCAGGATGTGCTCCCACCAGCGACCGACGACGAACTGCGGAATGTAGACGATGACGAGGTCCCTGGGCGACCTGCGGCGGATGGCGAGGATATGGGCGAGCATCGGGCGGACGAGTTCGCGGTACGGCGAGCCGAGCACGGTCAGCGGCACCGGCAGCTCCATCTCGTTCCATCGTTTCTGCAGACCGGCCGCGGCCTCTTCGTCCACGGCCACAGTGACGGCTTCGAGCTGGCTCGACCGGGTCACCCGGGCGTAGGAGAGGGCCCGCATCGTCGGTTTGTCGATTTCGCTGACGACGACGATGGCGTGGGTGTTCGACGGGATCGTCCGTGAGTTCACGTCCGCGTCGGGGGCGAGCTCGCGGGCCACACGCGAATAATGGCGGTGGATGGCGCCCATGACGAGGTAGAGACCGGCCATGGCGACGACCGCCAGCCAGGCGCCGGCGAGGAACTTCGAGACGATGACGACGATGAGGACGCCGGCGGCGAGCACGCAGCCGACGGCGTTGACGACCTGGTTGAAGTGCATCCGTATCCGGGTCTTCGAATCGATGACCAGGCGCAGCCGTTTGCGCCAGTGCAGGACCATTCCCGCTTGGCCGAGGACGAAGCTGGCGAAGACCCCGACGAGGTAGAGCTGGATGAGCACCGTCGCCGAGGCGGACGTGGCGACGACGAGGACGATCGCCGCTGCGGCCAGCAGCAGGATGCCGTTGGAGAAGGTGAGTCGATCGCCCTTCGTCGCCAGCTGCCTTGGCAGGAATTCGTCGCGGGCTAACCGAGAGGCCAGTCCCGGGAAACCCTCGACCGCAGTGTTCGCAGCGGCGATGAGCACGAGCGCGGTGATGAGGACGACGATGAAGAACATCGCCGGCGCGTTGTCGAAGATCGCGTGCGCCAGCTGCGCGAGGACGGGTTCCTGTTCGTATTCGGCACTGACCGGGCTGCCGTCGCCGCGGACGAGATAGAGATGCGGGTCGTCGACGTATTTGATTCCAGTGACCGACGCCAGATAGGTCAGCCCCGTGAGCATGAGGGCGGCGAGCAGTCCCGACAGAAGCAGGGTGTTGCCGGCGTTCTTGCCGCGCGGCTTCTTGAACGCCGGAACCGCTGTGGCCACGGTCTGCACACCGGCCAGCGCGACCGCTCCGGACGAGAACGCGCGCAGGACGATGAGGACGGTGGCCAGGCCGAGCGTCGCCTGATCGCCGATGTTGCTGTGCACGACCGTGTAGTCGGCGGTCTGGGCATGCGGGGTGTCACCGAGCCCGACGCGGATGAGACCGACCGACATCGTGAGGAACACGGCACCGAGGAACAGGTAGGTCGGCACGGCCAGCAGCATCGGAGTGGCCCGGGAACCGCGCAGACCGGCGAAGCAGATGAGCAGGATACCGACAATGGCTACGGGCACACGGTAGGGCGCGAGCATCGGGAACGCCGTGGTGATGTAGGCGGCGAAGACCGTCATCGACACGGCCAGGGTGAGCACATAGTCGACGAGGAGGGCCGCGGCGACGACGAGCCCGGCACCGGAGCCGAGGTTCTTCGAGGCCACCTCGTAGTCACCGCCGCCGGCAGGGTACGCCTTGACGTTGATGCGGTAACAGGCGACGATCACGAGGATGACGATGCCGACGGCCACACCGATCCAGGGGGCGACGGTCAGGGCCACAAGTGAGGTCAGCGACAGTGCCAGCAGGATCTCATCGGGGGCGTAGGCCACCGATGAGAGCATGTCGGAGGCGAAGACGGGCATCGCGATGCGCTTCTTCAGCGCAGGCGCACGCCTGTCCTCACTGCGGAAGGGCCGTCCAACGAGTAGTCTTTTGACGGCATCAGAAAAACTGCTGGCCACGGCAACCAATGGTAGATCACTGCGGGAAGGATTACCCATGCACTTCGTGATTATGGGCTGCGGTCGAGTCGGGGCCTCCCTGGCCAAAGCCCTTGATGCGAATGGGCACTCCGTCGCAGTCGTCGACCGGGACCCCGACGCATTCCTCAAGCTCGGTCGGGATTTCAGCGGTTCGACGATCACCGGCGTCGGTTTCGACCGCGAGACCCTGTCCCAGGCGAAGACCGCCGAGGCCTTCGCCTTCGCCGCCGTCTCCAGCGGTGACAATTCGAATATCCTCGCCGCGCGTGTCGCTCGTGAGACCTTCGGGGTGAGCAATGTCGCCGCCCGCATCTACGATCCCGACCGCGCGCAGGTCTTCGAACGTCTCGGCATCCCCACCGTGCCCACTGTGCGGTGGACGGCCGAGCAGGTGATGCGCAAGCTCGTCCCGCAGGGGTCGATCACCGAATACCGTGAGCCCTCCGGCAACCTCGTCCTGGCGGAGGTGCATCTGGATCCTGGCTGGGTAGCCCGTCCGATCAAGGAGATCGAAACACGGACCAAGGCTCGGGTCGCCTATGTCACCCGCCTGTCTGAGGGCATCGTCGCCCACGATGATCTGCTCCTCCAGGACGGCGACCTCGTCCATCTCATGGCTCCGGTCGACCGCCTCGGCGAGATCGAACGGATCCTCGATCAGCCCGTGCGAACCGTAGAGGAAGAAGAATGAGGGTCATCATCGCAGGAGCCGGCTCCGTCGGACGTTCGGTAGCCAGGGAGCTGCTGGACAAGGACCATTCAGTCCTGCTCATCGACCAGAGCAAGGAGGCGCTGGGCCATGAGCGCATTCCGGGTGCCGAATGGCTGCTCTCCGATGCGTGCGAACTCGCCGGTCTCGCCGAGGGAGGGCTGGAGGAAGCCGATGTCGTCGTGGCCGCGACGGGAGATGACAAGACCAATCTGGTGCTATCCCTGTTGGCGAAGACCGAGTTCGGGGTGCCGCGGACGGTCTCGCGCGTGAACAATCCGAAGAACGAATGGCTCTTCGACGACAACTGGGGGGTCGATGTCGCCGTCTCCACTCCGCGCCTGATGACCGCGCTCGTCGAGGAGGCCGTGGAAGTCGGCGGCCTGGTCCACCTCATGAGCTTCGAACGCGGGCAGGCGGGACTGCTCGAGTTCACCGTGCACGAGAACGCCGAGCTCGTGGCCGAGCGCGTCGGTGGGATCACATTCCCGCTCGATACCGTGCTGGTGGCGATCATCCGCAATTCGCGGGCGTTCGCTCCCAGCGCCGATGATGTCATCGAGGCCGGAGACGAACTGTTCTTCCTCTCCTCCCCCGATCAGGAGCCGGCGCTGCTCACTCTGCTGCAGGAGACTGCGAAGACCGACGAGAACGCAGAGGGCTGAGCCCGGTCGTCTGCGGCCGAAAGCGTCAGTTCTGCGGCCGACGGCTGCCCGGCCCCTAGGGACGGTCAGTCGTCGGAGTCGTCGCGGGTCTGCAGGAGTTCGTAGACGGGATTGTGTGCGGTGAGCACTCCGTCCTTGCCGCAGAACCGTCCTTCTAAGACGATGAGAGATCCGGGACGGATGCCGCTGATCTCCCGGCGTCCGAGGAATTGGGCGCGGGCTTCGCCGGTGCCGTCGGCGACGGTGATGTCGAGCCTGGGGCTGTCGGCACTGCACGACTGAGTGGTCGCTGAAACGACTCCGGCGATGCGTGAGGTCTTTCGCGCCTCCAGCTCTTCGACCGGAATGACCCCGGGGATCTGGCTGACCAGTCGCAGATCGGCCCGGGCCTCGGCCTCACGAGATCCGAAGTCGCGCACGAGGCGAGGGATGAGGTTCCGCATCAGCGCTCAGCGGACTTCTGTGATCTCGGGGCCGCGTTCGAAGGGGTTGAGCTCGTCCTCGTCCTTCTTCTCCTCCGCCTCGTCCTGGTCGACCTGCGGTGCGGTCAGTGCGATGAGCTCGCGGGGAGCCATCGCTTCCTCACCGCGATCGACGACGACTCCGCGGAAGAGTGCGGAGAGTTCGGCACGCACCTCGTCATCGGTCACGGCCTTGCCGGAGAACACTGCGCGGACGAACCAGCGTGGTCCGTCGATGCCGGCGAAGCGCATGGCGCGTTTGCCGGGGCGACCGGATTCCGTCTTCGCCGGAACCTCGATGGCCAGCTCCTTGCCGAGAGAGGTGTGCAGCTCGGTCGATTCCCCACCCTGTTTGGTCACGGATTCGGCGAGTTGACCGCGCACCGTGTTCCACAGGCCTTCGGAGCGTGGTGTCGCGAACGCCTGCAGCTGGATGCCTCCACCGTCGTGGATGAGGGTGACGGCCAGCACGCGCTGAGAATCGTCGTCTGTGTCCAGGCGCACCTGCATGCCGTCGACGACGGGCACCTTGAGCGCGCCGAGGTCGAGGCGGTCATGCTCCGGGTACTCCTCGGAGATGTCGAAGGGGCCCTTCTCGGACCGGTCGAAGGGTGCGGACTTCTCCAGCAGCGCTTCTTCCTCGTCGATTTCGTCATCGGACTCGGCTGCCTCTGCGGACTCAGCCTCGTCGTCATCGGCGTCGTCATCTGCACGATCGGCCGCCTCGGCGTCGGTGTCCTGAGCGTCGAGCTCATCGTCGTCAGTGAGTTCGTCGTCGGCGCGGACGTCGTCATCGGTCGGTGTGGATTTCTTGAACCGGGAGAACAGTCCCATGAGTCCTCACTTCTCCTTTTCGCTGAAGCCGGCGACGATTCCGCCGGTGGATCCGAATCCCCCGGCGCCGCGGGCGCTGTCTTCAAGGGATTCGACGATGTCGAAGTCGGCGTGAGCGATCTTCTGGATCACAAGTTGGGCGATGCGGTCGCCGCGCACGAAGCGCAGCGGAGTCTTCGCGTCGAGGTTGATCAGCGGCACCTTGATCTCGCCGCGGTAGCCGGCGTCGATGGTGCCCGGCGCATTGACGACCGTGACTCCGTGCTTGCTCGACAGGCCCGAACGCGGATGCACGAATGCCGCATAGCCTTCCGGCAGGGCGATCGCGATTCCGGTCGGAACGACACGGCGCTCGAACGGTTCGAGCACGAAGTCGATCGCCGAATGCAGGTCTGCACCGGCGTCGCTCGCATGCGCGTAGCCGGGCGCGCTCATGCCCGCGTCGAGGAGCTGGAGGTTGATCTTCACGGTTTCCGTCACAAAGATGCACTCTAACGCTCCAGCCTGAGCGTGGCCAAACTTCTCGCTATGGGACAATGGCCGCATGGCAACAACTCAATCCGGAACCCATGTGGTCTATCAGGAGAAGGTCCGCCCCTCGGTCGGCATGTGGATCCTCGTCGTGGTGGCTGCTCTGTCGACGGCGCTCATGGTCATGCCCGTCTGGCAGCTCGGCACCATCATCCTTCCCGTCGTCAGCTTCGTCCTCTTCGCCTGGTGGCTGAATTCGCTGACGCTGACGATCATCGTCACCGAACGACAGCTGTTCGTCGGCGAGGCTCATATCGACCGCACATTCGTTCCGGGTGCGGTCGCCTTCGACGGCGAGGAGGCCCGGCAGGCCCGCGGAGTCGATCTCGACGCCCGCGCCTTCCTCAAGATCCGCCCGTGGGCGAAGTCCGTCGTCCGCATCGATCTCGACGATGAGACGGATCCGACCCCCTACTGGCTCGTCTCGAGCCGTCACCCCCACAAACTGGCCGCCGTCAGGTAGTAAGGGGAGAAGAACGGACCGCGACCCTTTCGAGGGTGCGGTCCGTTTTCGGGTGTTCGCGAAGAGAAGCGATTCAGCCTGCACAGTCTGTGCAGATGGGGACACCGCCTTCTTCGGTCGCAAGCTGCGAACGATGGCGGACCAAGAAGCACTCCATGCAGGTGAACTCGTCGTTCTGCTTCGGCAGGACCCGAACGGAGAGCTCTTCGTTCGACAGGTCCGCACCGGGAAGTTCGAAGCCTTCGGCTACTGCAGTCTCGTCTTCGTCGATCTTGCTCGCCTGAGCCTGGGAACGCTGGGCCTTGAGCTGCTCGATCGAATCGCTTTTGATCTCATCGTCTTGCTTGCGAGGTGCGTCGTAGTCTGTTGCCATATGGCCTCATCGCTCTCTGTCCGGAGGGGGTGCCGAAGAGGAGCATATCCTCCTCTTCCGAGATGTGTCCCCAGCATTGTGCACTGTATGCTTGCCGTTGGCAAGATGGAATGAGCACCTGATGCGGTGATTCTCGTCACCAGCTTGCCCGCATGGACAGAGCACACATAGAGTTCACGAAATGCTCTGCAAGAATGCTTGTGATAGACAGCACCGACAGCACGCTCTGTCGGTCGAATACCGGGTTCGTCCCCTGTGGAGGCGGCCCGAGGAAGGACGGATCCACAATGAGTGAATTCGCTGATCAGCTCGACACACGAATCGATGATGTCCGTCATCGCATTCACGAGGCCCGTTCTGCCGGTGACGACTTCCTCGTCGAAAATCTCATCGACGACCTGCAGAACCTGATGGAATTGGCCGGACGCAACGATGTCGACACCGGTCCCATCGCCGAGGTGATCCAGGCCGAGACGGGTGCCCTGCCGGTCATCCCGAGCCCCGAGGACCACTGAAAGAACACACGCAGAGAGAAGAGCCCTCCCTCACCGATTCGGTGAGGGAGGGCTCATTCGTCTTCAGAACTCAGTTCGCCATGGCCCAGTTCGGGTAGGTAGCACGTTCGATGCGGCCGCGGCAGCAGTCGATGCTGCAGGCTCCGCTGCCGGGCACCAGAGCCTTCGTCCCGGGCAGAGCCGGAACGTCGACGTCTCCCCCGCGCAGCTGAGCCACGCGCTCCTCGACGAGGTCGACGAGTCCTCTGACGAAGGCGTCATGGGTGCCGACGGTGTCGACCCGGGTGAAGTCGAGACCGAGTTCTTCAGCAGTCTCCTTCGCTTCGGTGTCGAGGTCGAAAGCGACCTCCATATGGTCGGAGATGAAACCGATGGGCACGAGCACGACACCGGTCACCCCGTCCTCGGCGAGTTCGGCCATCCGGTCGTTGACATCGGGTTCGAGCCATGGCACCTCAGGTGAGCCGGAACGCGAGCAGTAGACGAGTTCGGACGGAACACGATCGGCCTCATCGATGCGCCCCATGAGGTGGTCGATGAGTTCTTCGTGCTGGGCCCGATAGCCGTTGGTGGTCACTTCTGAAGCGTCCTGCATAACGTTCGGGATCGAGTGGGTGACGAAGAGGATCCGGTGCTTGGCCGAATCGATCTGCCCGACCTTCGACCGGAAACCGGCGAGGCCGTTGTTGAGGCAGTCGGCGCAGGCGTCGGCGTAGCCGGGATGGTTGTAGAACTGGCGGATCTTGTCGATCGAGACGGTGAGACCCTCGTCCTTGAGAGTGTCGATCGTCTTCGCGAAGTCCTCGCGGTACTGTCGGCACGACGAGTAGGAGGAATACGCGGAGGTGTCGATCGAGAGGAACTGCGTGGCACCGTCTTGTGCCAACTTGCGCACCTCATCGGTGAGATAGGGATCCCAGTTGCGATTGCCCCAGATCAGCGGGGTCTCGATTCCGCGGCGATCGAGTTCGTCGCGCAACGCGGCCAGCAGTGCCTTGTTCTGATCGTTGATCGGAGACTTGCCTCCGAAACCGAAATAGTGTTCCCCCACCTCCTCGAGCCGTTCCTCGGGAATCCCGCGGCCGGCGGTGACGTTGCGCAGGAATGGAACCACTTCTTCTGGGGCCTCCGGCCCTCCGAATGACATGAGGATCAGGGCGTCGATGGGTGCAGTCGTATTCACCTTCCCGATTTTACAGACTGTAGAGCCGCTCGGCCCGCTGTCCGCAAAGTGAGCCGCGCCCACTCACGGTGCAGACGCCGACCTGAGGGTCCGACGCCCGCCCTCGCCGGTGTCGTGGCGACGCCGGCGGCGTGGAGGCCACGCTGTCCGAGCCGACGCACGGGTTCCCCTATCGCATATTTCTCGCACGCGCGTGGCCAGGCTCACAGAATCACCCCGCCGGCTCCCGATCCGCCCCGTGATTTCGCGACTCGCGCGGAAATCTGCCCGGCACGACGCGCCGAACGTGACACGATGCTTCTGAGACGCGACAAAGGAGCTTAAGGCAATGCGTGAACTGATCTTGAACGGAGTCAACGCAGACGGCACACATCTGCTGTTGAACGACGAGAACGGGCTTCAGTACCGAGTCGTCCTCGATGAGGCTCTCTTCGCCGCGGTCCGCAGGGACCGCTCCCACCCCAAGTCCGAGACTCCCGTGCGCCCGAAAGAGATCCAGGCCATGATCCGCGGCGGCATGGACGCCGAGGAGGTCGTGGCCGCCACCGGTGCCGACATCGAATACGTGCGCACCTACGAAGGTCCGGCGATGGCCGAACGCGAACGCACCGCCTACCTCGCCAGCCGTCATCCCATCTATTCCGATCATGATCCCAACGGCGAGCCGACTCCGCTCATCGAGCTGTGTCAGGAACGCCTGGCGATGCGCGACGTCGATATCGAGACGATGGAGTGGGATTCCTGGAAGCAGCAGGACGGCAACTGGTACATCCAGCTCAGCTTCACCGCCGCTGATCGTGTCCGCACCGCCAGCTGGCATTACTACCGCCGTTCGCTGACACCGATCGACGACGAGGCTAAGTGGCTCGCCGATTCCGGTCCCACCGACACCGGACCGATCCCGAACTACGGCAGCGGTGCCGAACGACAGAGGAACACCGAGGAGGTCGATGTCCTCCCGGCGACCGATCAGTCGTCCGCGTCGATCGCCGCAGACGGACCGGTGCGCCCCACCGCGGGTTCGGCGCCGTCGCAGCAAGCCCGCGATCATCAGGCCGAGACCGGTCGGATTCTGGAGAACCTGCGCAAGCGCCGCCACGCCGAGGAGGAGCCGCGGACCCGTCTGCGCGCGGTAACCGAGGACCCCGAGACTCACCCGCAGGGAGCGCACACCGCTCCGGGCCAGCCCGAAGCCGCCACCGATGACGAAGTCTTCGCCTTCGAAGATGCGGCTGCCTCGGCTGAGGAACCGCAGGAGCCGACCGAGAAGGTCGGCGTCTTCGACGATGAGAATCAGCTCTCCCTGCTCAATGAGCCCGGAGTGAGCGATCACGACGACCAGTTCAAGGACTCCGCCTCGGCGAAGGATCCGAAGCCGAAGTCGAAGAAGACCTCGCGTGCCTCGATCCCGAGCTGGGACGAGATCATGTTCGGGTCGAAGCGGGACTGACCTCAGACTCTCGAGTGTTCGCCCTCGGGATCGCGTGAGCCGAGGTCCGCTGCACCCGGTTCGACTGTGCCGAGGTCGACGACCTCATCGCCGTCCGAGATCAGTCTCCTGTCATGGGTGACCATGACGACCGTGCGGTCGCCCAAGCTCCGACGGAGATCGTCGATGAGCAGCCGAGCCGTCTCATCGTCCAAGTGCGCTGTCGGTTCGTCGAGGACGATCACATCGGCTCCGGTCAGCAGGGTTCTGGCCACCGCCAATCGCTGTCGCTGACCGCCGGAGATCTCCGCTCCGTGGTCGCCGACCCACCGGTCGAGCCCCTCTGCATCGGCCCAGTCGCTCAGTCCTGCCGCTCTCAGCACGGAGATCATCTCGTCGTCCCCGGGAACCGACCGCCCGGCGAGGGCGAGATTGCCGCGCACTGTGGAGCGGAAGACGTGTGCCTCCTGAGGGCACCAGGCTATTCGGCCGACGAGGTCTTCGGGTGAGTAGATGAGCATATCGTGGTCGGTCCCGCTCCGGTCACGGGCACGGTAGCTGCCGGACCAGGGGTCGAGGAAACGCAGGAGCACACTCAGGCTCGTCGTCTTACCGGTTCCGCTGTCACCGCACAGCACGGTCCAACTGCCGCGTTGAGCTCTCAGGGCAAGTCCTGCGACGACAGCCTGATCGTCCCAACCGACGGTGATCTCATCGAATTCGAGGGCGCCGACGCCGACAAGCTCAACCGGGCCAGAGCGGCGCGACGAGTCGTCGCTCTCGCCGGCCGTCGTTCCGGCAGCAGGAGCCTGCACTTCGACGTCGCGTTTCGAAACCTCGGCTTCGCGGTCCGCCGCACTGTCTGCATCGGGCAGACAGTCCAGTGCCGATCCCAGGGCGGGCAGCTGGCGGAACGCTTCGAGTGCCGAAGCGAACACTTCGCCCAGGCCCAAGGTCATGAGGGAGAGCACCGCGACGATCTCGGTCGGAGCATCCGTGGACACCGCCAGGATCACTGCGGTGGTGAACGTGCTCAGCTGCAGCCACAGTTGGGCGAGCCCGAAGTTGCGGGCAGAGGCCTTCTGCTTCTTCTCGAGGTCGGCCTCCAAGTCGGCCAACAGGCCGAGGACCGCAGAGTCGACCCGGTTAGTGCGCAGATCGTCCTTTGCGTGCAGAGCGCGAGTGAGCACGGACAGGATCCGGTTGCGATCCTCCCTGATTCCGTACGCCAACCGGCTCTCCGCCCGGATGACGAGAATCGGGACGATGACGAGGTTGACGGCGCCCACCAGGACGAACCAGACCAGTGACCTCACGTCGAGAAGTGCTGCGGTGATGCTCACGCCGATGACGACCATGATGGAGACGAAAGGCGGGAACAGAGTCCGGGGCACCAGGTCTCGGACGTCGTCGGCGTCGGCGACCATGGCGCGCAGCGCCGAATCCGAGGTCAGCAGACGCCGATCACTCATGCCGACGCGCTCGAAGTGCTCCCACAGACGTGTGCGCAGTTTCGTGAGCGCGGCGAAGATCGCCGAGTGGAGTCTCAACCGGCTGGCGTAGAGCAGCACGGAGCGACTGAGTCCGAAGAAGCGCACACCGACGATGGCGACCATGAGCAGCATGATCGGCGGCTGGTACGAAGCTTCGACGATGAGCCATGCGGAGACGGCAGTCAGAGCGATGGCCGCGAGGCTGGACGCGCAGGCGGTGAGCGCGGCCACCAGCATGGTCGGGGTGAACAGCGGCAGGCTCGAGCCCAGAATCGACCAGCGACGTCGCAGTGCAGCTGTCCAGGACTCGCCTTCGGAGTGCTGCGTCGAGATGTTCGGGCTCGGCTCGACGCCGGACCGAAGACCGGGCTCGCAGCCCGAACCCGTCCGCTCCGCCGGAGCCGGAACTTCAGTCCACGCCTGCGCAACAGGAACCTCGGCAACGTCGGTGCGAGCCTGATCTACGATCGCGGTTGCCTTCGAGCCCGCAGGTACACCGTTCTCTGCCGCTTCGAAGTGCATCTTCTCAGTGCGGATCTCTGTGTCGGCCAGCGCGCGTACCTGTTCGTCATGGCTGGCGAGGATCACGCGGTGGGTGGCGGCCGCCTCGGCGATCATCTCGATGACGATGGCGGCATTATCGGCGTCGAGGTGGGCAGTCGGTTCGTCGAGGACGAGCACCTGTGCTCCGTCATCGAGGCGGTGCCGTACTCGCACGAGGGCCAGCCGACGCTGTTGACCGGGGCTCAGCGCCGTCGTCTGCACACGCAGATCGGTGGGAAGTCCGGCGGTGGACAGGGCCGTCCGAGCTTGGTCGTCGTCGAGTCCGAAGAGCGCCAGTTCGGCACCGATGGTCTCGGCGAACATGCGTGGAGCCTGCGGCACGTAGGCCGCGCTCATCGGAGAGGCAGTGGTGTGCGCATCGACAGGCAGACTGCCGACCAGCGCACCGAGCACGGTCGTCTTGCCGGTTCCGGACCTGCCGCTGATCGTCGTCACTCCCGGCCGGGTGTCGATGTCGCCAGACCACGTGATGAGTGTGCCGTCGGCGTAGCGAACCCATTGGTCCCCCGGACGGCCGGAGATATCGAGTGCGCGTGATCTCGCCGTCGCCGACTCCGCCGACGGAGTCTCCGCATCTGCCGACCGGGTCTCCGACAGCAGCGACCGGGCCCTCTCACGAGCTTCGCGTCCGTTCTCGCTCGCATGGTAGCCGGCCCCGAGCTCCCGCAGAGGGATGAAGCATTCGGGCGCGATGAGCAGGACCAACAGGCCATCGCCCAGCTCCATCGTCCCGTTGACCAGGCGCAGACCGATGACCACTGCCACGAGCGCCACCGAGATCGTGGCGATGAGCTCGAGTGCCAAACTGGAGAGGAACGCGATGCGCAGCGTCGTGAGGTTCGCCTGATGGTAGCGCTCCCCCAGTTCTCGCAGCCGGCGCGCGTGATCGCGAGAACGGCCGAGGCCGATGAGGACGGGCAGCCCCTCGGCGAGTTCGGCCAGGTGATCCGACAGCCGCTCCAGAGCCGCCATGGTCTCCGAGGTCGACTCCGCCGTGTAGCGGCCGATGAGCACCATGAACATCGGCACCAACGGCAGGCACACCGCGATGATGACCGCTGAGAGGACGTCGCTGAAGACGATGCGCACCAGCAGCACGATGGGCACCACTGCGGCCGCGGTCAGGGCAGGCACCACCGTGGTGAAGTAGTCATCGAGATCGTCGATTCCGCGGGTGACCGTGACCGCCGCATTCGTCCGTGGGCGTCCCCGTCCGCGCAGCAGACCGGAGAGGATCGAGCGCCGCAGACCCTGTTTCGAAACGGCTGCCAGGCTGGTGCCCAGACTGCGGTCGAGCCAGAGACCGCCGCCGCGCAGCAGCGCGCCGAGGGCTCCGAGGACCACCCACAGCCCGGGCGCGCTGTGGCCGATGATGGCTCTCACCAGGGCTTCGGCGATGAGGACGATTCCCACCGACCGGCTCAGGGCGGAGAGCACTGACAGTGCCAACCCCCGCCGACCGGTCGGCAACTCGAGCAGGATCGACAGGGGTGAGCTCACGATCGGATCGCCACCGGCAGCTTGTGAGCTTCGGGGATGTGGGTCTCGGCGATGCGGCCGAGGAACATCCGGTAACTGAAGATCTGGTAGGCGATGATGATCGGCAGGATCACGATCGTCACGATGAGCATGACGTTCAAGGTGTAGTCCGACGAGGATGCCGCAGCGATCGTCAGCGAATTCGCCGGGTCGATCGTCGAGGGCAGGACGTTCGGGAAGACACCGGCGAAGACCGCGGTCAGACCGGCGATGAGGTAGATCCCGTGCAGGATGAAGGCGCGCTTCTCGGCACCGGCGCGGACCGCGACGAACGCGAAGATGAGAGCGACGATCGCGATGAGCACGGGAACGACGAGCCAGGTCCGCTGGGTGATCGAGGAGGCGAACCAGATGAGGAACGGAATCGCGGCCGGCAGCATGATCCGACCGGCCCAGCGCCGCGACCGCGCCCGGGCCTCGCCCTGAGTCTTGAGACCGAGGAAGATGAGCCCGTGGGCCAGAGAGAAGCCGAGTCCGCCGAGTCCGCCGACGAGCGCCGGCCACGACATCCAGGCGAAGGCACCGCCGATCATGTCGCCACGATCATTGAGCGGCAGCCCGATGGTCGTCAGTGCGAGCATCGCACCGATGCAGAAGGCTGTTCCGGCCGATCCCACGGCCAGGGCCCAGGTCCAGAAGGTCTTCCATCTCTCCGAGTGGCCTTTGCCGCGGTATTCGATGGCCACGGCGCGGAAGATCAGCGCGAGCAGGCAGATGGTCAGTGGAATGTAGAGCGCGGAGAACAGTGAGGCGTACCAGTGCGGGAAGGCGGCGAACATCGCTCCGGCCGCGGTGATCAGCCAGACCTCGTTGCCTTCCCAGACCGGACCGATCGAGTTGAGCAGAACGCGCTTGCCGCGTTCGCTGCGGCTGAGGAAGGGCATCATCATGCCCACGCCGAGGTCGAAGCCGTCGAGGAACAGGTATCCCATCCAGAGCACGACGATTAGGACGAACCAGATTGTGGCGAGGATTTCCATCGTGACCTTCCCTCAGTACGCGAACGACAGGACGTCGTCGCCGTTGTCGGTGATCGTGGGTTTCGTATTCGTCTGGTCGAGTTCGGGCATCGCCGAGGCGACTCCCCCCTTGACGTACTTCGTGATCAGCCGCAGTTCGACGACCATCAGAATTCCGTAGACGGAGGTGAGACTGATCAGTGAGAACAGCAGCATCGCCGGTGTCACCTCGGGTGACAGCGCCGCCTGGGTGTACATGTACACTCCGTCGAGCTGAGCCGGATTCGGTGCGACGACGAAGGGCTGGCGTCCCATCTCGGTGAAGATCCATCCTGCCGAATTCGCGAGGAACGGTGCCGTGATGGCCAGGACGAATCCGCGGCTGAGCCATTTCGACTCGGGTACCGTGCCCTTGCGGGCCAGCCACAGTCCGATGACGCAGACACCGGCGGCCAGGGCGCCGAAGCCGATCATCATGCGGAAGCCCCAGTAGGTGACGATCATGATCGGCTGGTAGTCGATGGGTTCGCCGGCATGGTCGCCATACCGCGGGTCGTCGGGGATATGCGTGCCGTAGCGCTCCTGATATTCGGGCAACAGCGTCGTCACACCGTGGACCGGGGTGTCGAAGTCACCGTTGGCCAGGAAGGACAGCAGACCGGGGATCTCGAAGATGTTCTGCACTCCGTCGCAGTCGTTCGACGAAGGGTCGGCGATCGTGAGGACGGAGAACTGAGTGCCGTCGTGGCAGGCCGCCTCGGCGGAGGCCATCTTCATGGGCTGCTGATCGAACATCAGCTTGGCTTGGACGTCACCGGTGATCGAGACGCCGGCGAAGGCGAGGACGCCGACGATCGCGCCGATGCGCAGAGACTTGATCCACACAGCATGATCCGTCTTGTCCCGTCCGGGCAGCTCCTCCGAGGAGCCCACGATGACCTTGCCGTCGGCATCGACGGTGTCGATTCCGGCCTTGCGCCGGTGGTAGAGGTGGTACCAGGAGATGCCGAGGAGGAAGGATCCGCCCACTGCCAGGGCACCGAAGATCGTATGTGTGAAGGCGGCGATGGCGGTGTTGTTGCCGAGGACCGCCCAGACGTCGGTCATCACGGGCCGACCATCGACCATCTCGACGCCGACTGGATGCTGCATCCAGGAGTTCGCGACGATGATGAAGTAGGCCGAGATCCATGTGCCGATGACGGCCAGCCACAGCGAGCCGAGGTGGACCGCCCGCGGCAGTCGGCCCCAGCCGAAGATCCACAGACCGAGGAACGTCGATTCGAGGAAGAACGCAAGCAGAGCCTCCAACGCCAAGGGCGCACCGAAGACGTCGCCGACGAAGCGGGAGTATTCGCTCCAAGCCATGCCGAACTGGAATTCCTGGACCAGGCCGGTGGCCACGCCCATGATGAAGTTGATGAGGAAGAGCTTGCCGAAGAACTTCGTGCTCCGCAGGTACACCTCGTTCCCGGTCCGGTGGTAGAACGTCTGCAGGACCGCTACGAGCATGCCGAGGCCCAGGGTCAACGGCACCATCCAGAAGTGGTAGACCGTTGTGATTCCGAATTGCCACCGTCCGATGAGGACCGGGTCCAGCTCCATGGGTGCTCCATTCAGGTTTCACACGAGCAATGTTTCTACGTCACGTAGAATTCTACGTCCCGTAGAAACACTGCCCGAGCGGTTTCATCATTCAAGACTCCCGGTTCCAAGTATGCTCTCGAGCAAGCTCCCCTGACCAGGGTCGCCCCTCTGCCGACGCTCGCGCGTCTATGTGGAATTCGACAGACTGTAGAGATATACTGGAGCGATCAGACCGACAAAGAAATTGAGGGCGAAAGAACTGTGGGAACACTGGGTGAACTCGAACGCAGCGTCATGGACGCCATCTGGGTCCACGACGACGGGTTGAGTGCCGCCGAACTCCGCGAAGTCCTCTCGGATCGCGAGCTCGCGCTGACAACGGTCCATACGGTCCTGTCTCGACTCGAGAAGAAGGGCTTCGTCACTCGCGATCGCAGCATCCGTCCGCATCGCTATGTCGCGGTATCGACACGTGAGGATCACGTAGCGGAGCTGATGACCGAGATGCTGTCTCAGGCACCGGATCGTCAGGCTGTCCTCGCTCGCTTCCTCGGCACCGTCTCGGAGGCCGACACCAAGGCGCTGCGCAATCTGCTCGGGCGCAATCACTCGACGCAGTCCTGACTCAGGCCGGTCACCTCAATGACCATCGTGGGAATCGTTCTGGCCGTGCTGGCTTTTCTGCTGGCATGGCCCATTCCTGCGGCACTCGCGCGTTTCCGCGGTGACCCGATCTCCGAGGTCGTCCTCTGGCAGGCTGTCGGACTCTCCGGAGGACTCTCCCTCATCGGCGCTGCGCTCGCCTTCGCGGTCGCCCCGGGAACGACGAGTCTCCCGCAGGGACTCTTCGACCTCATCCGGGGCAAGGACCACACACAGCTGTCGCTCTTGGCCTGGATCTTCCTCATCATCGCCGTGCTCCTCATCGGTCGGCTGCTCGGCTGCCTGATCCTGACCCTCTATTCGGCTCGGCAGACTCGCCTGCGCCACGACGAGATCCTGCATCTGCTCAGCGAACCGTCGATCGCCTATCCCGACACGCGCATCATCACCACCGATGAGGCCGTCGCCTACTGCCTGCCCAAGGGTCCACGGAAGGGCACTGCCGTTCTGTCGACCGGTCTGCTCGAGGCCCTCGACGAGGATGAGCGCACTGCCGTCATCGCCCATGAGCGGGCGCATCTGGATTTCCGGCACGATGTGCTCGTCATCCCCTTCGCCGCCTGGCATCGGGCCCTGCCGTACTTCTCGGCCACGGCGATCGGGTTAAACTCGGTGAATCGGCTCATCGAACTCATGGCCGATGATCAGGCCCGGGACCATGTCGATCCGCAGATCCTGGCTCAGGCAGTGAGATCGGCCGCCGCGATCAGCCCCGATCACCGCAGTGATCTGTCCGCTCAGCGCATCCAGCGCCTGTCGCATCCCCTGGATCCGGCGCGGATCCCCGTGCGGCTGATGTCGATCGGCCTGGCCGTTCTGCTGCTGCTCCTGCCGACCCTGCTCATCGTCACACCGTCCGCATTCGGCATCTGAGCCCGGACCGATTCTCGGTCCGGGCTCAGATGAGGCGGTGCTGACTCAGCAGTCGAGATCAGCTGTCGATGCGTTCGGCATCGAGGACGGCAGCGCCGGAGACGATGAATTCCTTGCGCGGCCCGACCGATGAGCCCATGAGGAGCTCGAAGGTGTTCTCCGCCATCTCGGCATCCGCCATCGTCACCCGACGCAGGGTGCGCATGCTCGGGTCCATGGTCGTCTCGGCCAGCTGATCGGCGTCCATCTCGCCGAGGCCCTTGTACCGCTGGATCGGTTCCTTGTAGGTCTTCTTCTGCTTCTCGAGCTTCTTCAGCAGAGCGTGGAGCTCGGCTTCGGTGTAGGTGTAGACGATGTCGTTGGGCGTTCCGCGCTTCGTCACGACCTCGACTCGGTGCAGCGGAGGCACGGCCGCGAAGACGCGACCGGCCTCGACCAGCGGCTTCATGTACCGGAAGAACAGAGTCAGCAGGAGAGTGCGGATATGCGCTCCGTCGACATCGGCGTCGGTCATGATGATGACTCGGCCGTACCGGGCAGCGTCGATATCGAAGCTGCGCCCGGAGCCGGCGCCGATGACCTGGATGAGTGCTGAGCATTCGACATTGGCGAGCATGTCGGCCAAGGTCGCCTTCTGCACGTTGAGGATCTTCCCGCGGATCGGGAACAGCGCTTGGTGGTCGGAATTGCGAGCGGCCTTCGCCGTACCCATCGCCGAGTCTCCCTCGACGATGAACAGCTCCGTGTTCTCCACCCCGTTGTCACGGCAGTCGTAGAGCTTCGCCGGCAGCGACGAGGCTTCCAGCGCGGTCTTCCGTCGCTGGTTCTCCTTGTGGGTGCGGGCGGAGATGCGCGACTTCATCTCAGCCACGACTTTCTCCATGAGCACAGCGGCCTGCTGCTTCTCAGCACGCTTGGTCGAGCCGAGCACCTCGCCGAGCTGAGACTCGACGGTCTTCGCCACGATCTGTCGCACTGCTGCGGTGCCGAGGACCTCCTTGGTCTGCCCCTCGAACTGGGGTTCGGCCAGCTGCACGGTGACAACGGCGGTGATGCCGGCGAGTACATCGTCCTTCTCGAGCTTGTCCTTGCCGACCTTGAGCTTGCGTGCGTTGGCGTCGACGGCCTTGCGCATCGCCTTCAGGCAGGCCTGTTCGAACCCGGCGAGGTGTGTGCCGCCCTGTGGGGTGGCGACGACGTTGACGAAGGACTTCAGCTTCGTGTCGTAGCCGGTCCCCCAGCGCAGAGCGATATCGACGCCGACCTCGCGTTCGACTTCCTTTGACTCGAGGTGACCCGAGGAATTGAGGACCGGGACGGTCTCCTTGAAGGTGCCGGTGTTCTGCAATCGCCAGGTGTCGGTGAGCGGCGGGTCGATGGAGAGGTGATCGACGAATTCGGTGATTCCGCCGTCGAATTTGAAGACCTCTTCGCGCTCTTCGATGACGGCACCGGTCTCGTCACGGGCGACACCGCGACGATCGACGATGCGCAGCTCGAGACCGGGCACGAGGAAAGCGGTCTGACGGGCGCGTTCGACCAGATGCGGGTAGTCGAACTGAGCCTTGGACAGGAAGATCTGCGGATCGGCCCAGTACTGGACTCGGGTTCCGGTGGCGCCGCGCTTGGCCTTGCCGACGATGTCGAGACCGGTCGGCTCCTGGAAGGCCTCGAAGGGGTTGTCGGGGCTCGCTGTGCCGGAGGAGTCGTCGAAGCGTCCGGGCACGCCTCGGCGGAAGGACATCTTGTGCACCTTCGATCCGCGAGTGACCTCGACGTCGAGGCGAGCGGACAGGGCGTTGACGACCGAGGCGCCGACTCCGTGCAGCCCGCCCGAAGCGGCGTAGGAGGAGCCGCCGAACTTTCCGCCGGCATGGAGCTTGGTCATGACGACTTCGACGCCGGTCAGCCCGGTCTTCGGTTCGATGTCGACGGGGATGCCGCGGCCCTTGTCGGTGACGGCCACCGATCCGTCAGCGGCGAGTTCGATGAGGATCTCTGAACCGTGTCCGCCGAGCGCCTCGTCGACGGAGTTGTCGATGACCTCCCACAGACAGTGCATGAGTCCACGGGAATCGGTCGTGCCGATGTACATGCCGGGTCGCTTGCGAACCGCCTCAAGACCGGACAGGACGGACAGGTGCCTGGCGCCGTAGCTTTCGTCTTCCACACAATTCCTCTCGTTCGATTAAATTCTAATCGCTGCGCGCTCAGGACCCTATTCCCTCGGGCTCGTGTCGGGAATACATCCGGTCGACCCCGACCATGGGCACTCCTGAGCTGAAACAATGGAGTCATGCCGCATCGCCTCCTCGTCCCAAGTCTCCTTCTCACCGCCGCTTTCAGCCTGCCCGGACTGGCGGCCTGCTCCCAGGACGCAGGTGCCCCCGGACGAACGAGTCAGGCAGCCGAGTCGACCGACGGGTCTCCGACTGCCGGCAACGTTGCGGACGGAGGCGACGACGCGAAGTCAGGGACCGCCTCGGCGAAGGAGGAAGTGGCGGATCTGAAAGGGAAGGTCATTGCGATCGATCCGGGACACAACGGCGGAAATGCGGACCATCCGGAGAAGATCAACCGACAGGTTCCGGACGGACGCGGCGGAACGAAGGCCTGCAACACCACGGGCACCTCGACGAACTCCGATTATCCGGAAGCCGATTTCACCTGGGCCGTGACGAAGAAGCTGGAGCAGTCGCTGACTGACGCCGGAGCCGAGGTCGTGCTCAGCCGGAAGGACAACACAGGAGTCGGACCGTGCGTGGACGAGCGCGGGACATTCGCCGACGACGCGGACGTGCTGGTGAGCATCCATGCCAACGGCAGCGAGTCGAGTTCGGTGAAGGGCTTCCACATCATCGTCGCCGATCCCGGTGAGGATGAGAAGACCGAGAGGGCATCCGGGAACCTGGCGAAGTCCGTGGGGAGTGCGATGGGTGAGGAATTCACCCCGAACAAGGCCTATGGAAAGGATGCGATCAGCCGTCGCCCGGATCTGGCCGGGTTGAACAACGCATCGGTTCCTGCCGTCATCGTCGAATGCGGAGAGATGCGCAACCCGTCGGAGGCAAAGCTCATGGAGTCGAAATCCGGGCAGAGGAAATACGCCGACGCCCTGTTCGACGGCATCGTCGACTGGTTCTGACTCGTGAATGCCGAACGCCCCTGGGACGATCCCAGGGGCGTTCGCTTCTGACCGATCCGTCTCATGGACCGGCCGAGGTGAGACTCAGTCGAGGTAGTCGCGCAGCACCTGCGAGCGGGACGGGTGACGCAGCTTGGCCATCGTCTTCGACTCGATCTGGCGGATGCGCTCACGGGTGACGCCGTAGACCTTGCCGATCTCGTCGAGGGTCTTCGGCTGACCGTCATTGAGTCCGAAGCGCATGGACACCACTCCCGCCTCACGTTCCGAGAGCGTGTCGAGCACGGAGTGCAGCTGCTCCTGGAGGAGGGTGAAGCTCACCGAGTCCGAGGGCACAACTGCCTCGGAGTCCTCGATGAGGTCGCCGAACTCCGAGTCGCCGTCTTCACCCAGCGGAGTGTGCAGCGAGATGGGCTCGCGACCGTACTTCTGGACCTCGACGACACGCTCCGGTGTCATGTCGAGTTCCTTTGCGAGTTCCTCCGGGGTCGGTTCGCGCCCGAGATCCTGCAGCATCTGGCGCTGCACGCGGGCGAGCTTGTTGATGACCTCGACCATGTGCACCGGGATGCGGATCGTTCGAGCCTGGTCGGCCATCGCGCGGGTGATGGCCTGGCGGATCCACCACGTGGCGTAGGTCGAGAACTTGAAGCCCTTCGTGTAGTCGAACTTCTCGACGGCGCGGATGAGGCCGAGGTTGCCTTCCTGGATGAGGTCGAGGAACAGCATTCCGCGGCCGGTGTAGCGCTTGGCCAGGGACACGACGAGTCGGAGGTTGGCTTCCAACAGGTGGTTCTTCGCGATGCGACCGTCGTGGATGATCCACTTGTAGTCCATCGTTTCGCGCGGGTCGGTCACCTCTCCGCCGTCGAGCAGGTGCTCGGCGTACATTCCGGCTTCGATGCGCTTGGCGAGATCGACCTCTTCGGCGGCATTGAGCAGGGCCACCTTGCCGATCTGCTTGAGGTAGTCCTTGACCGGGTCTGCGGTCGCACCGGCGGAGACGACCTGCTGAGCGGGCGCGTCCTCTTCGTCGGCATCGGAGACGATGAAGCCACCGGCCTCGGCCACGGCGGCGTTCTTCTCCTTCTCTTCCGAGTTCTTCGTCTCGGTCGCCTCGGCGGGGCTCTCCTCTGTGGCCAGAGCATCCGCGGCCGGTTCGACCTCCTCGGTGGTGTCGATATCGTCGTCGGTCTTCTTCGCCTTAGTCGCCTTCTTGGCTTCCTTGGCGGCGGTGGCCTTCGTCGTGGTCGTCTTCGGAGCAGCAGTCGACTTCGCGGCGGCTGCCTTCTTCGCAGCCGTCGTCTTCTTCGACGCAGCCGTCTCAGTCTTTGCAGCCGTCGACTTCTCGGTCGCTGTCTTCTTGGCTCCGGCAGCGGTCGTCTTCTTCGCAGTGGACTTCGACGCCGCAGTGGTCTTGGATCCACCGGTCGAGGTCGTGCCGGCCGTTCCCTCCGACTTCTCCGTCACCGTTGTGGATTCCTTGTCGACTCTGGGCACGTGTTCACCTTTCGCGAGCGTTGAAACTTCCCCATGCATTCGGACAGTACTAAGACCCAAGTCAAGTGGTCCGCGTACGGTCCGGGGCGAACGCAGAGTTCGCCCATCATGCAATGACTGGGTCAACGCTTAATTTTCTCACGTTATTCCCCGCTTTGCGAATCGGCCGTCGAAGACTCTGGGACGCTCCGTCCGGCCTGTCCCCTACAACAATGTGACCTGCGAACCTGTTCCCCTCGCCTCCCCCTCGCGTGGATCTCGCCGAGGCGGCCGACCGCCCACATCGGGGAGGCCGACCGTTCGCGCCGTACACGGCGGCGCCGATCAGATGGTCGAACGCTGAGTCTCCGTCAGCCAGCGAGGCAGGCATCCCATATCGACCGCGCTGACGATGAGCTCGGCCAGCCCGTGCTCGGCTTCGAGCCCGAGAGCGGCGCGCGCATAGTTCAGCGCCATCGTCGATCCGCCCAGAGACCATTCGAACCAGGCGATGACAGCATAGGTGTTGGCTCTGGCCCGTGGGTGGCCAGCTTGCAGGTAGTCCTTGAGGAAGGCGATGGTGAGCATGATGTCGCGCGGCCTGGGCGCACGCGCTGAGAGCCCGACGAGCTGCTGAGCGGCCCGTGCTTGGGCGACCACACGGCGGCTCATCACGATGAGTTCCTCACCGTCGAGTCCCTTGACCAGGGAGGGCGGGAAGTCTGGGTGGTCGAAGCTGAGGATCATCTCGAGGGCGTCGCGCGACCATTTCTCGACGAGCAGGGTATCGAGTGCCATGACGGTGGGCAGGTCCATGAGGTCGTGGATGCGCGCCTCGTCGATCGCTTCCTCCTCGCACCGCATGGCGTCCAGGCGCGGGTATACCTCGGCGAGGATCGCGAAGGCCTCGTCCGTGCCCATCCACTCCTCGGCATGTCCGCGACGACTGTCGGCGAAGGCTTCGGCGGGCATCGGGGCGATGACGAGATCCTCCGGATCGTTGACTGGATTGGATCCGCCGGCGACGAGTTCCGTAGCACACGCCGAGGTGGTTGCCTCGATCAGCGGTGTGCAGTCATAGCCGTCCTCGTCGATGCGTCCGAAGTGCTCTTGGTTGACCCACCATGCGCTGAGGGTGTCGACGCTTCTGGCGGCGAAGGTGATGGCCAGTTCGTCGATCGCTGCTCGGATGAGACCACGGTGGACCTCTGCGTATTCGGCGTCTGCACCGGCGCCGAAGGCGCCGACCGGCTGATAGTCATCATCATAGAGAACGAGGAAGACCCCGGTGACCGTACCGGCGCGCATGACGAGGTCGGCGTACCAGCCGCCGCCTTCGGACAGCGTCTGCGCCGCGCTCTCCCGGTCGAAGTCGATGCGCATCGTGGTCGAACTGGTCTGGGACCCGTTGAGCTCGGTGCCGACGATGACAGCGACGAGGCTGCGACGCGGGGTGTACCCGAGAGTATGGGGGATGATCCCGATGATGTCCTCGGGTGTGCGGGCCGGTGTCTTCACTGCGTCCTCCTTGATCAGTTTGGAACCAGCCGGTGCGAAGCGGTTCCCGTGCCTGAGGCGAGGCCCATGCCTGGGATGGGCTGCCAGTCTGGGTACTCACTTCAACCGATCCCGCAGCCGTTCCTCCAGATCCTGGTCTGCGCCTGTGGATGGACCGCACGGGTCCACAGCGCTCTGATGGGCGAGTTTCATCCGTCATCCCCACGAGAACCCGGGCCGAATTGCCTCAAACGCCGCGCTGGCATACAAGTGAGGTGTGGCGAAGAGACGGATATACACAGCTCCTGGTTCTCAAGTGGTCGATATCTCGACGGGTGAAGCCCGGCTGGAGAAGCTCGACGGTGAGGCCGATTCCTATGTGCTCCACGTCAATGGGGTCCCTTCTTCGTCGATCACGCTCAGCGATCCGCAGCGACTGGACTTCGAGTACCTGGACTGGATGCGTCGCATCATCGACGTTCAACTCCCTGACCGGACACTGCGGGCCGCACACATCGGTGCTGCCGGCTGTGCTCTGGCCCGGGCGCTGAACTCGGCACGACCGGGATCGAAGCAGACGGCGATCGACATCGATGTCAAGCTGCTCGACTTCGCCCGCGACTGGTTCGACCTGCCACGCTCCCCCGCCCTGGCGCTGCGCGCCGGCGACGGGGCGGTGGAGATCGGCAAGTTCCGGCCCGATACCCTCGACGTCCTCGTCCGCGACGCCTTCGACCACGACTCGGTTCCCGCGTCTCTGCAGAGCTCGGAGTTCTTCGCCTCCTGCGCCGAGGCGGTCAAGGACTCCGGCATCTTTGTCGCCAATGTGCCTGACTCAGGTGACCACCGCGTCCTCCGGTCCGAACTCCACAGCCTCGGCGACCACTTCGCCCATCTTGCCGCTGCCACGGAACCGGCGATCCTCAAAGGACGTCGACGCGGAAACGTCGTCGTCCTCGCTTCCAACACTCCCCTTGATACGGGCGGGCTCGACCGCAGTCTGCGCACGGCCGCCTCCTCAGCGGCCTTCCTGGCGGGAGCAGATCTGCGCTCCCGGTTGGGTCTCTGATCGTCACGGGATTGGATCTCTGACCTTCGCGCCGGCGCAGGCTGCCACTGGAGTCCCTCGCGCGCCTGCTCTTTCCGACCCAGCTGGCTCTCCGCCCCTCGCGCCTGCTGACCCGGCTGGCTCTGCCTACCCCGGCAGACCGGGAATGTGAGGTACGCCCCGGTCCGAAATGACGATGCGGCTACAGACGCCGGGGAAAGTTCGGCATAATTGAATGCCGACCCAAGAAGGTGAGATGACCGAAACTTCAGAAATTCGTGTCGAGCAGACCAAGCTCGACGAGCTCTATGCCCGCCTCGATGTGCTCCGGGAGGAGACGACGGCCCGCCTGGGCACGGTGAGGGTCTCCGAGGTCGGAGGCAACCACCAGCACCGCACCGAACGCGATGCCTTCGCGACGATGTACGAAGATCAGCTCATCCGTCTCGACGGCGCCGAGGAGGGGCTGTGCTTCGGTCGCCTCGACATCATCGACGAAGACGACCCCACCTACATCGGTCGCATCGGACTCACCGACGAACAGCGTCAGCAGATCCTCATCGACTGGAGGGCACCGGCCGCCGAGCGCTTCTACCAGTCGACGGCCGCCAACCCCGACGGGATCGCCCGCCGACGTCACCTGGTCACCGCGAACCGGAAGGTCACCGGCATCGAAGACGATGTGCTCGACATCGACGCACTCGATGACGCTCAGCGATCGAATCTCCAGGGCGAAGGCGCACTCCTCGCCGCCCTCACCACTCATCGCACCGGACGGATGGGCGATATCGTCGCAACCATCCAGGCCGAGCAGGATGCGATCATCCGCCGTCCGCTCTCCGGCGTGCTCGTCGTCCAGGGAGGGCCGGGAACCGGCAAGACCGCCGTCGCGCTCCACCGTGCCGCTTTCCTGCTCTACCGTCACCGGGAGCGCATCGCGAAGTCCGGTGTCCTCCTCGTCGGCCCGTCGACGGTGTTCCTCAAGTACATCGAGAAGGTTCTGCCCAGCCTCGGCGAAACCGGGGCCGTCCTGCTCACTCCCGGTCAGCTGTACCCGGGTCTCGATACGGATGCCGCAGATGCACCGGCTGTCGCCGAGATCAAGGGCCGCTCAGTCATGGCTCGGGTGCTGAAGAACCATATTGCGAACTATCAGCGCATTCCCGATCACGATGTCGAGATGCGGGTGCGTTCGCACACGATCGTACTGCGTCGTAAGGACGTTCAGTCCGCGCGCGATCGGGCTCGTCGCAGCGGGGACCCGCACAATGCCGCCCGCACCGGTTTCGTCACCGGACTGCTGAAGATCCTCGCCGAGGATCTCGCCCGTGAGATGGGGATGGATGCGGCCGGCGAGCGGCTGCCCGAGCTGCTCGAAGACCTGCGCTCCTCCGTCGACGTCCGACGCGCCCTCAACCTCGCATGGTTCCCCATCGGTCCGGCCGCCGCGCTGCGTTCTCTGCTGGGCAGGCCGCACAAACTGCAGGCCGCTGCCCGCAAGCTACTCACTCCTGCCGAGCAGTCGATTCTGCTCGAGCAGCGTCGGGATGAGTTCACTGTCGACGATGTGCCGCTGCTCGACGAGTTGGCCGAGCTGCTCGGTTCCGCCCCGCAGCAGACGCAGGCGCGGGATGACTCGGCACGCGAATACGCCGAAGCCGTCGTCGACATGACCGAAACCGGCGGGATGGTCTCCGCCGAAACCCTAGCTGCCCGCTGGGAGGAGCAGGGGCCGACGATGACTCTGGCCGAACGCGCTCTCGAGGATCGGGAGTGGACGTACGGCCACCTCGTCGTCGATGAGGCGCAGGAGCTCTCCCCCATGCAGTGGCGGGTGCTCTTCCGTCGAGTGCCGTCGAAGTCGGCCACCGTCGTCGGCGACCTCGCCCAATCCTCGCAGGTCGACAACGCCCGCACCTGGTCATCGATCCTGAGCGAATTCGTCGGCGATCGCTTCGCCCTCCAGGTGCTCACGGTCTCCTACCGCACCCCGCAGTCGGTGATGGATCTGGCCAACCGCTACCTGCATCGGCATTTCCCGCAGCTCGAGCTCGTCGAGTCGGTGCGCCAGGGAGGATCGGATCCGCGCCTGGATTCCTTCGCCGACGAATCGGAGATGCTGGGCGCCCTCCCCGAGACGGTCGAGGCCGAGGTGTCCGCTGCCGAAGGTGGGAAGGTCGCCGTCATCGCTGATGAGGAGCTCATCGAGCCCATCGCCGAGGCGATCGCAGACTTCGATTTCGGGCGGTCGGTCACGGGCTTGGATCACCAGATCGCCCTCATCACCCCGCAGCAGGCCAAGGGCCTCGAGTTCGATGCGGTGATCATCGTCGAACCCGGCCGCATCGCTCCGCTCGGCAGCGAGGAGGGCGTCGGCGGTCTCTATGTGGCGCTGACCCGCACGACGGAACGTCTGCGTGTCTTGGCATCGGCATCGACGGAGCTCACCGAGCTCTTCTCCGCCGCGACGATCCGCCAAGCCGGCTGACCCCAAACCCCCTTAATTACTACCTGACGGCGGCCCAGCAAC
>NZ_QYCP01000073.1 GCF_025506275.1 Brevibacterium permense
GGGGGTGGCTGTGGTTTCGGCAGTCATGGGCGTCTCCTTGGGCAATGAGTTCGTCTTCAACAGTGCCATCGGAATTACTCAGAGTCCAAGAGGTAATATCAAGGTGATTAAGTGAAAATTTTTATCAATCCTGGCAATGGGGACATGACATGGAGTTCAGGCAGGTCACAGCGTTCCTCGCCGTCGCCGAGGAGCTGCATTTCGGGCGGGCCGCGGAACGTCTGCACATCGCGCAGCCCGCGCTCAGCCAGATGATCCGCGCGCTCGAACGCGACCTCGACGTCGATCTGTTCGAGCGGACGACACGGCGGGTCCGACTGACGCCGGCGGGTGAGGCGCTGCTCGAACCCGCTGCCGCGATCGGGACTCAGATGGACGGTGCCCGGCGCATTGCTCAGGCCGCTCAACAGGGTCTGGCGGGGCGGGTACGCATCGGATTCGGCGGCACGAGCGGCTACTCTATCCTCTCCAGGCTGGCCCGCGAGGTCGGTGAGCGGCACCCGGGCATCAACCTCGACCTGCAGCCGCAGATGTACTGCGGGGAGGCTGCGATCGCGCTGCGCGACGGGGAGACGGATCTCGCGATCATCAGCCCGCCGGTGCCGGCCGGTGTCGAGGTCCACGTCATCCGGCAGGAGAGCGTCATGATCGCCATGCCCTCGGGGCATGAGCTGGCCGAGCGTGAGTCGGTGAACATGGGCGAACTCGCCGGTCAGCCGTTCATCTCCTATGCCCCATCGCACGGGTCGCAGGTCAGAGAGGTGATGATGCGGCTGGCCGATGACGCCGGTTTCCTGCCGCAGGTCGTCCAGGAGGCACCCGATCCCTACAGTCTTCTGGCGCTCGTCGGCGCGCAGGTCGGCATGGCTGTCGTCGTCGAGTCCTCGGATCACATCCGCATCGACGGAGTGCGCTATGTCCGCCTCGCCGAGGGCGGGGATTCGTTTACGCTCGCCCTCGGCTGGCGCCGGAACAACCCGTCCGAAGCACTGGCCCAGGTACTCGACATCGTCCGCACCCTCTTCCCCTCCCCTATTACTACCTGACGGGGGCCCAGCAACCTGGCGCCAGGTTGCTGGGCCGCCTTCAGGTAGTAATTACCAGGAGATGACTTGGGGGACGCTCACGTGCTTGAGGCCCTCGAGACCGAATTCGAGACCGAAACCGGACTTCTTCACCCCACCGAATGGCACGCGGGGGTCGACGGCGCCGTGTTTGTTGATCCACGTGGTTCCCGCCTCGAGACGGGCCGCGACCTGTCGGCAGGCGTCGAGGTCGGTGCCCCACACCGAAGATCCGAGGCCGACTTCGAGCTCGTTGGCCCATTCGATGGCCTGGTCGAGGTCGGTGTACTTGATGATCGGCAGCACGGGCCCGAACTGCTCCTCGGCCACGAGCGGGTTGTTGTTGTCGATGTCAGCGACGAGGGTCGTCGGGTAGAAGTAGCCGGGCTGATCGGCGACGGGGTCACCGCCCATGAGCACCCGCGCTCCCCCGTCCTTAGCTGCGTCGACGAGACGCGCGACGATGTCATACTGCTGCTTGTTCTGCAACGGCCCCAGCACGTTCTCCTCTTCCAGCCCCACACCCATCGGGGACTGTCCGGCCACCTCGACGAGGGCCTGGCACACCTGGTCGTAGAGCGATTCGGGGACGTAGAGCCGCTTCATCGCAGCGCAGGTCTGCCCGGTATTGATGAACGCGCCCCAGAACAGATCTCCCGCGATTTGGGCCGGATCGGCGTCTTCGAGGACGATGCCTGCATCGTTGCCGCCGAGCTCAAGGGTGATGCGGGCGAGGTTGTCCGCGGCCGTGCGCATGATCGCCTGCCCGGTCGTCGTCGATCCGGTGAACATGATCTTGTCGACATCTGCGTGGCTGGTCAGTGCCGCGCCCACAGAACCATCACCGGGTACGACGGAGAGCACATCGGCCGGCAGCACCTGGTTGACCACAGCCACGAGCGCCTGCACGGACAGCGGTGTGTACTCCGAGGGTTTGAGGACGACGGTGTTGCCCATCTTCAGCGAGGGGGCGAACTGCCAGACGGAGATCATCATCGGCCAGTTCCAGGGACCGACCGCACCGACGACGCCGACGGGCTTGTAATGGAGTTCAGCATGGGTTTCGCCGTCGTCGACGAGGGACTCGGGTTCGAGTTCGAAGGACGCGTTCGCACGCAGCCAGGCCGCGCAGGCACCGACTTCGAAGCGGGCGTTGGGGCCGTTGAGGGGTTTGCCCTGTTCGCGTGAGAGCAGCTCGGCCAGCGCCTCGGCGGAGGCTTCGATGGCGTCGGCGGCTTTGCCCAGCAGTTCGCTGCGCTCCTGAGAGCTGCGCGCTGCCCATGCAGGCTGAGCCCGGCGCGCGGCTGTCACCGCAGCGTCGATCTCTGCCGGTGTCCCTTCGTGAGTTCGGCCGACGACTTCACCGGTGGCGGGGTCGTGGATCTCACGTCCGGAGGGGTCGACGATGGCGGCGAGAATTCCAGCGGTGGTGGTCATTTCGGGGGCGGTTGCCTCGGCGGTCATGGTGCTCCTTTGATCGGTGACCGGGTGGTCGACTGCGGTTGGTGTGGTCATCTTCTGGCGGTGTGTACGGCTATTTCAGGCGGTCGGAACGCTTTCGTCATCCCAGGGAACCACCTGAACCGATTCCTGCATAGAGGTTCGGCGAGGACGAGCGGAGGACGATGGCCCAGATCGTGCCGATGAGCCCGGGGACGAGAACGATTGTCGGCAGCAGCCAGGACAGGACCGTGGTGCCCTCTGTGCCGATGAGGACATTGAAGTTGATGACGATCATGACGAAGAGGGTGAGGAGTCCGACGGCGGAGAGTCCGGGGGCGATGACTCGGGTCCACAGCGAATACTCCCCCGACTTCGTGCGCAGGAATCCGACAACGGCGAGCGCAGTCAGCGCCATGAGCAGGACGAGCCCGAAGGCCCCCATGTTCGTCAGCCAGGTGAAGAGCGTGACGACGGGGAACAGCGGGTCATCGTTGCCGGAGCCGACCACGGCGAAGACGAGGATGATGACAAGCGCCAGCCCTGATTGAGTCAGCGACCCAGCAATCGGGGCACCCGTACGCTTCGAGGTTCTGGCCAGCGACGACGGCAGAACCCGATCACGACCGAGGGCGAAGACGTAGCGGGCGACGATGTTGTGGAAAGCCACGAGCGCGGCCAGCAGCGAAGTGAGGAACAGCAGGTTGCCGAGGTCGACGAACCACACCGGGGCGTGCTCGCCGAGGAAGACGAACATGAGGTCGGGCCCGAATTCCTGGGACCGGCCGATGACCTTCGAGGCCCCTTCGCCGACCACCATCGCCCAGGCTGAGAACGCGTAGAACACCGCGATGATGCTCACGGCGATGACGGTGGCCCGACCTGCCGTGCGACGAGGGTCTTTGACCTCCTCGTTGTAGATGGCCCCGGATTCGAAACCCATGAAAGCCGCGATCGAGAATGCCAGGGCCGCGCCGACTCCGGGGGCGAAGAGCTGGTCGAACGCGAGCCCGTCGCCGGTGATGCCTTCGGGGCTGTGCGCGAGTCCGATGATGTCGAAGACGAAGACGACGAGGAACTCCGCGCCGACGATGATGCCGAGTACCTTCGCGGAGAAGTCGACGCGCAGCACTCCCATGATGCCGACGATGACCCACGCGATCAGCGCACAGATCCACCAGGGCCAGGAGATGCCGAAGAGGGTGTCGAGGAAGGAGGAGAAGACGAAGCCGAACATTCCGGCGATGCCGATCTGCATGGCGTTGTAGGCGACGAGCGCGGTCATCGCCGCCCCCACCCCGGCGGGCTTGCCCATCCCCTTCGAGATGTAGGCGAAGAAGGCTCCCGCGTTGTGGACGTGGCGGCTCATCGCCGCATAGCCGATGGCGAAGAGGATGAGAACGATCCCAAGGACGACGAACGACAGGGGAATCCCGACCAGGCCGGTGACGGCGAAGTTGCTGGGAACTCCGCCGGCGACGACGGTCAACGGCGCCGAGGCGGCGATGATCATGAAGACGAGCGCGGGGATTCCGATGCGGCGGGCATCGAGTGCAGCCGTGGCCGCCGGTGCGTGCCCGCCGTCCGTGGAGGACCGATCGGCGGCATTGCCGCTCGGGGAACCCGGGCCGCCTTTGGCCGGGTCCGAGCTGAGAGTGCTCATGTGGTCCACCTAACAGTCAAATGTGATTACTGCCAGTGTGGGCGCCGCCTGCTCACCGCGTCTTGGCTTTGCAGGCAGAGTTCTTGACGATTCGCGCATCCGCAGGCAGGCGCGCTTCGGTTTAACCGGTGCGAAGACCGGTTCAGTCGGCGTGGGTGCTGCGGCGGTACCCGGCGGGCGGCTGGCCGACCGCGCTGCGGAACAGCCGGGAGAAGTGCGCCGGATCGCTCAGTCCCCAGCGGGCGCCGATGGCGGCTACCGGGATCTGTCGCTGTCCGGGGTCGGCGAGGTCGAGTCGACACTTCTCGATGCGGCGTCGCCGGATCTCTCCGGCAACGGTCTCCCCGGTGCCTTCGAAGATCTGGTGCAGGGTGCGCACCGAGATGAAGTGGGCGGCGGCGATGGTCGATGGGGTGAGCTGCGGGTCGGAGAGGTGGACATCGATGAAGTCGGTGATCTCAGCCCACAGTCGCTGCCGTTCGTCGATCTCGCCGCCCGCGGCAGAGAGCTCGTCTGCCATCACGGTGGTGAGCAGATCGACGACGTTGCCGGCCAGCCGCACACCGGTCGCCCGATTGAGGTTCGGCAGCATGGCCCCGGCCTGGGAGATGACCTGAGCGACGACCGCGCCGAGCTGGTGGTCGGCTCCGATCGGGGTGGCGGTGAGTTGGCCGACGGTTCCGGCAGGCAGGTTGACCCGTGACTGCGGGAACATCATGACGTAGGACGAGAAGTCCGAATCGAAGCTGAGCGTATACGGTCGGGACGTATCGTAGATGGCCAGCGATCCGGGCGCCAAAGCCATCTCACGTCCATCCTGGATGAGCAGTCCGTGCCCGTCGAGCTGCAGCGAGACCTTGAAGTAGTTCGTTCCGGCCGCGCAGCCGTGCGCCTCCGACCGGGCTCGGGCGATCAGCTCGGGAGTGCGCAGGACGGCATGGGGATTGGCTTTGATCTGCGACATCACCACGGAGTCGTAGTCGCGCGCGCTGATGCGACCTTGGAATCCGCCTCGGCGCTGGGGTTCCGTATCGAGTGGGACGAACGAGTCCGAGACCAGGCCCTGCCAGCCGTCGAAGTCGTTCGCGGTGTCTTCAAGCAACATCGTCGTCCTTAGATCACTCGGCCCCGACCGCTTCGCCGAAGGCCCGTTGTCCGGTCACTCTATCCCCAACCGTCGCGCCAGTCACGACCCCGAGCAAGATTACCGACCATTTGGTCACCCAGCTCCGGCAAGGCTCCCTCTGCCCACGGTTCGCCCCGGCTCCACCGGATCAGTTCGACCGGACGAGTCGGGCGATGACGTAGTCGAGCTGGGCCCGAAAGCCGGCGAAATCGAATCCGCGCCCGCCGATGATCGCCGTGGTCTGCGCTCCGAGCAGATATGTCAGGAGCACTTCGGCCTCGGATTCGATATCGACCTCGGCACGCAGACGACCGTCGGCGTCGGCCTCGCCGAGCCAGGAGACTATCCATGCTCGCCAGAGCTCCATGGTCTCTGCGGTCGCGCGGGCGTGTTCGGGGTTCTGGGCCACTTCGGCGAGATAGGACAGGACGACGCGGGCTTCGTCATGCAGCGCGGGGGTCACCGGGAGCACCTCGTGCGCGAAAGCGCGCAGAGCGTCGAGCCCACGCAGGCCCGTCGTCGATGTCGCGACCCGAGCGTTCGTGGCCTCGAAGACGTACAGGTAGGTGGCCGCCAGCAAGTCCGCCTTCGAACCGAAATACGTTTTGACGACCCCGTTGGCGAACCCGGCCTCGGTCGCGATATCGCGCATCGTTGCCCCGCCGAGGCCCTGCCGGACGATCAGGCGCAGCGTCGCCTGCACGAGGTCCAGTCGTCGCTGGTCGTAGTCGACGATCTTGGGCATGGCTCCTCCACAGCGGTGCAGATCGGGTCTTGACTTTATTTCCTACAAGTGTAGCGTTTAGCGTGACTCAGCACACACCCAGATTGCAAAGGTGCACAATGTCCTGCCATTCCTCCGTTCCCGTCGCCGAGGCGACCACCGCCACCCCCTTCACCCTGCCGACCGAGGCCGAGATCTCGACCGTCACCGCGGTGCTGCGCGTGGCCGGGCATTTCCCCGATACCGCGCGCATGGCCTACGTCGGCCTGCTCGATCCCGTGCGCGGCACGAAGCGGACCGCCGCCGAGGCGGATCGTCGTTTCCGTGCCTTCATCCTCGACAAATCCGCCGGCACTGCCCGCGATATCGTCGTTTCGGCCACCCGCGAGTCGGTCGATTCGGTCACCGAGGTGGACTCCACCCAAGAGGGCGAGTTCCCCGTCATGGAAGAGGAGTTCGAGGTCGTCGAAGAGGTCCTCGCCGCCGATCCGACGTGGCTGGCGAGCCTGGAGAAGCGCGGGCTGTCCGTCGCAGAGGTCCGGGTGGCGCCGTTGTCGGCCGGGGTCTTCGAATACCCGGAGGAGAAGGGACGGAGGATCCTGCGCGGACTGGCGTTCCACCAGCAACATGAGTCGGACTCGGCGTGGGCGCACCCGATCGACGGACTCGTCGCCTATGTCGACGTCACGAACAGAACCGTTGACCAGGTCCTCGACCTCGAGAACGTTCCGGTGCCGGCCGAGCACGGGAACTACACGGATCCGGACCTGACCGGACCCGTGCGAACCACGCAGAAGCCGATCTCGATCACGCAGCCGGAGGGGCCGAGCTTCACGGTCACCGAGGGCAACCACATCGAGTGGGAGAAGTGGTCGTTCGATGTCGGCTTCGATATGCGTGAGGGCCTCGTCCTGCACAACATCGCCTTCGACGACGGTGAGCGCCGTCGCACGATCCTCGATCGGGCGGCCATCGCCGAGATGGTCGTTCCCTATGGTGACCCCTCACCGGTGCGGTCGTGGCAGAACTATTTCGACACCGGCGAATACCTCGTCGGGCAATGGGCGAATTCGCTCGAGCTCGGGTGTGACTGCCTCGGCGATATCACCTATCTGTCGCCGTGGGTGGCGAACAACCTCGGCGAACCTCGGCAGATCAAGAACGGCATCTGCATGCACGAGGAGGACGCGTCGATCCTGGCCAAACATTCGGACCTGTGGTCGGGTGTCGCCTACACTCGGCGCAATCGTCGCTTCGTCGTCTCGTTCTTCACCACGGTCGGCAATTATGACTACGGGTTCTATTGGTACCTCTACCTCGACGGCACGATCGAGTTCGAGGCCAAGGCCACCGGTGTCGTCTTCACCTCGGCGCTGCCGAGCGGGTCGACGGATTTCGCCTCGGAGATCGCGCCGGGACTCGGTGCCCCATTCCACCAGCATCTCTTCGGAGCCCGACTCGACTTCGCCCTCGACGGCGGCAAGTGCCGAGTCGAGGAGGAGGACGTGGTTCGCCTGCCGGTCTCGCAGGACAACCCGCGCGGCAATGCCTTCAGCCGGTCCCGGACCGTTCTGGCCACCGAACTGGCTGCGCAGCGGGATGCGGATCAGTCGAAGGCGCGGACGTGGGTGGTGACGAACCCGGAGTCGACCAACCGCCTCGGCGAACCGGTCGGGTACAAACTGCACCCGATGGGCCTGCCGACGCTGCTCGCAGCCGAGGACTCGTCGATTCATCGCCGTGCCACGTTCGCGTCGAAGTCCCTGTGGGTCTCGCAGTATCGGGAGGACGAGCGGTACCCGACCGGGGATTTCCCGAACCAGCATCCCGGTCACGCGGGGCTGCCAGCGTGGACGGCGGCCGATCGTAGCGTCGACGGGGAGGACATCGTAGTCTGGCACAGCTTCGGCCTCACCCACTTCCCGCGGGTAGAGGACTGGCCGATCATGCCCGTCGACACCGTCGGCTTCAAGCTGCGGCCCGAGGGATTCTTCGACCGCTCCCCCGTCCTCGACGTCCCCGCCCCGGAGTCCGGCTCCCCCTGCTGCGAGGAGTGATGAGCACGATGCAGGAGTACATCGTCAACAACGGTCGAATCTTCACCGGCGACTCCGAGCGCCCGTTCGTCGACGCGTTCGCTGTCAGCAATGGGAGGATCGGCGCACTCGGTTCCCTCGACGAGGTTCAGGCCTCATTGCGGGGTGAACCCGAGATGATCGATCTTGCCGGCAGCTTCGCGATGCCGGGACTCGTCGACGTCCATGCCCACCTCGGGCTCGGCGGACGACAGTTGGCCTTCGAACTGCCGGTCCTACCCCGCGACGATGTGGCTGAAATTGCGGTGAAGGTCCGGAACTGGAGTAAGAATCTGGCTCCCGGCAAGTGGGTCGTAGGCGGAATCGTCGGCTCGACAGTCATGGACGATCTCACCCACATTGATCTCGCGACGCTGGACGAAGCGGCAGACGGCCACCCAGTCCTGCTCCGTGACGACACGATGCACAACCGTTGGGTGAACTCTGCGGCTCTCGAGATCCTCAGCATCGATGAGACATCCCATGCCCCCGAGGGCGGATCCTATGTCAGGGATCGTGACGGCAGGCTCAACGGCGTGCTCACCGAGCTCGCGTGCGGTCCGGCGGAAGCAGCCGTCATGGACACCGTTGTCGACGTCGCGGATTTTCACGCGCAGGCCTTCACCACTGCGGTGAAGACACTGAATTCCTATGGGATCACTGCGGTACAGGAATCAGCGACGATGGACTACGCCCTGCGCACCCTCCACGACATCGACGAGGCAGGGGAACTCACCGCGCATGTGGTCGCATCGATGCCCTCGCGGCCTTTCCTCGAGGAGGGGATTAACGGCGAAAAACTCTACGATGTCAGAGAACAGAACCACTCCAACCACGTGCATCCGACCTTTGCGAAGTATATCCTCGACGGTGTGCCGATGACTCGGACAGCGGCCCTGATCCACCAATACAGGTGCAATCACCCCGGCGACGATCCGAATTTCACAGGCAAACCGCTCTGGGACGCCGACGAGCTCACTTCCTCACTTCTCGCACTCGTTGATCGCGGACTCAATGCGAAACTCCATGCCACCGGCGATGGCGCAGTGCGGATGATCCTCGACGCAGTTGAAGAGGTACGCAAGCGGCGGGGATGGAAGGCAAGATTCCACATCGCTCACGTCGAGTTCGTCCATGACGATGACTTGAATCGATTCACCGAACTCGGCGTTGTCCCTGACGCATCACCGTACCTATGGTTCCCGTCAGTGATGCAGGAGTCTATGAAGAAGCAGGTACCAGCGGAGACGTTTGACCGTTCATGGCCGCTTCGGCGGCTGGTGGAGTCAGGAGCGACTGTCTCTGGTGGATCAGACTGGCCTTGCGCAGCACCGACGCCAGACCCTTGGACCGGCCTGGCCACCTTGGTCACTCGTGCAAACCCGGACCCGACTGTGACTGGCCAGCTCAACTCGGATGAGGCGCTCACGATCGATCAGGCCATTGCCGCATTTACTCGAAACCCGGCAGAGGCCATGAGCTTGGGAGACGAGACCGGAATGCTGCGATCCGGGATGTCCGCAGATTTCATCGTCCTCGACCGCAACCTCTTCACAGTCGATCCTGCAACAATCCACGAAACGACAGTCTGCCGAACTTACTTCGAGGGCAGACTTGTCTACGAGGCGGACGGCTGGAGCCGGGAGAGACTCTGAAACTAGAGGTCGGACGAGATTCAGGGTTGCCGGAAAAAGTCGTCAGTGGTCGCATTAGGGTGCTGGGCCAGCGGAGTCACCTTAATAGTCATGTACGCGAACATTGGAAACCCTTGGAATACTGAGTGCAGTAAGTCAAGATCGTTGACCTCGTACATGGAGTAATTCGAATACTCTCCGACGACGCGCCATATGCCTTTCATAATTCCGCGCCGTTGCAGATCGGCGGAATACGCCTTCTCCTTAACCTGAAACTCGGATTTGGTCTCATTCGACATCGAGTCTGGAAAGACGACATCCATACGTGCCAGAAATAGCATTGAGCCTCCAAGGGGTGGGTAGATGGTCGTGTGGCTGTTGTGACTAAATATAGGCGCGACCAATGGTCTACACGACACCTTTGATTAAAGGGTGACCCCAAAGACCACAGGAACCAAGGTATACATGACGATCATGATGAGGACCAGAGAAATCAGATTCAGCCACACCCCCGCTCGAGTCATCTGCTTGATTGTGATTTCACCTGAGCTGAAGGCCACCGCATTCGATGGTGTGGCGACCGGCAGCATGTAGGCAGAGCAGACAGCCAGAGTGACCGCGATCGTCATGAACAGCGGATCGATTCCGACCCCCACAGCAACGGCCCCGAAAATCGGCAGGAAGGCTGCTGCTGTGGCGGTGTTCGAAGTCATCTCCGTCAGCACCAGGCCAACAACAATTACAGCTACGATGATTACCCACGAAGGCATCCCTGTAAGGCCGGAAACCTGCTCACCGATCCATTTCGAGAACCCGGTAGCTGTGAACGTAGATGACAGCGACAGCCCACCACCGAATAGCAGCAACAGGCCCCACGGGACCTCCTTAGCAGCCGACCAGCGCAGCAGTGGTGCTCCGGCAGCATCGTCAGCTCTGCGCCTAGCTGGAACGAGGAAGCAAGCAATTGCTGCGGCCACGGCGACTTGCGCATCGTCGATCATACTCAGAAAGGCCAGGTGCTCTGAGACCCATGGAATCTGAGCGATGAAAGGAACTCCGACCCAGAAGAATATCGCCAGGCTGAAGATCGAAGCTACTCGCCGCTCCGATGTGGTCATTGCTCCCAGCTTCGACAGTTCTGCCCGAATTAGTTCATCGCCCCCGGGCAGTTGATTGACCTCAGGACGATAAACCAACTTAGTCAACACGAGCCATGCAATAACCAGCATCACTACGGCCCATGGAACTCCGATGAGCATCCAGGTTCCAAACTTCATGTCGAAGTCATGTGATTCCTTGAGGTATCCCTTCATCAGTGCCATAGGTGGCTGACCAATGAGAGTTGCGGTCGAGCCGATCGTCACGCCGTAGGCAACACCTAACAGCATTGAAGCAGCGAACTTTCGCCCCGCGGCCTTTTCATCGATGGAACGGACCAAATTGAGAATCGAGACTGCGATGGGAACCATAATTACGGCAGTCGCCGTGTTAGACACCCAGGCCGAGATAAACGCAGAAGCAACCATAAGACCGAGCACAATCTGAGAAGGCTTGGTACCGATCAGCCTGATGGTCAGTAGCGCAATCCGCATATGAAGATTGGACTTCTCTGTCGCTAGTCCGAGGACGACCCCGCCCATCACAAGGAAGATGACGGAGTCAGCATACGGAGCTGCAACTTCCTTCATCGTTCCCATACCGAACAGTGGGAATAGAGCCAGCGGCAAGAGAGAAGTGACCGGGATCGGTGCGGCTTCGGTCATCCACCAGATCGCCATCCACAGTGCACAACCTGCGACGGCTCGCCCCTCGAAAACAAGTGAGTCGGGAAGAATCATTGCAAGCACAAGACCGGCCGCTGGGCCCAGCGTCAGCATTAACCAGTTGCGTTTCCCTCCCGCATCCATGGAGTCCCGCTGTTCGCCGTCGGGCTTGCTCTCGGTGGCGTCGTGGGCCTGCTGCGACTTTGCTTCAGCCATCGTCCCTCCTCGGATCGTGCTTCCATCGAAAACCGGCCATCAGGTTTCCGTAACCTCAATCACTGTAGGGGCGTTAATCCAGATGCAGAAGTACATTTTTCGACCAGTTCTATATGTTTGGAGTATGAATACGGTCTCGACAGGTCTTTCACTTTGGTCGATTCCAGGATCTAGGCTGAATGACAACATCACCTCATTGGCGGTCAAAGAAGGAGAGAAATGGAGCTAAGACACCTGCGCTACTTTCTCGCGGTCGCCGAAGAACGACACTTCGGTCGCGCCGCCGAACGCCTGCACATAGCCCAGCCGCCTCTATCCAGCCAGATCAAGCAGCTGGAAATGGAGTTGGAAACGACGCTCTTCGAACGAACTACCCGCAAGGTCGAGCTCACTGGCGCTGGCGCGCTGCTCATGGAGCGTGCTAGACAGATACTTTCGGATGTCGACGCCGCTGAATTCGATGTCGCTGAAGTTGGACGCGGCGCCGCAGGGGTACTTCGCGTCGGCTTCTCCGGCACTGCGACCTACCGATTGATGCCAGAGATCGTGCGCTTGGCGCAGGCAGATATGCCCAATGTCCGTATGCAGATCTCAGGCGAAATGTTGACTCCGCAAATGGAGAGCGGGTTACTTGAGAACAGACTAGATGTCGCGATACTCAGACCTCCTGTGCAGTCCCCGGAGCTCACAATAGATGAGTTTGAGCGAACCCCATTGGTCGCAGTTCTTCCACGGGAGCACCCGCTGGTCATCTCCACCGAGCATGATCAGCCGTTGTCGATAGGGCAGTTATCGGAATGCGACCTGGTCAGCTACCCGCGAAAATCAGCGGTAGCCTCCGTCGTTTGGGAAATGTGCCGACAGTCGAGCTTCCGCCCACGGATCGTTCAAGAAGCCACTGAAACATCAACTCTCATCGCACTGGTGAGTGCGGGACTCGGCATCGCGCTGGTTCCAGGATCTGATGCGTTGCCGTTGCATGGGGCCATCGCTATTCGTCAGTTGTCGGAGCACGTTGCGATCGGTCTCGGAACTTCATGGCGCAATCCCACGCAGGCCCTTCTCTCCGCACCAAAACCCCTTTTGTCATCGTTTGCCGATCTGGTCCGTCGGGCCGCACTAAATCTCAAGGAGAGCAAGTGAAAATAATTGCGGTTGAGGCGATCCCGTATGCGATCCCTTATACGCACCCGCTGAAATTTGCTTCAGGTAGTGTGGAATCAGCCGAGCACATCCTCATTCGCATTTGGACTGAGGACGGAATCGTCGGCACAGCGGATGCTCCCCCGCGCCCCTATACCTATGGGGAGACTCAGATCTCCATCAAAAATGTCGTGGAGGAGATTTTCGCACCGCAGATAGTGGGCCTCACTGTTTTCGACCGTGGTGCAATCCACGCAATCATGCGGCGAACCATTCACAATCAGGTCGCAAAAGGCGCCGTCGACATCGCGCTTTGGGACGCGGCAGGAAAATATATGGACATGCCGGTGCACTCACTTTTGGGCGGCTGGACCTCGTCCCTAAGAGTCTCGCACATGCTAGGTTTCAAGCCGGCCGAAGAACTACTTGATGAGGCGCAAAGGTTCGGCGAAGAATACGGAATCACGACGTTCAAACTGAAAGTCGGCCGTCGTCCGATCGACCTAGATATCGATGCAGTTCACGTTCTACGCGATGGATTGGACGATCATGTTGAAATCTATCTAGACGCCAATCGTGGCTGGACTGCCAACGAAGCGCTTGAAGTATTGCGTCGTACTGAAGGCACTGGTCTTACACTCCTGGAGGAGCCCTGCGATGCCAAGGAGATGATGAGTAGACGCCGACTGGTCGAGAAGGCGGCAATCCCTATAGTCGGAGACGAGTCGGTACCTACCGCGGGAGATGCTTCCCGGGAGCTACTGTCGGGGGGATGCAATGCAATCTGCATTAAGACAGCTCGATCAGGATTCACCGAAGCAACCGAGATACTAGGACTATGCACGGGGCTGGGTGTTGACGTCACCATGGGCAATCAAATCGACACCCAAGTTGGTTCACTTGCGACCGTTACGTTCGGTGCCGCTCATGAAGCAACCGCTCGGCGAGCGGCCGAACTGTCAAACTTCCTAGACATGGAAGACGACCTTCTCGCTGAACCGCTGAAGATCGTTGACGGAAGAATCTCAGCGCGGCCCGAGCCCGGCGTTGGTGCACACATCGATGAAGAGAAACTAGCAAAGTACCGGTCTGACAACTAAACGGACGCGATTTGCAACCATTATTGACGATGAGCGCGAAACGGTTCTACAGAATTGGCACTGCGCGCATCCATTCTACGTGGATCTGTTCCACGCGGACCGGCGTCACTAGCCTGAGTCCATGACAATCGAGCATGAATCAGGCACCGCAGCCTCGAACACCTCAGACCACCCGAACTCGTTTCCCGCTGAGCTCCCGAATGAGCGATTCGACTACATCGTCGTCGGTGCAGGTTCGGCTGGTTGCGTCCTCACTCGCCGCCTTCTCGACGCTGGAAAGAAGGTCTGCCTCGTCGAAGCCGGCGGAGACGAGACCAATCCGAACATCGACCATCTCAACAACCTCGGACTGATCTGGCATTCTCAGCAGGACTGGGACTACTACACTCCCCCGCAGCCGGCGGCGATGAACCGCCGCATCCACCTCCCCCGCGGTAAGGTCCTCGGCGGGTCGAATGCCCTCAACGCCGTCATCTGGGTCCGCGGCGACGCCTGGGACTACGAACAGTGGGTCGAAGCCGGGTGTCCGGGATGGTCCTGGGACGAGGTCTGGCCGGTCTTCGCCGCAATCGAGAACTTCGACGGCGAGATCACGGACAACCGCGGCACCGACGGTCCGATGGATGTGCGCGTCGACTACGCGCGCAACCCGCTGCAGGAGGACATGTTCACGGCCGCCACACAGACCGGCGTGCTCGTCAATGACGACTACAACTCCGGCACCGTCGAAGGCATCGGAAAGATCCAGCTCAACGTTCGCGACGGCAAACGACTGAACACATGGCGCGCCTACCTCAAGCCCCGCCTCGGCGAGAAGAACCTCACGATTCTCACCTCCGCGCACGCCCGTCGGCTTCTCCTCGACGGGACCTCAGTCACCGGACTCGAGATTGATTTCCGCGGCCGCGTCGGTACCCTGTCCGCCGACGAAGTCGTCCTCTCCGCAGGTGCGCTGGCCTCTCCCGAGCTGCTTCTGCGATCGGGCATCGGTCCCGCCGAGGAGCTTGCCGAGGTCGGAATCGACTCCGTGGTCGATCTGCCGGGCGTCGGCAAGAATCTCCAGGATCATTGGCTCTCGCCGGTCATCTTCTCCACCGGCGATCGGGAGGTGCCGATGGGAGAGGTGGCTCCGGCAGAAGTTCACTTCTTTGCGAAATCCCGACCGGATCTGCCGGTCCCCGACACCCAACCGTTGTTCTTCTCCGTGCCGATGTATGCCCAGGACGCCGCCCCTGCCGCGCAGACCGGACCAGGTCCCGGCGGAGCCTTCACTCTGCAGGGCGGTTTGGTTCGTCCGGAAAGTCGAGGCGAGGTGCGGCTCAGTGGGCCGAATCCGCAGGATCCGCTCATCGTCGATCCGCAGGTGCTCTCGGCACAGGCCGATGTCGACGCCCTCATCGCCTCGGTGAGGCAATGCCGTGAGATCGGGCGAGCCGAGGCGCTGTCGTCGTGGCAACCCACCGAGATCTACCCCGGCCCGGATGTGGCCGACGAGGACCTCGAAGACTACGTCCGCGGGTCGGTCGTGACCTATCATCACCAAGCTGGGACCTGCCGGATGGGAACGGACGCCGAGGCGGTCGTCGACCCGGCCACGTTCGAGGTCCGGGGCGTGAGCCGGCTGCGGTTGGCCGATGCGTCGATAATGCCGCTCGTGCCGACCGGAAATACGAATGCTCCGACGATCATGATCGCCGAACGCGCCGCGGCCGCTCTGGTGGGCTCGCCGCCAGAGGGGATCACCGCTCCCGGGCAGTGATGTCTCGCTGAGGTTCAGAGTCCTCGCCCTCCTCTCGGTTCCGCTCGGATAGGATTGACGTTCGATACCGATGAGGAGGGCAGACGCGTGAGCAGCAAGAAATCGACTCCCGATTCGAACCTCAGCCGCGGAGTCCGATCACAGACCTTGGAGAGAGCTCTCGATACTCTCCAGCTCCTCGCAGACGGCCGGCAGCGCACGAGCAGAGAACTCGCCGAGGAGCTGGAGCTCCACCGATCCATCGTCTACCGAATCCTCCGCACTTTTGAGGACTATTCACTCGTCGCCCGCAGCCCCGACGGACGGTTCCGGATCGGACTGGGCATGACGGCTCTTGCGAAGTCCGGAATCGGCGACCTCGAAATCGCGATTGCCGACGTCCTGCAGGAGCTGTCCAACGTCACCTCAGCTACAGCTGTCTTCTGCGCACAACAACGTGATGACGCCGTCGTTCTTTCCTCTGCACGCCCTACACAGAGCCCCGCCTCAGTCGCGATTCGCGTCGGTAGCCGATTTCCCGTCGGCACCAGCGCGCCCGGTCTGGCGCTTCTCTCCCTGCAACCCCCGAATTCCGATGATGCCGACGAGGTTGCTCTGGCCCGCCAAACCGGCTACGTCCACACCAAGGGAACACCATTCATCGGCCTAGAGGCAGTAGCCTCGGCCGTGAGAATGCCCGGCGGCCAGGGGGCAAGCATTTCCCTCCTCTTCCCCCTGGGCAATGGCGATGTGCCGCTCATGGCCAACGAACTGCGCACCTACAGCGAACGCCTGACCTCGCCCTCGGACGCCTGGCAGCTCTGAAACAAGTCAGCCCGGTATCCGATTTGCGAAAAAACGAGCCCGATCTCCCGACATCGTTGTGTGCCATGCACCACATTCGGTAAATTCATTGCTCACATAGAGAGCAGATCAACACGACGTGCTCTATATGCGATCAAATATCTGACGGCCGTCGGACATCGACGTCCACCGAGAGGAACGAATGATGAAGAGCATCGGCATCATCGGCGCCGGAGTCGCCGGACTCCACCTGGGACTCCAGCTACGACAGCACGGGATTGCCACAACCATCTACACCAACCGCACACCGGACGAGGTGGCCGACGGCCGAGTGATGAACAGCGTGGCTCATATGCATGTCACTCTCGAACTGGAAGAGGATCTCGGCATCAACCACTGGACCGAGGACGAGTACTACTACACGCACCACTATCATTACAACGGCTGGGGAGAGCAGAGGACCTATCAGGGCCAGTTCGCCGCCCCGTCCCGGACGCTGGACTACAGGATCTATCTCCCTCGCCTGATGGAGGACTTCACCGACCGCGGAGGAGTCATCGAGTACCGCGATCTCGAGGTCGCCGACATCCAAGACCTCAGCGAGATCCACGACCTCGTCGTGGTGTCGACCGGCAAAGGCGAGATCGGGGCGATGTTCCCCAAGCGACCCGACAAGTCTCCTTATGATCGCCCTCAGCGGAAGCTGGCGGTCGGATTCTGGAAGGGCGTCGAACGATGCGACCCCAACGGTGTCGGGGTCAGTGTGGTCCCCGGTGTGGGTGAGCTCCTTGCAATTCCCATGTGGTCGTTCACCGGCGACGTGATGGCCCTCCTCTTCGAAAGCGTGCCCGGCGGCCCACAGGAGGTCCTGACAGACCAGCGTTACGCTGATGATCCGGCGGCCTACAAGCAGCTGACGCTGGACATTCTGAAAGAGCACCATCCGACAGTCTTCGAACGAGTCAGCCTCGAGAATTTCCGCCTCCAGTCCGATAAGGACATCCTCCAAGGTGCCTTTACGCCAGTGATGCGCGAGGACTACAGCCGCCTGCCCAATGGCAAGTTCCTGTTGGCGCTTGGAGACGTGCACCTGACGATGGACCCAGTTCAAGCTCAAGGCGCGAACTCCACAGCCTACTCCGCCCGAGTGGTCGGCGACGCGATCCTCGAGGACGATGTATTTGACGAGCGCTTCATGAAGAAGGTGGCCTCGCGGAGGTCTGAACGCCTCGAAGCAGCCAATGACTGGATCAACACAATGATCCACATTCCAACTCCGCCACAGATCCCCGCGCTCTTCAGCGCCATGGTCGACAACCAGGCACTGGTCGACGAATTCACGGAGAACTTCAATCATCCAATCCGTCAAATCGACCTACTCGCCAGCGAAGAGCGAGTCGAAGCGGCCGTCAACCGAGCATCTGCCTGAGCCTCAATCTCATCCATATACCTAAGGATCGACAATGCATAAGCTGCTGGTGCTCTACCCCGAGCCTATTGACCGGACAGCATTCATCGACTACTACACACATTCGCACCTGCCGCTCGCAAAACACCTGCCCGGGATGACGAGCTGGACCTATTCGGTCGACGCCAGTACCGACAGTGAAGGGAAGGCACCCTACTTCGCGTTGTTCGAAGCAGTCTTCCCCGATGCGAAGACATTTGCCGACGCCATGGCATCAGAAGCGGGTCAGGACGTTGCCGCGGATGTAGGGAACTACGCCACCGGCGGAGTCGTCATCATCGATTTCGCGATTTCAGGAGGAGAATACTCATGAATGAACTCACCGACGTCCAAATTCAGTTCCGTCAGGCAATGGCACATCTGGCCTCTGCCGTGAATATCGTGACCACAGAGGGACCGCACGGAAAGCTCGGCATTACAGTAAGCGCCGTCTGCTCGGTCACGGACTCACCACCGACCGTGTTGGTCTGCGTCAACCAGGCAAGCGCCGCCCACGACGTGTTCACGAACAATGGAGTCGTAGCCATCAATGTCCTCGCCGGCGAGCAATGCGAACTGGCTCGTCACTTCTCCGGTGCGACGAAGATCCCGATGGAAGATCGGTTTGCTTGGGACATCTGGGACGACGGTTCCACAGCGCCGACGCTCCGAGAAGCTCGAGTCGCGCTCGTCGGCCATATCCAATCCACCATGACTCAGGGGACCCATTCCGTGGTCTTCGTCCAAGTCGACTCGATCCGTGTCCGTGACGAGGCCGAGGGCCTCGTCTACTACGGTCGCAACTTCCATCGGGTCAGCGAACTCACCGCAATCTGAGATGAACACCCGCACAGTCGGCCCAGGTCCCGACCTGGCGCCGAGACGATTACGCGGACAGTCACCCGAAGAAGCCCGCGAAGTCGGCACCGAGCTCTACTATCCACATCGGCTGCTCGTTCGCGGAGTCGGATCTCGCTTCGAGATGAGGGCGACTGCGACACAAGTCGGCCCCGTGTCTATCGGGACATTGAAATACACCGCACCTGTAACGGTCGAAACCGGACCTTATCAGAATGCCTACCAGGTCAATATCCCGTTGAACGGTACGTTCAGGACTACTGCGGGTTCGCGTGCTGTCGTGGCTAACCGGCAGCGAGGCGCCGTCTACCGACCAGACGTCGACACGGCGTTCAGCGGCTGGGACTCACCCTGCACGATGTTCACTGTCAAGATCGACCGTTGCGAGTTCGAGCGCATCACCGAATGCTATCTGGGTACGCAGCTGCACTCTCCGATCGACTTCACCTTGCCTCTGTGCGTCGACACCGAAACCGGTGCTGCCTGGATGAGATCCGTCCGTCTTCTGGCGAATCTGTCTCAATCAGTCTCGGCCGGCCCGTTGCTCATCGACCACATGGTCGAAGAGATGCTCGTCAGCCTTCTCTGGGCCAGCGAGCATTCACTCCATAGCCTGCTGATGGAGAAGAAGCCGGCGCCCGCATCGGCGCTGCGACGAAGCATCGAGCTCATCCACGCAATCCCCGAGGAGTCGCTGACCCTTGACGCTCTCGCCCAGTACGCAGGGGTCAGCGGTCGATCACTCCAGATGTCTTTTCGCCGGGAGTTCGGCCTCTCCCCCATGCAGTATCTCAAATCAGTCCGCCTCGACAGAGTCGCCGAAAAGCTGCGACAGCCGGAGACGAACGATTGCCTCGTCTCCGAGGTGGCCCGGCGCTTCGGTTTCGGCCACCCCGGCCGTTTCGCGTCTGAATATGCGCGTCGTCACGGCGAGAAACCGTCAGAGACAGTCAGACGAGCTTCGCTGCTCTGACCAGTCAGATCCGGACCGGGCTATCGACCAGCTGCGTGCGCGCCTTCTTCATGGTCGCGCCCGACTCGTTCGAATTCCACAATGCCCCTCCCAATTACTACTGTGAGTATTGATAGTGGCTGGTCTGGGACTGGCTGGCAGAGTAGGAACTGACCGTCCCATCGATCATCATGACTCTAATTACTACTGACTCGAACGATGTCCTCGTCGGGATCTGTCTGATGATTGGTGGGCGGTCGGCACCGGCTCGGCCCACATCGGTAACTTGATCAGAAGGTTGTCCGTTCCTGACCGAACGTGACTCATCACAGTAGTGTTTCGACGTGACTATCTCCCGGACCGGAGCCGACCGCTTTGAAGGTCGGACCTCATCCGTTCCGACACAGTGCTCAGCAAGTCTGGTGGCCCGTCGATACTGCTGCATTCCCGACCACGAAAGCTGGCGTCAAACGAGCCCTGACGTGGGCCGGCCGCCGTACCGGCGGGGACCTCGACACCCTGTGGGTCATCGAGGGCATAGGCACGTACGTAGCGATCCTTGCCGACCTTGTCGCCGAGGCCGCTAGCATGAGTGCGCGCGACCGGCATGCCACGGGCACCTTCTTCCAATCTCCCTGCCTCTATTATCCCCGGGGCGATTCAACAGTCCGGGGGCGGTGTTGCTGGCTGAGCCGGGGATTGGTCCGATCACCGCGGCTGTGTTTCACCTGGCGTGGTCGCATCATGGGCGGGTGCGTTCCGAGGCTGCGTTTGCGAAGTTGCCGGGGGTCTGCCCGATACCGGCGTCGTCGGGGAATGTGGTGAGGTTCCGGCTGAATCGCAGTGGTGATCGTCGGTTGAATTCTGCGTGGTACATGGTGGCCATCACGCGGCTTTCTCACCAGAAGAGGTCCCAGGTGTACATGGCTAAACGGCTAAGTGAGGGGAAGACGAAGAAGGAGACGATCCGGTGTATGAAGCGTAGCTTGGCCCGTTCGGGGTATCTGATTCTCGAGGCCACGAACCCGATCGGTCAAGCCGCTTGACAGACATAGAAGGATCCTGACGGCGGCCCAGCAACCTCGCGCGAGGTTGCTGGGCCGCTGTCAGGTAGTAATTGGGAGTGAAAGTCAGGACGGGTCCTCCTGCGCGAACGGCGCGGAGACCCGGTCGAGACGGTCGACTTCGTCGACGCTGAGCTCGAGCCCGGGCGCGGCCATGACCGCCTCGAGCTGCTCAGGTGTGCGGGCCGAGGCGATCGGTGCCGTCACGCCCTTCGCCAGCAGCCAGGACAGCGCCACAGTCGTCGGAGCGACATCGTGCGAATCAGCGATCGCGACGAGATCGTCGACGACCTTGAGCCCCTCGGCGTTGAAATATCCCTGCACCATGCCACCCCGGTCGGCCCCTTCGAGGTCGGCTTCGGTGCGGTATTTGCCGGTGAGGAAGCCGGCGGCAAGGCTGAAGTAGGAGAACACCGCGAGATCGCGCCGCTCGGCGACCGGACGCAGATCGGTCTCGAACTCCCGCCGATAGACGAGGCTGTACTGCGGCTGGATCGCGACCGGCTTGACCAGCCCTTCGTCTTCAGCCGCTGCGAACCACCCGGCCAGACGCGCCGGCGAATAGTTCGACACCGCGATGTGCTTGGCCTTACCGGAACGGACGATCTCATCGAAGACGCGGGCCACCTCGGCGATGGGGGTCACCTCATCGTCACGATGGGCGTAGTAGAGGTCGACGTGATCGGTCTGCAGACGCTCCAGGGAGGCGTCGATGGCGGTGCGGATGTATTCGGGGTCCTGCGTCTTGTGCTCGGGATGATCGCCGACCTTCGTGGCGATGACGACGTCATCGCGGTTGCCCCGCGAGGCCAGCCAGGTGCCGATGATGGTCTCGGATTCGCGGCCGGTGTTGCCGGGCACCCATGCGGGGTAGGACTCGGCGGTGTCGAGGAAATTGCCGCCGCCGGCCACGACGGCGTCGAGGACGGCATGGGACTGCGCCTCATCGGCCGTCCACCCGAAGGTGTTCGTGCCGAGATTGATCGGGAAGATGGACAGGTCGGTGCCGGGAATCTGCTTCCGCGTGGTCAAGCTTTCCTCCATTCGTCGAATGATCGGCCGCGAACGGGCCGCACTTCCGCACAACGGATAGATCTGGAGGACTATTCCGCCGAGGCGGCCCACGCCTGACCGCGCTCGTGCGGGAGGTCGTGAACGCCGCGTCCTCGTAACCGGCGCGGGCATCGGCCCGCACCTGCGCGACATCGTCGGGACGCAGCAGCGGACCCGCACCGGTGCCGGTCCCCGCAGCCAGGACGGTGTCGACGACGGCGGGCATGACGGAGGTGAAGTGCACCCCGGTACCGCGCATCTTCGTGCGCACGGCCTTGAGGTAGCCGAGCACTCCGTGTTTGGTCGCCGCGTATGTCGCCTCTCCCGGAGCGGGCAGGATCGATGCCGCCGAGGAGGTTGACCTCGCGCTGAGCGCGAACCGCCGCATCCGATTCCTCATCGAAGGAACCGACCCACATGATGCCGGCATTGCTGACGAGCACATCGACGGGCCGAGATCGCGGCGGACGGATACGAGGAAATCGGCGAAGGGGTCGGTGACGTCGAGGCCGAAGGCGCGCACTCCCGGTTCCGCGGCGGTGTCCTCTGCCACGTCGAGGTCACGGTCGCCGATGGTGGCTCGGGCGCCGGCCGCGGTGAAATGTGCGCCGATCGCCTTGCCGATTCCACGTGCCTCTCCGGTGACGGCGACGATTTTCCCGGGATGAGTTCCTCACCGCCATCGCCGAGGTGGCCCTGCATGCCCATGGCATCGCCGACCGCCAATTTCGCCTCCGCCCAGCGTGAGAGTGCGGTGAGCGCGGTGTCAGCGTCCGTGCCGGCGGTCAGGCGTCACTTGAGCAGGCGCCTTACTTGAGGAGGCGGTCCATGCGACGGTCGGAGAGCTTCCTTCCGCCGGTCTGACAGCCGGGGCAGTACTGGAGGGATTTGTCGGCAAAGGACACCTCGGCAATGGTCTCCCCGCAGACATGACAGGTCTCACCTGTGCGGCCGTGAACGGAGAATCCGCGTTTCTTCGCGGTTTTGATCTTGCCCGGCGGCAGGCCGATGAGGGCGGTGCGGGCGGCATCGAGCACCTCGTGGATGGCGGTGTGCAGCGTCTGCGGGTCGACGGTCTTCGCGATTGCGAACGGGGAGAGTCGGGCGGCGTGGAGGATCTCATCGGTATAGGCGTTGCCGAGGCCTGAAATGATTCTCTGATCTTCGAGGACCGTTTTGATCCGGGAGGTCGACTCGGACAGTGCCGCGGCGAGTTCGTCGACGGTGAGACTCAGTGCGTCGGTGCCGAGCGACGCGAGGGCGGGCACCTCGGAGGAGTCGCGGACGAGGGAGACGGCGGCGTTCTTCTTCGATCCGGGTTCGATGAGGTCGAAAGCGGATCCCGAGACCAGGGTTACGCGCATTCCCAACGGCCCTTTGCCCATCCGGATCGGACCACTCGGTGCGGTGTCATGCCAGTTCAGCCAGCCCATTCGGGCGAATCGGCAGACCAGGTTAAGTCCGTCGAAGCCGATGACGAGGGCTCGCCCGCGGCGGGCCACCTCGGTGATTGCAAGTCCGGTGAGCGCATCGATGCTCGGGTCGACGGTCTTGAGCAGGCTCAGGTCGGCGATGTCCGCGCGGGTGACGAAGTCCCCGACCAGCCGCGGACGCAGGAAGTCGACCAGCGCATCGACCTCGGGCAGCTCCGGCATAGTCCCAGTATCCTCCTCACCTCCCAATCCCAACACCCCCAATTGCTACCTGACGGCGGCTCAGCAACCTCGCGCGAGGTTGCTGAGCCGCCGTCAGGTAGTTCTGAGACTCGCGAACCCGGTCGCAGGAGTTGACCGACCTTGAGAACCCGTCGGTCGAGGACTAGCGTGGATTGACCACCGCAAGCCGAATGGCTTCGGTGGATCGCTGACTGCCGAAGGAGGCGGACAATGCCTGAGAACGTTGCTCAGAAGCTCATCCGATCGCATCTGGAGTCCGGGGAGCTCGCTCCCGGAAACGAGCTCGGGATCCGGATCGACCAGACTCTCACCCAGGATGCGACGGGCACCCTGGTCATGCTCGAGCTCGAGGCACTCGGCCTCGACCGTATCCGCACGGATCTGTCCGTGCAGTACGTCGATCACAACCTGCTGCAGACCGATGAGAAGAACCCGGAGGACCACGAATTCCTCCGCTCTGCCGCGGCACGGTTCGGTCTGTGGTTCTCCCCTGCCGGCAACGGCGTCTCCCACCCCGTCCACCAATCCCGGTTCGGAAAGCCCGGAGCCACTCTCATCGGTTCCGACTCGCACACCTGCGCTGCCGGTGCCTTGGGAATGCTCGCGATCGGCGTCGGTGGGCTCGAGATCGCCATGGCCATGGCAGGTGAACCCCTCTTCATCAGCGCGCCGCAGATCATGGGCGTCGAGCTCACGGGCGCCCTGCCCGACTGGGTCTCGGCCAAGGACGTCATCCTCGAGATGCTGCGTCGCCACGGCGTCAAAGGCGGAGTCGGAAAGATCATCGAATATCACGGAGAGGGCCTGAAGAACCTCACGGCCATGGACCGTCACGTGATTGCGAATATGGGTGCCGAGCTCGGCGCCACCGCCACGGTCTTCCCTGCCGACGATGCCGTCCGCGACTACCTCGAAGCCGTCGACCGCAGTGAGGACTTCACCCGCATCGAAGCCGACGCAGGAGCCGAGTACGACCTCACCGACACCATCGACCTCTCCCAGCTCGAGCCGCTCATCGCCGCACCTTCGTCTCCGGGCAATGTCACTCCGGTGCGCGAGGTCGCCGGTAACGACGTCTTCCAGGTCGTCGTCGGTTCCTCGGCGAACCCGGGACTGAGGGATTTCGCCGTCGTCGCCGAAACACTTGCCGACCGCCAGATCCACCAGCAGATCTCACTCGACATCAACCCCACCTCACGGGAGGTCCTTGCCGACCTCATCGCCGGCGGATGGCTGACCTCTCTGGTGGGATCCGGGGCCAGGATTCACCAGTCCGGCTGCATGGGCTGCATCGGCATGGGCCAGGCTCCGGCGGTCGGGCGCAACAGTCTGCGCACCATGCCGAGGAACTTCCCCGGCCGGTCCGGCACCGACGAGGACGCCGTGTGGCTGTGCTCGCCGGAGACCGCGGCCGCTGCCGCACTGACTGGGAAGATCACCGATCCTCGCGATCTCGACATGGACTATCCCGAGGTGCGGCTGCCCGAGAAGTACTCCGCGAACCGCAAGATGCTCGTCCCACCGCTGGAACCGGAGGAAGCCCGGTCGGTCGAGCTCGTCAAAGGAACGAACATCTCGACCCTGCCGGACTTCGAACCGCTGCCCGATGACATCGATCTGGAGATCCTGCTCAAGGTCGGCGACAACGTCTCCACCGACGAGATCATGCCCGCCGGATCCCGCGTTCTGCCGTACCGGTCGAACATCCCGAAGATCTCCGAGTTCGTCTATATCCAGGTCGATGACACCTATGCCACCCGTGCCGCCGACCACGACGGAGGGCACGCGATCGTCGGTGGGGACAACTACGGTCAGGGGTCCTCTCGCGAGCATGCGGTCATCGCTCCGCGATATCTCGGCCTGCGGGTCGTGGTGGCGAAATCGTTGGCACGGATCCATTGGCAGAACCTCGCGAACTTCGGCGTCCTCGCTCTCGAGTTCACGAACGAGGCCGACTACGAATCGCTGTCCCAGGGTGATGTGCTTGAGTTCCGTGGTCTGCGCGATGAGCTCGGCGACGGGACGACGATCACCGCCGAGGCGGCCGGCCGAAAGTTTGAATTCCGCCATGGCCTGTCGACGCGTCAGGTCGAGATGGTCCTCGCCGGCGGTCGCATCGCCCAACGCGCCGCCCACCTCACCTGACCCTTAAGAACTACCCGACGGGGGCCCAGATACCTCGCGCGAGGTTGCTGGGCCGCCGTCGGGTAGTAATTAGTGGGGATTGGCGAGGAAGCCCCTGAGAAGCGCTGCCGTACCGTCGAGGTGTTCGGCCATGGCGACACGTGCGGCTACAGAATCGCCAGCAAGGATCGCCTCATGAATGTGCAGATGTTGCTCGTGAGAATGAACGAGGTTGGGTTCGATCATTGGAATGCGTTCGAGCAGCTTGTTCGCCCGCGTCCGGCTCTCGACCATGGAACGGACCAGACTCGGCGAGCCGGTCATCTGCGCCCAGGTCAGGTGCAGCTGGGAATCGAGGCGACGGTACGAAGCCATATCGGAATCCCGACTCGCTACGAGGGCAGCAGCCAACTGACCGCGCTGAGCCGCGGTGAGATCCTGCGCAGCTGCCACCTCGGCGATGCCGATCTCGATGACCTTGCGCCAGGTGAGAGTGTCGTCGACTTCTTCGGGCGAGAATCCACTGCCGGGTCCGTCATCGAACCGCTTCGTCCCCGCACCGCTGGACACAAGCTCCGCTCGGGACTTCATCACGAATGTTCCACCACCACGGCCGCGGCGCACATTCACCCACCCGGCCGCCTGCAGTTCCGAAATCGCTTCACGCAAGGTGGCCCGCGAGACGCCTAGCTGCTCCGCCAACTCCCGCTCCGCAGGGAAGCGCTCACCGGGGGGAATGATCCCGAGCCGAATGATCTGCAGCAGGCACTCGATCGTCTCCTCGAAGACGTTGCCGGACCGAGCAGGGGCGATGGCCCGCAGGGCTGTCATCTGCTCCTGCGGTGCGCTCGCTCTTTCAGCACTCATACCTTCACGATCTCACAGTGGGGTCGTATACGCGTTCGTCAGTCCCCCATCGACGGTGAACGACTGCGCAGTGACGAAAGAGGAATCGTCACTAGCGAGGAATGCGACCGCAGCCGCCATCTCCTCGGCCTCGCCGAACCGCCCCATCGGCACATGCACGAGTCGTCTCGCCGCCATCTCCGGGTCCTTGGCGAAGAGCTCTCGCAACAGCTCCGTGTTCACCGGCCCCGGGCACAGTGCGTTGACACGGATACCTTCCTTTGCAAACTCGACTCCGAGCTCACGGGTCATGGCAAGCACACCGCCCTTTGACGCGGTATAGGAGATCTGCGAGGTAGCCGAGCCCATGAGCGCGACGAACGACGCAGTGTTGATGATCGAGCCGCGTCCCTGCTTGCGCATGCGTTTGAGTGCCGCTTGCGAGCACAGATAGACCGAGGTGAGATTGATGTCCTGGACCTTGCGCCACACCTCGAGACTCGTCTCCGTGATCGAAGCGTCGGCCGTCGGAGAGACGCCGGCGTTATTGAACGCGACGTCGACGCTGCCGTAGGTGGCCGCGGCAGTGTCGAAGAGGTTCTCTACGTCGGCCGGATCCGTGACATCGGTGGCGACGAAGAGCCCACCGACCGCGTCAGCCGCCGCAGTTCCGGCTTCGATGTTCGTGTCGGCGATGACGACTTTCGCTCCTTCGGAAGCCAGCCGCTTCGACGTCGCCAGGCCGATGCCGCTGGCACCGCCGGTGACGACGGCGGTGCGGCCGGGCAGGCGGCGGCAGATGATCTCGGCGGGGTTGGCGGCAGAGACCGTCGGTGATGCGTTCATGAAAGTGTCCTTTGTTCGTGGAGGAGGTGTACTTCGCAATCAATGCGGCTCCGGGTCAGTCAGTGGCGATGAAGACGTTTTTCGTTTCCGTGAACGAATCCATGGCGTGCGGGCCGAGTTCCCGGCCGATGCCGGAACGCTTGAACCCGCCGAATGGTGTCGAGTAGCGCACCGCGGAATGCGAGTTGACCGACAGCGCTCCGGTCTCGACTCCGCGTGCGGCCCGCAGCCCGCGTCCGATGTCGCGGGACCAGATCGAGCCGGAAAGGCCATAGTGGGAGTCGTTGGCCATGGCGATCGCCTCGGCTTCGTCACGAAAGCGCTGGACGGTGACGACGGGGCCGAAGATCTCCTCAGTGACGATGCGGTCGTAAGGCGTCTTCGGCAGCACCACGCTCGGCGCGAGCCAGTACCCGGTTCCGCTAGGCGCCTGCCCGGTGAACGCGACGTCGACTCCTTCGAGGAACCCCGCCACCGTCTGCAGGTGACCGGCGGAAATGAGTGGCCCCATCTCCGCATCCTCCCGCGCAGGGTCGGTGACATTGACGCCCTTGACCGCGGGTTCGAGGAGTTCGAGGAACCGGTCGAACACTGACTCCTCGACGAGGATGCGCGAGCGTGCGCAGCAGTCTTGACCGGCATTGTCGAATACGCCGTACGGAGCAGTGGCTGCGGCCGCCTCGAGATCCGCGTCGGCGAAGACGATGTTCGCCGACTTGCCGCCGAGTTCGAGGGTGGTGCGCTTCATCGTCTTCGCTGAATCTGCGAGGATCAGCTCCCCCACTTCGGTCGATCCAGTGAACACGATCTTCGCCACCCGCGGATCATCGGTGAAGGTCTGCCCGACGACGGAGCCGCGACCAGGCAGGACCTGGAGGACATCCTCGGGGATGCCGGCTTCGACAGCGAGTTCGCCGAGGCGGATCGCCGTCAGCGGTGTCAGTTCCGCGGGCTTGATAACGACCACGTTCCCTGCGGCCAGAGCAGGAACGAACCCCCACCCGGCGATCGGCATCGGGAAGTTCCAGGGCACGATGATGCCCACAACTCCGAGTGGTTCGTTGAACGTGATGTCGATTCCCCCGGCAACCGGAATCTGCTCGCCGAGATGACGCTCCACTCCCCCTGCGAAATAATTGAGGACATCGCGCACGTTCGCCGCTTCCCCGCGTGCATTGCCGATCGTGTGGCCGGCTTCTGCGACTTCGAGTCGGGCGAGGTTTTCGATGTCCGCGTCGACCGCCCGGGCGAAGGCCCGCAGCAGCTCCGCTCGTTCGGCCGGTGCGGTTGTCCGCCACCGTTGGAAAGCGTCACCTGCGCGGCCGATCGCATCGCGCGTCGATTCGACGGTATGTCCAGCCACTGCGGTGATCCGCTCTTCGGTCGCAGGATTGAGCACATCGGTCATAGTCGAGCCTCCTCTTTCGTCTCAGATTTTCGGCCGCGCACACGAGCGCGAGCTCTTTCGACGAGGTCGGTGAACAGATTCAATTCGTCGAGAGTCTCTTCCGGATGCCACTGCACCGCCACCATCCTCGCCACGTCACCTTCGAAGGCTTCGACGGTGCCGTCCTGCGCTCTGGCAGAGAGAACCAGCCCCTCACCGAGGCGGTCGATCGATTGATGATGATGACACCGAACCGTGGTTTCGGTTCCGAGGATCGCCGCGGTCCTCGTGTCGGGCAGAGTGTTCACTGCTACCTCGGCGAATTCGTCTTTGACCACCGCTTCATGAGGATCGAGACCGGGAAGGTCCGGCATATGCTGGTGGAGGGTTCCACCGTGGACGGTGTTGACGATCTGAGCTCCCCGGCAGATCGCGAGAACTGGAATATCGACTTCGACCGCCTGTTGATACAGGCTCACTTCGAATCGGTCACGGCGCAGATTGGGCGTTTGCGTCCGTTCATGCGGTTCGGCGTCATAGAGCCGGGGATCGACGTCGTCTCCGCCGGTGAGGACGACTCCGTCGAGCTCGGCCACTTCGGCAGCCGACCACGATTCCTCCGGGGGGAGGAGAACGACACGACCACCGGCACGGGTGACTGCGGTGACGTAGACGCTGGGCAGAAAGGCTGCATCACGGTCCCAGACACCATACTGCCCTCTCCCGTAGTAGGTCGGCAGGCCGATGAGCGGACGCTTGGCCTCTGACTGATCAGAGCCGTTCGAAGCCACGTCGGACCTCCCAATCGGTGACAGCAGCATCGAAAGCAGCCATTTCAACGCGGCCGGCGTGAGCATAGTGGTCGACGACTTCATCGCCGAACGCTTCGCGTGCGACTGACGACGTGTCGAAGGCGGAGACCGCATCGTGCAAGCGTCGCGGAATACTCCGAACGTCTTGGGTATAGGCATTGCCTGCCAAGGCTTCGGGCAGTTCCAATTTGTGATCCAGTCCGTGGATTCCAGCGGCGACGAGTGCCGCGCAGGCGAGGTACGGGTTGGCATCGGCACCGGGAACCCGCTGCTCGAATCGCAGACCGGGTCCGTGGCCGACGATGCGAACGGCACAGGTTCGGTTGTCCCAGCCCCAACCCACAGTGGTGGGGGCGAAGGAACCGTCGGCGAAGCGTTTGTACGAGTTGACGTTCGGCGCGTAGAGATAGGTGAAGTCATATTGGGTGGCAACGACTCCTGCCACAAATTGCTTCATCGTCTCCGACATTTCATTGCCGTGCCCGACTCCGAACACTGGCTTTCCGGACGAGTCGTTGAGGCTCATGTGGATGTGGCACGAGCTGCCTTCGCGGCCATTGGGTTTGGCCATGAAGGTCACCGATCGTCCCTGCTGGTCAGCGATTTGCTTCGCGCCGAGTTTGTACACGACGTGGTTGTCGCAGGTGGCGAGGATGTTCGTGTATCGGAATCCGACTTCGAGCTGTCCGAGGTTGCACTCACCTTTGGCGCTCTCCGTATAGAGCCCGGCGCCGTCCATTTCGTTGCGCAGTCGGCGGAGATAGTCTTCGACCTGTCCTGTGCCGAAGAGAGAGTAGTCGATGTTGTAGATGCTGGCCGCTTCGAGGTTGCGGTAATCACCGGCCATAGCGTTCCTGTAGCTCGTGTTGTACAGGGCAAACTCGAGCTCGGTGGCCCCGATCGGGGCGTATCCAAGCTTCTCGAGGCGTTCTAACTGAGCCTTGAGCACCTGCCGTGGGGAGACCGCCAAGGGAGTTCCGTTGGTACGCGCCAAATCGCATTGGACCATCACGGATCCCGGGTGCCATGGGATACGCCGCAGTGTCGAGAAATCGGGCACGAACAATAGGTCTCCATAGCCGTGTTCCCAGGAGGTCAGTGCGAAGCCGTCGACCGTGTTCATCTCGACGTCGGCGGCGAGCAGGTAGCTGCACCCCTCGGTGCCGTTATCCATCACTTCGTCGATGAAGAAACGTCCTGTAATCCGTTTGCCCTGAAGTCGGCCCTGCATATCTGTCGCCGCGACGAGGACAGTGTCGACTTCTCCGGACTCGATGTCTTTCTGCAGCTGGTCAAGGGTCAACGGCGATGGGGCAGTGCTCATAGTTCCTCTTCTGGATTGTGGCGCGTCATTGCGACCGCTCGCGGAAACTCTCAGGGGGTGAGTGTGATGAGGTATCAGCATTCCCCCTTAAGGTATGGCACTATTCCTTTTAAATGCAATGGGTCCGAGAAGAAATCGGCAAGTATCGCCACAAAGCATGCTAAAACAACCATTGACAAACCATTAGCCGAGTGCCATGCTCAACGACAGAACTCAACTATGACTCCAGTCACGCGTTCGGATTTCAATCCAGACACGTAGCGTCCGCCTTCCGATCATCGTCGATCAGACCGAGCCGCATGGCGCCGGATGGCGCACAGATAGATTCGTTTCGAGCAGAACGGTGTTCTCCATGAGCAATGACGCCACACCTCCAGCAGAGCCGGAGAAGAAGTCGATACCCGAAACGGACTCGTCTCCGGCAATCGCGGACCTCAGCGAGGATGAGGCCGGACTGGCTGAGCTAGGCTACAAACAAGAGCTCAAACGCGGAATGTCGGGATTCGGCAACTTCGCGGTCTCCTTCTCAATCATCTCGATCCTCGCCGGCTGCATCACCTCCTACAGCATCGCCTTAGGCTCGGGCGGCCCGTCAGCAATCACTATCGGCTGGCCCCTGGTCGGCATCTTCGTCCTCTGCGTCGCTCTGGCCATGGCCGAGGTGTGTTCGAAGTACCCGACCGCGGGCGGCCTCTACTTCTGGGCGGGACGCCTGGCCAAACGCAACAAACGGCATTGGGCCTGGTACGTCGGGTGGTTCAACTTCCTCGGTGAGGTGGCGGTCACCGCGGCAATCGACTACGGCGCGGCGACGACGATGATGGCGTTTGCGGCGCTGACCTTCGGTGTCGCGCCCACTGCCCTCAACACGTTCGGGCTCTTCCTCGTTATCATCGTCATTCACGGCCTGCTCAACACCTTCGGCGTCAACCTCGTCAACCTGCTCTCGGGAGTCTCCGCCTGGTGGCACATCGTCGGGGTACTCATCATCGTCGGCGCCCTGTGGATCATGCCGACCAAACACCAGTCATTCAGCTGGACGATGACGGCTTGGCACAACGAAACCGGATTCACATTCATGCCATTCGTCTTCCTCATGGGTCTGCTCATGGCCCAGTACACTTACACCGGCTACGATGCATCGGCGCACGTAGCAGAGGAGACGAAGAATGCTTCGATCGCAGCCCCGAAGGGCATCGTGATGAGCGTGCTCATCTCGATCATCGGCGGGTGGATCCTGCTGTACTCGATCACCGCGTCCATTCAAGACGGTTCCGAAGCAGGTCTGACCGCGCTCAATGCCACCGAAACGGGGCTGCCGCCGGCTCAGGTGTTCCTTGATGCACTCAACAATCCGACAATGGCGAAGTTCTTGCTCTTCATCGTCTGCGGCGCCCAGTTCTTCTGCGGCATGGCCTCGGTGACTGCGAACTCGCGAATGAGCTATGCGTTCTCTCGCGATGATGCGATTCCGGGGTCGCGGTGGTGGAAGAAGGTAAACCCGCGCACCGGCACTCCGACGAACTCGATCTGGCTGTGCATCGCGCTCTCCACCGCACTCACACTGCCCGCGCTGTTCAATGAGACTGCGTACCTTGCAGTGACGAGTGTGGCGGTGATCGGACTCTATATCGCCTATGTCGCCCCGGTGCTGCTGCGCAGGCTCAAAGGCAAAGAATTCCAAGACGGCCCATGGAACCTCGGCAAGTGGAGCGGCGTCATCGGTTGGATCGCAGTCGTGTGGGTGATCTTCATCTGCATCCTCTTCGTCCTCCCGCCGAGCTTGCCGATCACCATCTCAACGTTCAATTATTCCCCGATTGCGGTGCTCGCAGTAGCTCTCATTGCTGTCGTCCTCTGGTACGCCCGCGGCAAGAAGCATTTTATGCAGCACCTCGACAAGGAACAGTTGGCCATCGACGAGAAGAAGCTGCTCGAGGAAATCGACGACTGGCCCTTAAGAACTACCCGACGGCGGCCCAGCAACCTCGCGCGAGGTTGCTGGGCCGCCGTCGGGTAGTAATTGGAAAAGAGAAAAAGAGAAGGCGGCCCGGACGCTCCCGCGGTGGGGAGGTTCCGGGCCGCCGTCTCGTGCCCGACTCCGAGCGGTCAGGCGCTCAAGATCTCAGGCTGCTTCACCCCTTGACCTTGGCCTCGATGGCTGCGCCGACCTCGGCGTCGATGTTCTTCCAGTACTGGATCGCGTTCGACAGCACCGGTTCCTCGACTCCGTCGGGGAGTGCGCCGACCACAGTCTCGATGAGACCCTGGCGCTCTTCCTCGGTGTAGACCTCGCGGACCAGGGTGTGTGCCTGGCCGAAGTCGTCGTCCTCGGCGTGCAGACTGTAGGCGCTGCGGACCAGCTCGCCATCGGCCTCCCAGCCGTTGTCGACCGTGCCCTGCTCGTCCTGGAAGGAACGTCCGTACGAGTTCGGGGCGTAGACCGGTGCATTACCCGAGTGGTGGTATTGCATCTGGCCTTCCTTGTCATACGAATTCGTCTTCTTGACAGGGGCGTTGACCGGCAGTTGGTTGAAGTTCGTGCCGATGCGGTTGCGCTGCGCATCCGGGTAGGAGAACACGCGGCCCAGCAGCATCTTGTCCGGCGAGAGCCCGGTTCCCGGCACGGTGTTCGAGGGGCTGAATGCAGCCTGCTCGATCTGTGCGAAGTGGTTCGAGGGGTTCTCGTTGAGGGTGAACTTGCCGACCTTGATGAGCGGGTAGTCCTTCTTCGACCAGGTCTTGGTCAGGTCGAAGGGGTTGAAGCGGTAGTCCTTGGCTTCTTCGTACGGCATGATCTGCACGCTGAAGGTCCAGGACGGATAGTCCCCGCGCTCGATGGCATCGAACAGGTCGCGGCGGTGCATGTCCGCGTCCTCGCCAGCCATCCGACCGGCCTCCTCGTTGCTCATGTTCTCCACGCCCTGGTCGGTGTGGAAGTGGTACTGGACCCAGAACTTCTCGCCCTCGGCGTTGACCCACATGTAGGTGTGCGAGGAGTAGCCGTTCATGTGGCGCCAGCTCTTGGGCAGGCCGCGGGGTCCCATGAGGTAGGAGACCTGGTGAGCCGACTCGGGCGAGAGCGACCAGAAGTCCCACTGCATGTTGTTGCTGCGCAGACCCGAATCGGGGGTGCGCTTCTGCGAGTGGATGAAGTCGGGGAACTTCATGGGATCGCGGACGAAGAACACGGGGGTGTTGTTGCCCACCATGTCGAAGTTGCCCTCTTCGGTGTAGAACTTCAGCGCGAATCCGCGCACGTCGCGCCAGGAGTCGGGCGAGCCGAGCTCGCCGGCGACGGTGGAGAAGCGGGCGAGCATCGGGGTCTTCTTGCCCGGCTGCAGGAAGTCGGCCTTCGTGTACTTGGAGACGTCTTCGGTGACTTCGAGCTCACCGAATGCGCCGGATCCCTTGGCGTGGGGACTGCGCTCGGGAACACGTTCACGGTCGAAGCGAGCAAGCTTCTCAACCAGAGCTACATCGTGGAGCATCAGCGGCCCGTTCGCGCCGACGCTCAGCGAGTGAGCATCGGATTCCCGCGGCGCACCGGACTCGGTCGTCGATGCCTTCGTACTGTCGTGACCGGCATATTCATGATCTGTATGTTGCGTCATAACATCTCCTTCAACCGTGTGATTTCAGGCGTCGTCGCTCAGCCCGCGATCACGGCCACCGGTGAGATGCGGTTCGCGCCGGTGCAGCTGATCGATCGGCTGAGCGCCGTTCGCCCAGTCTCGTTATCCCGACTTCGGCAGAACACTGTCGGAGTTGGTTTCAACCTAGCGATGTTCTCTGCTTCACACAACCAAGGGTGGGCTGTCTAAATTCCCGTCCTCGACGTTGTCCGGCTCAGCCCTCTGCCGAGGCCGCCGCTCCACCACCGGAACCGCCGGTCGAACCGCCGGTTCCGGATCCGCCCGAACCCGACGAGCCGCGGCCGGAACCGCTGCCCGAACCGTCCGAGCCGGATCCGGATCCTGTGCTGCTGTTTGTGCCGCCGCTGGTGTCCCCGGTGCTGCCGGTGCCATCGGTCGAGGTGGAACCGCTGCTCGTTTCGGTGCCGTCGGTGCTCGTCGAACCGCCGTTGGTATCGCTCGTGCCCGTCGTCGTGTCCGTACCCTGAGAGTCCTGGCCCTCGGCCGCACCTTCGGTGCCGGTCTCCCCCGCCGAGGCGGACTGACCGTTCTGCGTGTTCGATCCGCTGTTCGATGAGCTCTGACCGCCGTCGACACCCGACCCGGATCCGCTCGACGATTCGTCTCCGCTGGTTCCGGAGTCCGAGGTCCCGTCGTCGGTGACGGGTTCGTCGTTCGTTGACTGCCCGGTCACCGATCGTGAGATCTGCGAGGTGCCTGGTGAGATATCGGCTTCGGTGAAGTTCTCGGCCATGACGACCGCGCCGAGTCCGATTCCGAAGGCTGCGACGCCGATCGTCAACGGGTAGAGCACCCGTTTGCGACGCAGCTTCTGCCACCAGGAGCGGGGCTCGCTCTCGGTTTCACTGCCGTCGCCGTCCTCGGCTGTTCTGTCGTCCGACGCTGAGGCGGCTGCCGCGGTAGTACTAACGCCGGCGGGTTCCGGCGGAGCAAAGGCCGAATCCTCGGCGAGTGAGCGATCGACAGAGTCAGCCTTCCCGTTGGGTTGCTTCGCGATCTTCGCCTTGACTGCCGGAGCGAGTTTGGACCCGACTTCCTGGATCTTCTCCTTGCCTTTGTCGAGGCTGCGACCGTAGAGAGTGACGGCCAGGGCGGTGACGATGCTGGCGACTCCGGCACCGACGACCGTGCCCGCGACACCGAGCTGACCACCGATGACGGAGGAGGTCGCAGCGGCGCCGGCACCCGCCAGCAGCTGAGTAGCCGAGATCCGGCCCTCTGAGGATTTCTCCTCTTTCTTGTCCTCGACTGTCTCTGCCGCTTCGGCAACGGCGGCCGGGGAGGCAGCCGTGGCCGAGGCGGACGTCTGTGAGCCAGCGGGTGAGTCCGACAGAGTCTTCGTCTGCGGTTGTGTGGACTGGCTGTCGTGGCGGATTGGGTTGGGCGGCATCACCTTGGTGACGACGTGTTCGGTGGGTTCGGCTGCCGGGGCCGGGTGGGAGCTGACGATCTCTTCGGTGATCAGCGGCAGGGTCTGGGAATGCTCCGGCAGACGAGTTCCGTCGTTGTGCTGGTGCTGTCTGTTCTTACCGCTGTCGCCGACCGTCAAAATTCCTCCAAAATCCGGTGGAGAACCATTCTCGAACATGCACGTTCGGGCATCCTGACACTTCCCGTCCGAAGCTGAGAAAGGCCTGATGGAAATGCCCGGAAACGGCACTGTCACCTGGGACGATACGCAGGAATGTGACGCCCGGGACAGTCAGTTCTCACTGATTTCTCAGATGTGCGCGTCGGCACTTTCGGAGTGGAGATACGCCACCGAGACCTCCTCTGGAGCAACCTCACCCTGCTCGAGTTCGAGCAGCTGAAAACGCGGGAGATCCAACCCCGCTTCGAGAGTGAGCACAAACTCGAATCCGCTGGCCGGGAACTGCTCACCGATGCTCATCTGCAGCTCGCCGCAGGCACATTCGGTCGCGCCGCTCGCACACGTGCCGGTGTCGTGAGCGGAGTCGTCCATACCGTCGTCGGCGACCATGAGGTTGACGGCGAAACAGGGCGCTGCCAATTCGACGAGACTCACGTTCTGACTTCCGTGGAAATGTTCCGGGTGCAACGCCGGCACCGGGTGCACGATCCCGTCGATCTCCAGGGCCACCTCGGCAGTGGGGAGGAAGGTGCGCGCCATTCCGGACAGGGCTGAGAACGGGCCCACACGTTCGAGTCGAGCGATGCTCAACCGCCAAGGACGCAGCCCCGGGGTCAGCTGCGCGGAGTCAGCCAGGGAGACGAGCTCAGTGGTCTGACCGGCACCATTGGCCCACGGGACAGGATCACGGTCAGCAAACGAGGCGAGCGCGCGCATGACTCAGCACACCACGGACGGGTGGGGTCGCCTCGGTGGTGGTGTGGTCATCCCTTGCATAGGCAGAACGGGTGACCGGCCGGGTCGAGGAACACTCGGAACGTCTCTCCCGGCTGTTCGGGGGCTTTGCCTGCACCGATCTCGAGCACGGCCTTCTCTGCGACATCGAGGTCATCGACCATGACGTCGAGGTGCATCTGCTGCGGGTGGGCCTGACCGGGCCAACTGGGTGCATGGTAGTCCTCGACCTGCTGGATGCAGATCGGCGGCCAGGAGTTGGAGACGACTTCTGCCCAGGTGCCGTCTTCTTCGACGGTGACCGACCAGTCCAGGAGTTTGCCGTAGAACTCTGCGAGTTCACCGGCGTCAGGGGCGTCGAGCACGACAACGGGCTGCTTTGCGATAGCCATGCCCCGAGTCTACGCCGCCGCACTGACACAGCGAAGGCTTGGACACCAGGGCGTAGAATTGTTGAGCAGATCCGCTGATGCTTCCGCGTACTCTCGGCCGCATCGGCTCCACACAATGAAGGTTCGCGATGAGTTCTCATGCCCTGCCCGTCGGCGACGCTGCCGCGGTGCACATAATCCACGACAATCCGGAATGGATCGCCCCGTTCACGGAGGCGCTCGACCGCCTCGGCGTCGCCCATGTCGAATGGCTGCTGCCCGAGACCACGATCGATCTTGCCGCGGAACCTCCTGCCGGACTGTTCTGGTCGCGGCTGTCGGCGTCGGCGCACACCCGCACCGATCCGCATGTGAAGGAGTACGGGCGTGCGGTCCTCGACTGGCTCGCCGCCGCTGGCCGCCGAGTGATCAACGGTCGCGACGTCTACGAGCTCGAGGTGAGCAAGGTCCGTCAGCATCGCGAGCTGGCCGGCCGAGGCTTCGACGTTCCGCGCACCGCGGCCGCGTTCGGACCGCGGGCGCTCGTCAACGCCGCGACCGGCTTCACTCCCCCGTTCATCACGAAGCACAATCAGGGCGGTAAGGGCCTCGGTGTGCGTCGCTTCGATTCCCACGCCGAGCTCGAGGCGGTCGCCGATGAGTTCGCGCCCGGTGGCGCGAATGAGTCGATCGACGGCATCACTCTCATTCAGGAGTATGTGCAGCCTGCCCAGCCGTTCATCACCCGTGCCGAGTTCATCGGCGGACGTTTCCACTATGCGGTGCGCGTCGACGTCTCAGGTGGGTCGTTCGAGCTGTGCCCGGCCGATGCCTGCACGATTCCGGGTGCCGCGGCTGATCCCGACGTCGAGGCGGTCCCCCAGTTTGCCCGCCGTGAGGAGATCACGGCCGGAACACCGCTCATCGCTCGGCTCGAGACGCTGTTGGCCGACCTCGGCATCGAGATCGCCGGCGTCGAGTTCATCGAGACCGCCGACGGCTGTCAGGTCGTCTACGACATCAACACGAACACGAACTACAACCCGTCCGTCGAGTCCGCCGAACAGTCTGCAGGTCGTCAGCCTGCCGCGGACCGTATCGCCGATTTCATCGCCGACACCTTCGCCGAGGCAGCCCCGCAGTCCGTATCCCCCGCCGGATCGACAGCGTGGTGAAGTCCCGAGTCCGAGTTCTGATCGAACTGCTGGCAGAGCTGAGCACCGTCCGACCGGGAGGTCGTGCCTTGGTGGCGTTGGACGGAGTAGACGGAGCCGGGAAGACGACGATCGCCCGGGAACTCATCGACCTCGCCGAGGAGGACGCGGGGAATTCTGGTACGGCTCCTGCTCGTCCCGTCGCGTCGGTCGGCATCGACGGCTTCCATCATCCGCGGGCCGTTCGTCATGCCGACGGAACAGGGCCGGAGACGTTCTACCGGAACTCCTACGACTACAACTCATTCCTCGAGTCGGTCGTCGGTCCCTTCCGCCGAGGCGACTCGGTCGTTCCAGCCGCGTGGGACGTCGACGCGGATCGACCGATTGCGCCCGTGCCTCGGAGCCTGCCTAGTGACTGCGTCCTCCTCATCGACGGGATCTTCCTCCACCGTCCCGAGCTTGTGGATCTCTGGGATGCGAGCGTGTGGGTCGATGTGCCGTTCGAGATCTCGGTCCCACGAGGGAACGAGCGGTTTGCCGGAGCCTTCGATGCCGATCCCGAGGATGAGTCGAATCGCCGCTACGTCGGTGGTCAGCGCCTCTACTTCGCCGAGGCTGCCCCGTGGGAACACGCCACATGGGTGCTCGACAATCGCGAACTGGAACGGCCGACTCTGGTTCGGTCTTACTGACAGCTCTCCTTACCTAGGTGATAGTGTCGAAGCGCTACAGGGGAGCGCCGAAAGAGGCGGCGCTGAGAGTGCGTATGCAGACCCTTTGAACCTGATCCGGTGAGCACCGGCGGAGGGAGTGGAAGACACTTGAGCACCATCGACAATTCCTCGATCGTCTTTGACAGCGACGGAGCGGTGGCCGAACTGCTCCGTTCGACGGAGCGGCAATGGGTGAGGGCCGTCGATCACCGGTTCGTCCGAGAGCTTTTCGCCGGCACCGTCGATGACACGGTGATGCGCGACTATCTCATCCAGGACTATCAGTTCTTCGAGTCGTTCCTGTCCATGCTCGGAGCCTGCGTGGCCCATGCCGATGAGCTCGACCCAAAGCTGCGATTCGCCCGACAGCTGGGCATGCTCGTCGCCGACGAGGACACGTATTTCGTCGACTCTTTCGCCGAGCTGGGCGTCGATCCCGCCGATTACCTCCGACCTGAACTTGCAGCACCGACGGCGGGCTTCCGCGATCTCATGAACTCAACAGTCGACTCAGCATCGTACCCACAGCTGCTCGTCGTCCTCGTTGTGGCCGAATGGCTCTACCTCGATTGGGCCGAATCCCGCGAGGAAGCACCGGAGCGAGCGGTTCATCGAGGATGGATCGACCTCCACCGCGGAGAAGCCTTTCGCTGCTGGGTGCAGTTTCTCGTCGACGAGCTCGAGCGGGTGTTCCCAAGAGACAGCGATCAAGGCTCAGATGCCGAGGCTCTCGCCCGCATCTGGAAGCGTGCCGTCAATCTAGAATGCGCCTTCTTCGACGACGTGTACGACAACTGAGCCGCCCTCAGCCGCCCAGAGCCGCACTCCGCAGCCGCACAGCCCACTGACCTAGACTGGCCTCATGAGCACAGGTGTTGATGCAGTCGTCGTCGGATCCGGCCCGAACGGCATGGCCGCCGCCGTCACCATGGCCCGTGCCGGACTCTCTGTCGAAGTGTTCGAAGCTCAGCCGACGATCGGCGGCGGTGCCCGCACCCTCGACCTCGGTCTGGCGCCGGGCATCACCCACGACATCTGCTCGGCCGTGCACCCGTTGGCGATCGCCAGCCCATTCTTCGTCGACTTCGATCTGCGCGCCCGCGGCCTCGAGTTCACCACCCCCGAGATCTCCTACGCCCAGCCCCTCGACGGCAAGCCCGCCGCGCTGGCCTTCCATGATCTCGAGAAGACCGTCGACCACCTCGGCGCGGCCGGACCGGAATGGCGGCGATTCTTCGCCCCGCTCCTCGACCGGGTCGATGACGCGATCTGGCTCTCCCTCGGTGACAAACGCTCCGTTCCCGAGACCCTGCGCGATGTTCCCGGCATCGCGAACGTCGTGAAGTTCGGCCTGCGGCTCCTTTCCCAAGCCAGCTCTGCGTGGAACATTCCGCTCTCCCACGAATCCTCCCAGGCCCTGTTCACCGGTGTCGCAGCGCACGCGATCGGCGGGCTGCCGGCGATGGGCACCGCGGCCACTGCCACGATGCTCTCCACGGTCGCCCACGCCGGCGGGTGGCCCTCCCCGATCGGCGGGTCGCAGGCGATCATCGACCACCTCGTCGCCGATCTCGAAGCGCACAGCGGGAAGGTCACCACGAACGCCCGTGTCAACCATGTCTCGGATATGCCCAAGGCCCGCGCCTATCTGCTCGACACCTCGGCGCTGAATGCGGCGCAGATCTTCTCCGGCCTGCTGCCCGCGCACGTCGACAAGAGTCTGCGGAGGTTCAAGCACGGCAACGCCGCCGCCAAGGTCGACTTCGTCCTCGACGGCCCGGTGCCCTGGTCCGATCCCGCAGTCGGACGCGCCGGCACCATCCACATCGGCGGATCCCGGGCGCAGATGGCCGCCGCCGAGGCGCAGGTGATGAATGGGCGCATGCCCGCAGACCCCGTGTGCCTCGTTTCGGATCCGACCGTCTTCGATCCCACCCGAGAGGTGAACGGGCTGCGGCCGCTGTGGACGTATGCGCACGTGCCCTTCGACTGCCCGCTCGACCCGACCGAGTACATCGCCCGGCAGCTCGAACGCTTCGCTCCCGGCTTCCGCGACCACATCGTCGCCCACAATGCGATCCCCGCCTCCGAGATGGCCGGCCACAACCAGAACTACATCGGAGGGGACATCGCCACCGGCATCGTCACCTTCTACCGGATGATGGCCCGCCCGCGCACCAGCTGGGACAACTACAGCCTCGGCGTTCCCGGCGCGTTCCTATGTTCGGCAGCAACGCCACCGGCCCCGGGCGTGCACGGCATGAACGGCTGGTTCGCCGCCCGCCGGGCTCTCAAGACCCGCTTCGGCATCGACAAGGCACCCAGTCTGGCTCCGGGCGACTGACCTACGGCCTCTCCGGTCGAGCACCATGCCTGCGCACGAGCCCGCTCGAGACCGCGACCCCACCGACGACGGCGGCTGCTCCGAAGATCTGTCCGAAACCGAACCGTTCCCCGAGCACCACCGCCGAGAGAGCGAGCGCGAGCACCGGCTGGACAAGCAACAGGCTCGCCGTGACTTCGGCAGGCAGCCGACCGCTTCCGTGATGGATGAGCAGCCACGCCGCGACTTGTCCGACGAGCGCGAGCACGATAAGCAGAACCCACGAACGCCCGCCGATATCCGAGACCGAAAGTCCCTGTGAGAAGAGGGCGATGATCGTCGAGGTGGCCGCGGCCGCCGCCGTCGCCCACGTCAGCGGCTGGAACGCGAGATCCGACTGCGTCCGTGTGGCTTTGCGGCTGAGGAAGAGGTACGTTCCGTATCCGATTCCGGCGAGCAGCCCGAGAAGAACCCCGCCGAGGCGGCCCTGCCCTGCCGCCGATGTGCTCGGTCCGATTCCGATTTCGCTGAGGCGCACACCGCTGACGAGGATGATGCCGATGATCATGATCGGCAGTGCAATCAGAAATCTCCGCTCCATGCGCTCACGATCGATGATGAGAGCGAGCAGCGGCAGGACGATGACCTGGACGTTGATGAGCACCGTCGAGACTCCCGCTCCGGCGAGGTAGATCGATGCGGTCCACGCGCTGTAGTCGATGCCGAGCGCGATGCCCGCCGCAAGCGACCACAGCACACCACTCGTGCTCAGGCTCTCATGTCGCTGCCTTTCGGCGAGCGCAAGTGGAATGAGGGGCACAATGGCGATGGCGCAGCGAAGCACCGCAGTGGTCGCCGCGTCGACATCGGCAAGCTTGACGATGATCGCGGACGCAGACAGGCACAGCGCTCCGGCGAGCACCGAGGAGATGGCTGCGGGGGTTGGTGTCTGACTCATAGTTCGACGCTATGGCCACCTGACTATTCAGCACCAGTTCAGATTTCGATCTAGTATTGATAAGGACTGCTTACCGAAAGTAGGGGTGAGACGATGAGACTCGAATGGTCACGGCTGCGGATCCTCGACGCCGTGGCGAGAACCGGATCGGTCAATCAGGCTGCCGTACTGCTCCATCTCACTGGACCCGCCGTCTCCCAGCAGCTGCGCCGCATCGAACGGGAAGCCGGAACCCGCGTGGTCGTGGCCGATGGGCGCGGCCTTCGCCTCACCGATGCCGGCCGCACTCTTGCTGACTACGCCCGGCAGGTCACCGAGCTCATGCAGCGCGCCGAGAACGATCTCCAACACGACGAGGTCACGGGGACTGTCAAGATCGGTGCGATCGCCTCGAGCATCCGCGACCTGCTCACCCCTCGTCTCGGACAGTTGGGCAACGCTCATCCGGACATCGCCGTGTCGATCGAGGACGGCGAGACCGATGACCACCTGCAGCGCCTGGCCGACGGGCACCTCGACATCGTCATCGCCGAATCGTGGACGAACGCCCCGCTGACTCTGCCTGCAGGAGTGGTCTCGACCGAGCTGACAAGGCAGACCGCCTATGTGGCCGCGCCGAGCGATCACTGGGCCGTCTCGGTGACGGAGGTCCACATCGCGGATCTTGCTGCCGAAGTCTGGTCGACGTGCGCGCGCGATTCACGCGACCACGAGGCCCTCGTCCAGGCGGGGCGCACCCGCGGAATCGAACTCGAAGTCCGGCATTTCGTCGCCGATCCCCTCACTCAGCTCAGCCTCGTGGCCGGCGGCCTCGCTCTCGCGTGTCTGCCGTATTCGACTGCTCCGGCCGATACCGACGAGGTCGTCTTCCGCAGGCTCGCTCCGACAACCGAGCGCACTATTCTGCTGCTCACTGACGACCGCGTCCCGGCTCGTGCCGTCGAAACGGTCCGAGACGCGCTGCTCGCTGGCTGACCGAGCTCTCGGGTCGCGCAGAGGTCAGCCTCGCACCCACCGATCGACGTCGCTGTCGTAGTGCCATTCGGCCACCTCGTTGACGGCCTCGACGACGTCATTCAGCCAGAACGTCGTATCCGGGTGCCAACCCGCCATGACACTCGCCGTCCGATCATCCGTGTTCCCTGCCGTGGGGATGGTCTCCGATTCCTCGACGAGGCGGCCCTCCGTCACGTCGATGACCGCACCTGCCGTGCGCAGATAGCCCGCGAGACCGACATGGACACCGTCGAATTCCTCGGCAACCCGTGACCAGTCAGGAATGACCCACCGGCCCTTGCGTCCGGTGGTCTCGGACCAGACATAGCGGCGCTGGGCGGTGACGTCGAGCGAGTAGCGGCGGCACAGATCGGCCCAATCCTCAGGTGCGCGAATCTCGGCGATGCGAGCGTCCGGGCGCAGTCGCAGACGGCAGGCTCGGGCACGCTCGAGACCGAAATCGTCCTCGACGAGTTCGACTCCGATCGGGGTTCCGTTGGGCCATGCTCCCGTCGACGACCACAGACCGTCTGGCGGAGTCGACCACCATTCGCCGCTGAGCTCCATATACGGGTTCTTGGCGAAATCGTGACGGCAACGGGTTTCCGCGGTGAGGACATCTGCGAGCCACTCGTCCAATTCCCACGAGAGGCTCGCTCCGTCTCCCTCGAGAGGTGGATAGAGATCGGTCAGCGTGATCGCAGGCGCCGCTGTCGAATCAACTGGACCTAGAGGCCGGTCGAATACTGCGGGCAGCCCACTGCGATGATCTGCGTCATCCCAAGCCAGAGCCCATTGATTGCCCGGGTCCAGAGGCGCGGTCCAGCCATCGAGCGGGACAGTGGATATGACCATCTCCGCGAAGGGGCGCAGAGCTTCCCGCACCTCTGGGTCAGCAGCGATCTGATCGGCACCGTGAGGAGGCTGCCAGTACATGGCTCCGGAGATGACTTCGGCCAGCTCGTTCTCGAGGTCAATTTGAGTCGGCCTCACCGGTGTGACGCGTCGCAGGGTTGCCGCTACGTTCTGGGCAGTGATGTCTCCGGGTTGCGGTTCGGAGTCTCCCTCGCCGAGGTACATCGCCACCGCAGCGCCCTACTCCTTGTCGGCAAGGAAGCCGGCGATGAAGACATCGTGACGAGCCTCGGAAAGCGCGCGTGCCCGATCCGTGAGCGGTTCGCCCTCCTCGTCGAATTCGTCGTCGCGCCCATTCAGTGCGAGCCCGAACACGAGCGAGCGTCCTCGCGGGGACACGAGCAGATCCTCGGCGGACAGGCGGTCGTGATGAAGGGTCGGAGGCGCATCATCGGCGGTCATGACCTCAGGCTACGCGAACACCTGTCAACTGGCCCTGATGGAATCGCTGGCGTCGGAATCTTCCGTTTGCGCGCTCACGGGCACGACCGCCTCGGCAGCGGCGAGAATCCGCGCCCCTTTCGCGGCCTTCAGACCCGCGCCGAGGACCCCGATGATGACGAGGACGGCCCCGCACAGCTCGCCGACGGTGACCCGCTCGCCGAGGAAGACGAAAGCCGCGCTCATTCCGACGACGGGCACGAGCATCGAGAAGGGGGCGACGACTCCGGCGGGGTTGCGCGACATCAGCCACGACCAGATGCCAGAACCGAGGATCGTCGCGATGACCACGGTGTAGAGCAGTCCCGCGATCGCGAGCAGCCCTGTCGGTGTGGTCAGTCCCGAAAATGATGCGCCGATCCTCTCAGGTCCTTCGACGAGGAGGGAGAGGACGAGCATCGGCACGGGCGGGACAGCGGACATCCACATCGTCAGCTTGATCGGTTCGGTGGTGTGAGCCTGCCGGTTGCAGATGTTGCCGATCGCCCACCCGAAGGCGCCGGCGAGGGTGAGGAGGAAGGGCAGGAAGCTCGCGTGCGAGTCGAAGCGCTGCCAGCCGACGACCGCGAGGCCGGCCATCGCGATGAGGAGGAAGAGCATCTGCGAGCCGCGGACATTCTCGCGCAGAAATGTCATGCCCAACAGCACCGTGAAGGGGCCCGAAGCTTGGAGGACGAGGGACGCGAGTCCCGCGGGCATGCCGGCGGCCATCGCCCAATAGAGGAAGAGGAACTGCAGGAGTCCGAAGCCGAGTCCGTAGCCGATGATCCACCGCGCTTTGACGTCGGGCTTCGGGACGAAGAACAGCGCGGGGACCGCGAGCAGGGAGAAGCGCAGAGCGACGAGGAAGAAGGGCGGGAACTGCGCCAGGGAGAAATCGATGGCGAGGAAATTCAGTCCCCACATGACCGCAACCGAGGCGGCGAGCAGACAGTGCTTGAATGACATGGCCCCATTCTCAACTTCGTCAACAATGAAGCACAATCGCAGAGTACTTCATCAACTCTGTAGCATGGCTTCATGGTCATCGATCCGAAGCATCTTGAGCTGCTGCGCCTGTTCGACGAATACGGCAGCGTCACCGCCGTCGCCGATATCACCTATCGCTCCCCGTCGGCCGTCTCTCAGCAGCTGAGGCAGGCCGGGAGAGAGATCGGCCAAGCTCTGGTCGAACCCGCCGGTCGCGGACTCACGCTCACAGCCGCGGGACGACTGCTCGCCCACGGTGGTCGGGACGTGGCCCGCACGCTCGCCCGGGTGCAGGCCCAATGGGAGGGCCACCTCGGCGAAGCTGTCGGAGAGATCACGCTGGCCGGGCTGCCGAGCGCGCTCACCCACCTCCTCCCCGATGCGCTGGGCAGGCTGCGGGAGGACCACCCGCACATCGATCTGCGCATGGACGATGTCGACCTCGCCGAGCACGAATTCGCGGGACTGACCCGAGATGTCGATATCGTCGTCGCACACAGCCTCGTCGCCGAACGCCCCCTGGGCACCGACGGACTCACCGTCATCCCGCTCGCCCGCGAACCCATCGACGTGGCCCTCGCAATCGGCCATCGGCTTGCCGAACGCGCCGAGCTGTCCCCGAACGATGTCGTCGATTGTCGCTGGGTGGGAGTGCCCCGCGGATACCCGTTCGACACGATCCTCACCTCGATCGAGCATCTCACCGGTCGCGACCTCGACGTCGTCCAACGCATCCGGGACAACCGGCTCATCGAAGCGATCGTCGCCTCCTCGGACCAGGTCGCGCTCCTTCCCCGGTTCACGACGCCACGCGATGCGGGACTGTCACTGGTGCCGCTGACGGGGGTGACGACGACACGCTGGATCGTAGCGGTGATGCGTCCGGACACGGCCGAACGTGTCGCGGTACGTGCTGTGATCAGCGCGCTCAGCCGGGTCGACGACGCCGCGGATTAGGCGGTGCCCGTGCTGGTGAAGCGCTTGGGCACGAGCTTCTCCAGGGGCAGGAACGCCGCCCAGCAGATGACGGTCGGCAGGAAGTGGATGCCCAGCGCGAGATACGTCATGAGGTGGAAGAGGAAGAAGAAGGCCACGGCCCCGTACAGCCACTTGCCCTTGAGGAACAGGACGACGGGTGAGAGGAACTCGAAGACGAGTGTCGCCCATTGCGCGGCGATGAGGAGGCCGGGCATCTCGAGGAACGGCTTCGACCATTCGGCACCCCGGCGCATGAGCGCCCAGATGATGACCGCACCGTTCGCCCAGTGGGTGATATTGCCCGAGGCGATCCACTTCATCACCACCGAGTAGAAGTAGGTGAGGACGACGGAGATCTGCACCATCCGCAGCGCCCAGCCGGCCCGCGCCGAGGCGGTGCTGACGTCCCCGAAGCGCGCCGTTCCGATCGTCGGCAGGACGAAGGCGGCGATGACGAGCGCCATGTGATCATGGGCGACGTAGCCGTAGCCCTGCGTGTAGAACATCCACGCGCCGAAGCTGAGCGCCACGGCCCAGCCGCTGAGGCGCTGGAGGATTCCGGCGGCGGCGAGCAGAGAGAAGACGATGATGAGGGTGAGCAGGATCTGTGCGCCGAGGACGCTGACGGCCGGGATGTGGAGGAACCTCGCCAACCACAACGGCTGATAGAACTCGGGCGTCCAGCCGTGGGCGATGACGTCGCCGGAGATCGTGAGCACATCGATGATGATGAAGAGGTAGACGAACACGCGGAACACGGCCACCCGAGCTAAAGGGACCTCGGGCATGAACCAGCGGAGGAACGGATTCGTGGGGGCCGCCTCGGTGGGGGTGGACCTCAGGGTCGGGATGCTGCTCATCGGACCTCCCACGTCGCCAGCGTCGTCTGTTCGGATTCGCCGACGGCCAGGCCGTTCTTCAGCTGTGTGGTGGTGCGGCAGAGGATCATCGTTTCGGGCTTCGGCTCGTCCGGCTGCAGCCGGACGTACGAGTCGGCCATCGACTGCAGGAGTTCGGGGTGGGCGATGACTCGGTCGAGCTGGGATTCAACGTCACCGCGTTCGATGCCGACGGTCGCGGCGTTGAACCCGAGGCGGCGCGGTTCGTCCTCGCCGGGGAACTCGGCCTCGATGCACGTGGAGTTCACGGTTCCGTTGAGGTCTTTGGCGGTGGCGTACTGGGTGAGCGATCCGAGCGGGAAGAAGTCGTTCGTGTTGAGGAACTGTCCGCAGGTGAGGATGACGAAGGCGATGGCGGGAACGACGATGCGCCAGCCGATGGAGACTTTCGACAGCGGTTTCACCCGGGTCGCGGATTTCGACCGGGCGGACGGCCCGGTGCCGGGGCCATCGGACTTACCGGAAGCGGACGATGGGGCGGGATCAGGCCCCTGAGCAGCGGGGTCCTGACTCGTCAGGAGACGGCGCTTCTTCTCTTCCATACGCTTGCGGGACTCGTCCTCTCGGGTGCGGCTCGTTCGCAGACAATCCTATCCGCCCTTCTTACTACCTGACGGGGGCTGAGCAACCTGGCGCCAGGTTGCTCAGCCCCCGTCAGGTAGTAATTGGGGTCAGGAGCTGCGGGCGTAGAGGTTGAGCTGCTCCCAGCCGGCCGCATACTTCTGGAAGGCGGCGACCGCGGACTCGGAATCGTTGTTGCTCAGTGCCGTGACCCACGAGTCGACGAGTTCGGCGGCTTCGCTCGGCCACAGCACATCGGACATCCCGCCGAGGTCGAGTTCGAGGACCGAGTTCATATCGAAGGTGTCGATCCACTCGGCCAGAACCGAGGTCTGCTCGACCATATCGACGACCTTCGAGGTATCCGCGATCGTCTCCGAGGCCCATTCCATGCGCGCCGAGGCGGCCAGGATATCCGTACGGATGAGCACCCGGAGGCCCTCGCCGGTTTCCTCGGTGATGATCTGATCCTCGGTCAGGGAGAAGAAAAGCCACCACGACGGCGGCACGTCCCAGGCAGAGACACGGGTGAAGATCCGCGTGTCCTTGGCGTCCTGCAGCCACTCCGCACGACGGCTGGCGGCACGTCGGCGAGCGGACTTCGGAGCGACGATGTCCAAGGTCGCCTTCGAGGTGTGCTCGGCCAGCGAATCGAGCGCCTCCCATCCGCGAATATCCTCCTGAGCAGGACAGAAACGGTCCACCCCGTCCACGGTCTGAGACGCCGGAAGGTAGATCGGAGTGCGCCGGAAGGAATCAGCCACGGGCGAAGGCGGCAGGGAGATCAAGCGCTTGTCAGCGTCGTGGGAGATCTGCTCCTCGATGCGTGACCGGTTGTCCTCCACCTGCCTGTCTTGCAATTCGGAATGCACCACGAGGGGTTCGAAGATCCGCAGGGTGACGACATAATCGCGACGGTAGGCCATGGGTTCAGCCTATCCAAGGTCCACGCACAAAATGGAACTTCCCAGTATGAACAGGTAGGATTTAAGCGCATAGCAGAGATCTAGTCCGGGGCCATTCGCCCCATTGACGACGGAGGGGGTCACGCCAGTGGGTCGCGGCCGCGCAAAGGCAAAGCAGATCAAGGTAGCTCGGAAGCTGAAGTACTACAGCCCGGATACCGACCTTAATAGACTCCAGCAGGAGCTGGGCGCCGACGCGAGCAAGTCCGGTCCGTCCGATCCGTACGACGATGAACCCGACTACTCGGATTACGCCGACAAGTACAATGTCGACGATGACGACGAGTACGAGAACTGAGCTCGGATGAGTCCAGCCGCACACGGCTGATCTGACACGCACAGAGGGCGGGGACTTCGGTCCCCGCCCTCTGTCGTGCGCGCAGACGGTCGTGGGCCCGCCGGTCCCTCCGCTCGTAGGCATTCCCCCGCCGAGGCGGCGCTCGCCATGCGTCACCGCGCCGAATGACTGTGAACTCGAGTTCCATCTCCTCGCCGAGGCGGCTGTGACTGAGGAGCATCACGCACCGTTGAGTGTAGTTCCTCCACTCCCGCGGCCATCACGCACCGCAAGCAGCACACCCCCGTGCAGGAACACGGGGGTGTGGGACTAACTGTGTGCGAAGCCTCTGCGCCGAGGGTGTGAGACTAACGGTGAGGGATGCACCGCGACCAGGCCAGCCGGCTGCGCGAGGCACGCGACCCATTACTGCAGGATCGCGGCGCCGCCGTCGACGCCCTTGGCGCCCTGCACATAGTAGGGATCGGTCGCCAGAGATCCGTCATCGGCGGCGACTTCGCCGAGCACCCAGGCTCCGGGGCTCGCCTTGAGCACACCGTCAACGGAGGCTGCGTCGACGACGAGGACCATGCCGACACCGAGGTTCCAGGTGCGTTCCCGGTCGTCCTGCGGCACTCCGCCGAGATCGCCGAGCACGGAGAACACCGCCGGGATCTCCCACGAGGCACGCGACATCTTCGCGACCAGCCCCTGCGGAAGAACCCTGGCCACATTGGCCGACAGTCCCCCGCCGGTGACGTGCGAGACCGAATGCACCGCGTCGGGCAGTGCGTCGAAGAGAGCGGAGAGCTCGCCGGTGTAGACATGAGTGGGAACGAGCAGCTCCTCACCGAGGGTGCGCCCGAATTCCGACACATGCGTATCCAGGCCCCATCCCGCCTCGGCGATGATGTGGCGGACCAGCGAGTATCCGTTGGAGTGGATGCCCGAGGACGGCAGACCGATGAGCACGTCTCCGGCCTTGACCTTCTCCGGTCCGAGCAGCTTCGAGGCCTCGACGACACCGGTGGCGGCACCGGCGACATCGTACTCATCGGCCCCGAGCAGACCCGGGTGTTCGGCGGTCTCCCCGCCGACCAGTGCGACACCGGCCGAGGCGCAGGCGTCGGCGATTCCGCGCACGATATCGGCGATGCGTTCGGCCACGACCTTGCCGCAGGCGATGTAGTCGGTCATGAACAGGGGCCGGGCACCGCAGACGATGATGTCGTCGACGACCATGCCGACGAGGTCGTACCCGATGGTGTCGTGCTTGTCCATGGCTTGAGCGATGGCGACCTTCGTGCCCACACCGTCGGTCGACGAGGCGAGCAGCGGACGGTCGAAGTCCTTGAGCACGGAGACGTCGAAGAGTCCGGCGAATCCGCCCATCCCACCGACGACCGAGGAGTTGTGGGTGGCCGAGACCGCGGCCTTCATGAGTTCGACGGCGCGGTCTCCGGCCTCGACGTCGACGCCTGCGGCGGCATAGGTGGTGGACTTCGGGTTCGCGTCGGAACTCAACTCAGCATCCTTTGTCGGCGGGGGTGTTGTTGACGGGAATCGGGTATTCGCCCGAGAAGCAGGCGGTGCACAGCTGGCTGCGCTCCTGCTGGGTGGCGGCGATCATGCCGTCCAGAGAGATATAGCCCAGAGAGTCGGCACCGAGGTTCTCGCAGATCTCGTTCGTTGTCAGCCCGTTGGCGATGAGCTCGGCCCGGGTGGCGAAGTCGATGCCGTAGAAGCACGGCCACTTCACCGGCGGGGAGGAGATGCGCACATGGACCTCTGCCGCTCCGGCCTCCCGCAGCATGCGCACCAGCGCCCGCTGGGTGTTGCCGCGCACGATCGAATCGTCGACGACGACGAGGCGCCGGCCTTCGATGTTCTCGCGGATCGGATTGAGCTTGAGGCGGATGCCCAGCTGCCGCAGGGTCTGTGACGGCTGGATGAACGTGCGTCCGACATAGGCGTTCTTCATCAGCCCCTGGCCGAACGGGATGCCCGAGGCTTCGGCATAGCCGACGGCCGCCGGGGTTCCGGATTCGGGAGTGGCGATGACGAGGTCGGCGTCGACCGGGTATTCCTCGGCCAGCTGCCGGCCCATCTGGGTGCGCGCGGCGTGGACGTTCTTGCCGGCGAGCATGCTGTCGGGACGCGCGAGGTAGACGTATTCGAAGACGCAGCGGGCCTGGTCCGGTTCGGCGAAGCGGTGCGACCGCAGACCGTCCTCGTCGATGGCGATGAGCTCTCCGGGTTCGACGTCACGGACGAACTTCGCACCGACGATGTCGAGCGCCGCGGTTTCCGAGGCGACGACCCAGCCGTTCTCCAGTCGTCCCAGCGACAGGGGCCTCACCCCGTGCCGGTCCCGGGCGGCGTAGAGGGTGTGCTCGTCCATGTAGACCAGCGAGAACGCACCCTCGACGTGGGGCAACAGGGTCAGGGCCGCCTCTGTGAGGTTCTCTCCGTCTTCGGTCGCGAACAGCTCGGTGACCAGGGAGGTGTCGTTCGACGAATCACGGAATGGCCGGGTGCGGGACGTCTTCTTCGTGGCCTCCTCGACGACCTTCGTCGCGTGGTCGCGGCGGGAATCGGCCATGGCCTCGAGTGCGTCGAAGTTCGTCAGATTGCCGTTGTGCGCCAGTGCCACGGTGCCGAACGGAGTCGGCCCCAGGGTGGGTTGAGCGTTCTCGAACGACGGTGATCCGGTCGTCGAATACCGCGTGTGCCCGACGGCGATATGGCCCTGCAGAAGCTCGAGATCGCGCTCATGGAAGACCTGGGAGACCAGGCCCATGTCGCGGTAGATGAGGATCTGCTTGCCGTTGCTGGCAGCGATTCCCGCGGACTCCTGTCCGCGGTGCTGCAGTGCGTAGAGCCCGAAGTATGTGAGTTTGGCCGTTTCCTCGCCGGGGGCCCAGACTCCGAACACACCGCATTCGTCCTGCGGTCCGCGGTCCTGGGGGTCGATTTCGTGCGTCAGCTGCCCGTCTCCTCTTGCCACGAGTGAAATTGTCTCATACCCGCGACGGCGCTCTGTCCCGGTGATCAGACTGTGGAACCGGGGGCCGTATCCCGACCCGTTCCCGCCTCGTCCGCATCGTCGGCAGTGGGCTCAACCTCCTCTGCCGAAAGTGCGGAGTCCGCTGCCGAAGGTGCGGAGTCCTCTGCCGCAGGTGCGGCATCCTCGCTCGCCGAGGCGGTCCCGCCCGCGACAGCGCCGACATCCGGGTCCTCTCCGCGGGCTTCGGCGATGCGACGGCGCGCGATCTCCTTCGGGTCGTCGACCATGTCGATCTGCGCACCGACCCGGAACTCCTTCGACTTCTTCCGTCCCCTCCAGTCCAGGATGAGCGCGACGAGTCCGCCGAGGAACAGTCCTCCGATCCCGAGGACGAGCAGCAGCAGGCCCAGTCCCTTGGCCACCGTGTAGCCCATCGGCATATCGGCCGGGTCGACGAAGACCGCGAGGATTCCCGCAGCGACGATGCCGAGCACCGCGCCGATGCCCATGAACACCGAGTACTTGGGGCTGCGACGGACGGAGACGTCGATCTGGTCCTTCATGATCTCCTTGGACACGTGGCCTTGAGGCCGATGAAACGCCGGGATCGTCCCGGAACAACAGGTCCCGAACAGTCTAGTCGAGTCTGCCTGAGGTTCCTCCCAGGCAGTCCCATGCCAGTTCCCATAAACTGGGCACAACTAAGCTGGACTCAACCAGATTGACGGTCACTGAAGACAGAGGTTCCGATATGTCCCATACGATCATCGTCGGCATCGACGGTTCCGACAACGCCGAATGCGCCCTGCAGTGGGCGATCACGCATGCCCAGAAGACCTCCTCCGAGATCCGCATCGTCTCCGCCTACACCGTCCCCGGCGTCAACATGAGCCAGGCCGACATCGTCTACCCCGCCGACTTCGACAGCGCCGTGAAGAAGACCGTCGAAGACATCGCCGAGGCGGCCGCCGCCACCGTCACCAAGGCCGGCGTTCCCGTGTCGACGACGATCGCGCCCGGTGACGCCTCCGGGGTCATGGTCGAGCATTCGAAGAGCGCCGCCCTCGCCGTCGTCGGCGCCCGCGGTCGCGGCGGGTTCGCCGGTCGTCTCCTCGGGTCCGTGGCCCTGGCGATGCCCGCGCACTCGCAGTGCCCCACCGTCGTCGTCCCGAGCACGTGGCCGACCCGGGTCATGCCGACGACTCCCCTGCCCGTCGACGATCCCGTCCGCACGACGGATGATCCCTCCGCCGAGGCGGACCGACGAACCCGACCCGACTTCTCAGGGGAGGTCGTCGCCGCCGTCGATCCCTTCGAGACCGACACCCCGGTCTTGCGTGCCGCAGCCTCACAGGCCGCGATCTACGGTGTTCCGCTGCGCCTCGTCGGGGTCACCGCCACACATATCCTCTCGCCCGAGTGGATGCCCAGCGAGGAGCACCTCATCCGGATGTACGACGAAGCGGCGAAGTCCTTCACCGCCGCTGCCGACTCCCTCAAGGGCGACTTCCCAGATCTCGAGGTGCGGTACTCGGTCTTCGATGCTCCCGCCACCGAGGTGCTCGTATCCGCCACGTACACCGCCGATCTCATGGTCATCGGCTCCCGCGGCCGCGGTGGGTTCGTCGCCACCGTCCTCGGGTCGACGTCACAGGGCGTGCTCTCGCACGCCGTGTGCCCGGTGCGGGTGGTGCGGGTCAACCGCCGTCAGCCCGGGCGCCGCCGCTGAACCGCGGCCCTCTCACCCGAGGGCGATGAGCCCGATACCCAAGACCACGATGAGGGCGCCTGCGAGTTTGAGCACCACGTTCCTCTCCCCGAAGAACCACCAGGCCAGCAGGGTTCCGACGATGATCGAGGTCTCCCGTACGGGGGCCACGAGCGCCACCGGTGCCTGCTGCATCGCATAGAGGACGAGCACATACGCCAGGGGTGAGAGGATCGCCACGGTCACCAGCGCGCGCTTGTGGCTCGTCAGGATCTCTCCGAAGTCGGCGCGCTTCTCCCGCCCGCCGGGAAGCGCGAAGACTCCCGCGGTCATGATCAGCCCGACGCAGGCTTCGGAGACGGCGAAGTAGAGCAGCGGGGAGTCGCTGACATGGTTGACGGCGAAGTCGTCCCACAGCGTGTAGGAGGCGATGAATGCTCCGATCAGCCCGCCCCAGGCGAGCCCGCGGCGCAATCCGTGGCTGCTGGTGGGGCCGTCCCCGCCGCGGGGACGGATCGTGACGACAGCGATCCCGGCGATGACGGTGAATGCTCCGGCCGCCTCGGCGAGGGTGGGACGCTCACCGAGGAAGGCCACCGCGATGATGATCGTGACCACGGGCCCGGTGCCGCGCGCCGTCGGGTAGACGACGCCGAGCGGGGCGTGGTCGTAGCCGGACTGCAGGGCCACGGAGTAGGCGATGTGGAAGATAGCGCTCAGCGCCGCCGCACCGACCAGACCCCAGTTCAGCGACTGCGTTCCGGTGGCGATGATGACGATTGCCAGCGGAGCGAGCAGGATCGCCGAGAGCCCGTGGTAGGCGAGCACGAAGGCAAAGCCCTTGCCGGTGACGGACTTCGCGGCGAGGTTCCATACGGCGTGGGCGACGGAGGCGATGAGGACGAGCCCGAGGACCGAGAAGGTCATCGGCTCACCGCCCTCTTCGGCACAGTCACAGTTTGATGGCGACGGTCTTCGTATGCGTGTATTCGTCGAGGGCTTCGATGGATTTCTCGCGTCCGTAGCCGGACTTCTTGAACCCGCCGAAGGGCAGTTCGACTCCCCCGCCGGCACCGTAGGTGTTGACGAAGATCTGACCGGCGTCGACCTCGGCAGCCAGTCGGTGGGCGCGGGAGATGTTCTGCGTCCACAGGGCCGAGACCAGACCGTAGTCGGTGCCGTTGGCCAGCGCCACGGCCTCATCGTCGTCGGCGAACGGCAGGGTCACGACGACGGGACCGAAGACCTCCTCCTGAGCGATCCGGGACACCGGGTCGACGGAATCGACGATGGTCGGGGTGATGAACGCCCCGGCCGCAAGGTCGTCGGCCAGCCCGTCGGGCGGTGTGCCTCCGGTGACGATCTGCCCGGAATCGACCTCAGAGAGGAACCCGTCCACCCGCTCATGCTGCTTGGCCGAGATCAACGGCCCGAGCATCGGGTCGTCGAGGCCGTAGCCGATGGTCACCTCCGCCATGGCGGCGGCCATCTTCTCGACCACCTCGGCGTGGATGTCACGGTGGACGATGAGCCGGGACCCGGCCGAGCAGGTCTGCCCGGCGTTCTGGATGATGGATCGCACCAGCGACGGGATCGCCGCATCGATATCGGCGTCGGGGAAGACGATGTTCGCGGACTTCCCACCGAGTTCGAGGACCGTGGGCACGACCCGATCTGCGGCGGCGTGGGCGATGGCCGAACCGGTCTGCGTCGATCCGACGAAGCCCAGATGTGCGACTCCGGGGTGGGCGCTCAGCGCCGCTCCCGCCTCAGCGCCGAGACCGGTGACGACGTTGAAGGCTCCGGCCGGGAAGCCGACGGAGTGGATGAGTTCGGCCAGCCGTACGGTCGACCGCGGGGTCTCGTCCGCGGGTTTGGCGACGGCGCAGTTGCCGGTGGCCAGCGAGGTGGCGGCGGCGCGGCCGATGAGCTGGAGCGGATAGTTCCAGGCCACGATGTGCCCGGTGACGCCGAAGGGCTCCCGGCGCGTGTAGACGTGCATGTCCTCAGCCAGCGGGATCGCGTGACCGTAGTAGGACTCGATGGTGTGCCCGTAGAACTCGAAGTAACGGGCGCATACGTCGACGTCGGCATAGGCCTGGGTGAGCGGTTTGCCCGTGTCCTCGGATTCGATGCGGGCCAGATCGTCGCGGTTGGCGGTGATGACGGCCGCGGTGGCGATGAGCAGGCGGGAGCGCTGCTCGGGGCTCGAGCGCTTCCATTCCTGCTGTGCCTTCGCCGCAGCATTCACTGCCCGGTCGACTTCATCGGCCCCGGCGCGGGCGATATCGCCGAGCTGGCCGCCGGTGGCCGGGTCGATATTGGCGTAGGTGAGCAGTGACGGCACATGCCGCCCGCCGATGAACGACGTCGTCTGCGTGATCTGTGCGCTCATGCTCGGGCCTCGAGTTCTGCAGGGGTGAAGAGGGGCAGGAAATCGCCGAGGTCGGCTCGGGTTCCCGAGGCGTCGATGTCCCCGGCGGCGAGCGCGGTCGCGAAGTCGGTGCGTCCGGTGACCAGGCCCAGCCACACCTCGGCGGAGGTTTCGACGACGTTCGGTGGGGTGCCGCGGGTGTGCCGGGGACCGGGAATGCACTGGGTGACGCCGAACGGCGGAACCCGGACTTCGACGCTGTTGCCTTCGGCGCGGGAGGCGAGCTCTTCGAGGGTGAAGCGCACTGCGGTGGCGGTGGTCGATCGGTCGGCGGGAGCCGCGTCGAGCCTCGCCTGCGTCAGCCACATCTCGAGTGCGCTGCGTCCCTGATCGGGGTCGATCCTTCTGCGAATCGCCATCAGTCCCTCTTCCTCTCACCGATATCGGCAATATCTTCCCCGAGCTCCAGGCGTCCGACAACGTTCGTCCGCCCCTCGGAATCCGTGCCCCCGGTGACCGGGTCCGTGATCGCTGCGATCACGGCGTCCACCGTGTCGTTCTCCGGCGCCGAGGCGGCTCCCGGCTCGGCATCGAACGCTCCCGCCCGCTGGAGCAGGGTCAGCGCCACGAACCCGGTGGCCCGGGAAGATCCGTCGAGGCATTTCACGGCGACGGCGTACCCGGTCCGGGTGGCCATGACGATGACGCCCTCGGCCCCGCCCTTGGCGAAGACGCCGAGTCTGTCGATGACGGTCGAATTCGGTCGGCCGTGTCCCTCGATCGTCCACGGGTCGGCGAAGACCGCCTCGGTGAGGGTGCGGGCCTCACGCTCATAGGCAGCCCATGGTCCAGCCGTGTCCTCGACCGCGCCGTCGGCGCTGCCCATCCGGATGACACGGCCGACCCCGCGGGCCAGACCGGTGAGGCTGAGCGCGAACACGGGGGCTCCGCAGCCGTCGATGCCGACCGCGGAGGGCTCTTCGGAAGCGAAGGCGGCGACCACCTCGGCGACCTTCTGCTGGACGGGATGGTCCGGGGACAGATAGGTGGAGGTGTCGGCGCCGATGGCCCGGGCGGCGGCGAGGAACGCAGCGTGCTTGCCGGAGCAGTTGAAATACAGTGGCGATCGCGGGTCGGTATTCACGTCCCCCTGCACCCGTGCGCGTTCCTGCAGTTCGCGGCGGAAGGCTCCGTCGGCGGGGTGGGCGGACGGACACTGCAGGTCGGATGCGCTCAGCCCTGCGGTCTCCAGCATCGATTCGACGACCTCGACGTGCCCGGCTTCGGACTTGTGCGAGGCGGCGGCCAGGGCCGCGGACGGCCCGTCGAGCTGCGCCCCGAGGCTCATCGCCGCGATCGCCTGCAGCGGTTTGAGACTCGAGCGTGTGAACACTGCAGCATCGGGGGCACCCAGGCTGATCAGCGGTGATCCGTCCGGGTCGAGGACGACGGCGGACCCGATGTGTCGGGATTCGATGAAGCCGGAGCGCTGGACGACGGCGAGCTCGGCGGCCTGTGCAGGGGTGAAAGTCGAGAAGGTCACGCACTCAAGCCTACGACCCTTTAGGCTGGTGGCGTGAAGGTTCTTGTCATCGGTTCGGGCGCCCGTGAACACGCCCTTGTCCTCGCTCTCTCGCGCGACCCGCAGGTCGACGCCGTCATCGCCGCTCCCGGCAATCCCGGTATCGCGCAGATCGCCCACACCGAGGCGGTCGATGCCTCGGATTCTGCCGCCGTGACCGCGCTGGCCGAGACCCTCGACGTCGATCTCGTCGTCATCGGGCCCGAAGCCCCGCTGGTCGCCGGAGTTGCGGATGCTCTGCGCGAAGCCTCCTTCCCCGTCTTCGGGCCCAGCGCGGAAGCCGCGCACCTCGAAGGCTCGAAGGCGTTTGCGAAGGAGGTCATGGAGTCCGCGAACGTGCCGACTGCACGCACAGTCGTCGCCTATTCGACCGACGAGGCCGCGGCCGCGCTGCGCGAATTCGGCGCCCCGCACGTGGTCAAGGCCGACGGTCTGGCCGCCGGCAAGGGCGTCGTCGTCACCGATGACCTCGATGCTGCGCTGACGCATGCGAGCTCCTGCCTCGAGGTCTCCGACCGGGTCGTCATCGAGGACTATCTCGACGGCCCCGAGGTCTCCCTGTTCGTCCTCTGCGACGGCACGACCACCGTCCCCCTGGCGCCGGCGCAGGACTTCAAACGCATCGGCGACGGTGACACCGGCCCGAACACGGGCGGAATGGGCGCGTATTCGCCGCTGCCATGGCTGCCTGCCGGCACCGTTGACGAGATCATCGACACCGTCGCCCAGCCCGTCATCGATGAGATGACCCGCCGCGGCACCCCGTTCACCGGGCTCCTCTACTGCGGCCTCGCGCTGACGTCGAAGGGTCTGCGCGTCATCGAGTTCAACGTCCGCTTCGGCGATCCGGAGACCCAGTCGGTGCTCGCCCGCCTGTCCAGCCCTCTGGGCCAGACGCTGCTCGCCGCTGCCGAAGGCCGCCTGAACGAAACCGCACCCCTCGAATGGGATCCGCGCTCCTCGGTGACAGTCGTCATGGCAGCCGAGAACTACCCGGGGACTCCGAGCACCGGAGACATCATCCGCGGACTCGACGCCGTCGCGACACTGCCCGCTGTCAGCGTCCTCCACGCGGGTACGAAACTCGCGACCGGTCCCAGCGGCGGATTCGCCCCCGAAGATGCCGTGATCACGAAGGACATCGCCGAGACCGGCGACATCGTCACCTCCGGCGGCCGCGTGCTCTCCGTCGTCTCCCTCGGTGACGACCTCGACGATGCGCGGGCGAAAGCCTATGCCGCGGTCGACCAGATCAAGTGGGACGGTGAGCAGCACCGCACCGATATCGCCGAGGCGGCCGCCGCCGGACGTATCGAGCTCGCCTCCGGATACGCCGCCCCCGCACCGGTCGCCCCGGTGCTGCCGGGCTGGAAGCACGTGTACTCGGGGAAGGTCCGCGACCTCTACATTCCCGCCGACGCCGCCGATGCCGCGAGTGCCGAACAGCTGCTCATGGTCGCCTCGGACCGGATCTCCGCCTATGACTGGGTGCTCGACTCGGAGATCCCGGACAAAGGCAAGGTGCTCACGGGACTGAGCCTGTGGTGGTTCGATCAGCTCGCCGATGTCATCGGCAACCATGTCATCAGCTCAGACGTGCCCGAGGCCGTGGCCGGCCGCGGGCTCATCGTGCAGAACCTCTCCATGTTCCCCGTCGAGTGCGTGGCTCGCGGCTACCTCACCGGATCGGGAATGTCGGACTATCGGGCCACCGGGTCCGTGTGCGGAATCCGGCTGCCGGCCGGACTCGTCGAGGCCGACCGACTCGAACCTCCGATCTTCACGCCGGCGACGAAGGCCGAGCTCGGGGAACACGATGAGAACGTCAGCTTCGAGGCTGTCGCCTCGACAGTCGGGACCGAGACTGCGGAGAAGCTGCGCGACCTGACCGTGGAGATCTACCAGCGTGCCGAGCAGATCGCCCGGGAGCGCGGGATCATCCTGGCCGACACGAAGTTCGAGTTCGGGACCCTGCCCGACGGCACGATCGTCCTCGGCGACGAAGTGCTCACCCCGGACTCCTCCCGCTTCTGGGACGCCGAGGGCTATGAGGCAGGCAAGGCTCAGTCGAGCTTCGACAAGCAGTTCGTCCGCGATTGGCTGACTGAAGAATCCGGCTGGGACAAGGCATCGGACACTCCTCCCCCGGCGCTGCCCGCCGAGGTGGTCGAGAAGACCCGTGCCCGCTATGTCGAGGCTTTCGAGAAGCTCACCGGAGAGACCTTCCCCGGCTGAAGCGCTCAGTTCTCAACCCCACAGAAGCCGCGGGGCATCGACGGCAGGTCGGTGCCCCGCGGCTTCACAATTGCCGGCAACGCTTCCCCTGCGAATATCGCAGTGTGAGACGCTGAATCAGCGCTACTGGCAATCCGTGTTGCAGTTTCCCTCGCTTGGTGCATATTTCCGCAACGGAATCAGTGGAATCACGGGGGAAGTTCGGCTAAGGTGGCTTCACAGTGATCCACAACACACTCAGAGAGCGGGCCCGGTTATCCGCCTCTGCCACGACACTGCAGTCGGGAGGCAGCATTGGACCTCGATATCCTCGACGTCACGATCTTCGACGGTGAGGCTCTGCGCGCCGAGAATCGTGTGAGCATCCGCGATGGGATCATCACCGAGATCGGCACCGGACCCGCAGCTGTGCCCGCGTCGCGCACGATCAGCGCCGCCGGGAAGCTGCTCACTCCCGGCTTCGTCGATGCGCACGTGCACACGACCTTCGGCGGCCAGGAGGCCCTGGCCTGCGATATCAGCGGAGCGGACAGCCTCGAGGCGGCCCTGGAGCTGATCCGGGACCATGTCGCCGAGACGACCCGTGATAGCGACGCGACTGACCCCGCGAACGACTGGGTCATCGGCGGCGGCTGGTCGATGGCCCACTTCCCCGGCGGAGACCCGACCGCCGACATCCTCGACGAGGCCTGCCCCGATCGACCGGCGATCCTGCTCAGCGCCGACCACCATTCGGCATGGGTGAACACGCAGGCGATGACCGCAGCCGGACTCGACGAGACGTCCACGGCACCTGCCGGCGGCGTCATCGTCGCCGATTCCGCGGGCCGTCCCACCGGGTGCCTGCACGAATCGGCCATCGACCTCGTCTCAGCCCACGTTCCCGCCGCCTCCGATGAGGAGATCCTGGCCGGTCTGCGCGAAGGTCAGCGCTACCTCAACTCCCTCGGCGTGACCGCGTGGATGGACGCCATCGTCGGCGACTACGGCGGCCACCGCGACCCGTACGACACCTACGTCGGGGCAGCGGAATCGGGCGCGCTCCAGTCCGAGGTCGTCGGCAGCCTGTGGTGGCCGCGCGGAGTCGAGGACATCGACGCCGAGGTGGCCCGACTGACCGATCTCGCACGCTCCGACGGCCGCTTCCGCGCCACCTCGGTGAAGTTCATGCTCGACGGAATCGTCGAGTCCCGGACCGCGGCGATGACGACCGAATACACATGCACCTGCGGCGGCTTCGGAACGAGCTATTTCACGAAGGACCACCTCGAGGCCTCGTTCGCGGCCCTCGATGCGGCCGGTTTCGACATCCACTGCCACGCGATCGGCGATGCCGCAGTCAAGGCCGCCCTCGACGCTTTCGAGGCCGTCCGCAGCCAGGGCACGGCCGGCACCGGGACGACTGGCGCAGCCAACCCCGGCGAACGCCGTCACCACATCGCCCATGTCCAGGTCGTCGATCCCGCCGATGTCCCGCGCTTCGCCGAACTCGGCGTCACCGCGAACCTGCAGGCGCTGTGGGCCTGCTATGACGAGCAGATGATCGACCTCAACCTGCCGTTCCTCGGTGCCGAGCGCAGCTACTGGCTCTATCCCTTCGGGTCTCTCAACCGCTCCGGCACCCATCTGGCGATGGGCTCGGACTGGCCGGTGTCCACGGCGAACCCGTGGGACGCGATCCATGTCGCGCTCAATCGCTCGCACCCGACCGCCGCCGATGAGTCGCCGCTGCTGCCCGACGAGGCGATCGACCTGACGACGGCGCTGCGCGCTTACACCGCAGGTTCGGCACACCTGCTGCGCTCGGCCGACAACGGCCACATCCGCCCCGGTCAGCCGGCCAACCTCGCCTTGGCCAGCGCCAACCCCTTCGCGCTGCCGCCGACTGATATCGCGGGGGTCACGAACGAACTGACGATCTGCGACGGGCGCATCGTCCACGACACCCTGCCGCCTCACACACCGGCACCTGTCTCTTATACACATCT
>NZ_QYCP01000072.1 GCF_025506275.1 Brevibacterium permense
CACTAGTGGTGACGCATCGCGGCGGAGGGGAAGAATGTTGACTGAGTCGTTATCCGAGATCAGAGCGCCGGAAATTGCACGAAGCTCCCAAACAGAAGGTTGGGGGTTCGAATCCCTCGTGGCGCACAGAAGGAGAGTCCCTCACCTGGCAGAATCGCCGGTGAGGGACTTTTTCGTGTGCCCGGAGTCAGGCCGATCTGATGGGCTGATGATGGGTTAATGACCAGAATGTGTGTACAGGATGGCCCGCTTGCCCAGTAGGCAGTAGGGCAGGACCGGGTTGAACATGACTACTGATCTGAAGGTTGGGGTTCTGTTGGGTGCTGAGATGAGGAAAGCCCGCCGTCACCGGGACGAGCTCGGTGAGGTCATCGAGGTGTTCGCCGACCGCCCAGGACCGAAGACGGTGACGGGGGTCGTCCTTGGGTGGGTGCTCTTCACAGCTCTGACATTCATCAACCCCGGGGAGACGCCGCTGGTGGCGATTGCTCCGGGCGTCATCTTCGCGGTGATGTTCGGTCTGATCCTTCTCTTTCTCTCGGGTGAGCGGCTCATTGTCTGCGAACGAGGGATCCTTGTCGGCTCCATTGCCCCGGGGATTCGTCCCTACGCCATTCCCTATCAGCAGATCACGCCCGGCAGCATTGCCGGGGTCGCCGGCGCGAACAGATATCTCAAAGAGGTCGGACTCCAGGGACAGATCGCGCAGTCGACCCTGCGAGCGTCCTGGTGGACGAAGAACGGTGTCCACTTCGTCGCCTGCTCGGCCGAGGATGCCAGGCGCGGACGCAGACGTTTCACGCTGGCCCTCGACCCGATTCCTCGGTCGATCGACGGCCGGTGGATCTGGTTTGCAGGGACAGGTCGGCAGTCCGCGAGGTCGGCGGTCGAGGTGATCGCTCAGGCCGCCTCGGCGGCGGGATATCCGCAGCTGGCCCAGGCCGCGCTCAACCGCGTAATCGTCGAGCTGACCGGCAACCCCGAGGACGCAGCACGCCAACTGCCCGGCCACCCTCCGGTCCACGGGGACGGGCGGTCGCGATAGGACAGCGATGTGGGAACGCGACCGTCGATTCGTTGAAACGACGGTCGCGTTGCCGGGCGGTCGACGGTGAGCTCAGTCCTTGACGGCGAGCACCGGGACCGGAGAGTCGAGGAGCAGTCTCTGGCTCACCGAGCCGATGAGCATCTTGCCGACCCGAGACCGGCGGCGCATCCCGATGACGAGACGTTCGACATCTGAACGTTCGTCGAGTTCGTCGAGGACCGCCTCGGCGGGATCACGATCGCCGCGGCCCTTACGGGCGACGACGGTATAGCTGATTCCGCTCTCGTCGAGCGCAGAGGTGTCGAATGACGCGGCGATGCCGAGCGGGACGATGACGAGATCGGTGTCGAAGAGTTCGGCTTCGGCGATGGCGGCGGTCAGCGCGGCCGCGCCTTCAGCTCGGTCAGTGACGGCGACGAGGATAGACATGATGGACTCCTTCGTGGGAGAGGTCTGACGGGGTAGTCGATGCTGCCGAAGCGGTGAACGACCGGAGGAACAGTGCCGGCGGACCGAATAGCTGCAAGGGAACGGATGGTTCCGGGTGGGGAGATGCCACGTCACTCACCGTACTTCGTGCGGAATTCGGCCTCGAGGTCTTCGAGCGTCTTGTTCCTGGTCTCGGGGACGAAGAAGTAGATGAACAGCAGTGCCAGAACACCGAGTCCTGCGAAGAGGAAGAAGGTGTTCGAGATGCCGAGTCCGCTGACAACGCTCGGGAAGAACTGAGCGACGGCGGCATTGGCGAGCCATAGAGCGAAGACGCAGATGCCCATGGCGAACGAGCGGATCTTCAGCGGGAAGATCTCGGCGAGCATGAGCCATACGAGCGGTCCCAGCGTTCCCTGCATGGAGAAGACGAACAGGATGACGAACACGAGGATCGCGTAGGCCTTGAACGTGCCGTCAGGCAGGAACACGGCCGAGAGGCCGATAAGCAGATGGAAAGAGCTGGTGAGGATGAACCCGCCAAGGAGCATGAACCGCCTCGGCAGGCGGTTGATGAGCATGATCCCGACGGTGACGCCGAGGACGGAGAAGAGTCCGTTGAACGTGTTCGCGATGATCGCGGCATCTGCGGAGAAGCCGGCATCGGTGAGCAGCTGGGTGCCGTAGTACATCACCGAATTGATACCGGTCAGCTGCTGAGCGACGCCGAGGCCGACGCCGATGAGGACGAGTCTGAGCACCCATTTCGAGGCGAGGTCCGACACCCCACCGGTTTTGGCGACTTCTTCCTGCTCAGCGAGGAGTTCGACCTCTCTCATTTCGGCCTCGGCACGTTCGTCGGACCGGACCTGTTTGAGGACCTCGAGCGCCTGACCATCGCGCTTCTTCGAAATCAGCCAACGCGGACTCTCCGGCAGGAAGATCATGCCCACAAGCAGTGCGATTGCCGGCAGCACGGCGACGGCGAGCATATAGCGCCACACATGATCGTGTTCACCCCATACGTTGAAGATGACCGCATTGATGACGAAGGCCGCGAACTGACCGACGACGATCATCACCTCATTGCGGGTCACGAGTGATCCGCGTTTCTCAAACGGTGCGAGTTCGGCCAGATAGACCGGTACCGTCGTCGAAGCCGCGCCGACCGCCAGGCCGAGGAAGAACCGGGCTCCAGCGAGGAACTGCCAGTTCGGTGCCAACGAACACGCCAGAGTTCCGACGATGAAGAACATCGCCAGAAGGATGATGTTCGATCGTCGCCCGAAGGCGTCGGAGAGACGTCCGCCGGCGACTGCGCCGAAGGCGGCTCCGATGGTGAGGAAGCTGACGACGAGGCCCTCGGTCCGCGGAGTCAGTCCGAAGTCGTGCGTCAGCGGTTCGAGGGCGCCGTTGACGACTCCGGTGTCGTAGCCGAACAGCAGGCCGCCGAACGTGGCGACGACGGCGATGATGCCCAGGCGTGAGGTGTGGGGACCCCTGGTGTCGGGCGGAAGTTCCACCAGCGATTTCACTTGATCGCTCATGGCGTTCACTCTCCTTTGAATGATTCTCAATCGTTCCGCCGCGGTAGCGCTGAATTGCGGCGCGACGGGGGAGCCGCACCACGTCGTGGCGGTGCGGTTGAGGTTGGCTATTCAGTAGTGGTGCGGATGGTGCGCTTATGTGGTTCGATCAGTGGGTACGAGCCAGCCCGACGACGCGGGGTCGGCTCGGTGCTGCGATTGTCAGACTGTCGGACCTCCCTGCTCTCTGATCAGGTCATCGATTCGTCGCTTCTGAAAGCGGCTGACTGACTCGTTGTTCTCGTTCTCGGCAAAGACGTTGGACACGATGAGGGACTCCGGAAGGTCGAGGAAACCCGTCCGCTGCAATGCGGCGAAGAGTCCGTCGAAGTCGACGTCGCCGTCTCCGACCTTGAGATGCTGGTGCACTCTCGCCGAGGTGGTCGGCGGATTCGCGATGTACCGCAGCCCGTGTGAGGCCCGGTGATCGTAGGCATCGGAGATGTAGACCGCGCGGAGCCGTGGCCCGAGTTCGTCCGCGAGAGTATCGAGGCAGTCACCGTAGTGGAAGGTGTGCGGGGCGACGTAGACGAAGCCGATGGCGTCGGAGTCGAGGCCGCGCAGGACCCGCCACGCCTCGTGCCCGTCTTCGACGAAGTCATCGGGGTGAGGGTCGAAGTTGAGCTCCATCCCCTCCTTCTCGATGATCGGCAGCAGCTCGTCCATCGACCTGTAGAACGACTCCTCGGAGTCTTCGAACGACTCGGGCCTGCCGCTGAACTCGGTGTTGATGGTCCTCACGCCGAGGTCGACGGCGATCTCGATGACGCGGCGGAAGTTCTTCACCGCCGCGGTCCGCTTGGCCTCATCCGGCCAGGCGATCCGCTGCACCGGCAGCAGCGCCGGGACGGAGATGCCGGCGGCGTCGACGGCCTGCTTGAAGCGCCGAATGAGATCGCGGTCCATCTTCGGGTACCGGAAGTGGGTGGCGAAGTCCGGGTGCGGGGTCAGCTGCAAGTGCTCGAACCCGAGGTCCGCAGTCGCGGCTGGGAAGTCGAGCAGCCGGTGCGTATGGTGCAGCGGCGTGGGATCGTAGGCGATCTTCATGAAAGCTCCAGATGATCTGGTGAGGTGAGCGGTCGGTCAGCGGTAGAAAGCAGGGGTGTCGGGAATGTCGAGAGTGCGCGGCTTCCCATCGAGCAGTGAGGCGACGCCCTCCTCGCAGGCCACGGCCACTTTGTACCCGTCCCACGCCGAGGGGCCGGCGATGGTTCCCTGCCGCGCGGCATCGACCCATGTCTGCACCTGGTTGTCGTAGGCCGTGGCGAAGCGAGTGGTGAAGTCGGCGTGCTCGGCAACACCGGACCGTCCCTGATGCCACAGCTGCATACCGTGGGACTCTCCGATCCGGGCGATGCCGGAGTCGAAGACCGCCTCGGTGGTCACCTGGTAGCCGAACTGGATGCTCACGTTCATCTCGAGATCGACGAGCGTTCCGTTCTCGAGCTCCATGAGGACCAGGATCGGCTCCTTGAGCCGTTCGGGAGTCAGTCGATTGCGGCGGGCGTGTTTGACCTCGAGGCCGACGATCGGCGAGCCGGCCAGCCACGGCACGACATCGAACTCGTGGACGACGGAGTCGTTGATGAGTGATTCCTGCTGATATGAGTCGGGCACCGCCGGATTGCGGTGAGCGCAGCGGAGCATGAGCAGCTCACCGGCCTGCTCGTTCGCGACGAGTTCCCGCAGCTGCCGGTATTCGGGGTCGAAGCGGCGCATGAAGCCGACCTGGATGAGCTGACTGCCGGTGGTCTGTTCAGCCTCGAGGACCCGCCAGGACGATTCCGGATCCGTCGTCAGGGGCTTCTCGCAGAGGATCGGAAGGCCGGCGGAGAGGCAGGGCAGGAGAACCTGCTCGTGGAGGAATCCGGGGGTGGCGATGAGAACTCCGTCGACAGCGCCCTCGTCGAGAGCGTCTTCGATGCGGGCGTATCCCTTGGCACCTGGTGCGTCCTCCAGCGCCGAGGCGCGCCTGACCTCATCGGGGTCGACGATGGCAGAGACCCTGGCTCCGCTGGTCGTCGAGGTGATGCGCTTGACGTGGTCGGCTCCCATCATGCCTGCGCCGACGACGCCGACGCGGAAGTCTCGTGGTTGGGCGGAATCGTTCACTGTCACTCCTGTGTGTTCGTGGTCTGATGGTCAGCGGTCGACGACCGCGGCTGATGTCGAGCCGAGGATGGTCTCCAGGGTGCGCTGAGCGATCGGGAACGGAGCGTCGACGCTGCAGCCGAACATGTCCTGTTCGACGATGGCGAAGGTATTCTCGTCAAGGGCGGCGACGGCCTCGATGATCGGGTCGAGAGGCGGGATCCCCTGGTCGGGTTCGACCATGATCCCCTCGGCGACAGCGTCACCGAACGGGGTATCGGACTTGAGAACGTCGAAGATCTTCACCGGGTCGACCTGCTTGAGGTGGAGGTACCCGATCCGGGACGGGTGATCGTTGATGAGCTTGAGGTTGTCTCCGCCGTAGTAGGAGAAGTGTCCGGTGTCGAGGCAGAGGTTCGTGAATCGTTCGTCAGTGAGCTCGAGGAAGCGTTCGACCTCCGAATGTGTGCCGACGTGGGAGTCTGCGTGGGAATGGAACTGCTGATGGAGACCGTATTCTTCGTACAGCGCCTTGCCGAGTGCGTCGTGCCCGGCGGCCATTCGCGACCACTGTTCGTCGTCGAGGATGCGAGGCTCGAGGGCCTGACCGGTCGTGTCCGAGCGCCACAGGTCGGGGATGACGACGATGTGCTCGCCTCCGAGACCGGCGGTCAGCGCCGCGACTGCTTCGGCCTGCTTCCAGGCACGGTCGAACTGGTCATCGGTCTTGTGGAATCCCGTGAACACGGTCCCGCCGGAAAGCTTTAGCCCGCGGCTGCCGAGCTCTTCGCGCAGCTGATCGGGGTCTGTCGGCAGGTAGCCGTAGGGGCCGAGTTCTATCCAGGTGTAGCCGGCCTCGACCACCTCGTCGAGAAAACGCTGCCAGGGAACCTGGCCGGAGTGGTCGGGCAGCCAGACTCCCCAGGAGTCGGGAGCGGTGCCGATGCGAAGCGACGGCGTTGTCATGGGTGATTCCTTGGTGTCGGTGGTGTTGTTCTGAATCGAGGGCGGGGCCGCGTCTCGAATCGGCTTGCGTGATGTGCAGGTGACCTGAACGCGGTCAGAGCAGCGGTCGCTGTGTGCTGCGCTCCTCCTCGTAGGCGGCGCGGGCGTCCTGGGTCTCGGGCATCGTCGAGGCGGCGGCGACGGGCACGTCCCACCAGCCCTCGCCGTTGGGGGCGTAGACCAAAGGGTCGGAGTTGATGTGGATGAGCGTCGAGGTCTCGGCGGCACGGGCCGCTTCGACCGCCTCGGCGAGTCGGGTGCTCGCGGACGGCCCGGGGTCGATCTCGACGACATCGATGCCGTAGGAGCGGGCGTTCGCGGCGAGGTCGACGGGCAGGATCTCGTCGGTGCGGAACTCGGGAGATTCGCCGTCGTACTTCCGGTACCAGGTGCCGAACCGCGGTGCGCCGACCGTCTCGGACAGGTGCCCGATCGAGGCATAGCCGTGGTTCTGGACGAGGACGACGACGAGCTTGAGTCCTTCGGCTACAGCGGTGACGAGCTCAGTGTGGAGCATAAGGTAGGAGCCGTCTCCGACCATGACGACGACGTCCCGGTCATCGCCAGCGGCGTCGATGGCCCGCCGCACGCCCAGGCCGCCGGCGATCTCGTAGCCCATGCACGAGAACGCGTATTCGACGTGATAGCCGAGCGCATCGCGGGTCCGCCAGAGTTTCTGCAGGTCACCGGGCAGTGAGCCCGCGGCCTGGACGACGACGTCGCGTGCGCCCGTGGCGCGGTTGACGGCCCCGATGATCTCGGGTTGGCCCGGCAGCTCCGTGTCGGTGAGAGCGGTGGAGGCGTCGACCTCGGCGACCCAGCCGGCCTTCTCGGTTTCGACCTTCCGGCTGTGCGCAGTGCTGACCCGGAAGCCGCCGAGGCGCTCGCCCAGACCCAGCAGACCGGATCGGGCATCGGCGACGATCGGATAGCGGCTGCCGTGCTTGTACGCGTCGAAGCTCGCGACGTTGAGGTTGACGAAGCTCGCCTCGGGATGGGCGAAGGCCGTGCGGCTCGACGTCGTGAAATCGCTGTAGCGGGTGCCCACGCCGATGATCACGTCCGCCGAGGCGGCGATGCGGTTGGCCGCGGCCGATCCCGTGGCGCCGACCCCGCCGAGGTTGAGCGGATGATCGTGATCGAGGACTCCGCCCCCGGCCTGGGTGGTGGCCACGGGAATGCCGGTCGCCTCGGCGAAGGACCTGAGTTCGTCCTCGGCCTCGGAGTAGAGGACTCCGCCGCCGGCGATGATGAGCGGTTCCTTAGCATTGCGGATTGCCTCGACCGCACGGTCGAGCGGTCCGGGCTCGGGCAGTGGGCGGCGGATGTGCCATTCGCGTTCGGTGAGGAACTCATCGGGGACCTCGATGAGCTCGGCCTGGACGTCCTCGGGCAGGGCGATGGTCACGGCACCCGTCTCGGCAGGATCGGTGAGCACACGCATCGCGGCAAGCGCGATGGAGAAGAGCTGTTCGGGACGGTCGACGCGGTCGAAGAAGCGCGAGAGCGGCCGGAACGCGTCCGTGACCTGCAGCGACGTGTCGTGCGGATGTTCGAGCTGCTGGAGGACGGGATCGGCGACGCGGGTGGCGAAGGTGTCCGAGGGCAGGAGGAGGACCGGCATGCGGTTGGCCGTGGCCAGGGCCGCGCCGGTGAGCATGTTCGCAGCACCGGGACCCACCGAGGCGGCCGCGGCGAAGGTCGAGCGACGGCGATTCATCCGCGCATAGCCCACTGCTTGGTGGACCATGGCCTGTTCGTTGCGACCCTGGTGGTAGGGCATGGCGATGGGGTCCTCGTGGCCGAGCTGGCGCAGAGCCTGACCGATGCCCGCGACGTTGCCGTGTCCGAAGATGCCGAAGGTGCCGGCGATGGCCCGCTGCCGGTTGTCACCGTCGACGGTGTACTGGCGCGACAGGAAGGTCATGAGAGCCTGGGCGACCGTCATCGTGGTCATGTCACTTCTCCTTCGAAGTCTCAGAGTCATCGGCTGCCGATCCGGTGGAGTCGCTGGTGTAGGGCAGGCGGGAGTCGAATTCGAGCGCCTCCCACTCCTCGCGCACCCAGCCGTGGGCGGGGTCGTCGCTGATGAGCCACACGCGTTCCTCGTCGGGTCCGGCCATGACGTTGAGGTAGTAGTTGTCGTAGCCGGGGGCGGCCGCCAGCGGACCGTGGTAGCCGTAGGGGACGAGCGCGATATCGCCGGTGCGCACCGTCGCCGAGGTGGTGATCTCTCCCGCGCCCGACGAGTAGGTCGAGAACAGGGAGAACGGATCGGCCTCTGCCGGAGCTTTCGATCCCCGGGAGACCGCTGTCTCGAAGTAGTAGATCTCCTCGAGTCGGGACTCGGAGCCCGGGATCGCCTCGTCGTGCTTGTGCGGGGGATAGGACGACCAGTTGCCGCCGGGAGTGATGACCTCGCAGGCGATGATCTTCACGCAGTCGAGCCCGGCAGGGGTCGCGAAGTTGTGGACCTGGCGACTCGAGATCCCCGATCCGCGCAGTTCGACGGGAACCTCGGCGGCGGGCAATAACTGGACAGGGCGAGTCTCGGTGGTGGGCGCCTCGGCGATGGCGATCCGACCGGCGGTCGAGGACAGGGTCGCGCGCGCTCCTGTGGGCAGGTAGAGGCAGTCGGCAGGGCCGTGGAAGACCGAGGCCCGACCGGTCAGCGACTGGCTGCCGGCGCTGCCGTCGGACAGTGTGTATTCGACAGTGAAGGATTCACCGGCGAGGGGGACGAGGACCCGTTCGACCGCGACTGCCGGCAGGTCGATGGAGGTGGGGTTCTGCTCATTGGGCGAGGCGGCCAGGTCCGCGCGCGGTGCGGACGGGATGGCGAGCGCGGAGACGTCGCCCAAGGTCACGGACCGGAATCCGGTGTGAGCCCAGCCGTCGATATCGGCGTCGACGACGGAGTCGAAACCATCGCGAGCGAGGCGGCCGGCAGGGTGGAACCATTCGTTGATCATGCCTCAGATCCTCTCCTGTCCGTGCACGAGCGCGGCGGCGCGGTCGACGGCCGAGATGACGTCTCCGTCGGCGGGATAGATGATCGAACGACCGATGACGAGCCCGCGCACGCCGGGCAGGGCAAGCGCGTTCTCCCAGCTGCGGAAGGTCGCCTCGGGGTCGTCCGAGCGCTCGCCGCCGAGGAGGAGCGTCGGCAGCGTGGTCGCGGCCATGACCCTTTCCATGTCGTCGACGACGGGGATCTTCAGCCACGTATGAGTCGAGGTGGCGCCGAGCCCCTGAGCGATGCCGATCGAGTTGATGACCGCTTCGGGGGTGAGTCGGTTGCGCACCTTTCCGTCGACCCATTCGTTCATGAACGGTTCGAGCATGACGGGAATCCCCGCTTCGGCGCAGGCATCGACGGCGCGGGCATTCGCTTCGAGCGCCGAGGCGGTGGCTGGGTCGCCGAGGTTGATGCGTAGCAGAGTCTTCGCGAGGTCGATGCCGTCGCGAGCCATCTGTTCCACGGAATGTCCGGTGAAGCGGTCGTCGATCTCGAAGGACGACCCGGCGAGGCCCCCACGGTTCATGGAACCGACGGCAAGTTTGCCGTCGAGGTGGCCGAGGAAGGCGAGGTCGTCGAGGATTTCCGCGGTTGCGAGCACTCCGTCGACGCCGGGGCGTGAGAGTGCGGTGGCCAGGCGGGTGACGAGTTCGGCTCGGTCGGCCATCGCCAGGGCGTCGTCGCCGACCTTCATGGCTCCGCGGGCCGGGTGATCGGCGGCGACGATGAAGAGGCGGGAATCATCGCCGGCGATGGTGCGGCGGGAGCGGGACTGCCAGGCGTGGGTGATCGCGCCGGGGTCGGTGAAGCGGGCCTCACGGAGTGCGGCGACGGCATCGGCGCTCACGATGGGACTCGGGGCCGTTGAGGCGGAAGCCGTGGTCGGGGTCTGTGCGGTGGTGGCGTCGGTGGTCACGAGCGGTCCCCCTTCGCACCGGCCCCGACGGCGGCGGAGTCGGTGGGTTCACCGATGACGGCGGTGATCTCCTCGGCGGTCGGCATCGCGGTCGAGCATTCGCGGCGCGTGGCGACGATGGCGCCGGCGACATTGGCGAAGCGCAGCAGGTACTCGAGGTCCCATCCGGCGAGCAGACCTCGGCACAGAGCACCTCCGAAGCCGTCTCCGGCGCCGAGGCCGTTGACGACCTGGACGGGATAGGGCGGGACTTCGACGCGCTCGTCTGCGGTCTTCGCGAGAACTCCCTTCGGCCCCTGCTTGACGATCGCGAGTTCGACCCCGCGCTCGAGCAGGGCATCGGCTGCGCGTTCGGGGTCTGTCTCGCCGACGGCGATCTCGCACTCTTCGCGGTTGCCGACGGCCACGGTGACGTGCTCGAGGGCACGGGCCACCTCGGTGTGAGCGACTTCTGGAGAATCCCAGAACATCGGGCGGTAGTCGAGGTCGAGGACGGTGTGCTCGGCACGGCCTCGGGCAGCCCACGCGGCGTGGTGAGTTCCGCGGCTGGGTTCGACGCTCAGCCCGGTGACGGTGGCCCAGAAGATCTTCGCCGAGGCGATCGCATCACGGTCGAGGTCTGCTTCGGTGAGGTCGAGGTCCGGGGCTTTGGGATCGCGGTAGAAGTAGAGCGGGAAATCATCGGGTGGGAAGATCTCGCAGAAGGTCACAGGGGTGTTGAAGGCTGGGTTCGTGGTGACCCAGCGGTTGTCGACGCCGAGGCGGGCGACCTCATTGCGGAGGTACCGGCCGAAGGGATCGTCGCCGGTAGCGGTGATGATGGCGGAGTCGACGCCGTGCTTGGCGGCAGCGACCGCGACGTTCGTGGCCGAGCCGCCGAGGTACTTGCCGAAGGACTCGACGTCCTCGAGGCCGACGGAGTCCTGGAGGGGATAGATATCGACGCCGATGCGCCCGATGGTGATGAGGTCGAACGGTTCGGTGCGAGGTGCCGGGGTCGGCGAGGAGGTCATGAGGAGCCATCCTTCTCTACGGCGGCGATGCCGTAACGATTATTTGTTAGGACAAAGTATTTGTCATGACAATAGCATTGTTCGTGGGCGCCGTCACCCTCTGATCCGAAAATTTTCGCGGGGTGGGTACGGCGGTGACGCGCGGGTGTGACGGCGCGGCAGCGCGATGCAGACAGGCGCGCCTCAGCGTGAGACGAGAGTCGTTTCGAAGGAGTAGAGGTCCGGTCGGTAGCAGTGGTCGCCCCACTCGATGATGTTGCCGGAATGATCGAGGGCTGTGCGGTTCATCGTCAGCAGGGGAGAGCCCGGATCGATCTGGAGCAGCTCCGCCTCGGTGTCCTCCGCAGCCTTCGCGCCGATGCGCTGCTGGGCGATCGAGAATACGACGCCGCGCGAGCGCAGGGTCGCGTATAGTCCCGTGCTCACGAGTTCGTCGGCGGTGATGTCGGTGAAGGGCGCGGGAAGCACGTTGTGCAGCACTGCCAAGGGCGTCGTTCCGACAATGCGCAGGCGACGCAGGTGGAGGCTGGGGGTGCCGATGGGCACGCTGAGCCGTTCGGCGGTGTCGGAATCGGCGGCCTCGACGCGGTGGGACAGAACGACGGTCGAGGGCGGGTTCCCGGACTTCTCGAGGTCTTCGAAGAGGCTCGTAAGGTCGACGGGGCGGGCGACCGGTCGCTGGATGACCTGGGTGCCGATGCCGCGCCGGCGCACAAGCAGCCCTTTGTCGACGAGGTCCTGGATGGCCTGTCGGATGGTCGGTCGCGACAGGCCGATGCGCTTGGCCATCGTAACTTCGTTCTCGAACCGAGTTCCGGCCACAAGTTCGCCGGTCGCGATCGCTGCCTCGAGTTTGCGGGCGATCTGGACATAGAGCGGCACGGCTCCGGGGGAGCGGTCGAGGGGACCGAAGAACTCCGCGGGGAGTTCGGTCTCGGGTTCGCGTGCCATAGGCTCCTGCCTCGTCGGGGGATCTGACTCGAGCTTACTCGGCCAGGCGGGGTCCGGGGGCGGTGACCCGCGCGGGTCACCGCCCCCGGACTGGGCGCATCGCTGTCGCTCGGACGTGATGCACTGTGCGGGGATCGCCCGTCGCACTGGGGTCGACTGTGCTGCGGACTCACACGTTGTGCGCGGCCGTGAGCAGCACCTTGGCGGCGGTCTGCAGTCCTTCGATCCGTCCGAGGGACTCGTCCTCGTGTTCGATGTGCACGGCCATATTCGGATCGACTCGGGCCAGCGCGGCGACGAATCGGTTCCAGAAGTCCTGGTCGTGGCCTTTGCCGAGCGCCACGAAATCCCATGCGGAGCCTTCGGGCCATGCGCTGATCGCCGCCCCGCCGCGGATGTTCGTGATCCGGTCTCCGGTGAAGCGGGTGTGGCGGTCGTCGAGGACGCCGTGGATCCTCGCGGCGTCGTTGATGCGCACGTCCTTGGCCGCGGCGTGGACGACGAGCTCGCCGAGGTGGTCGACCGCAGCGACCGGATCGATGCCCTGCCAGAAGAGGTGGGAGGGGTCCATCTCCGCACCGAGGTTCGTCGCGCCGATGGTCTCGACGAGGCGTTCGAGCGTGGCTGGGTTGAAGACGAGGTTGTGCGGGTGCATCTCGATCGCTATCTGCACGCCGTTGTCGGCGGCGAGCCGGTCGAGCTCACGCCAGACCGGAGCCGCGGCCTCCCACTGGGCATCGCGTATGTCGAGGAGAGAAGACTCCCAGGGGTTGACGATCCAACTCGGCGTCGTCGCGGACGAGTCCGCCCCCGGCAGTCCCGACATCGTCACGACGCGGGTCTGCCCGAGACGATCCGCGACCTTGATCGCTCGCTCGATGTCGGACAGAGTCGGAGGACCGATCTCCGGATTGGGATGGAGGGGATTGCCGTTGGCGTTGAGGCCCGCCAGCTCGACCCCTGCCTCGGCGAAGACGCCGAGGTAGTCATCACGAGCAGCGTCCGAGGTGAGGATGTCGTCGATCGTGGGCATATGGATGGGCGGGAGGAACCCGCCGACGTTGATCTCGGCTGCGTCGAGTCCGAGCTCCTTGATGACGGTGAGTGCTTCGGGCAGCGGTCGATCGTGGAGGATGGCCGTGTACACGCCGTACTTCATGCTGCGACCTCCTTCGCGGCTCCGTTGTCGCCAGCCGAAGCGATGACGGCGTCACGGACCTGGAGCGCGTGCAGGCCCTCCGAGAAGTGGGCACAGCGCGGTAGGGAATCAGCCTGAGGGCGACCAGCGACCTCGTCGAGGAAGGCGCGCGCTTGGAAGACGAAGCCGTCGTTCTGGCCGACACCGACACCGGGAGCGGCCATGGCGAGACCGTCGGCGATATAGGGGTGTTCGGGGCCGAGTTGGATCGTCGTCAGTCCGGTCGCGGCGTGCCCGTCGACGGTCTGGTTGAGCACGATCTGGCCCGGGAAGCGGAAGTCGAAGCTGGCCGAGCCGTTGGTGCAGAAGACTTCGACGCCGAGGCTGTTGGGATGGCCTGCGGCGATGCGGGAGACCTGGAGGACGCCGGATCCGGTGGGGAATTCGACGCCGAAGGCAGCGTAGTCGTCATTGCCGACAGGCTCGAATTCGTCGCTGACTTCGACATGGTCGTGGCCGACGACGTGGCCGAGCGGCAGCGGGCGGGAGGTGATCGCGGTGTGGAAGCGACCGCCCGAGACCGAGCTGATGGGGCCGGCGAGGAATTCGACGGTGTCGGTCAGGTGGCTGCCGACGTCAGCGAGTGCGCCGCTGCCGAGCTCGCCTTTGTAGCGCCAACTCATCGGGGCTGTGGGGGAGCAGGCATAGTCCGTCCAGTACCAGGCGTTGACGTGGTGGACCTCGCCGAGGGTGCCGTCATTGATGAGGTCTCGGATGGCGGCCAGGCCGGGAGAGCGACGGTAGGTGAAGCCGAGGCGGGCGATCGAAGCGGCGCTGTCGGCGGCGGCGACCATGGCGCGAGCGTCATCGACGGTGTCGGTCAGGGGCTTTTCGCAGAGGACATGCTTGCCGGCTGCGAGCAGCGCCTCGACGATCTCCTTGTGGAGTGAGTTCGCGACGACGACGCTGACGATGTCGATATCGTCAGCATTGACGATGTTCTGCCAGTCCGTGTCGTGGCGGGAGAAGCCGTATCGGGCGGCCGTGGCGGCGGCGAGATCGCCTGCGAGGTCGCAGACGGAGACGAGTTCGAGTTCCGGCAGTTCGCCGGTGCCGACTGTGGGGGCGGCGCGCCAGGCCGAAGCGTGGGCTCGACCGGCCATTCCGGCTCCGATGACAGCGATTCCGAGGCGCTGCGGCATGATGGTTCTCCTTCGAATGCAGGGGGTCGGTATTGGACGACGGGCTGTGATGCGTCCGACGGCAGGGAGGCTCGCGTGAAGCCTCTGTAGTGAAGCGGACACCACATTACACATTTATTTGTCAGGTCAAAAGAGAATTTAGCGATCAATTTGTCAGGACATGGAATCCGATTATAGATCGGCCTCGGCTGGGGTATGTTGCCGGTGTGTGCGGAGTTGGCTGTCAGCCCCTCATCTGGCGGCGAGAACGGCCTCACGCTGTTCCGTTGACAGGCGTTTGACGGCCTCCCGGATCGTCACCCCTGAGGCCCGGTGTGCGCGGGGCAGGATCCATTCGAACACGAGGTCGGGGCGCTTATTGGATGCATCCCGCAGCACCCAGCCGATAGCTTTGCGGATGAAGAATTCCTTTTCCTCGAGCATCGCATCGGCGAATCGCGAAAACCTGTCGAAGTCGCCGCGGCCCTGCCGCAGCGGAACCAGGTGCGCCAACAGAGCCGAGCGCCGAATCCAGAAATCTCTGTCGGCCGCCCAGCGCTCGAGAACGGGGTCGAAGCCAGCGCCCCGTTCGCTCAGCGGCCCGACGAGGTCCCCGGCCAGAGGGTCGACGAGCGCCCAGGTCTTCGCCTCGCGGAGCAGGCCCTCGATGAAATCCGCATCCCCGCCGCCGAGGCGGTCCTGTGACTGGATGAGCGCCATCGTGGCCGCGGCGCGACGTTCGTGGACCGGTGTGGGGTGCCCCGTCGACCCGTCGCCCGTGTCCGTCGGTTCGGCGCTGCCGGTCGAGTCGCCCGACGATGTCGGCGCGGCCCAGAGGATTCGGGCAAGTTCGATGACCTCATCGTGGCTGAGCTTCGCCGTGCCCAGGGCGGCGCGAACGACGGCACGAGTGTCGGGCACGCTCACCCCGTAATGGAGGAGTTCGCTCTTGAGGTACGCCCTTTCCTTCTGGGCGCGATCGCTGCCGCCACGGGCGCGCAGATCTCGGTCGACCCGCTCGGCGAGGGTGTGGGCCCGGTTCCGGGAATCGGAAGTCATGGAATGATCTTTCCACGGCCCTGCGACCTGCGGGTACAGGCACTGCAAATCGCGGTGAATGCGAAACGGCCGGCAGGCGGACTCCTTTGATCGCGATGATCGGGGAGTGCGCCCGCCGGTCGTTCTCTGCTCTCAGCCGGAGGCCGCGAGTCTCATGCTGTGCGGTGTCTCCGGAAGTTTCGGGGCCTTCGGTTCGGGGTGACTTCAGTCCTTCCGGGCCCTACGTCCGGTCAGGACCTCAGTCCGTGCCGGCGTCGAAGGCCGAGGAGAGGTTGGCGAGGTCGCTGGCCTCGTCCACCTCGGCGTTGGAGTTCGCGATCTCCTCGGCGCCGCCGGCCTCCAGCGAGCCCACGAGCTCCGAGGTCGGACCGGACACGATGCCCATGGCCGCGTACTGCTCGAGGCGGGCACGCGAATCGGCGATGTCGAGATTGCGCATTGTCATCTGGCCGATGCGGTCCTCGGGGCCGAAGGCGGAGTCGCCCACACGCTCCATCGACAGCTTCTCCGGGTGGTAGGACAGGTTCGGGCCCTCGGTGTTGACGATCGTGTAGTCGTCGCCGCGGCGCAGTCGCAGGGTGACCTCGCCGGTGATCGCCGAGGCGACCCACCGCTGCATGGATTCGCGCAGCATGAGCGACTGCGGGTCGAGCCAGCGTCCCTCATACATCCGGCGACCGAGGCGACGGCCCTCTTCGTGGTAGAGGGCGATGGTGTCCTCGTTGTGGATGGCGTTGAGCAGGCGTTCGTAGGTCACATGCAGCAGTGCCATGCCCGGGGCCTCGTAGATGCCGCGGGACTTCGCCTCGATGATGCGATTCTCGATCTGGTCGGAGACACCGAGTCCGTGGCGACCGCCGATCTCGTTGGCCTTGAAGACCAGGGCAACGGGATCGTCGAAGACTTCGCCGTTGATGGCGACTGGGCGGCCAGCCTCGAAGCGGACCGAGACCTCTTCCGACTTGACCTCGACGTCATCGCGCCAGGCGGCGACGCCCATGATCGGCTCGACGATATCGAGTCCGGCGTCGAGGAACTCCAGGGTCTTCGCCTCGTGGGTGGCGCCCCAGATGTTCGCATCCGTCGAGTAGGCCTTCTCAGCCGAGTCGCGGTAGGGGTAGCCGTGTTCGACGAGCCATTCGCTCATCTCCTGTCGGCCGCCGAGCTCGTCGACGAACTCCGAGTCGAGCCAGGGCTTGTAGATGCGCAGCTTCGGGTTGGCCATGAGGCCGTACCGGTAGAAGCGCTCGATGTCGTTGCCCTTGTAGGTCGAGCCGTCGCCCCAGATGTCGACGCCGTCCTCCTTCATCGCGCGGACCAGCATGGTCCCGGTGACGGCGCGGCCGAGGGGAGTGGTGTTGAAGTAGGTCTTGCCACCGGAGCGGACGTTGAACGCACCGCACTGCAGAGCGACGAAGCCCTCCTCGACGAGCAGGCGCTTGGCGTCGACGAAGCGAGCGATCTCGGCACCGTATTCCTTGGCGCGATCGGTCACCGACTCCAGGTCGGGCTCGTCGTACTGGCCGATGTCGGCCGTGTACGTGCACGGGATGGCGCCCTTGTGGCGCATCCACGCGACCGCGCAGGAGGTGTCCAGTCCGCCGGAGAAGGCGATTCCAACGTGCTCACCGACTGGGAGCGAAGACAGTACTTTCGACATGTCACCAGCGTAACGTGAGTCTCCGTCGATTGTCGAATTGTTATGCATAGGAATGTATTTTTATGTGAATGAGGTAGTGGGCTGGTGGAGTAGATAGTGGCGAAAGGTCCGATTCGGCACGCGAAAACAGACTCTTCGCCACTACGGACGGAGGCGGTCCCACAGTCCCGGCCCTCAGTGTCGTTCCCAAGCCTCGCCGAGGCTGCCCCGGCCCTCAGTGTCGTTCCCAATCCTCGCCGAGGCTGCCCCGCCGATTGCTATCGTGAGTGGGTGACGAATCCTCCCGCACCTCAGTTCACCGTCCGCCCCGAGACGCCCGGTGACATCGAAGTAATCCACCAGCTGACCGCGTCCGCCTTCGGTCAGGTCGACGAGGCGGAACTCGTCGATGCTCTTCGTGCATCCGGCAATAGGATCGACGGTCTGTCGTTCGTCGGCGTCCTCGACGGTGAGGTCATCGCCCACGCCATGCTCTCCCGGTGCTTCGTCGGCGAGGTTTCCGGAGCCTGCCTTGCGCCCTGTTCCGTATGGCCGGACCACCAGCGCACCGGCGCCGGCACCGCGGTGATTGAGGCACTCCTCGCCGAGGCGGCCCGCAGAGGTGAGGCCTTCGCCGTCGTCCTCGGTCACGCCGAGTACTATCCGCGCTTCGGGTTCACCCCGGCCTCAGGCTTCGGCATCAACCTGCATGTCGACGTCCCCGATGACGCACTTATGGCGATGCCGCTGGCCGGCGAGGTGCCTGCGGGCGCCCTGGCCTTCGCCCCCGAATTCGGGGTCTGAGGCGCGGACTCACTGGCCTGCCCCTCCTCCCAGTTTGCTTGTGTCCTTTCGCCTCCGCCCGCTGCGTCTGCCCACGAGGCTGGCATCTCGCGAAACAGTAGGTCGCAATCGGACATTTGCGCCTGAATATAGGTCAGCATCGGATACTTTCCGGCGCCAGAACTGTCCGATGGTGACCTACATTTCTCACTGGAGCCCAAGGTGTCGGCGGATGTCGCGTTCAAGTTGACGGCGATTGGTCGATTTCGTTACTCGCAATACCGTCCAGCCGGCGGCTTTCAGTGCGTTGACTCGGTCGATATCAGCGGCCCACTGTCCCTCTGATGTCCTGTGATGGTCTCCCTCGTACTCCAATGCGAGTTTCACTTTCGGGTAGCCGAGGTCGGGATGCAGTGTCCGATCGATCGTCGGGCAGTACACAGCAGGGTGGACGACGGGTTCAGGAAGGTCCCGGGAAACAGCCCAGAGTCGGAGATCAGTCTCCATCGGCGAGTCGACATCTTCTCTGATCAGTTCGAAGGCGGAAAGCAGCTTCGATCTTGCCCTGAGATGTTTCGTTCCGGAGATGTGCTTGTCCAGGTCTTCCAATGAGAATTGGGGCGGGCTCTTCCAATCGCCGATCGCCGCATCTCCGATCTTCACCAGCGACTCCACCGTGCAGACGGAGGCAAGTTGACTGAAGACCTGCATCGGACTCTGAACTGGCAGGCCCAGAAAATCGGTTCGTCTGAGCGTTCTCATCCGATGCAGCGTCACGCCTCTTCTGCGGATGCGTTTGTTGATGTCCGACGTTGCCAGATGCAGACTGACTTTGCCGTTGGAACGCGGCAACGGCCACCCGAACAGACGCACAGCAGTTTCGCTGCATGCAACGACCCCGGGGTGTCTGTGGGCAAGGGCGAGTAACATCTGAGCATCTTTGATCCAGTCATCATCTGCCCAAGTCGGAATCGGAAACTCAGTGGGGTCGGTGCCGTCGAAGCGGATTCCCCAGGCAGCTGGTGGAAAGTTACGACCGGAGCGGATGTCGTAGTCGGAGGCGCCGCGTGCACGTGCTTCGGAGACCGAGACGATGGCTGGATAGTCGGCATAGTTCAGAGGGTGCTTCATGCACAAATCGTCTACTTGGACTCAGCGTGTGGGAAGACCTGCCTGAGGTGACTGTGGGCAACCGCTCTGCATCCACAGGCCGTATGTGCCTGAGTCAGGTCATTTGTCCACAACCGGTCGAGGGCGGATCTGGGGGTGACCTTAGGCGATGTCAGCGCGCCCAGGAGAAGCTTCGGGTGTCCCGGCGACGACTCGAATGAAACTCTGCACAGGAGTGAGTGTGCGAGTGGACTCCGCCAGGCGCGCAGTCAGGGCGGAAAAGGGTGTGCGCGAAATAGTGGTCACCATCGGACTTCCGGGCCAGAGAATAGGTCACCAACGGACATTTCTCGAGCCAGAAAGTATCCGATGGTGACCCGAATTCGAGGACAGTGTCCGTTTGTGACCACTATTCGGGGAAGCGGGCGCCCCCGCGTGAGTTACAGCTTGGCGCGGTGGGTGCGGATCGCCTCGGCGACGGCGATGGCGTCACCTTCGGGAGCGTCGGACTTTCGGTCGGGGCGTGCCGTGAACAGGTAGATGAAGCCGGCGACCAGCACGACGACCAGCCCGATGAGCACGATCCAGTCGGCGAAGAACGACCCGGAGTCTCCCGGCAGCGACAGCAGAACCATCGCGAAGACGCCGTAGGCCAGGGCCGCGATGTTGACGACGATGCCCCAGCCGCCCAGCGACCACGGCCCCGCCGGCTTCCACCCCTTCACCCTCTGCCGCAGGGCACCGAGGACGACCATCTGGAATGCGAGGTAGATGCCGAGGATCGCGAACGAGGTCACGGCGACGAGGATTCCGTCGTTGAACCAGATGAGCACGCAGATCAGTGCGGGTGCCGTGCAGGCGACGATGAGCGCATTGTGCGGAATCTTCGTCCCGTCGGTGACTTTCGACAGCCACCGGTGCCCGGGCATCATCCCGTCGCGGGCGAAGCTGAAGATCAGCCTCGACGCGGCGGCCTGCAGGCTGAGCACGCAGGAGATGAACGCGAGGACAGCGACGACGAGGAAGATCTTCGCCCCCACCGCACCGAGGCTGCCCTCGAGGATCGCGGGAATCGGGTCGGCGACCTCACCGGAGACGATCTCGTCGAGATTCGGTGCCGCGAGCACGTACCCGCCGAAGGAGAACAGGGCCGAGACTGCTCCGACGAGGATCGTCATGAGCATTGCCTTCGGGATGCCGCGAGCCGGATTCGACACTTCCTCGGCGACGTCACCGCATGCTTCGAATCCGTAGAAGAGGAAGAGCCCGGCGACTGCGGCTCCCATGAAGACGGGCAGGTAGCTGCCGTCGCCGGCGGTGCCCATGGTGTCGAAGAAGACGGTGAAGCTGTGCTTGCGTTCGAAGATGAGCAGGAACAGGCCGAGTCCGATGACGCCGATGAGTTCGGCGAAGAGGCCGATGCGCGCGATGCGGGCCAGCCATTTCGTGCCCGAGAAGTTGATAGCTAAGGCGAGAACGAGCAGCGCCAGGCCGAGGAACAGTGTGGAGTTGCGGCTGAGTTCGAGGCCGAAGAGGCTCGCCAGGAATCCGGCACCGAACTCCGCCACCGAGGTGATCGTGACGATGAGTGCGCAGATGTAGATCCATGCGGCCATCCACGCATACCGCTTGCTCCACAGCCGCCTGGCCCATGGGTAGATTCCACCGGCGATGGGGAACTGGGAGACGACTTCGCCGAAGACGAGGGCGACGAGCAGCTGCCCGCAGGCGACGATGACGATCCACCAGATAGAGGGCGGACCACCGGTTGAGAGCGCCACTGCCAGCAGCGAATACACACCGACGAGCGGGGAGAGGTAGGTGAAGCCGAGGGCGAAGTTCGCCCACGGACTCATCGACCGCTCGAAGGAGTCTTCGTAGCCGAGGACGGCCAGATGGTCGGAATCGGAGAGGTGGTCGCCGGCCCGGTTGCCGGTGGAGTGGTGAACGCCCGCGGGGTGGTGGGCATCCGGGAGATGTTCGGACATGGTGTTGTTCCTTCATTCGAATCGTCGTTGATTCTGTGCTGTTCGCATCGTATCTCCGATTCTCACCTGCGGAAGCGTTCTCGTCCGGGCGGCTGAGCGCGATTTCATCCTCGCGGCGGAGGTACCCGACGACGGCGAGCCATAGCGTGGAATCACAGGCACGGATCGCCGCCGAATCGGCATCCCGTGCAGGAACGAGGAGGAACCGTGAACACGCAGACGCACAGTCAATCCGGATTCGCCGAGGCGACCGGACCGACCGAGCCATCACCTCAGCCCGCTATCCAACCCCACCCGCCCGGAACGACGGAATCCATGCCCGGTCCGGCCGCCTCGGCGATGGACGGATCGCACACCCCCACCGAGGATGTCGACGCGAAAGGGCGACCTCTCGCCGTCGTGCCCGCCCGGGTCCCATGGCTCGAGATCGGCATCTTCGCTCTCATCGCCTTCGGCCTCGCATGGATTGCATGCCTGCCGCTGTGGTTCTCCGAGAAGGGGATCGGCGATCCCGCCCTGCTTCTGGCCTGCGGCAGCGCCATGATGTTCACTCCGCTCATCGCGAGCACCATTGCCTCCATCATCCAGCGCCGCCGCGCCCGCGCCAGGGGAGAGGTCCTGGCCAGTGCTCCGCGCTACTTCGGCTTCTGGCCGCTGCGCAGCTTCGGCCGAGTCATCGGGATGACCATCGCCGCCTTCTTCGGGATCATGGTGCTCGTCGTCCTCGGCTATCTGGTCAGCGCAGCCTTCGGATGGCTCGCCCTCGACCTCGACGGGCTGTCCGGGTTCAAGGCGCAGCTGGAATCGATTCCCGGCACGGACTCATTGCCGACTGCCGCCGCCATCGCCATCTACCTGCTGCTCATGTTCGTCAGCTCGGTGGCCAATGTCGGTGTCACGATCGGCGAGGAATTCGGCTGGCGAGGATGGCTGCTCACCAGTCTGCGTCCCCTGGGCACATGGCCCGCACTGCTCATCATCGGCGTCGTCTGGGGGCTGTGGCACTCACCGCTCATCCTGCTCGGCTACAACTTCGGCCGCCCCGACATCGCCGGTGTGGGTTTCATGGTCGGCGGCTGCATCATGGTCGGCATCCTCTTCGGCTGGCTGCGCCTGCGCACCGGATCCGTGTGGCCGGCCGTATTCGCCCATGCCGCACTCAACGGCTGCGGGGCCATGTTGCTGAGCCTGTTCGTCGACGCAGGTGCGCCGACTCCGGATCCGGCGCTTGCCGCGTTCCTCGGAGTCCCAGGCTGGACCGTCTCAGCAATCGTCATCGCAGTGCTCATCGTCACCGGCCAGTTCCGCAAGCAGCCGGAGCTGGGCATCAAGGAGAAGGCCGGCCGCGAATCTTGAGGCTCGGCCCCGGCGTCGGCTAGGCTCAAAACCCGATCAACCGGAATCCCAAACCCACAGGAGCCTCATATGACCTTCGGACCTTCGCTGCTGCAGACCGCCGGACGCGTATTCACCGCACCGATCTTCATCAGCGGCGGATACTCGGCTATCACTGATCCGGCAGGCAAAGCAACGATGGCCGAGTCGACCCTTGACGCCATCCGCGAATACGTGCCCGGGCTGCCCGACGACAACGAGCTGCTCGTGCGTATCAACGGCGGCGTTCAGATCCTCGCCGGCACCACCCTGCTGCTGGGAATCAAGCCACGCCTCTCGGCACTCGCACTCGCCGGGTCCCTCATCCCGACCACGCTCGCCGGACACTCCTTCTGGGCGATGGAAGGCGGAGAGGCAAAGGCTCACCAGACCCAGTTCTCGAAGAACCTCGCCGCGCTCGGGGGACTTCTGCTCCTTATCGGCGCCGGTGAGAACCAGAAGGCCATCGATAAGGCGGCCGCCAAGGCTGCAAAGAAGGCCGCGAAGAAGGCTGAGAAGCACGCCCTCAAACAGGCCTGAGGCATGACGCACCTGTCCGCCGGTGATGCCTCCGCGCAGGAGGCCGCAGGCGGTGTGTCCGTCGATCCGATGTCAGCCGCGGTCGCTGACATCATCACCTTCAATGACGTCAAGGATCCCGATCTCTGGACACGACCGACCACGCCGCCGACCGTGATCACCATCGTCGACCACGACCCCGCCTGGATCGATCATTTCGCCGAGGCGGCCCACCGGATCCGTCGGGCACTGAGCCCGAGCGGTGCGTTCGTCGGCATCGACCACGTCGGGTCCACCTCGGTGCCGGGATTGCCCGCGAAACCGATCATCGACATCGCCCTCGTCGTCGCCGACCCTACGGCCGAAGATGACTATGTCCCCGCACTCGCCGAAGCGGGATTCGGTCTCACCCTCCGCGAGCCCGCTTGGTACGAGCATCGGATGTTCAAACGACGCGACCCGGACCCCGGGCAGCCTGGATGCAATCTCCACGTCTTCGGACCCCGGTGCGCGGAAGTGGCACGGATGCGGCTCTTCCGAGATCGGCTGCGAGAGCGTGCGGACGAGCGCGAGGCCTACGAGTCGGTGAAGCGCACCTCGGCCGCGGAAGCAAACGCGGTCGGGGAGACGGTCATGGGCTACAACGCCCGCAAGCAGGCCGTAGTCCGCGAGATCTACCACCGCATCTTCGAAGCCCGAGGTTGGGTCTGATCGACTCCACTGATGCACCAGTTCCGATGGGGCTGATCCGCTCACTCACACACCCGTCGCTGTTTGCTTAGGGTAGGCTAAGCAAAGACTTGCGAACGAGGGGTGGAGCGAATGGTCAACTGGCAGCGCGGCGTGATGCGGCTGATGCGCATCACGAATCACGAAGTGATCGTCACCGGGGTCACCGACTTCACCCCGACTTACCGCCGGATCCACTTCTCCGGTCCCGAACTGCTGGCCCAGCTCGATGAGGTCTTCCCGACGCTGTGGACCCGGCTGTGGTTCCCGCACCCGGAGAAGGGTGAAGGCCACCTGAGTCAGCGCGGCTACACGTTCTCGGCCATCGATCTTGAGGCCGGGACGTTCAGCCTCGACTTCGTCCTCCATGGTGACCTCGGCGACGCCGATCCGGCGGACCCGGCAAACCAGGCAATTCCGGCGGAACCGGCAGTTTCTGCGGGCCAGTCGGGGTCGGCAGCCTCGGTAGGTCCGATCGAGGCGGAATCCACCACCGCGATCGGTCCCGCGGCCCGCTGGGCGGCGCATGTCCGACCAGGTGACACCATCGAAGCCGCCCTCACCCCGGCCCGTCTCGACCTGCCTGACGACACCTCCCACCTCCTCCTGGTGGGGGACCTCACCGCGCTCCCAGCCATCAATTCCTGGTGCGAAGCCGTCCCCGCCGACATTGCCATCACCGTGGCGATCACCGCCGACCCGGCCGAAGTGACAGGGCTCCCGCGGTCGGAGCACCCCAACGCGACGTGGCATTGGGTGAGTCAGGGTGTGAGCGCCGAGGCGGCCCCGCAGCATCGCACGGATCGATCCGTGGCCGATCACCTGCGCGGACTCGACCTCGATAGCGCCGGACTGTACGTCTGGGCGGCGGGGGAGAGGAGCATGGTCAAAGAGGTCCGTCGCTTCGCCAAGGGCGATCTGGGGCTGGGGCGCTCGCAGCAGTTCTCCCAGTTCTACTGGTTCGCCGACAAGCCCACCGGCTGAGCCGCGCCGACACGAATCGCTCTACCCTCCGGTCCGCCACACCCCTGGATTTCCGTCCCCATCCGCCGCACCCCTGGAATTCCGCGCAGAAACGCCTATGCTCAAGGCATGGCCAAGGCACTCCTCATCGTCGATGTCCAGAATGACTTCACCGAAGGCGGCGCGCTCGGCGTGACCGGCGGTGATGCCGTCGCCGAAGGCATCAGCGCTCACCTCTCCGCCCATGCCGGAGACTACAATGCCGTCATCGCTTCCCGCGACTGGCACGATGCCGACAATGACAACGGCGGCCACTTCAGCGACTCCCCGGACTTCGTCGATTCCTGGCCCGTCCACTGCGTCGCAGACACCGACGGTGCGGCTTTCGATCCGTTCCTCGACACCGAGGCCATCACCCACGAGGTCCGCAAGGGACAAGGCAAACCCGACTATTCGGCTTTCCAAGGGATCACGGACATGGGGAGCCGCCTCGGCGAGCTTCTGGGCGATCTCACCATCACCGAGGTGGACGTCGTCGGCATCGCCACCGACCATTGCGTACGCGCTTCCGCCCTCGACGCGCTGAGCGTGGGGCTGAGCGTTCGCGTGCTCACCGACCTCGTCGCGGGCGTCGGAGACGAGTCGAGCAGGGCCGCCCTAGCGGAGGTCGAGAAGGCGGGCGCTGAGCTCGTCTGAGTCGCCGACCCTCCGCGGAACCCCCACCCTCAGAAGAACTATCGCCCCAGCTCAGCGATTTTTCTCCATCGAAAGTTGCAGATCGAATCCGAACTCACAGGCGATGTGTGTGACTCCTTAGATTGATGGACTGGAGTCATGAACTCACCACTGGCGAAAACCGCACACACGCTGACATCGAAGCGCGGTTCGTGGCTCGTACTCTGCGGAATCGTCGTCCTCGTCGCTCTGCTCTTCGGACTCCTGTCCGGGGCAGGGGAGGACCGGCCCAACGAAACCGCTCCGGCCGACTCCGAATCGACTCAAGCACAGAAGACCCTCGACAAGTTCCCCGAGGCGGACAAGCAGTCCGTCATGGTCGTGGCCTCGAACGAGGACGGATCCGAACTCTCCGCCGACGATCAGGCGCAGCTGAAGGAGCTCGGCGGCTCGCTCGGCGATTCCGTCGGCGACGAATCCTCCGAGACCGTCACGGGACCGATCCTCAGCGGCGACAAACAGGCCGCGCTGCTCATGGTGCCCATCACGGGTGGTGCGCAAACCGGGCCTCCACCTCGGCGCCGGAATCGTCATCCTCGGTGTCATGGCCACCGGCTTCATCGGGTCCTCGATCGGTCTCGACCAGACCGAGAAGTTCAGGGTCCAGTCCGAATCGGCGCAGGGACTCGACGTCCTCGCCGACCATTTCCCGCCCGGGGAATCCCAGCCGATCTGGATCGTCGCCGAGGACCAGTCGGTGGCGTAGAGGCCTCGCTTCTGGCGGCCTCCGCCGAGTTTAGGTCGCTATCGGATGTTTGAAGCCGAATATAGGTCACCATCGGATACTTCTGAGCGAATAAAGTATCCGATGGTGACCTATATTCGCGCGCTGGCTGGACCTGCTGATCTCAACTACTCGTTCGTGAACCGAGTGAACTGCGCTTCATCGTTGACCGAGGTGCCTCGGTATTCCTGCTGTTGCCTACTTGGCACCAGGTCCTGGTAGTAGCCGAGCTGTTGCCCCAGTGGTCGGCGAAGTCGACAAAGGCGACTACACCAGGCAGCTGCGGCGGCTCGGAGTGCTCTATCTCAAAGGAGTCGAGAAACGACAACGCCTCGCCCAGATCTTGTACTCGAAAGCGGACTCTGTTGAGCAATGGGGATGCTTGATTTTTCCCTGACACCTGAAACCAGCATTCTTGCCCGGCGATCGGTGCCCACTCGAAGAAATCGTCGTGCGGCTCGAACTCCGGTTCGCGACCGAACAGGGAACTGTAGAACGATCGCACTTCGGCGGTGTCACCGGTCGGCACGTACACCTGCAACGTAAAACCGGCGGTCTGAACGGCCGTGATGTCCGGATCAATTCCCATGGCTATTTGCTCTCTGGCGATCGGCTGCGTCGTGTGAGTGTCCGAACCATGCTCTCGGAATGCTGACCTCAAGCATTGAAAGATCAAGATAGCGGACGATGATTCCCTTCCGGTCTAACGCGGCATAGTTGCCGACCCGCACCTCTATCGGCGAAATAGCCCACGAGGAGGCGTCGTCCAAGCCGATCTTCGTCACATCATCGACCAGCAGCACCGGACCTGGCCCAAGTGCCCGTTCAGCCGGATCCTCTTCGACTATCACGCAGGCGCGGTCGTTGACTCCTAGTTATGCAGTCTGTGGATCGGGCCGCCAATAGACATTGCGCCCGCCCGCTAAGTGGGAGGAGGCAGCAGCAGAGAGATCATCCGTGGGGGCCGCGGTGAAAGAGTGCGCGAGAATCTTCATACTTCTGTCTTCATCAGGTTGAACAGGGAATCGGGATTGACGTCTCAGTTCTCGCAGTCATTGCACGCCGAGGCGATTCACAGTTCTCGATGAGTGACCGATGGGCCACTCACCACACCCGAAGTGCCAATACGATTGCCGCCGCATATGATCAAGCTATGAATCGGGGTATGAGCAGGAGAAACGCGTCATGAAGCGGATGTGGGGCGGCGGTTATGGTCGCCGGTTTGGTCGTGCTGAGCGGCTGCAGCGACGGCTCCGAGAAGCCCGCTGATGCGCCCTCCCCGTCGACGGCTCCGACCCTGGCCGACCCGGTCGAACTCGACTACTACGCCACGCTGACCGTCGACGATGGTGCCGGGCATGCGCTCGTCACCGACTGGGTCGAAGAGAAGCTGCGGGCGATCGACCCCGCAGGCAAAGAGCTGTGGAGCATCGACGCCTACGTCAATGACGAAGGCGGAGGCTCAGAAGCCTATTCCGCGGGAGACCTGGTGATCGTCAACGACTACTCGGGAACGGTCACCGCCTACACCTGGGAAGACGGCGAAGAAGCCTGGTCATTCGACATTCCCGGCCCCGACGATGCGTGTCATGAGCAGACGGGATTCGGCTCCCGGTCGACAGGTCTCGGAAATCGCCTTCGCGAGGACGATCTGCTTCTGCTCGAATACAGCGGCATGCGAATGGACGGGGACTGCGCTCCCACCTCGGAAGCCGGCAATGCGGTGATGTTCGCCCTTGACCCATCGACAGGTGCCGAAGCTTGGCCGTCGCTGTCGATCGATGATGACGGCCGGACCTTCGGCGGCTCTCTGATTCGCCTCGCGCCGGACCGGAAGAGTGCTGTCATGTCATGGAAGTCCGGGGAAGACTCCATGGTCACCCGGATCTCGTTGGATTCAGGTCACCAGGTCACCGTTCCCATCACCGCGGCTCGATCGATCGACGACACCGGAGTCGAGCACTTCGACGTCTTCCCGACAAGCGATGAGACTACGCTGACCTACCTCTTCGGAGCCGAGGACCCCGATGACCCGATGAGCCAGGCGTTCAGCAGAGTGGCTGAGCTGACCGTTCCGGCAGGGCTCAAGGAATCCGACGGACCGACATTGGACTCCGACGACCAATTCGACGGAGCGAAGATGGAGGACACAACCGATCCGGTGTGCTCAACCGACCTCACCTATACGCCTGAAGGTCAGCCTGCATGTCTGCAGGCGCAGCTGTTTGCTTCAGCGGTCAAGTATCAGGGGTCGGACGGGTCGCCGGAAGGATGGTTCGCGGATGCACCCGAGATGGCGGTCGATACGCTGCTCTACACGGGTTCGCCCAAGACCGTTCCATTCGACAGCAGCGGGAAGGCCGCCGTCCTTGCACCGGGTCCAGATGGAGGGGCGGTCGCCATCGATGCGGCGACCGGGAAGACGGCCTGGAACACCGGAAAGTACAGGTCGACCACACCATGGGGTGGCCAAGGAGTACTGCCAGACGTCGGACTCGTCGTGCTCACCGACAACAAGAAGACGAGCTTCTACGATACGGATACCGGCCGACTTGTCGATGAGCACAAGGCCGACGAGTACGATCAGCTGACCTCGGGCTTCAGCACAGTCCTCGTCGCCGGCGAGAAGTCGACGACGATGTGGGCAGTGGTCGACAAATGAACTACCTGGCCACCGTTGTGGTCCGGGGTGGGCGTCGGTAGGTCCGGAACCGAACCGGCCGCACCGACGTCCTGTCCGACTGTCAGATGAATAACTGATAGGTAATCGGCCGTATCGTCACACCAGGTGAGAGGCGCAGGCTCTCGGGACGGAGAGCGCCGCAACGCCCGAATCGACTCGTCTCGACTACGGAGTTTCACCTCATACCGGTAGTCTGTTCCCTGCACATCGGGACGGCCGCGCGCATGCGCAGCGCAGTCCAGGTCGAGACAGCGGAGGTGACATGGCAGGCGAAGACGAGACGTTTCCGCCCCGCCCGGTGACCCCGCCGAACCGCCGCATCGGTGCTCTGTCCGGCAATACCAAGGGCATCAGCACATCCGCAGACACCGCCACCGAGGCGGCTCCCGGTCGATCCGCGGACGCGGACTCCCAGCAGCCCCCGGTCTCCCAAGGTCTCGCAGTCGCGCAGCCCGGAGACGACGATGCGGACGTCTCGGCGTTGGACATCACCCTTCCCCACGTCGGGGAACTCACCTCGGCGAGTGAAGACGCCATCGTCGACCCTTCGGAAGCGGTTCTCGAAAGCATCGACCTCGACACCTGGAAATGGCCGGAGTTCTTCGCCTTTGCGCTCACCCGGATGCAGGAGATCTTCCCGACCGGCGGCATCCCGCGCGGCATCGGGCCGGTGCGCGAATACGTCACCGAAGACAACGACTTCCGATCCTTGACCATCGACCGCGAGAAATGGCCGGCCGCCGACGAGGACTGGACCACCGTCGGCGACGTCCTCGCCGACACCCACACCGACGCCTGGCTCGTCACCCGGAACGGAGTGGCGCTGGCCGAGGAATACGCCTGGCCGATGAAGCCCGCCCGCCAGCACATGCTCTTCTCCGTGAGCAAGTCCATCGTCGCCACCGTCATCGGTGCGCTCGCCGACGCCGGACTGCTGCGCCCCACCGACCTCGTCACCACGCATGTGCCTGCACTGGCTGAGAGCGGATATGCGGGAGCCACCATTCGCGACCTGCTCGACATGCGTTCGGGAATCAAGTTCTCCGAGGAGTACCTCGAGGAGGACTCCGAGATCCGAGCACTGTTCGAAGCGGTCGATTTCGCGCCCCGATCGGCCGCCTCGGCGAAGGGGATCAAGAACTTTCTCACCGGGCTGACCAGCGACCGCGAACACGGCTCTGCCTTCGTCTACCGCAGTTGCGAAACCGACGTGCTCGCCTGGATCGCCGAGGCGGTCACCGGCCAGCCGTTCTCCATCGTCGCCAGCGAATACGTGTGGTCGCGCATCGGCGCCGCCCACGCAGCCCAAGTCTGCCAGGACCGGTGGGGCGGATCGATCGCCGACGGTGCCATCAGTGCCACCCTGCGCGACCTCGCCCGCTTCGGTGAAATGATCGCCCGAGGCGGCACCACGGACAACGGCGAACGCGTGCTTTCGGCGGAATGGGTCGACGACATCTTCACCGGTGCTGAGGACTCCGCTAAGGTCTTCGCCGCGTCCCCGTCCGGACGCTCCTACCCGGGCGGAAAGTATCGCAGCCAGTTCTGGATGCCCTCGGCCGACCGCAACGTCGTTATCGGCATCGGCATCCACGGCCAGATGCTCTACATCGACCGCGCCACGCAGACCGTCGGAGTCAAGCTGTCGAGCGACCCGGAACCGGTGAGCCTCGCGGCCCAGCACGGCGCCCTGGCCATGTTCGAAGCCATCGCCGAGGCGGTCCCGACCGCTGGTCAGACGCCTGCAGACCCTGCACCCACCGAGTCGGCTCCCCGGAACGCTGCACCGGGCACCTCGTCTGCAGTGCCGAGCGCAGCTGCTCCCGCCGACCCGACTCCGGCAGCCCCAGCAGCTGCAGACCCTGTATCTGCAGCGCCCGTGCCTGCGCTGAACGAAGCAGCGATTGCGCCTCCTGAGGCCGCGCCTGCCGCAGCCGCACCTCAGGAACCGCCTCTGCCGGGAGCGCAGGCTGCCCCTCTCATCGGCCAGAACACTCTCTACTGAGATCGAGCGGTTCGCGTGTCTCCTGCGGGCGGATCCACCGCGAAACAGCGCGGATACTCGAAACGGATCCACCCACAGGAGAAACGCCGGCCGCAGTCCCGTCCGGCGCAGCTGTGTACTTGTCGATCCGACTCTTAGGTGACAATTCCGTAGCGATTGATGCGGGGACTCGGTAGCGTGAAGATCGGAATGACACCGATCACAGGAGATATGACCATGACCGACTTCTTCGACCGCGAGACCGACCGCAAGTACGACAGGGCCTACAAGGAAACCACTCCCGACATCCTCAAGGCCTTCGGCGAGTTCAACAATGCTGTCTTCGCTTCCGAAGGTCGTGAGATCCCGCTGAAATACCGTGAGCTCATCGCCTACGCCGTCGGTTTGACCACCCAGTGTGCCTACTGCATCGATGCGCATTCGAATGCCGCCGTCAAGGCCGGCGCCACGGAGACCGAACTGGCAGAGACTGCCTGGACTGCCTCGGCTCTCCGCGCAGGTGGAGCATATGCCCACGGTCGTCTGGGCTTCAAGCTCACCGGGGTCCACGAGCATTGAGTTCGCCCCCGGGGCGAGTCCCGATTGCCTAGACTGAGAGGCGATCATGAGTGACGAGCCCCGCACCCTTCCGCGTAGGACACCCCGTTCCCGCCCGCACCGCATCCTCGTGCTGGCACTGGACGGGGTGTCTGCCATGGATCTCGGCGTCCCCATCCAGGTCTTCGGCCGGGAGTCGAACGCAGCCACAGACCGCACCCGCACCGAGGCGGCCCCACGCCCCCAGCCGAATCCGAGCGGTGAGGCGGCTTCCGCTGTGCCCGGCGGACGGCCGACGACCGTGCCCGCAGGCAGCTGGCCCTATGAAGTAGAGGTCTGTGGCATCACCGCAGGAAAGGTGACCGGCTCGGACGGGCTCGACTATTCCGTCGACCAGGGACTTCACGCCCTGGAGACCGCGGACACGATCATCCTGCCGGGTGCCACCTCGGCGGTGGCAGAAGAACCACCGGCCTCGGTCATCGGAGCGCTCCTCTCGGCATTCGAACGCGGCGCGCGGATCGCTGCCATCTCCACCGGCACCTTCGTCCTTGCGCGCACCGGACTGCTCGTCGGACGACGCGCCACCACGCACTGGTCGACGGCGAAGGAGCTCGCCCGACGGTTCCCCTCGATCAAGGTCGACGAAAACGTCCTCTTCATCGACGAAGGGCAGCTGCTGACCTCCGCCGGAGCAGCCTCGGCGATCGATCTGTGCCTCCACCTCATCCGCAGCGATCACGGCGTCGGACTGTCCAACCAGGTCGCCCGGCGACTCGTCGCCGCCGCCTATCGCAGCGCCGGCCAGGCGCAGTACGTGCCGCGCAGCGTGCCTGACCCGCTCGGCGACGACTTCGCCGACACCCGCGAATGGGCGCTTCAGCACATCGGCGAGAAGATCACCCTGCGGGATCTCGCCGCCAATGCCGGAGTCTCCGTGCGCACCTTCTCCCGCCGCTTCGTCGAAGACACCGGCTACACGCCCATGCAGTGGGTGCTCAGAGCTCGAGTCGATGTCGCCCGGGAACTCTTGGAGAACTCCGACCTGGGCATCGAACAGATCGCTGACCAGGTGGGACTCGGAACGGGTGCGAATCTGCGGATGCACTTTCAGCGCATCCTCTCGACCTCCCCGAACGACTACCGTCACTCTTTCCAGGGCTGAAAGCGGGCGCTCGCCAGGGCGAGGATCTGAAACTTCCGGGCCGAGCTGGCGCATTATTCGGCACATTTCAGGGAACCGGATCACACGAAGACAAAGGTGGCCAGAAACTTTCGACCTTTGGCAATACGACTGGCGAGAACCTTGCGTAGATTGTCTGCCTGGCCACTGTTGACGTTTGTGGAAATCGCCCATGATGGAGATATCAAGACGAATCCCGTGTTCAACATCTACAAGGAGTGACATTGACCCGCATCGCCATCAACGGTTTCGGTCGCATCGGACGCAGCACCCTGCGCGCGCTGATCGAGCGCGGCAGCGAGCTCGAGGTCGTGGCCATCAACGACCTGGGCCCCGTGGACGATCTGGCTCGGCTGCTGAAGTTCGACACCACCCTCGGGCGCTTCAACCATGACGTCGAGGCCACGGATGATGAGATCGTCATCGACGGCAAGGCCATCGAGGTCTTCGCCGAGAAGGATCCGGCCAAACTGCCCTGGGGCGAGCTCGACATCGACATCGCGCTCGAATCGACCGGCCGCTTCACCAAGGCCGAAAAGGCCAGCGCCCACATCACCGCCGGCGCGAAGAAGGTCCTCGTCTCCGCTCCCTCGAAGGGTGCCGACGTCACCCTCGCCTACGGAGTGAACAACGAGGCGTACAAGCCCGAGCACACCGTCATATCCAACGCCTCCTGCACGACGAACGCCCTGGCCCCGCTGGCCAAGGTCCTTGACGACCTCGCCGGAATCGAGCAGGGCTTCATGACCACCGTCCACGCCTACACCGGTGACCAGATGGTCCAGGACGGCCCGCACAAGGACCCCCGCCGTGCCCGTGCCGCCGCCGAGAACATGATCCCCACCTCGACAGGGGCGGCCAAAGCCATCGGCCTCGTCCTCCCGCAACTCGACGGCAAGCTGTCCGGCGATGCAATCCGCGTGCCCGTCCCGGTCGGATCGATCGTCGAGATCAACACGACCGTCTCCCGCGAGGTCACCCGCGACGAGGTGCTCGACGCCTACAAGAAGGCCGCCGAGGGCGAGCTCAAGGGCATCCTCGACTATGAGGCCGAGCCCGTCGTCTCCTCCGATATCGTCGGTCAGCCTGCTTCGTCGATCTTCGACTCCGCGCTCACCCGCGTCGTCGGCAACCACGTCAAGGTCGTTGCCTGGTATGACAACGAGTGGGGCTTCTCCAATCGTGTCGTCGACAACCTCGAGTTCATCGGCAAGAACTGACGTTCTCCGCTGATGTTTCCCGGCGCTCGTCGCCGGCGGCATTTTCGGCGCCGAGGTGGTTCCTCGGGGTCAACGGATGCAACTGTGGCCTCGTATCCGCTCAACGCGGATTCGAGGCCACAGCCTTTTGCTGCTCCGGGAGCCTGGTCGTCACTGAGCATGCCTGCGCCCAAAAGACCCCGGCGCAGAGCTGTCTTCGTCGAGGAGCTCAGACGTCGTCGGCGCCGGGGGTGCCGCCTTCGTCTTCCCAGCGTTCGATGGCGCGGACCTTTGCGCGGCTGAACTTCAGGCGGATGCCGTAGCCGCCATCCTTGCCGTCGGGAATGAACCGTGCGCCGTACTGTTCGAGGGCGAGGATGAGTCGACGCTCCTGCTCGGCGGTCAGGTCCGCTGTCCCCTTTTCGTAGTCCTTGAGTTCGGACTTGTCGATCTCAGCTTTGTCTGCCACGTGCTTGGCCGAGACCTGGCAGAGGATCCGCGTTGCGCGTGCCAGGGGGCCGTCGATGATGATCTCTTCTGTGCTCATGGCTCCACCTTGCCAGAGCCCGTCAGGCGTGCCAAGGCAGAGGGACTCTTACGAGGGTGGCGGTTTCCCCTGGTGAGACGGTACGTGGCACGACGCCGTCCAAAGAAATGCGCCTCTCGCGATCTCATATGAATGATTCGTTCTATTCTGCTCCGATCAAGGTATGTCAGTGCCTTCGGATAGTGTTTCATCATGCCTCCGACAGTGGAGTCAGGGGCGCCGCATTGCATGGTGCGATGCATGACGGAAGGTCAGAACAATGGAGATCACGACCAGCAGCATCAGAGAATTGGCGTGGAGCTGTGAAGAGTTCCTGGACGACCGAGGGGAGCCGCGATCAATCAGCTATCCGGGCAGTCTCGCTCTGTGCATTCTCGACGCGCTCTACTCGACGGGTTCGCACCCGACGGCGGTCGACAACGTCACCAATCGCTATATCGAACGGCACGGTGAATCCGATGGGGCGAAATCACTGCGGTATTCGATCGCAGAGGCCGGCGGGCCCGAGGTGTGGGCGCGAGAGGTGATCTGCAACGTCAAGCCCGCCAACGTGCAGCCGGGCGCCATGCTCAGGGCCGAGGTGGTCGACCGCGCCACTCGAGTGATGGCCGATCACGGTATCGACACCGTTGAGCACCTGCTCGCAGCGGTCAGAGAAGAACCGTGTATCGGGCCACATGCCAATGTGGTGGCAAAGGCCTGGAGAGCACTTCCCAGTCAGAGATCGGGATTCTCATGGCGCAATCTGCTCATGATCGCAGGCTCGCCTCATTTCGATATCGACTACCGGGTGAAGGGCTATTTCAATCAGATTGTCGGGTGGTACCCCATAGCCACGGACGAGTATGTGCTTGAACTGATCGGCGCTGCCGCCGACTTCCTCGGTGTTGAGGAGCACGAGATCCGGCGAATTGTCTGGCAGATCTCGCGCCGTCGGCTTCGGCCGAATCCTCGACGCGAGATGTGCCCTTGGCCGTACGGCCTCGAGCTCGAGGCAGGCGAGGACGTCGACGATGAGTCGTGGGAGTCGTCCTTCGGCTTCGAAGGTTCGGCGATCAGCTAGAGCGACTGGTCTGGTATGGAATACGTCGATCCACGCGGGAGCGCCGCGCCTTTCTGACCGTTTCAGCTCTCCGTATTGCGCCGATGCTGGGCCGCCAGCCGTACCGGTGCGTTCGGAGCGCCGAAGCCGCGATAGCCGGTACGGCGTTCGACCATCTCGAAGAAGATCGAGCCGATCGTCGACGTGTAGAAATGGAGGAACTCGCCCTCGTCATCACGGTCGTAGAGGATGTTGTGCTCACGCAGCCGATCCAGCAGCTCCGGTGCGAGGTCGAAGCGTGCGGCAAGGTCCTCATAGTAGTTCTGCGGCACTGCCAGGAACTTCAAGCCTCGCGCGACCGCAGTTGTCGCCGCAGTGAAGATGTCATCGCAGGCGATGGCCACATGCTCCGGGTAAGTCGCGGCAGGTGAGCCGGCACCACGGCTCAACGCGTTGGGGCTGTGATCGGGAGAGACGTTGAGCGGCATCCTCACTGCCCCATCGGCGCTGGACATCACTTGGGAGCGCACAAGGCCGGAGGGGCTTGGGACATCCTGGGACGGCAGCGCGGTCAGAGCGAGCATGGAGGTGTAGAAGAGCACTGCCTCGTCGTAGTGATAGGCCGGCTGAGCGAGGTTGATGTGGTCGATAGCCGATTGCCGATCGTCCGGGACGGTGCCGAACTCGTCGGTCCACTGCGGATCCTCACCATCTCCATCACCGAAGAAGACCTCTGACCCGTCGGGCGCGAAGACACCACGCAGCACCTTCTCGTCGTGAGCCTGCTCGCGAGGGACCTCGGTCGTCGAGAGCAGGAGGGCGCGTTTCATTGCGGCATCGGCATCTGCGACGGCGAATCCGATGCCCCGCAGATAAGTACCGGACGCAGTGGAATCTGCATCCGGAGTGGACACTGCGAGCGCAACGGTGGATTTATCAGTTGTCTCGATCGGAGCGTTCTCCGGTCCGGTGGGCTCGGTGACGACGATTCGAGCCTGACCGCGTCGCCACAGCTGCACATGTGGTTTCGTGCGGTGGAAGCCGACGAACCGGAAGCCGAGCTGATGGATCTGCCGGGTGAGCGCGCCCAGGTCGTCGGTGTTCAGTTCGACGTAGTCGATGCCTCGCGGCTGCGCGACCTGCGGCAGCGGCTGCAGATCCAGCCGTACACGATCGCGTCCCGTGCGAGCGGAGGAAGCATTGCCTTCACGAGCTGCCGACACATTGGCCTCGAGCCACCGCAGGGAGCGCAGCCCGTCGACAGCGGTGCGCTTAGTGTCGGCCTGCCGGAAGGAGTCGTTGAAGACTTCGAGCGACACCGGTCCGGAATAACCGGTCCCGGCGACGCGAGCGAGGAAGTCGGTGAGGTCCCATGAGCCTTCGCCGGGGAAGACTCGGTGGTGACGGGACCAGCTGAGCACGTCCATCGACAGGGCGGGGGCGTCGGCGAGCTGGAGGAAGAAGATCTTCTCGCCCGGGATCTCGGCGATGCGTGACAGGTCCGTGCCGCGGGAGAGGATATGGAAGCTGTCGAGGCAGGTGCCGATGCGCGGATGGTCGGCGGCCTTGACGAGGTCCCAGGCGCGATCGTATTGGGAGACGAACCGGCCCCAGGCCAACGCCTCGTAGGCGACATTGATGCCGTATCTCTCGGCCAGATCGCCGAGGCGGCGCAGCTGATCGATGACGACCGCATCATCGTCGATGGTTGCGGTGGCGACGTTCGAGCACAGCAGGATCGTGGTCATGCCCATTCGCCTCATCAGCTGGAACTTCGCCTCGGCCCGGGTCAGATTGGCGGCGAACTGCTCCTCATCGACGCCTTCGAAATCACGGAAGGGCTGATAGAGGTCAAGACTCAGTCCGAGCTCTGCGGCCAATGCGGCGGTCGCTTCGGGGGAGCTGGGGGAGACGACGAGATCCTGCTCGAAGATCTCGACCCCATCGAATCCTGCCGTTGCGGCAGCCTGCAGCTTCTCCTCGAGCGTGCCTGACAGGCACACCGTGGCAATCGAGGTTCTCATCGTGACCTTTCCTCGTGGACGACATCGATCTCTTCCAGGCTCAGTCCCTTTGTCTCCTTCGCCGTCATGGCGACCAGGCCGACGACGATGCAGACGCCCGCGGTGAACGCGGCGACCGAGACCCAATTCTCTCCTCCGGCGCCGGCGACGGCGGAAGCGAGGACCGGAGCCAGACCGCCGGAGACCGCGAATCCGACCTGTGTGCCCAGTGCCAGACCTGTCACTCGTGCCGTCGTCGGGAACATCTCGGCGTAGAACGAGGGCCAGATGGAATTGGCCAGCGAGTACGCGCAGCCGGACATGATGGCGCCGAAGACGAAGATGAGCGGCCAGTTCCCGGCCGAGACCGCACCCAGGTACGGGAACATCATCAGACCCGATCCGACGGCACCGGTGATGAAGACCGGCTTCCGGCCGAATCGGTCGGAGAGCAGTGCGGCCGCCGGGATCGCGAAGAGTGCGACACCGTTGGCGATGACCGAGACGAGCAGCATGGTCGAACGCTCGAGGCCGACGATCGACGTGGCGAACGACAGTGACCAGACAGTGAAGACCATATTCACTGTGTTGACCATGGCGCACACGGCCACGCGGACGACCGCGGCCTTGTGCCACCGGAAGACCTGCATGAGCGGTGGGTTCTCAACCCGCGACTCCTTGAATGCCGGCGGCTCCTCGAGCCCGCGACGGATGAGCCAGGCGGTGAGCACGACCAGTGCCGACAGCCAGAACGGTACACGCCAGCCCCAGCTGAAGAGTGCTTCGTCAGGCAGGAAGGCAGTGAAGGGAATGAACACGGCTGTGGCCAGCAGGGTGCCGGCCTGAGTGCCGTGCAAGGTCCAGCTCGTCGTCCACGACCGCTTCTCCTCATCCGAATGTTCGAGGGAGACTGAGATTGCGCTCGCCTGTTCACCCGAAGCCGACAGGCCCTGGATGATGCGGCAGAGCACGAGCAGGATCGGAGCGAGCATTCCGACCTGGTCATAGGTCGGCAGGCAGCCGACGACGAAGGTCGACACGCCCATCATGAACAGAGTGAGCATGAGGACGAACTTGCGACCGAAGCGGTCACCGAGCGGTCCCATGATGAGCGCACCCAGCGGACGCACGACATAGGCGACCCCGACCGTACCCATCGCCAGCAGAATGGCGATCCCCGGTGCGGTGGTCTCGGGGAAGAACAGAGTGTTGAGCACCAGCGCTGCGGCGGTCCCGTAGACCGCGAAGTCGTAGTACTCCAGGGCCGAACCCGTCCAACTCGACAGGGCCGCGCGCAGCGGTGTCTTCTTCGTGGGGTGAGCTTCCTCGATCGCGTTGCTCATGCTTCCTCGCATTTCTCACTCTCAGGACTTATCAACGGCCTCGGCGCTGTCGAGCGTTCATCGGACCGATGCTGCATTGCCATAGTGTGGCAATAGTTGTTACATTGTGGTTTACAGTGTGATTGAGATGACATAGCCTGTCAACGTGGAACGCGGGAATTCTGCTTTCCGGACTCACGAACCACCTGCACATCCTGCCCCAGCACTACCGAACTGCCACAGCAGCGAAAGGAGGCGAAGCTTGCCGCCCAAGGGCTCGAACTCGGTGACGAAGACCTTCGAGATGCTCGAACTCCTCGGCGAATCACCCGAGGGGATCAGCGCCGCCCAGGCCGCCGAGACGACCGGCTACCCCTTCTCGACCGCCTATCGCCTCCTCGGCGGGCTCGTCGAATCCGGGTATGCCAGCTTCGATGCGCGCACGAAGATCTACACTCTCGGGATGGAGGTCTTCCGCCTCGCTCAGAAGGTCGCGCACCGGCAGGGACTGTCCGGAGCGACGAGGGATCTGCTGCAGGAACTGACTAAGTCCACCGGCGAATCGAGCATCCTCGCCATCCGCCGCGGCAATGCCGCACTGACCGTGCTCACCGTCGACGGCCCGCAGTTCCGCACGACCACCGACCCGGGCGACGAATCTCCGCTGCATACCTCGGCGATCGGTCAGGCTCTGCTCGCCCATGAGCCACAGGCTGACACCACCGTCGACGCGCTCGACCTCGTCGCTCGCACCCCGAACTCGATCACCGATCCGGCGCAGATGCGCACACGTCTCGAACAGATACGCGCCGACGGCTGGGCGGGACAGTCTGAAGAGAACGACATCGGCATGAACGCCCTGGCCGTGCCCGTCTTCGACCTCGACGGCACACTGCTGGCCTCGCTCGCGCTCGCCGCTCCGGTCTTCCGCCGCAGCCTCGACGAGCTCATCGAATTCGTCCCCCGACTGAACGAAACCGCGGCCTTGATCGCCGCCCGATTCCCGAGGTGACCATGCCCGCAACCACTGCCGAAGCTGCACCTGGCCCAATGACTCCCCGGCCCGAGATCCTTGTCCTCAACGGACCCAACCTCAACCTCCTCGGGGAGCGCGAACCGGAGATATACGGTCGCACTACGCTGGCCGATATCGAGGCCATGTGTGCCGACACCGCCGCCGAGGCGGGGCTGGACGTTCGCTGCATCCAGAGCAACCATGAGGGTGGTCTCATCGATGCCGTCCATGCAGCCCGGCGCTCCACGGTCGGTGCGATCATCAACGCCGGAGCGTACACGCACACCTCCCTGGCCCTGCACGATGCGCTGAAATCCTATGACCACCCGATCATCGAGGTGCATCTGAGCAACCCGCATGCGCGGGAAGCCGTGCGCCACCACTCCTACCTCTCACCCGTGGCCGCGGCCGTCATCGCCGGAGCCGGCGCAAGGGGCTATGTCCACGCGGTCGAGATCCTCATCGACCACCTCACGAACGCGAAAGCGAGACTATGACCTCATCCCTCCTCCTCGGCCTCATCGGCGATGGCATCTCCGCCTCCCGCACCCCGCGGATGCACGAGAACGAAGGTGCCGCGCACTCCATCCCCACGATCTACCGCACCATCGACATCAGCAGCCCCCACCTCGCCGAGGTGACACTGACGGAGCTGCTCACCGCAGCGATCCGCCTCGGTTTCGATGGGCTCAACATCACCCACCCGTTCAAGCAGCAGGTCATCGGCCTCCTCGATGAGGTCGATCTCGTGGCCGCGCGCATCAATTCGGTCAACACCGTCGTCATCGACCGTGCCGGACGGACGACGGGATACAACACCGATGTCACCGGTTTCGCCGCCGGATTCCGTGCCGGACTGGACGGTGCCGCCACCGAGGCGGTCGTGCAGATCGGTGCGGGCGGAGCCGGCCGTGCGGTCGGGTTCGCCCTTGCGGAACTCGGAATCGGCGACCTCATCATCGCCGACACCGATGTGCAGCGTGCCGAAGGACTCGCCGCGGACATCCTCGAAACGTCCTCGGTCGGAACTCGGGCGCGCGCGATCGGGCTCGATGAGCTGGAAGGGGCGGCCGCCTCGGCGCAGGGGATCGTCAACGCCACCCCGGTGGGGATGAAGGCGTATCCGGGTACCCCTGTCGACACCTCGGTGTTCGGGGCGGAGACCTGGGTCGCCGACGTCGTGTACTTCCCACTCGAGACGCAGCTGCTCGCCGAAGCCAGGGCGAAGGGCTGCCGCACGCTCGACGGATCGGGGATGGCGGTCAATCAGGCCATCGACGCATTCGAACTCTTCAGCGGCCAGAAAGCCGACCCGCAGCGCATGCGCGAGACCTTCCTGTCCTTCGGTTCCTGATCCGAGGCACCTGACCGGGATCCGAAGCGGGTTCCGGTCAGGGGCGAATGGTCAGTTCTCGGAGGTGTCGCCTGCGGCTTCGGCTTTCTTCTGCTTTCGGTACTCCTTGAAGAAGCTGATGGCGAAAATACCGACGATCAGGGCCAGGGTCAGCCACAGGGCGTACTTGTCGACGACCTTGAGGATGTCGACCGCGGCCTCTCCGAGCTGATAGCCCAGGAAGGTCCAGATGAGCGTGAAGATGAGGCAGCCGAGGAGGTCGGCGACGAGGAACAGCGACAGCCGCATCCGCGTCCACCCGGCGACGAGGTAGACGAGGGTGCCCGGGATTCCCGGGCAGCGCGAGATCAGCGTCATGAGGAACAGCGCCCAGTTCGGGATCTTCTTCAGCTGGTTGATGCGCTTGAGCTGGCGTTCGTTCTGTGCGAAGAGCCGCAGCACACCGTCGCCCCACCGGCGCCCGGCCAGCCAGAACGCCCAATCGAGTTTGGCCATGCCGACGAAGCCGGCGACGATGACCAGCCACAGCGGGATCTCACCGACCCGGGCATAGGCGGCGGCAGCGACGATCGAGGTCTTCGCGCCGTTGATGAATTCCTGGACGACCGGGGCATGGACGAGCATCCACGGTCGCAGCGGCATGAGACCGAGGTAGATGAGCGGGACGCCGATGATGATGAACAGCAGCAGCTTGTCGAGGCCGGCCGCCTTGCCCTGCCAGGGTTTGATCGCCGCCCACGGATTCTCCTTGGCCTCGGACTCGGAGCTGGTATCCGGCTCAGTGGTTGCGGAACCGTCTGCCTGCGCGGGACCATCGTCCGGCTCGGTGGACTCGGGCGTCGTCGATGAGGGGTCTGCGGATACGAGCTCAGCCTCGTTGTGGTCCGCGCGATCGTCGCTCATCGGTGGGCTCCTGCGGGTCGTCGTGGCGGTCGGCGCTTACGGTATCACAGGCGCCCGAACACTCCACCTAAGAAGACTCTCATCGCCTCCGGCTCGACTTTGCCGCAGGCCTTGGGCAATGTGGACGGTATGGGTGGACGATCGAAGATCATCGGCTGGATTGTGGCCGGTCTCGTCGTCATGCTCGCACTGCTGACCGTGCTCATCGTTCGCAACACCACCCAAACGGACCCGCCGGATCTCAGCCCGGTGGAAGTCACCCCCGAACCGACGGAGACGTCCAAGACGTCGGATGCAGACGCCGACAGCTCTGCCGACGAAGATTCGACTGGCGCCTCCGATGCCGGCGCCTCGGCTGCCGAGGACTCAGATGCCGCGGACTCCGGAGGCGAGGATTCGCGAGAACCTGATGAGATCGAGCACTCCTACGAACCGGTGCCCAACCCGCCTCGTGAAGTCCCCGACGACGATGATGACGGGGACGACGACGGCGACGATGATGACCGGGACGACGGCGACGATGACGATGACGGGGACGACGATGACGACTGAACGGCGCGTCGGGCTGACCGTTCAGAACCGGTTGACCATCACCGTTGCCGCACTGTCCGTGCTCACCCTCTCCATCGTCGGCCTCATCCTCTACACCGTGGAGTCGAACAACGTCTCCAGCCGGACCACCGCCTCGATGTCCCAAGAGGTCGACGAGATGCGGACGTTCTCCGAGAACGGGATCGATCCGCAGACCGGCAGACCATTCGCCTCCGTCGACGAGATCCTCAGCAATTTCCTCGCCCAGAACAGGCCGGACGAGGACGAGGTGCTGTTCGCGTTCCTCACCGACGGCCGCGTGCTCTATCAGGGTGAACCGAAGGACCTCCTCGGCAGTTCGAGCGACTTCGAGAAGGCCGTAGCCGGGGCGGCCGAGAAAGGCGGGGAGATCCGCCTGACCGACGGTGACGTCGAATACGAAGGCTTCGTCCTGCCCATCGCCGGCACCGAGGCGGGAGCGGGCACGACCACGGACACCCAGATCGCGCCCACCGATTCGACGTCCCGGACGAAGGGCGTCGGCGAGGTGGCGGGCGGAGCGGCCGCGACGAACGGGGCGGGAGCCTTCGTGGTCGTCCACAACGTCTCGGCCAGCCATGCCGACCTCGTGCAGATCATGCAGATCTATGTCGTCGTCGCGCTCGCCGCCACTCTGCTCATCGCCGGACTCTCCTCACTCCTGGCGCGCCGGCTGCTGTCACCGGTGACCGAGCTGAGGCAGACCGCTCAGTCGATCTCCGGCGGTGACCTCAGCAGTCGTCTGGAGACGAAGGGCCATGACGACATCGCCGAACTCGGGCACACCTTCAACGAGATGCTCGATCGCCTCGAGGCGGCTTTCGAAGCTCAGAGGCGCTTCCTCGACGACGTCGGGCACGAGCTGCGCACGCCACTGACCATTCTCGGCGGTCACCTCGAGACGATGAACGCTGAGGACGTCGGCGATGTCGAGGAGACCCGGGCGATGCTGCTCGATGAGACGGATCGGATGGGCCGCCTCGTCGAGGAGCTGCTCCTGCTTGCGCGTGCCCGACGCCCTGATTTCGTGCGTTTCGCCGAGGTGGACCTCAGCGGGGTCGTGTCCGATTCCCTGGCGAAGGCCAAAGGACTGGGAGACCGGGAATGGGGTCTCGACGTCCCCGAATCGCTGAGATTCCGCGGCGACCGACAGCGCCTGACTCAGGCACTTCTGCAGCTGGCGTCCAACGCCGTCGAACACACCGAGGACGGTCAGAAGATCGTCTTCGGTGCCCGGGACGATGCCGAATCGGTGCACATCTGGGTCCGCGACGAAGGTCAAGGGGTACCCGATGAGATCGCCGAGGACATCTTCGACCGTTTCTGCCGTGGGGCAACCGACGGGTCCGGGTTCGGGTTGGGGCTGTCGATCATCTCCGCCATCGCCGAGGCGCACGGAGGCACGGTCGTGCTCGACCGGACCACCATCGGTGCACAGTTCCGCATGATCCTGCCGAAAGGACAGAAGTGAAGAGCATTCTCGTGATCGAGGACGAGGCGCGGATCTCCGCCTTCATCTCGAAAGGGCTGACTGCCGCCGGGTTCAGTCCGCAGACCGCCGCAGACGGCCTCACCGGGCGAGACCTGGCATTGACGGGCGACTTCGCGCTCGTCATCCTCGACATCGGTCTGCCCGTCCTCGATGGTTTCACCGTGCTCGGGCAGCTGCGTGAACGGCGACCCGAACTGCCGGTGCTCGTGCTCACCGCCCGGGACAACCCGGACGACACGATCTACGCTCTCGAGTCCGGGGCGGTCGACTATATGATCAAGCCCTTCCGGTTCGCGGAGCTGCTGGCTCGCGTTCGCCTGCGACTCAAGGAGAGCCCGCAGGAACAGGAAGCCACGGAGCTCATCCGCGATGAGGTGCGCATCGACCTGCTCAAGAGGCAGGTGTGGGTCAAGGACCGTCTCGTCGAACTCTCGGCTCGGGAACTGTCCCTGGCCGAGATCCTGCTGCGCAACCGCGGCAACGTCCTCTCCCGCGAACAGCTGCTCTCCCACGTGTGGGGATTCGACTTCGACCCCGGCTCGAACGTCGTCGACGTCTACATCGGATACCTGCGCAAGAAGCTGGGCTCCGATTTCGTCACTACGGTGCGGGGGTTCGGATACCGCGTGGACTGAACCTAAGATCTTTCTCATCCGCGTCTTAATCTCATCTTAATCACAGCCGACAGGCTGAGATGTATGAGAAGACGATTGAGAGTCGCACTGTTCTCCCACGACTCGCTGGGACTGGGCCACATCCGCCGCAACCGGGCTCTGGCATTTGCACTGGCCCGGGACCTGCCGGCACTGACCGGCCGAGAGGTCTCCGGTCTGCTCATCGCCAGCAGTCCCGAGGCCACGCGATTCGACCTGCCGGATGGCTGGGACTGGGTGATCCTGCCCGGAGTCACCCCAGCCCCCGGCGGCTACGTGCCACGGGCGCTCGCCTCCTCGATGCAGGGTCTGAGGGCACTGCGGTCGGCGGCGATCTCGGCGATCCTCGACCAGCAGCGACCTGAGCTCTTCATCGTCGACCGGCATCCCTTCGGCATCGGCGGCGAGCTCGCCGGCGCCATCGACAAGGTCCGCGGCTATGGTTGCCGTACGGTCCTCGGCCTGCGCGAAGTCCTCGACACCCCGTCCGTCATCGATGCCGAATGGGAGAAGGTCGGAGGGCCCGCACGGGTGGCCGAATCCTTCGACGCAGTCTGGATCTACGGTGACCCGGACGTCTACGATCCCCGAGCCACCGGCGAAGTGCCAGCTCCGCTTGCGGCCAGGGCCGTGACCACCGGCTACCTGTCACAGGACCGCCCCGATGACGGCGGCGTTCTGCCGGCAGGCACCGAGGCCGCGAGAGACTTGACGGCAGTCGTCGAGCCGGCAGGGGGCGGAACCCGGCCCTTCGTACTCACCTGCCTCGGCGGGGGATCCGACGGCGGGGGCCTCGCCTCGATCGCAGTGGATGCCGAACCGCCCGATGGCCACCGGCACCTCGTCGTCACCGGTCCACAGATGGACACCGAGGAGTTCGAACGACTGCGTGCCCGTGCCGGTGCGGTCACTGTTGTCATCCGTCACTGCGATGACATCCCCGGACTCGTGGCCTCCGCCGAGGCGGTCGTGTGCATGGGCGGGTACAACACTCTGGCCGAGCTCATGGCCACCGATACCCCTGCTCTCGTCGTCCCCCGCAAGGGGCACCGGGCCGAACAGCCCAGGCGGGCATTCGCCCTCGCCGCAGCCGGAGCGGTCGACGCTCTGACGATCGACAACCTCGACGCCGAGGTGCTCACGGCCTGGTTCACCCGCCATGCCGGACGGCGCGCCGACCGGTCCCATATCGACCTCACCGGATTGGCCACCGTTCCCCGTCTGGCCGCCGAACTCATCGCTGACACCGACGCCGAGGCACCGGTCCTCGTCTCCGAAGCCGCACCGTCGGCGGCGGGCCGACCGACCGCGGCGTCCGGCACAGCCACATCCGCCCGTCTGGCCATCACTGTGGAGGAGACCAGCCATGCAGTCTGAACAGACACAGACCATTTCGACACCGACAACAGCGACCACGCCGTCAGCTCCGGCACCTCGAACCGCACAGATCACGACGCCGAAGGCACGACAGTCAGGTCGCCGCGCCTACGTGCTCAAGATGTACCCGCGGTTCTCCGAGACCTTCATCGTCTCCGAGATCCTCGCCCGCGAAGCCGCCGGAGAGGACCTTGTGATCTTCTCTCTGCGCCCGAGCACGGACACCCGCTTCCACCCCGAACTCGCCCGCGTCCGCGCCGAGGTCATCCACATCGACCGACCATCGAGTGCCCGCAGCTTCTGGCAGACCTTCGCCGAGGCGGCAGCGGAACCGCGCGTGGCCGCGGCAGTGCCGGGCCACCTCGGCGAGCTCATGGAATTGGGCCACGATGATGCGATCCAAGCTCTCACCCTCGCCCGGTTGGCCCTCGACCACGAGGTCACCCACCTGCACGCGCATTTCGCGTCGGTGTCGACGACCGTGGCTCGGGCCGCCTCGGCGCTGACGGGGATCCCGTACTCCTTCACCACGCATGCGAAGGACATCTTCCACGAGGATGTCGTGCTCACCGATCTGGCCCGCAAGACCGCGGACGCCGACCATGTGATCGCGATCAGCGATTTCAACCGCCGCTACCTGTCGCGGGTGCTCGGCCCCGAGCTGGCCGACCGGATCGTCGTCGTGCACAACGGCCTCGAAATCGATCGCTTCCCCTACCGGCCCAAGCAGGGCGCGACGGGGGCCGCGCCCTCGCTGCTGGCCGTCGGACGCCTCGTCGAGAAGAAGGGATTCACCCACCTCATCGACGCGCTCGCCCGCCTCCGGGCCGAAGGCATGAGCTGCCGTCTGGACCTCGTGGGCACCGGCCCCCTCGAGGAGGAGCTGCGGTCCCAGTCCCACGCACTCGGACTCGACGATCTCGTCACCTTCCAAGGAGCGCTGACTCAGGCCGAGGTCCGCGACATGCTCACCGACCATGACATCCTCGTCTCCCCGTTCGTCATCGGCTCCGACGGCAACGCCGACGGCCTGCCCACCGTGCTGCTCGAAGGCATGGCCACCGGAATTCCCTGCATCGCCGGGGCCGTCACCGCCGTGCCCGAGGCCATCGACCATGGCCGGACCGGGTGGCTCGTCGACGGCTCCGATGGGGCGAACATCGCCTCGACCATCGCCGAGGTGGCCGCCGCCCTCCGCACGGATCCCGCCGGTATCCGTGCCGTCACCGATGCCGCCCGTGACCGGGTGTGCCGCCTGCACGACTCGGCAGTCCAGGCCGGGCAGCTCGGCCGACTGGCCGATGCAGCCGCCGAGCGGGCGACCGACCACGTCGACGACCGTGCCGCTGTTGCGGTCGGTGCCGCGAACCCTCCGAACGAGCCCACGGCCACAACGGCTGAGACCGTCCGTGAAATGGAGTCAGTGTCATGAGAATCGCCTATGTCCTCCTCGACCCCGGCATCGGAGTCTTCGGCACGAAAGGTGCCAGCGTCCACGTCCAGGAGGTCGTGCGCACCTTCCGAGCACTCGGTCACGAAGTCAGTGTCTTCTGCACCCGCACCGATGACGACGTGCCCGCCGACCTCGCCGATATCGACGTCACCCGACTCGAGATGCCGCGCGGTCTCGACCGCACCCAGCGTGAGATCGCACTGCTGCGACTCTCCGACATGCTCGCCGACCTGGTCACGGACACGGTGGCCGCCTCAGGGCAGGGATTCGACCTCGTCTACGAACGCTATTCTCTGTTCTCCACGGCCGGTGCCCGGATCAGCCAGCGCCTCGACGTGCCTTTGATCATGGAGGTCAATGCGCCTCTGCTCGAAGAGCAGCGGACCCATCGCGGACTCGTTCATGCCGAACACGCTGCCCGTGCCACGGCGGCAAGTTTTGCCGGAGCCGAACGCATCGTGTGCGTGAGCGAACTCGTCGCCGACTGGGTCCGCACCGACTATCCCGGCCTCGGCGACGTCAGCGTCGTCCCGAACGGAGTGAACACGGAACGGATCACTCCACGGTCAGATCACGACAGCCTCGGCGGGGACGGAACCAGGGCACCCAGCGGTGACGCGATACGGGAGGACCGCCCCGGTGGGGGACCTCCGAGTGTTCACGGTCCGGTGCGGATCGGGTTCGTCGGCACGCTCAAACCCTGGCACGGCACGGATCGGCTCATCGCCGCGTGCGCCGGACTGATCGGGGACTTCCGCGTCGACGTCGTCGGCCACGGCCCCGAATCCGAGGCCCTGGAGAACCAGGTACGCATGCTCGGGTTGGGAGGGCGTGTGCGCTTCCACGGAGCTCTGGCACCCGAAGCAGTGCCGGAGGCGCTGCGCGAATTCGATATCGCCGTCGCCCCGTACCCGGCAGGGGAGAACTACTTCTCGCCACTCAAGGTCTACGAATACCTGGCCGCCGGACTGCCCGTCGTTGCATCGAGCGTCGGCGCGATCCCCGGCGTGCTCGCAGGAACCGGAGCCGCGATCCTCACCGACCCGGCCGACACCGCGGACCTCACCCGTGCACTGCAGAGACTCATCGACGACGCCGAACTGCGCACGACGATGGGAGCACGCGCCCGCGCAGAGGCCCTGACCAGCCATTCCTGGACCCGTCGGTGTCAACAGATCCTCGCACCGGTGACGGGAACCGTCGGCGACACAGCCGCCGGAGAAACCGATGCCGGCGACACCAATGCCGCACCCACCTGCGAGGAAACGTCCGTATCGGGACGGCGCCCCGCCTCGGCGGTGATCTCATGAGCGGCAAGAAGCTCTCGGCCTCAGCGCTGCGGCGGACCCTGCGGATCATCCGCCCGCACCTGCGCCGGCACACGTGGCTGGTCATCGGCGGGATGGCCGCACTGCTGGCCGACGTCGTCTTCCGCATCCTCGAACCCTGGCCGATCAAGATCGCCGTCGACGCCGTCACCGCAGCCCTGGGCGCCCAGATCGCCCCGACCTTCGGTCTCGACGCAGGAGTGGGTACGACTCTTGCGGTTGTGGCCATCGGCCTGGCCATCATCGTCGGCGGACGGGCCGCGGCGAACTACGCCTCGACGATCTGCTTCGCTCTCGTCGGCGCACGCGTGGCCACCCAACTGCGCTCACGCGTGTTCGATCACGTCCAATCCCTGTCGCTGCGCTACCATTCGAAGGCCTCGATCGGAGACACCTCTCAGCGACTCGTCGGTGACATCGGACGGCTGCAGGAGGTCGCCGTCACCGCCGGGCTGCCCTTGGTCGGCAATGTCATCACCCTCGCCGTCCTGCTCGTCGTCATGGTCGTTCTCGACCCGGTGCTCAGCGCCATCGTGCTCGTCACGGCGGCGGTCTACGGACTGCTGTCGAAGGTGGCGACCCCGAAGATCACGAAGGCCTCCCGGTCCACCCGCAAGGGTGAGGGCCGACTGGTCGGATCCGCCGCCGAGGCGCTCGGTGCCATCCGCGTCGTCCAGGCCTACGGTCTCGAGAAGACCGTGGCCCGCGATTTCGCCGACGGCAACGAACGCGCACTCAGGGCCGGGGTGCGGGCACGCCGTCTGGCGGCCGGGCTCGAGCGCTCAACGGATGTCCTCGTCGGCATCTCGCAGGCTCTCGTTCTCGCCTTCGGCGGGTGGCAGGTGCTGCGCGGGGCGATGTCCCCGGGCGATCTCGTCCTCTTCCTCCTCTACTTGAAGATCGCGATGAAGCCGCTGCGGGACATGGCCAAATACACCGGCCGGATCGCCCGCGCGGCCGCCTCGGGGGAGAGGATCGCCGACCTCCTCGACGAACCCGTCGAGATCGCCGACGCCCCCGACGCAGTGTCCATGGGCCCGGTCTGCGGCGACGTCGTCTTCAACCGCATCACCTCGGCCGACGGGCATGGCAGGCCGCTGTTCGACGAGCTGGACCTGCTCATTCCGGCTGGACAGAAGGTCGGTATCCTCGGTGTCTCCGGTGCCGGAAAATCGACCCTGATGAGCTACCTGCTGCGGTTGTCACAGCCGGATTCCGGATCGATCTACCTCGACGGCTACGACACCCACAACGTCACCCGCGCCTCACTGCGGCAGAACGTGTCCGTCCTCCTCCAGGAGTCCGTGCTCTTCGCCGCGAGCGTGCGCGAGAACATTCGCTACGGCAGGCTCGACGCCACCGACCCCGAGGTGGTCGCCGCCGCCCGTGCGGCCCGTGCCGATGAGTTCATCCGTTCTCTTCCCGACGGCTACGACACCGAGCTCGGCAACCGCGGGGACACTCTCTCCGGCGGGCAGCGGCAGCGGCTGGCCATCGCTCGCGCCCTCGTCCGCGACGCCCCAGTCGTCGTCTTCGACGAAGCGACGACAGGGCTCGATCCGCGGACCCGCGCCGAGGTGGCCGACTCTGTGTCCGCGCTGACACAGGGGCGGACAAGCATCGTGATCAGTCACGACGTGGCGATGATCCGCGGACTCGACCGCGTGGTGTGGCTCGAGGACGGGCGGATCGTCGAAGACGGAGCGCCGACCGAGCTGGCCGCGGCTGCGGACTCGCGCTTCTCCCGGTGGATCCGTTCGCAGGCCGACGAAGCCGACAGCATGCCGAACTATGCAGGAGCCTCATCATGACCGCATCGGTCTCCGAACCTGTGCACGACTTCGTGGACACGAGATTCTCCCACCTGCCTTATGTCGACGAACTGCGATCGGCAGACGGGCTCTCCCGACGCCTCGGTTTTGCAGTCCGGCCCCGGCGTATCCGTGTCAAACCTGGTCAGAGCGCAATCGTCGCGTGGCAGCGGGAGGAGCCCGGTCGACTCGGCGAGTTCGATGATTGGGGATTCACTGCGGTGATGACGAGTCCGGACAAGCTCGCCAATGCTCGGCGGCGGGCCGCCCGGCACGGGCAGGAGCTGATCGTCCACGCGGCTGCCGAACCACGTTCGGCAGGTGCGACCGGTGCCGTGCTGGTGAGCGGCGGTGTGCTGGCCGATCCCAGGATTGGTACACATGTTTCGCGGACGCTCGACCACCTCGGCGGGGATCTGCGGATCATCGGATACAACCCCGCCAGGCGGCTGCTGCTCAAGCACACCCCGGCTGATGGGGCGCCGGAATTCGTGCGGATCGCCGCCGACTCCCAGATCCACCTCGCCGAGGCGGCCGACCGTTGGCAGCGCACGCAGCTGCCGAGCCTGCCGGTCGAGTTCGTCGGCGGACGTGAGACCGCCACGCGTTCGCCGTGGTGGGGGACCGGTGACCTGAGCGATCGACCGGATCCGAAAGTCGCCGAAGAAGTCGGCGTGATCATCGCCGAACTGCACAGAAGCGGTGTGCCTGACAACGGCGGAGAACCGGCGGAGAGTGTAGGCGCTTCGGCGGAGGCAGACCGCGCGCTCGGCTCACCGCTCGACCAGCTCGAGACCATCAGCCGGTCGCTGGTTCGTCTGCTCCCGGCACGAGAGGCTGACATCTTCGGACTGCTTTCCGGACTGAGCAGACGCCTCGGGCCGAAGCGGAAACTGCGGGAGATCCACGGGGACCTCAGCCCCGACCAGGTGCTTCTGTCGAATTCCGAGTGCCGGATCATCGATCTGGATCGGTCAGGGTACGGGCCGGTCGGGATGGATCTTGGGCGGTGGATCGCGGCCTGCCGCATCGATTCCCGGTTGCACGAGCTCGAGCGACCCTTCATCGACGGATACCGTTCCGCCGGCGGCGAGGCGACCGACCTGGGCATATGGACGGCGTGGGCGGTCCTCGTGGCCGCGCTCGAACCCTGGCGCAGCTGCTCCGAGACCTGGAGGGACGAGTCGATGCGAATCATCGACCTCGCGGGTTCCGCTCTGGAAGGGAACGCCCCGACGACGGAGGTCGCACCATGACCGTGACGAAACAGACCGTTACGAAACAGACCGCGACGAAGCCGATTGCGGCGAAGCGGGTCGCGACAAAGCAGATAGTGACGGAACAGGCTGCGACGAAGTGGGGCGCGGCACTGCATTGCCCCGACGCAGTCACGATCGGCGGTCAGGACTGGAACGTGTGCCGAGCCTGGCCCGCAGGAGACGGGCGAATCGCGTGGGAGGCTTCTCTCCCCGGCCAGGGGATCCGGGTCGGCTATCTCGACGAACGCGGAGTGACGGTCCTCGATGCTGACCGTGACCCGAAGCTGCCGGGACTCGCCGGGCTGCTCGCGGACGGAGGTCGGCTGGTCTCCCACAGGCCGGGCAAACGTGCCGTCGTCCGCATGCGCGACGGCAGCTTCGCCAAATGCGTGCGCGACGGAAAGGCCTCCGACGTCATCGCGGGACAGCGTCGAGCGGTTGGTTTCATTCCCGGTTTCGCCCTCCCGCAGGTGCTCAGTTCGGATTCTTCGACCGTCGTGCTCAGCGTGGTGCCCGGAGTCGAACTCCACGATCCTGCGAGGCTCGGAGCGGATTGGTCGCGTGCCTGGGCCGAGTCCCTCGACGCCTGGGCTCAGGCAGAGTCGCATCCGACCGGTACCGTGGCAGCGGCTGCGACGAGGCTGGCGACCGCGGTGTCGTTTCATGGGGCCGCGGACGAGGTCGAGGCGCTCCGAACATGGCGTGAGCGCTCCCGTCCCCTGCTCGAGACCGCGCGGACTGCGCGAGGGGAGACTCTGCTCGCCGACGTGGACGAACTCGTCACAGAGGTCACGGCCGAACTCGACGGCGGGACCGCCTCGGCGAGGGACGGATCGATCGGGCTCATCCACCGGGACCTGCACGACAAACAGATCATGTGGGATCCGATCTCCGGACCGGGTCTGCTCGACGTCGACACGGCGTGCCGGGGCGAACGGGCGCTAGACCTCGGAAACCTCCGCGCGCATGCCCGGTGGCGCACCGAGCAGGGACTGTGGACCGCCGCCGAGGCGGCCGTGGTCATCGATGAGATCGCCCGGGTCGCGTCGGCGGCGGGGATCGGCCCCGCCAGGGTGAGCGTGTACGAACGAGCCACCCTCATTCGGCTCGCCTGCGTCTACGCTTTCCGGCCCGCGTGGAGCGACCGAATCGGGTGGCTGCTCGAGGCGGCCCGCTGACCTCACTCCGCGGTGCTGCGGCGCGCGTCTCCCCAGATATCGACACCGGAGTCGACGGCGAACTCGTCGATTGCCGCGAGCTCTTCACCGCTCAAGGGTGCCGCGTCGAGAGCCGCGACATTGTGCTCGAGCTGTCCGACACGGCTGGCCCCGATGACCAGCGAGGACACTCGCTCATCCCGCAGCGCCCAGGCCAGGGCGAGCTGTGCCAACGACTGACTGCGGGCGGCAGCGATGTCATTCAGCGACCGAATCCGGGCGAGGTTGTCGGCGCTCAAGAACCCGTCCTTGAACGATGGCTTCGCCTTGCCCGCGCGCGAATCTTCGGGCACTCCGCCGAGGTACTTCTCCGTGAGCAGGCCCTGCGCCAGCGGGGAGAAGCAGATGACGCCAAGCCCTTCGTCAGCGGTTGTGTCGAGGAGTCCATCGTCTTCGATCCACCGGTTGATCATCGAGTACGAAGGCTGGTGGATGAGCAGGGGAGTGCCCAGGTCGCGGGCGATCTGCGAGGCCCGGGCCGTATCGGCGGCGGAGTACGAGGAGATCCCGGCGTAGAGCGCGCGACCGGAGCGCACGGCGGTGTCGAGCGCGCCGATGGTCTCTTCGAGCGGGGTCGAAGCATCGGGGCGGTGGGAGTAGAAGATGTCGACGTAGTCGAGGCCGAGCCGGCGCAGTGACGCATCGAGGCTGGCCAGAAGGTATTTGCGGCTGCCGCCGGGTCCTCCATAGGGGCCGGGGTGCATGTTCCAACCGGCCTTCGTCGAGATGATGAGCTCATCGCGGTAGGGGTGAAGGTCTTCGCGCAGCAGCCGGCCGAAATTCGTCTCCGCCGAGCCCGGGGGAGGACCGTAGTTGTTCGCCAGGTCGAAGTGCGTGATGCCCATGTCGAAGGCGCGACGAACGATGTCGCGCTGGTTCTGGAAGGCGACATCGTCGCCGAAGTTGTGCCACAGTCCCAGTGACAACGCTGGCAGGACGAGTCCCGATCGGCCGACGGGACGATAGGTCATCGAGTCATAGCGGTTCTCGGCGGCTAGGTACACACGGACTCCCTGAGTTGGACGAGCTGAACTGGATCAGTGCGGGTCAGCCTTCAGCTTAGGCGAGTGCGTTGGTCGCGGCGAGGGCCGCTCGAATGTCGTGCGGTGTCGGCCCGGCTCGGCAGGGCTCGCACTGCTGCCGGCGTGCGACGGCCGTGCTTGCGCTCAGCCCCGTGCGGCCAGCGTGCACACGCAGGCGCGATTGCCGTCGGCGTCGGCAAGGACGGTGAATGACGGCGCCTGGGACTCGTCGACGATCGTGCCTCCGGCGTCGACCGCGGCCCTGATGCGCTCCGGCGCGACCGCCGCAGGTACGGAGACGTCGACGTGCAGACGCTGGTGCGGCACCTCATGTTCCTCGCAGTCCTGGAACCACAGCAGCGGCATCTGTCCGGCAGGGTCGACGACGTCGGGGCCGGAGACGTTGCTCGCATCCCCGGTCAGGAGCGCCGCCCAGAACGGGGCGATGGCATCCTGGTTCGCGGTGTCGAGGCCGAGTTCGAGCAGTGCCGGGATGGTCGGGTCCGCCTTCACCCTCGCCGAGGCGGCCGCCTCGCTGATCTGTCCCGCGAGGTTGAGGTCGCGTTCGGTCACAGCCCCTGTGTCGTGGCTGGTCAGCCTGATGTCGACGTGCGGGAACGTCAGGGTGACATCGGGATGGTGGCCGGCCGCCTCGGCGAGGGACCCGATCTCAGCCACGAGTTCGAGGCCGGTTGCGAAGTCGCCCGTGAGGAAACGGGCGCCGATGCAGTCCGGCAGTCCCTGCCAGTCGCCGAGCCCTTGGGAGTCGAGTGCGTCGAGCAGCTTCTGTCCGGTATATGCAGTCATGGCTTCATGCTAGGGACTTCTCCCTCCCGCGTGAACCCCTCGTTCCCGGATCCAGCAGTCAGGGGCGTAACGTTGCCCCAGTGATTGGCTCAACCGCATACCTCGTGACGCTTCTCTTCGCGTCGATCGCGCTGCTCATCCTCCTCATCAACTGGAAGACGAAGCTGCATCCGTTCCTCGCTCTCCTCATCACCTCCGCCGTGACGGCACTGGCCGCCGGTGAGGAGATCGGCAAGATTCCGGAGACGATCGCCGCCGGAGCCGGCGACACACTCGGCGAGACCGGTGTCGTCGTCGCCCTCGGAGCGATGCTCGGACGGCTTCTGGCCGACAGCGGTGCCATCCAGCGGATCGCGAACCTCGTCATCGAGCACTCCTCGCCGAAGGCCGCACCGTGGATCATGACGGGTGTCGCCTTCATCATCGGCATCCCTATGTTCTTCGAGGTCGGACTCGTCGTCCTCATCCCGGTCATCTACGCGGTCGCCTCGCAGCTGGAGAAGAAGACCGGGCAGAAGAAGCTGTGGTACCTGCGCATCCTCGTTCCCGCGATCGCCGCGCTCGCCTGTCTCCACGGCATGGTTCCGCCCCATCCGGGACCGCTCATCGCCGTGTCCGGACTCGACGCGAACGTCGGAATGACCATCGGCCTCGGGCTCGTCTGTGCGATCCCCACCGTCATCCTCGCCGGCCCGGTCTACGCCCGCTGGATCGCCCCACGGGTCAGACTCGAACCGACCGCCGACCTCATCGACCAGTACACCGGAGCCCGCGCCGAGGTGGACCAGAAGGAACTGCGAACGATTCCGGTCTGGCTCGCCTTCGTCACCGTCCTCGTCCCCGTCGTGCTCATGCTCGTGCACACCGTGGTGCAGCTCGTGGCACCGGAGTCATCGTTCGAACCCATCGCCGAGGTGATCGGCAACCCGATCATCGCCATGCTGGCCGGAGTCATCTTCGCCGCCATTGCGCTCGGTTGGACCTCGGGAATGGGCGGCGAGCGGATCCGCAGCTCCTTCGGCGACAGCCTCAAGTCGATCGCCGGAGTCATCCTCATCATCGGCGGCGGTGGCGCCTTCAACGAGGTGCTCAAGGACTCGGGCATCGGCGACGCCGTCGTCGGCGCGACCTCTCATCTGGAGATGAACCTCATCCTGCTCGGCTGGTTCATCGGCATCCTGCTGTCGTTCGCCACCGGATCGGCAACCGTGGGAATCACCTCGGCCACTGGCATCGTCGCCCCTCTCATCGGTGATCACTCGGGGGCATACGTGTCTCTGGTCGTCATTGCGATCGGCTCGGGATCGATCGGTCTGAACTGGGTCAACCATGCGGGATTCTGGTTCGTCAAGGAGAGCTTCGGCATGACGATCGGTCAGGCGACGAAGACTCATATGATGGTCCAGACCCTCGTCAGCGTCTTCGGGCTGATCTTCGCCTTCCTGCTCTCACTGCTCTTCGTCTGACGGGTCTCCGCTCGCCCGACTTCAGCCCGCACGGCCTCCGTCCGCCCGGTCTCGGTCCGCCTGGTTTCCGTCCGCCCGGTCTCCGTCGTTCCAGCCGGGGCGCAGACATGTCGTGGTCTACGACGCCATACTCGCGGTCACGCTTGATCGAGGGGAGGGAGCGCTGGAAAGTGAGGGAACGCTTGATCGAAGGCGTGCGAAGACCGCTGACCGAGGAGATGGGCGACACGAAATAGACCAGTGGTCTTGATTTAGGGGTGTGTCCTGTGCCTCAATGGTGGTGTGACGAAATTCCATGCCATCCGCGACCAACTCTTCGACCGTCTCGAGGACATGGCCGCCGGTGAGCAGTTTCCTCCGGAACGACAGCTCGCCGAGACTCTCGGCATCTCGCGGATGACCCTGCGCCGCGCCATCGACGAACTCGTCGCCAAGGGCATGGTCCGCAGGCGTCACGGCACGGGCGTCTTCGCACTCGGGCCGAAACTCGACCAACCGCTGGCGGCGAGCTCCTTCACCGAGGATATGCTCGCCCGCGGAATGCGTCCCGGGTCCCATATCCTCAGTTTCGACGTCGCCGAGGCGGGCGCGCATATCGCTCGTCGACTCCACATCTCCGAAGACGACGACGTCATCGCGATCCTGCGTCTGCGCCTGGCCGATGACGAACCGATCGCTCTCGAAGAACTCCACGTGCCCTCGGCTCTCGTCCCCGGGCTGAGCGCAGGCGACCTCGAGGACCAGTCCTTCTACGATCTGCTGCGTCGGAACTTCGGCATTCGCCTCAACCACAGTGTGCAGACGATCGAGCCGACCCTCCTCGACGCCGGCGAAGCTCAGCATCTCGGCGTCGAAGAACTCTCACCTGCCCTGCTGTTCGAACGCATCTCCCGCGGTGCCGATGACCGCCCCTTCGAGTTCGTCCGCTCCGTCTACAGAGGCGACCGTTACAAGGTCCGCACCGAACTCACCGTCCCCGCCCCGGCCGCATCCGGAGC
>NZ_QYCP01000071.1 GCF_025506275.1 Brevibacterium permense
CCTCCCCGGAATCACCCTCGCCCCCGAAGTCTTCGACTCCTCCCGTTTCAGCCGCCTCGGCACACTGTTCATGGCTCTGCCCGTGTGGCTGCAGGCCGTGGCAGTGTACTTCGCCTCCCGAGTCGTGAGCATGTCGATCTTCGCCGCAGTCCTCAAACGGCAGGACCCGGCGAACTGGTCGTCGTCACCTGTGACGACGACGCTCAATGACTTCCTCAACTTCTGGGACGGCGGTTGGTACGGGCGCGTCGCCGATGAGGGCTATCCCCGCATCCTGCCCGTCGACGAATCCGGAGCGGTCGCGGAGAACCAGTGGGCGTTCTATCCGCTGCACCCCTCGATCGTGTCCACTCTGGCCGACCTCACGGGGATGAGCTACGAGGTCATCTCGCCGATCGTGTCGACGATCGCGGCCGGTCTGGCCTCGATCGTCATCCTCCACCTCTTCCGGAAGTACGTCGATTCCGGTCAGGCGCTGATGGGCCTGGCGCTTGTGATGTTTTTCCCGCCGGCCGCGATCTTCTCCACCGGCTATGCCGAATCACTGACCCTCCTGCTGCAGGCATCGGCGCTGTTCCTCGTCGTCGAACGCCGCTATCTCACCGCGATCCCGGTCGTCGTCTTCATGGATCTGTCGCGGCCGATCGGCGTGGCGTTCTCGTTCTTCATGCTCTTCCACCTCATCGACCGCTTCCTCCACCGCCGCAGCGATCCGTATCCGACCGGCGAGGTGATCCGGTCCTGGACCCTGGGGGTGCTCTCCTGCGCAGCGGCCCTCATCCATCCGATCCATGCCTGGTGGGCAACCGGATCGATAACGGCCTATACCGACACCGAGGCGGCCTGGCACACCGGCGAGACCACGTTCGTCGTCCAGTGGGTGGCTCGGTCGATCAGCCTCATCGGTCCGCTCGGTCCGGTGCTGCTCGTCATCGTCGTCGCCGGAATGCTCGCGTTGATCTTCTCTCCGGCGGGAGCGCATATGGGACGGACGCTGCAACTGTTCTGCCTCGGCTACGGCCTGTACCTGCTCATCTTCTTCAATCCGCAGACCTCCACCCTGCGTCTGCTGCTGCCGTTGTTTCCGCTGGCCCTGACGTTGTCGCTGGTGCGATCACGAGGCTATCGGGCCGCGATGCTGGTGGCCTATATCCTGCTTCAGATCGTGTGGGTCGCCTACCTGTGGCACTTCACTCCGCCTGCTGATCTGCCGCCGTGACCGTCCGTTGGGCGGGAGAGTTACCCGGAACGCGCGGATCATGGAATAATCGTAGGTACATCATTCGGTCCACCTGGTGTGAACCGTCTTTGAATGACAACGGAAGGAAGAGCCCATATGGCAGCCCAGAAACCCCGCACCGGCGACGGACCTCTGGAAGTGACCGAAGAAGGCCGAAGCATGGTGATGCGGCTTCCAGTCGAAGGCGGAGGCCGTCTGGTGATCGAACTCAGCAGAGATGAAGCCACCGGACTCCACGACACTCTCGCCCAGACGCTGGGGCTCTGAGCCGACGGCCGCAGAACACGGCCGGACGGAGACGCACGAACAGCAGAGACTTACCTGTAAGTCTCTGCTGTTGTCGCATTCACCGGGTCTTCTGCAGTAGCAGCAGCCCTTCTCCGATGGGCAGCAGCACCCGCTCGAGGTGCTCCTGTTCGGCGATGCGGTTGAGCATGCTCCGTGCCGCCTGGGTCCGGGGACTGCGATCGACGGGATCGGCGACGGCGCCCTTGAGCAGAGTCTTGTGGATGACCAGCAGGCCCTGGGCATCGAGCAGTCGGAGAGAGGGTTGGATCATCCTCTCCAGGCTGCCCGGCTCCACGTCGATGAAGACCATGTCATAGGCCGAAGGCGCGAGACGTTTGAGCACCTCTTCGGCTCGACCGCTCATCAGCCGCAATCGCCCTGGCCGGATTCCGGCCATGTCGACGAGGTCACGAGCTGCGCTCTGGGTCGTCGAATTCGTGTCGATCGACGTCAGTATCCCGGCGGTCGGCATCCCGCGCAGAAGTGACAGCGTCGACGTTCCCACACCGGTGCCGACCTCGACGGCCGCAACCGGGGTGAGCAGTCGGGCCAGCAGCGTCAGCGTCCTCGCCGTGGTTTGGGACACCGGTGCGATCCCGAACTCATGAGAGTGGGTGCGAGCTGCGTCGAGCAGCGGATCGGGACCGTTGTACTGTTCCGAGAAGGTGAGATCACCTGCATTTTCGCGTGCCAACCGGCCCCTCCCTTCTGGTGCTGAGTTCTCCCAAGTCTAACCGCAATCGGGGTCGATTCCTTGGCTGCGCCACAGTCGATCGAGTTCATCGACTTCGAGGAATGCCGCGCGTTCGACCCGCTCATGAGAATGCGGTGTGCCCTCCTCTTCCCAGTGGATGCGGGCGCGGGCGAAGATCTCGGGCGGCAGGATCCCGGCCGCGTTGACGACTCGCCACCAAGTGACGTTCGATCCGAATTCCCTCATCACCCGTCCGACATAGCGAGGTGAGCAGTCGGCAACGGCGCCGACTGTCCCGTAGGCGACGACGCGTGCGGCGGGTACGAGTTCGATGATGCGCAGCACCCGTTCGACGGCTATCTCGTCCACGGCACCTCCCGGCAGCGGGATGTCGAACCTGAGCTGACCATGAGTCGATGCTACCGCCGTCCACGGTAGACTTGAGACCATGTTCGGTATCAACGGCACCGAAATGGTGATTCTGGTCGTTGTGGCGTTGGTCGTCATCGGACCCAAACGCCTGCCCGAATACGCTCAGAAGCTGCGAGACTTCGTGCGGCAGATGCGTCGCATGGCCGAAGGCGCGAAAGACAGCGTCCGACGCGATTTCGGCGATGACTTCAAGGACGTGGACTGGCAGAAGCTCGATCCGCGCCAGTACGATCCCCGCCGCATCGTACGTGAGGCACTCGTCGAAGAGGATGCGGCCATCCGCGAGTCCAAACGTCAGGAACGGGCCTCTCAGGAATCGTCATCCCCTGAGTCCTCCGGTGCTGCCCTGTCGATTGAGACCGACACCGAGGCGGCCCCCACCCGGGAGAAGTCACCCATCGAACGATTCCAAGCTCAGATCGACCAGCGCGACCGTTCCGCTGCTGCACCGTTCGACCCCGAAGCCACCTGAGCCACCCCCGGAAGCCACCTGGGGTTGAGGCCGACGGCGTCTGTTGGGAATGTTGCATTCCCGCCTCCGTGCAAGCGTCAGTGGCTCAGTTCTTCATCACCGCGGGATGTTCGGGATTCGAGCACAGATCATCGCCGTAGCCGCGGCAGAAGTACGACCCGCCCCTCTTCCACTCGATCCCGGAGAAGAGCTCGCGCACGGTCACTGTGTAGAGGCCCTTGTCCGCCACGGCCGAGAACACCTCCCGAGCCGCCGTCGCGGTCGACGGATGAATGGAATGCATGAGCACGATTGATCCGGGCCTGGTCAGAGACTGCACCCGTCGGACCGTCTTCTTCGCATCTCTGTGCTGCCAATCTCCGGTATCGACGTCCCAGATGATCGCAGGACTGCCCAGAGCATGTGCTGCGCGTTTGTCGAGGGCACCGTACGGCGGACGGACGAGAGGCTCGTCCTTCACCCCGACCGATCGCAGTGATCGGTCCGTCCGGTCGAGCTCTCTGCGGATCGTCGCCGAGGAGGTCTTGTCCATCTGCACATGCGAAAACGTGTGATCGTCGACTTCATGGCCGGCGGAGACGATGCGCTCGGCCACTTCGGGGAAGGCGTCTGTGTTCTTCCCGAGGAAGAAGTATGTCAGACGGATGTTCGCCTCATCGGCTGCGTCGAGGATCGTCTGTTCGGTCTTCGCCTCTCCGGGACCGTCGTCATAGGTCAGCGCCACACAGGGCAGCAGCGCGCAGGAGAAGTCGGGGGAGCGCAGATCGATCGGCGGAGGCAGTTCGAGACTGCTGTGCAGCGCCTTCTGGACACGGACGCCGATGGAGGACAGATCGGTGTCGGAGACCGCATCGTCATTGATCGTCAGCGTGCTGGTGTCATCGGCTCCGACGGCTGCCGGGTCGACTGGAGCGGCGAAGAGCCGGCGGGCATCGACTGTGCTGTCGAGGGCGAGATCGGTCAGCAGCAGCCTTGTCTGCGGATTCGGCGACTGAACATCGATTGCGGTCACGACGAATTTCCCGCCGCTTGCCAACACCCGAGTGCTGATGTCCACAGCACGCGGGTCGATTCGAGACGCAGGAGCGTCATCGATGCTGGTCTGCGCTGGTGTGAAAGCCGTCGCGGGCCACCTGTGGACAGGTGCTGTCTGAATGGGGTCGAAGGCAGCGCGATCGGCGAAGCCTCCAGAATCGTCGATCAGGGACAGCACATGTTCTTCGATCGCCGCATTCAACGAGGCGGCCGTCGGCAGACCGAAGGTGTGGACGTCCAGTCGAGGCGTGCGATCGTCTGAGACGAGCGCGTAGCTGCGCAGCGCTGCGGAGAGAACGTCCCGGTTCTCGGCGGCGATCGTTCGCTGCGCGGGTCCCACCGACCGTCCGGGGGTGGGGTCATCTCGAAGAGCAGTGACGACAGCTCCGGCCAAGAGGACGAGAGCGGTCAGAGCGCTGATGCCGGCGAAGACAGAGTAGACGAGGGTATCGCGAGGGGAGAGAGGAGACACCGACTCAGACCGGGCTCAGTCCCAAAGACCTGCCGGACAGGCCGCGACTGCGTCGCCGCAGCGACTCCGCAAGGGTGTCGAAAGCCCTCGCCGCAGGCGATTCCGGACCGCCGAGGACGACCGGGGTACCCGAGTCCGAACCTTCCCGCAGACGAGTGTCCAAGGGGATCTGAGCGAGCAGCGGAACCTCCTGATCGAGGGTGGTGGCGAGGTTCTCGGCCACGCTGGCACCTCCGCCGGAGCCGAACACCTCCATCCGAGTGCCGTCAGGCATCTCCATCCATGACATGTTCTCGATGACTCCCGCCAACGTCTGCTTCGTCTGTGTGGCGATGGATCCCGCACGTTCGGCGACTTGGGCGGCCGCCGACTGCGGTGTGGTGACGACGAGGAGCTCGGATCCGGGCAGCAGCTGAGCCACGGAGATCGCAATATCACCCGTGCCGGGAGGCAGATCGAGCAGCAGCACGTCGAGGTCGCCCCAGAACACATCGGTGAGAAACTGCTGCAGAGCGCGATGGAGCATGGGACCGCGCCAGACGACGGCCTGGCTCGGCGGGACGAACATGCCGATGCTCATCACCTTCACGTCGTGGGCGACCTGGGGCAGGATCATCTCGTCGACTCGGGTCGGCTTGCCGGAGAGACCGAGCATACCGGGGATGGAGAAGCCGTAGATATCGGCATCGACGATGCCGACACGCAGGCCCTTGTCCGCCAGGGACACGGCAAGGTTCGCGGTCACCGACGACTTTCCGACGCCGCCTTTTCCGGATGCGACGGCATAGACCTTCGTCAGCGATTCCGGGCGATTGAAGGGGATATCGCGGGTGCCGGAGCCCTGCAGCTTCTCCTTCATCTCCGTGCGCTGTTCGGGGGTCATCGTGCCCAGAACGACAGCCACCTCGGCGACCCCGTCGACACCGGCCACCGCAGCCTTGGTGTCTTTGGTGATCGTGTCCTTCAGCGGGCACCCGGCGATCGTAAGGAGCACTGTGACGGTGACCTTGCCGCCTTCGATCACGATCGATTCGACCATATCGAGTTCGACGATGTTGCGGCGGATCTCAGGGTCGATGACCCCGGTCAGCGCCTCTCTCACGGCGTCCTCAGAGGGACCAGTCATGCCCACGTCCTTTCCTTCCCGGAACAGTGCTCCCGGGCCCTCAACACTACCGCTTCGGCGGTCGTCTCGTCATCCGCCTCGGGGGCCGCCTCGGCGCTGTTCGGAAGCCCGGGGATCGGCCTTGTCGGTCCCGTTTTCGTCCTGTCTCTCCTCTTCGAGCTCCTTGAGCAGATCCTTGAGCTCGGAGCGGATGAAGTCACGAGTGGCGACCTCACGCATGGCGATGCGCAGCGCCGCTACCTCTCGTGCGAGGTACTCGGTGTCGGCCAGGTTGCGTTCGGCGCGCTGCCGATCGTGTTCGAACTCGACGCGGTCCCGGTCTGTGCTGCGGTTCTCCGCGAGCAGGATCAGCGGCGCGGCATAGGAGGCCTGAAGGGACAGGATGAGGGTCAACAGGGTGAAGTTGAGCGACCGCGGGTCGAACTGCCACGATTCCGGCAGCAGGGTGTTCCACAGCAGCCACACCGCACAGAACACCGTCATCCCGACGAGGAACGCGGGAGTGCCCATGAACCGGGCGAAGGCCTCGGCTCCGCGTCCGAAGGTCTCGGGGGAGACGGTGAAGCTCGGCAGTCGGCGCTTGCTCGATCGCGGGATCTCGAAATCATCGACGGCCATATCTACCCCCTGCTGCGATCGTCTCGACCGGTGGTTCGCCAGTCCTCGGGCAACAGCTCGTCGAGGACGTCATCGACGGTGACCACACCGACGAGGCGATCGTTGTCGTCGGTGATCGGCACCGACACCAGATTGTACGCGGCCAGCAGCTTCGCCACCTCGCCGAGCGGAGTCTCCGGCGACAGCGGTTCGACCTCGGTGTCGAGCATGATGCCCACAGCCTCGTGCGGCGGATGGCGCAGCATCTCCTGGATATGGACGAGACCCAGATACTTGCCAGTCGGGGTCTCCACCGGCTGCCTGCAGACGAAGACCGCGGCAGCCAGCGCCGCAGGCAGGTCTTCCCGTCGGACATGGGCCAGCGCCTCGGCGACAGTGGCTTCCGGGGTGAGGATGACCGGTTCGGTCGTCATCAGACCGCCGGCTGTGTCATCGTCGTACGCCAGAAGCGTACGCACATCTTCGGCCTCATCCGGTTCCATCAGAGTCAGGAATCGTTCGGCCTGTTCATCACTGAGCTCGCCGAGGAGGTCGGCCGCATCGTCTGGAGCCATCTCTTCGAGCACGGTCACGGCTCGTTCGGTTTCGAGTCCAGTGAGGATCTCGATCTGGGTCTCGGCCGGCAGCTCCTCGACGACATCGGCAAGGCGTTCGTCATCGAGGGCTCGGGCCACCTGGAGGCGGCGAGCGGCGTTCATCTCGAAGAGCACATCGGCGAGGTCGGCAGGCTTCGTGTCCTGATAGGCGGCGATGAGCTGGGTGGCTTCCTGATCGACCTCGGAATCCACCGGATGGTCGGCATCCGTCCAGTCGATCTGCTTGGTCTCGCCGCGGCGGCGGAACGCGGCGAAGGCGCTGCGTTCGGGCACTCGACGCACGAAGAGTCTGGTGACCTCCCAGTCCTTGTTCACCTGCTGTTCGATGCCGACGTCCTCGACGAGCACCGGTGAGTTGTCCTCGCGCAGACGCAGCCGTCGGTCGAGCAGGTCATTCATCACCAGGGTCTCGGATTCACGCTGTTCGAAGCGGCGCATATTCACCAGGCCGGTCGTGATGACCTGGCCGGAGTCGATCGCGGTGACCCGGCCCATCGGTACGAATACGCGGCGACGGCCCGGCACTTCGACGACGAGACCGATGACTCGGGGGAACTGCCGCATCGTCGCACGATAGACGATGACGGCGTCACGGACACGGCCCACCTGATCGCCGAGAGGGTCGAACACGGGGGCGGTGACGAGTCGGGCGACGAAGACTCTTTTCGGTGGACCACTCATGTTCTCAGACTACGTGGTGCATGGAGTTTTCAGTGCTCACCTCCGTGAATCGAATCGAGATCACATTCGCGGGCGGTGAACGCAGAGGGCGCTGGGTTCCACTCGGCCTCTTTTCCTATTCATCAAGCCGTCCTGGCTGCTTCATCTGGTTGTCGCCCCGTCTCCCTAGGGTCATTTCTCGGCAGAACCCGCCATAGTCGAATACAGGAGAAATCCATGCAGACACGACGAATCCGCCCGCGCACCGCTGCCGTAGGACTGGGAGCCTGTGCTGCGCTCTCGCTCTTCGCCCCGCTTCTCTCGCCGACCTCGGCGATGGCCGCGGACGCACCGGCTGAACTGTACGAGGGCCACGTCCAGGTCGACCGCGGCAAGGCCGACGATTCGAAGAAGTTCACCGGTCAGGTCTTCGACGACGTCAACGAGAACTCGAAGCTCGATGGGGATGAGAAGGGCATCTCCGGTGTTGCGGTGAGCAACGGAGTCGACGTCGTCCAGACGGACGGAGACGGACGCTACGAGCTGCCCGTGCGAGACAATATGACCGTCTCGATCACTCAGCCCTCCGGCTGGCAGGTACCCGTCGACGAGGACAAGGTCGCACAGTTCAGCTACAATCACCTGCCCGAAGGCTCCGGCGACCTCGAATTCGGAGGAATCGAACCGACCGGTGATACGCCGAAAGCCGTCAACTTCCCGATGATCGAATCGCAGGCCTCGGCGAAGGGCGAGCAGAACTGCCCGATCGCCTCCGACACCCAGGCCTATGACAAGACAGAGATGGGCTATGCTCGCGACGGAGCCGTCGGAGACCTTGCCGATCGCAGTGACTACGGGGCCTGCGGAGTGCTGCTGCTCGGGGACAATGTCGGTGACGACCTCAGCCTCAACGATGAACTGCGCGATATCTACTCCCAGATGAACGGACCCGTGCGCGTGGCCCCGGGCAACCATGACCAGGACTACGACGCGGTCGACGACGCTCACGCCCTCGACACGTTCCGCGACCAGTTCGGTCCCTCGTACTTCTCCTACGATGTCGGCAAAACCCACTTCGTCGTCCTCGACAGCATCGAATACGAGGGCAAGGCGAACAAGAAGAAGTACAAGGAGAAGATCAGTCAGGATCAGCTGACCTGGCTGGAGAACGATCTGAAGAACGTGCCGAAGAACGCGCAGGTCATCGTCGCCACCCACGCGCCGATCCTCACGCACAAAGAGGTCGTCGTCGACAATGCGAAGGACTTCTACGACGTCATCTCCGACTACCCGAACGCCGTGACCGTCGGCGGACACACGCACACTCAGGAGAACCTCGTCGCTGGCGAGACGAGGAAGGAATGGGCTGCAGCCGGGATCGAGAAGCTGCCGAATACGCAGATCGTCGCCGGTGCCGTCTCCGGCGACTGGTACTCCGGCGGCCTCAACGCCGACGGGTTGCCGTACTCGTTCACTCAGGACGCTTCGGAACCGGGCGTGCTCACCCTCGAATACGACGGTGCTTCGCGCAGCGAACGCTACACCGTGCGCAACGAATCCGACGACCATCAGCTGCTGCTCGGCGTGAACTCGCCCGAGTGGCGTGACTGGGCGCAGAAGGCCCAGGACTGGCAGGACGCGGACAAGGATGGCACTGCTCCGAAGGAGGTCTCCGAACGCGTCGTCACCCGCGAGGACCTCAAGCAGGGCGAGACCTGGCTGACCTCGAGCTTCCTCGCCGGCACCTCGGACGCACGAGTCGAAGTCAGCTTCGACGGCAAAGCACCGAAGCAGTCCGAGCACACTCAGCCGGGCAAGGGCGAAGCTCTGGCCAAGGGCTGGGAGTACACCGATCCGTACACGGCATCTCAGAACCTTCGCACCTCCGGCAATGTGGGCCAGTCGAGCTCGCACCTGTGGCGGACCGAGATCCCCAAGAACCTCGACCTGGGCACCCACACCGCCGAGGTGACCGGAACCGACCGCTACGGTCGTGACTTCACCGAGTCGGTCCGGTTCACCGTGGTCGAGGATGAGGCCGCCGCGAAGACCGAATCGCAGAAGCTGCTGCGTCAGGATGGCTTCGATGCTCAGCAGAAGAAGGAAGTCCGGGATCCGAAGGGTCTCGACTCCGAAGAGGCTCAGTCGGCTCGCAACGACTGACAGCTGAAGAAGGAGCTGCACCTCCGCGTAGCTGTCGGATGATGGCGCTTGGAAGCTGCGGAGAACTGGGAGGAGCGGGGCCCGCCGAACGGCGGGCCCCGTCTCCGTGATCAGAGAGCGTTGAACTCCGAGGTGAAATCCGGTGCGATCTCGCTCAGCGTCGGCGGCTGCCCCCACGAGCTGTCGACAGGTGTCGCCGAAGCATGGGCGTCGAGGATCGCCAAGCTCAGCGCATCGGCCGCCGCCGCGGAGATCATCACGAGCTCTCGGGTGGCGGCGTCACGATCGGAGGGCAGATCCTGCGCTCCGGTGGCGATGCCGAAGACCGTGTCGCCGTCGAAGAGGGTGTGCGAGGGCAGCACAGCTCGGGAGATGCCCGCGTGCGCCCCCGATGCCATCCGCGTGGTCTGCGCCGAGTCGAGGCGTGCATCGGTTGCGACGATCGCAATCGTCGTGTTCTTCGCAGCAGTCCCCGGGTCTGGCGGTGCCGAGGCGGGGAGACCCAGCACCTTCGGCAGATCGAGGCCGATCGAGCGCAGCAGCGGGTCCAACCACAGACCGCCCGACGGCGTGCCGATCGTTCCCAGCGAATTCGCCACGACGAGCGCCGCGACTGTGGTTCCGCTGGGCAGCCGGACGGCATAGGATCCGAGCCCTCCGCGCACACTCTGGAATCCGGACCGGGCTCCGATGCCTGCCCCGATGCTGCCTCGGACGTCGTCCGTCCGTCCGGACAGCGCCGCTCGTGTCGCCTCGGCGCCTTCGTCCGGTCTCGGCGGTGCCACGGAACCGTTTCCGCGGCCGAGGTCGAAGATCGCGGCGGCGGGAACGAGCGGAATGACCGCATCGGCAAGTCCGGGAGCAGGGAATCCGAGCCTCGCCTCGGCGAGGGTGTCGACGACTCCGGAGACGGCACCCAGCCCGAATGCGGATCCACCGGAGAGGACGATGGCATCGGCCCCATAGGAATGTGTTCCCGGCGCGATGACATCGGTCTCACGTGTGGCGGGACCGCCCCCGCGGACATCGACGCCGATGGTCGAACCAATCGGGGGCAGCACGGTGGTGATCCCCGTCAGCCGGCTGTCGGTGAACTCACCCGCATGGCCGAGGCGGATACCGGGGATCTCGAGGACTCCGCGCCCGCGGAACGGGCCGGGTCGTGCCTCGGGGCCCGAACCGCGCGCGGTATCCGAGGTCATCAGCGGTCCTGGGGCCGGCCCTGCACCCAGGCCTCGATCTCGGCGCGGGTGCGGGGGAATTCGGCCGAGAGATTCTCCACTCCGTCGGCGGTGACGAGGACGTCGTCCTCGATGCGGACACCGTTGCCGCGGAACTCCTCGGGCAGGAGCAGGTCGTCTGATTTGAAGTACAGTCCGGGTTCGATGGTGAAGACCATTCCAGGTTCGATGGTCGCGTCCAAGTACATCTCCGCTCTCGCCTGCGCACAATCATGGACGTCGAGGCCGAGGTGATGACTGGTGCCGTGGACCATCCACCGACGGTGCTGCTGTCCTTCCGGTGACAGCGAAACGGCGGCGGAGACCGGCAGCACACCGAACTCTTCGAGACGCTTCGCGATGACCTCCATTGCCGCCTCGTGGACCTCACGGAACTTCACAGGACGGTTGGGGTGATCTGCGGCCACAGCGAACGCGGCATCGGCGGCATCGAGCACGGCATCGTAGATCTTCGCCTGCACCGGAGTGAAGGCGCCCGAAACAGGTAGGGTGCGGGTGATGTCCGCAGTGTAGAGCGAATCGGCTTCGGCTCCGGCATCGACGAGGATGAGGTCACCGTCCCGGACCTGACCGTCATTGCGGATCCAGTGCAGGGTGCAGGCATTGTTGCCCGAGGCGGCGATCGTGTCGTAGCCGACCCCGTTGCCGTCGGAGCGAGCGGCGGTCTCGAACGCGGTCTCGACGACTCGCTCACCACGACGGTGTCCTAGTGCCTTCGGCAGCGCTGCCACCACGTTGTCGAAACCGGCGCGGGTGATGGCGACGGCTTCGCGCAGCTGCGCGATCTCGTGGTCGTCCTTGATCAGGCGCAGCTCGGAGAGCAGCTGGGCCAGTTCGGCGTCTCCTGCCTCGGATGTCTCGAGATCGGCCTGGACCTGGGTGCGAGCCAGGTCGATGACTCCGTCGATGCGGGCGTCGGCCTGTCGGACGAGGCGCACGGAGATGGCCCCGAGATCCTTCGTAATGGCGTCATCGACAGTGGCGGAGCTCTCCGTTGCGATGCCGGTCATGGTGGACATCGCTTCGAGATCGGCACGCGGTCCGACCCAGTACTCTCCGTATCGGGAATCGGAGAAGAACTCCTCCGTATCGGCACCGGCGCGGGGACGGAAGTACAGCGTCACATCGTGGCCGTCGTCCTCGGGTTCGAAGACGAGCACGGCGTCGGGTTCGGAATCGGCTTCCAGACCCGTGAGGTGGATGAACGCGGAATGAGCACGGAAGCGATAATCGGTGTCGTTCGAGCGGACCTTGAGTCCGCCGGCGGGAACGACGAGCCGTTCGCCGGGGAATGCCGCCGAGACCGCGTCCCGACGGGCTGGGGTGAAACCGGCGGCGGCGAGAGCCTCGGCGTTGAGGGGAGTGCGATCCCAACCAGAGGCGACGAAGTCGCGGAAGGCGGCGGAATTCGGGCGATGCGAGCGGTTGTTGACGCGGTCTGCGAGGTCCTGAGTCGAGTCTGGGGTATCTGAGTTCTGCTCTGTCATGCCGCCAGTCTAGACGGGCGGAGTGACATGGTGTGTACACGTGGAAGTCGGAACGACAGATGCAGATAGACTGTGACCATGGTCATCGATCTCCACGTGCACACCGCATTTTCGGACGGGACCCAGACCCCGTCCGAACTCATCTCAGAAGCCTCGATGGAGGGCATCGACGTCGTCGGACTCACCGACCACGACACCACTGCAGGTTGGACCCTTGCCGAGGATGCCGCCCGCGTCTACGGGCTCGGTCTGGTGAGGGGAATGGAGATCTCCTGCCGTTACGAGGGGATCAGCGTGCACCTGCTCTCCTACCTCCACGACCCGTACGATACAGGGCTGGCCGAGGTCGTGCAGGAGACAAGGCGGGCGAGACTCGATCGCACCCACCTCATCATCGAACGATTGGCCGAAGACTATCCGATCGACATGGATGCGGTGCTCTCCGTCTCGGGAGAGGACGCCACGATCGGACGTCCGCATATCGCCGATGCGCTGGTCGCAGCGGGCGTCGTCGAGTCCCGCACCGAAGCGTTCTCGTCGATTCTTTCCAGCCAGGGAAAATATCATGTGTCCCTGCCGACGATCGATCCGATCACCGCGATCGGGCTGATTCGGGAGGCCGGGGGAGTCTCGGTCTTCGCCCATCCGCGCGCGGCCATGCGCGGTCGGGTCGTGCCTGATTGGGCGATGACCGAATTCATCGCCGCCGGTCTCGACGGACTCGAGGTCGACCATAGGGACAACCCTCCGCAGGAGCGAGAGGCGATGCGACGTCTGGCCCATGAGCACGATCTCATCGTCACCGGCTCCAGCGACTACCACGGCACGGGCAAGCCCAACCGCCTCGGCGAGCACGTCACTTCCGACCATATGCTCGCGAAGCTGCTCGAACGTGCAGCTTCACGGCCGGGTGGAGTCGACTACATCCAGGGGTGAGTCCGACTCCGAGCTGTGCCAGCCTTCAACTGGGGGCTGAGATCAGCCGAGGATTCGGCGCAGATGGAGCTTTCCCCAGGCGAAGCTCAGCGCGTACGACAGAGCCGCCATGAGCGCGAGCAGGCCCACATACTGGATGACGAGCAGGATCGGTGCAGCATCGACGTCGAAGAGGCGTTCGAAGAACAGTTCGAGGAAGAACACGTGGACGAGGAATGCACCGAATGATGCCGTCGCCATCGTCGTGAAGACCTTCTTGGCCCGCCCGCTGAGGCGGATGCGGGAGACGAGGAGGATGACGCTGACAGCGAGTCCGACGATGAGCGGGTTCGCATTCTCGATCGGATAGGACCGTCGCGACTCCCACCACAGCACGCCGAGCGCAGAGACTGCGAAGAGCAGACACAGCGTCCAGATCGGCGGTCGCAGCTCATGCGCGTGATGGATGATGAAGGCCCCGATGACGAAGTAGACGACCTGATATGTCGCGAAGCCCCACTTCCACGCATCCTGGTCGGAGCCGATGATCTCGAGGACGAACGGTGCCCACACGGTCGATCCTGCGAGGACGAGAGCCAGCGCCGCGAGCTTCCACGGTCGCTGCCCCTTCCAGAACAGGACGAGTGCGCCGAAGACCAGGATGAGCGGAATGTACGCGTAGAGATACCAGAGGTGGAAAGCCGGGCGACCGGCTTCGAGGAAGCTGCGCACGAGGTCGTGTCGGACGTCGACCTCATCGGTGTCGAAGAGGTTGAAGCCGAGCACGAAGATGACCGACCAGGCGGCCAGCGGAACGACATGCCGGACGATGCGGTCCCACATCTTCGCTTCGGTGCGCGGAGGTGCACCGGCGAGCACTGCCCAACCGGCGATCATGAAGAACATCGGCACGGCCCAGGGATTGACCGCCTCGGCGAGATGGCCGAGCCACCATGCGTCGCTGCCCTCGTCGGATCGGCCGATGAGGACGCCACCCGAGTGGCCGATCATGACGGTGAGCCCGGCGAGCACTCGCATGACGTCGACGTCGTGGCGGTGCGCTTTCGAGGCCTTCGGCTTCGCAGTCGGGGCAGGTGCCACTGTCGGCTTCTCAGCTGGGGCTGGTCCGGCCGTCGGCTCGGCGGGGGAGAGGCCGACCCGGGTGGGAGCTGCGGGGGACTCGTCGTCCAACCGGCGTGAACCGAACAATGACTCACTCTCGTTCGTACTCGATGACATGGCGTCCGAACATCATCGGTCACAGAATTGAACGGGGTCGGGGGTCGAATTGAACACAGGATGAACGAAGGGCCCCGACCGGGTGGTCGGGGCCCTTCGTGCAGGCAGTGAGGCGAATCGGTCTCGCCTGCGGATGGATCAGTCCTCGCTGGAGTCGGTGGCCGAGTGGCCGCCCTGACTCGCCTGGCCGCCCTGCGCGCGGTTGACCGGCTTGCCGCCGCGAGTGCGGCGACGGCTGCGCTGGCGGCGCGGTTTGCGGTCGTCGCTACCGGAGTCGGAGGAGGAATCACGACGGTCGGATGAGCCGCCTCGGCGAGAATCCGAACTGCCACGGCCGGAACCGCGACGATCGGATCCGCGGCCCTTGCGCTCACCGGTGGAATTCTCGTCCTCGCCTTCGGGGCGCTGGCGCGGTAGCCGGCCCTTGGTGCCCTTCGGGATGCCCAGGTCGGCGAAGAAGTGCGGGGACGTCGAATAAGTTTCGACCGGTTCATCGAAATCGAGCCCGAGGGCCTTGTTGATGAGACGCCAGCGGGGCATGTCATCCCAGTCGACCAGGGTCATGGCAACACCGGAGTTGCCGGCTCGACCGGTACGTCCGATGCGATGGACGTAGGTCTTCTCGTCCTCAGGGCACTGGTAGTTCACGACATGGGTGACATCGTCGATGTCGATTCCGCGGGCCGCGACATCCGTGGCCACGAGCACGTCGACCTTTCCGTCGCGGAAGGACTTCAGAGCTTTCTCGCGTTGTGACTGACCGAGATCGCCGTGGAGAGCCTTGACCGCGAAACCGCGATCCTCGAGTTCGGCGGCGAGCTTGTCGGCGGTGCGCTTGGTGCGGGTGAAGATGATCGTGCGGCCACGGCCCTCGGCCTGGAGCATGCGGGCGACGAGCTCGGATTTGTCCATCGAATGGGCGCGGTAGACGAACTGCGTCGTGTTCTTACCCGTCAGCGACAGGTCCTCATGGTCCTGGGCGCGGATGTGGGTGGGCTGGTTCATGTAGCGGCGGGCGAGGGTGATGACCGCCCCCGGCATCGTCGCGGAGAACAGCATCGTCTGCCGGTGGGCGGGCACCGCGTTGATGATCTTCTCGACGTCGGGCAGGAAGCCCAGGTCGAGCATCTCATCGGCTTCGTCGAGGACGACGGTGCGGACGCGGTGGAGCTTGAGGATCTTGCGACCGTAGAGATCGAGGAGGCGGCCGGGGGTGCCGACGACGACGTCGACGCCGGATTTGAGCTGGTTGATCTGCGGATCGAAGTCCATGCCGCCGTAGATGGTCATGATGTCGATGTCACGCTGCACCGAGGCGGTGACGAGGTCGGCCGCGACCTGCTTGGCCAGCTCACGGGTGGGAACGACCACGAGGGCCTGCGGCAGCCGCGGCTCCTTGGCATCGCCCATGCTGTCGGGAGTCGAATCGGCGTCGGAGGTGACCGACGAGTCCTCGGTTTTGCCGACGACACGCTGGAGCAGGGGGATTCCGAATCCCAGGGTCTTTCCGGTACCCGTCTTCGCCTGCCCGATGATGTCGGCTCCCGACAGTGCCACGGGCAGTGTCAGCGCCTGAATGGGGAAGGGGTGGGTGATTCCTGCCGAGGCCAGTGAGGCCACGATCGGTCCGGCGACTCCCAGCTCCGCGAAATCCGCTTCTGTCTCCGCCATATTCCAAACTCCTTTTAGCGCGTACGCGCTTGTCATGGTGCGAACCGGTAGTCTTGAACTATGCCCGATTCTGTCCCATTGGCCGGTAATGATGCTGCAACGCTCGCACTTCTGGCGTTCGGCGAGCTGACCGGTTTCGAACGTATGGCCACAAACGCGACGACCGCAGCGGATCTGGATGACAAGGTCATCCTGGCGCGGCTGGCCTCTCAGTCATTCGCGAACTTCGAACAGCTCTCACAGCACATCGATCAGATGGGCCAGGATGTGATCGAGCTCTGTCAGCATTTCGAACCGACCTTCAGCACTCTGGCTGAAAGGACTCGTCCTCGCGACTGGTACGAAAGCCTCATGAAGGGTTTCGTCTTCGACGGAATCATGAATGATTTCTACCGCACGGCGGTGGACGAACTCGCGGAGCCCGGATACAGCCTGGCTATTGCAATTCTTGATGATACACGTGCCAGCGAATATGCGCGCAATCGTCTGACATCCGAAGTGGCCGTCGACACACAGCTGGCCTCGCGGCTGGCACTGTGGGGCCGCAAGCTCGTCGCCGAGACCCTGGGACGGGCACGCAGTCTGCTCACCGATCCCTTCCTCGGCCTCGACGAAGATCTCGTCGTCGAACTGATCCCTGCGGTGACGTCGAATCACTCGAAGCGGATGTCGGCGCTCGGTCTCGTCGCCTGATCCCGCGAGGGACACCTGCACCGGCCGCGGACCACGATTCCGCGTCTGCAGGACGATCCTGCGACGGACTCGCGATCCCATGAGAGACGCACGGTTCCGCCGCGAACGCGGAAGGGCCCCGGTCGTTGTGACCGGGGCCCTTCCGCGCAGGCGCAGCTCAGGCGCTGAAGCCCACGCGGCGTGAAGTCTCGGCACCGATTTCGAGGTAGCCGAGCGAAGCGGAGGGAACGTAGACCTGACGGCCTTTCGTATCGGTGAAGGTCAGCAGCCCATCGGACTGGATCTTCTCTTCGATGCGGGCGGCGAGAGCCTTCGCATCCTCGTCCGTTTCGAGGGTGATCTCGCGCTGAGTCTGCTTGACGCCGATCTTGATTTCCATGGTGCTCCTTGTGCCGATGCTCGGTGATCGATGACGGATTGGACTGTGTTCAGCTTAACGTCCGCAGGCTCGGGTTTCTTCCCCATGGATTCCGCTGAAGGCTGAGCGGCCGGTGGAACGTCAGCGATCCGCGAACGACCGCAGTCCGCCCCAGCTCATCTGGGTGAGCAGTTCGACAGCCGTGTCGACGTCGACACCGCGCTGAGAGTCGATCTGCTTGACGACGACCTCGGCGGTGCCGATGAGAGCCCGGCACAGCAGCTGTGCCTCATCGTCGCTGAGGCGGGCGAAGTTCTTCAGCGCCGACACGACCCGTGTCGCCGAACTCTCCCGCAGTGCGCGCAGCTTCTGTTCGGCTTTCGGCTCGTAGACGTCCGAATTGAAGATGATGACGAACTCTTCGCGGTGTGAGACCACGAAGTCGAAATACGCGCGATAGGTCGCGTGCACCTGCTCATGCGGATCGGTCGTCGATCCCAGAGCTTCGGCGAGCCGAGAGTCGAGTAGCGCCGCCGAGGAATCTATGAGTGCCAGGTAGAGGTCCTGCTTCGAGTCGAAGTGCTGATAGAGCACGGGCTTGGACACACCGGCTGCCTCGGCGATCATGTCCATCGAGGTCGTCCGATATCCACGGGTGGCGAAAACGGAGCGTGCGACTCCCACTAATTGGTCGCGGCGCTGGTCACGGGGCAATCTCTGTTGTGGACTCGACATTCTTCAATGCTACGCGAAGACAGGCTGTGCACCGGGCATCCGCGCTGTCACTTTGACGACGCGCCGGTCAGGGGCTCGGAAGTCTCATGTCAGCGGGCCGTGATGGAATACGAGTATGGATGAGATGACGCAGCGGATGGGCAGCACCCTGCTCTCCGGCGGCTGCCTGAATATCATCGGGCGGCCGGGAACCGGGAAGACGACTCTGCTCGAGTCGCTCTACGCACAGCTGGTGTCGACGATCGACCCCGCCTCGGTCCTCGTTCTCACACCCGACCGCGATCACGCCGATGTGCTGCGCAATCGTCTCGAGCTGCCCGCCGACGCGGTTCTCTCCTCCGCCCCGGCCCGCAGTCTGGCGTCGTTCGCTTACGGGATCGCTCGTGCCGCACATACGACGCGGACCGGCGAAGACCTCGAATTCATCTCCGGTGCTGATCAGGATGTGTTCCTCGCCGATCTCCTCGCCGGTCACGAACTCGGTCGTTCCCGCGGCCCGGCGTGGCCGTCGGAGATCACCGCCGAGGTGCGCTCGACCTCGGCCTTTCGAACCGAGGTCCGCGACGCGCTCAACCGAGTGATGGAGTTCGACTTCGGAATGCGCACGCCCGACACGTCGCCGGAGATCGCGGAGCACGTGTTCGACTTCGGTCGCAGCGCCCTGGATCGTGCCCTTGCCGACAACCCCGACCCTCGGTGGCAGGCCGTGGCTGAGATCCTCGACGAATATCTGGGCATCATGTCCATGCCCGGCTACGGGGGCGTCGACTCCGCGACCGTTCTCGCTCTTGCCGCGTTCGAGATCCTCCGCGAACCCGCCGAGGTGACGGCCGGGCGATCGTGGACGTTCGCCCCCGACCGATTGCCCACAGTGGTTCTGGCCGACGGGGTCCAGGACTTCCCTGCCGCCAGTTGGGGAATCCTCGAACAGCTGCGCTCCAGGGGAAGTGCGATCGCTCTGTTCGGCTCGCCCGAGACGGTGACCGGACGTTTCCACGGAGCCGACGCGTCGATCATCGATCGGGCGACAGCCGAGGCCGGCTTCGAAACGGTCGTGCTCGATCGCCAGTGGGATGTCGAACCTGCATTGGCGAAGACCATCGACGGCTTCGGAGCCAGGATCACCACGCGCTGGTCGACCGGTCATATGCCGCGCCCACGTCCCCACGAGGATGCTGTTGATTCTGAGGCTTCCGCTGAGGCGTCGGCGACCGTGGCGCAATCAGCTCCGACAGCGGCACCGGTAGAAGGGCTGTCTCCCGTGTCATCCGAGCCTGCCGTGGAGACGCACGTATTCGAGGGCAGTGCTTCCGGACACCGATATCTGGCCCGTCGGATCACGAACTTCGTCGAACAGGGGCACAGCTGGTCCGATGTCGCACTCATCTGCCGCAATTCGTCGAGTGCTCGCGCGATCGCCAATGAGCTGAGAGCCTCAGGTGTCTCGATCGCCACTCTCATGCAGCCACTCAATGTCGACCCCGCGACCGCACCGCTGTTGGACCTGCTTTCGGTCGCCCCTGATTTCGACGACGACGAGTCGATCGCCGACCTCGCTCTGTCCCTGGCCGGCAGCATCTACGTCCGCCTCGACCCCGTGCAGATCCGCCGTTTCCGACGAGCAGTGCGCCAACAGTTCCCGGCATCCAACAGCACGGCGTCGCTGGCTCAGGCACTGCGCAGCCCGATCGACGATTCGTCCCCACAGGGACTGGCCACGATCTCACGGATGCTCCACGCCGCTGCTGAGGTCGGCACCACCGACCCCCACCAAGCGCTCTGGAGCATCTGGGACGCGGCCGGAGTCGCTGAGAAATGGCAGACCGAAGCCCTGCGCGACCCGGAATCGGTGACCAACGGCTATCTCGATTCGGTGCTGCGGCTGTTCGCGCTGGCCGAGAAGATCGCCGACCGCGGCGGTTTCACCGCTCGCTCGTTCGCCGGCATCGTCGCCGAACAGGACATCGCACAGGACTCCCTGGCCGATACCGCAGGATTCGCCGACCACGTGCTGGTGGGCACCCCGTCCTCACTGGCCCATGTCCGTGTGCCTCTGGTGATCATCGCCGAAGTCAACGAAGGCGTCTGGCCGAACCCGAAGCTGCGCGGCGGAATCCTCGGCCTCACCGATCTCACGGCGGTGCTCGCCACGGGTGAGACGGTCACGGGTGACCCCGGCTACCACGCGCATGCGAAACGGACGAATCTGCGCGAAGAGGGCGAGCTGTTCTTCACCGCGCTCAGCCGAGCCCAGGAGCACGTGATCGTCACCGCCGTCTCCGATGCGGAGACAGAACCGTCCCCGTTCTTCGATGTGCTCACCGCAGGCTCCGCCAAGGGCACCGAGGCGGCCGACGGCTATGCGATCACCCACGAGGATGAGCTGCCTCCGCTGACGGTGCCGGAGATGGCAGCACATGCCCGCGCTCATCTGCTGCAAACGGCTGCCGCGGCCGATGTCGAAGCTACGGGGTCATCGTCGGCGCTTGTGGACGCCACCGCGACCGAAAGCTCCGAAAGCTCTGCGATTCCGGACGCGGATACGCAGTCATGGGCGGCGCTGATGCGGGCGCTCTCAGCTGGCGGCGGGGCGGTGGGGTCACCGACCCAGTGGCGCGAGGCTGAGGACATCACCACGAATGAGCCGCTCTTCACCGACTCCGATACGGTTCGCGTCTCACCCTCACAGGTCGAAGCATTCACCGACTGCTCTCTGCGGTGGTTCCTCACCCGCAACGGTGGTGACCGCCCGATGTCGACAGCCCAAAGTCTCGGAACCATCATCCACGCCGCCGCCGAGAACTATCCGGAGGGCCCCACCTCCGCGATCCGCAGCTTCGTGGAAACTGAGTTCGCGTCCTTGGAATTCGACGCAGCATGGGAACGCGAACGGGAATTCGACGTGGCGATGAACATGGCCGACCGTCTCGGCGACTACATCAAGAAGACTCCGGGCCGCCTCGTCGGAGTCGAAGCACAGGTCTATGCGGTCGGTGTCGACTCGAACGGACGTGAGTGGAAGGTCACCGGACGCCTCGACCGAGTCGAGGAGGTTGAGGGCGGACTGCGCATCGTCGACTTCAAGACCGGCAGGAACGTCGTCGCCGGCAAGGAGATGGACCGGCATGCGCAGCTTGGTGTGTATCAGGAAGCCATCAATTCCGGGACCATCAGGATCGGTGAGGACCAGGAGCTCGATGCACACGCTTTCGGCGCTGAACTCGTTTTCCTGCGCAAGTCGGCTCGCACCGTTCGGGAGCAGTCGGCGCTCGACATCGATGAGAACCCCGACTGGGCGCGTGAACTCATCGACGACGTGTCCGGCAGGATGCGTGCCGCGAGCTTCCCTGCACGGGTCGACCCGCAGAAGTGCAAGTCGTGCCCCGTCCGATCATCGTGCCCGGCGATCGGCCCGAAGATGTTGGAGGAGAACTGATGCGCTTCACCGCCGAGCAGCTTGCCGAGCTCACGGCTGCCGACCCCGCCCAGGCCTTCCCTCCGAGCCCAGAGCAGAAGGTGATCATCGAGGCCGACCCGGCACAGTCGATGAAAGTCACCGCCGGGGCCGGATCAGGAAAGACCACAGTCATCTCTCAGCGAGTGGTGTGGCTGGTCGCCAACGAGTTCGTCTCTCCCGAAGAGATCCTCGGCCTGACCTTCACCCGCAAAGCCGTCGGAGAACTCAGCGGACGCATCCGAGTGCTTCTGTCGCGTCTGCGGCACAACCTCGGCCGGGGTCAGGACCTTTCCCTGCCCGGTCTCGACAATCCGACCGTGTCAACATACAACTCGTATGCCGCGTCCCTCGTCAGCGAACACGGGGTGAGCATCGGCATCGAACCCGAAACTGTCCTCCTCGATGACGCCGCAGCACACACCATCGCCGGGACTCTCATCGATTCGACACCACCCGACGAGATCCCCGGCGATTTCTCCCGCGAGACGATGATCGCCGACGTCATCGCCCTGGCGGGGCAGATGAATGATCACGGCCGTGATGTCGACGACGTCACGGACTATCTCGAGCAGTGTCTGGCTGCCCTGATGTCCAGCAAGGGCAAGCCCGTCGATCCCAATGGACGACGGGCGAAACTCGAAGCGAAGATCCGAACGGCCCGACTGGCTGACGCCTATATGCGCGCGAAACGGCGCAATCTGGCCATGGACTTCTCTGACCAGGTGCGTTTCGCCCAACGCATCCTCGACGAGGTGCCCGCCGCAGCCGAGACCGAGAGAGCCAGGTGGAAGATCGTCCTCCTCGACGAGTTCCAAGACACCTCGGTGGCTCAGCTGAAGCTCTTGCGCGACCTCTTCCACTCCACCGCAGTGACCGCAGTCGGTGATCCCCGACAGGCAATCTACGGTTGGCGCGGCGCCAGCGCCGACAACATGGTGCGTTTCTCATCGGACTTCAGCGACGTCGAATCCCTGTCACTGAGCACAAGTTGGCGCAACGACCGCTCGATCCTGCAGGTGGCCAACCGCATTGCCGCCGGACTTGCTGACAGGAGCGAGTCCCCACTGTCGGCTCGCGATGGTGCGGGGGAGGGCGAAGTCAGCGTCGAGATCAGCTCGGGTGCTCACGATCCCGATTTCCTCACCGCAGGCCTGCGCGCACTCACGGAATGGTTCCATACGGTCCCCGCAGGGTCGTCGAAAGCCGTGCTGTGCCGCAAACGTGCCCACTTCGCGCCGGTCGCGGCGGCGCTGGAAGCCGCCGGATTCGCTGTGCACGTGCACGGTTCCTCCGGGCTGCTGACCGATCCCTTCGTCGCAGATCTGCGCGCGGTGCTCACCGCTGCGGTCGATCCTATGGCCGGCGACGAGATCATGAGGCTCGTCAGCGGACGCATGCTCGGCCTCGGCGCAAGCGACATCGCGGGGCTGCAGGCCTTCACTCGCCGTCAGACCGAGCGGCGAGCATCCGAGCGAGCCGAACCGGCCGCCGAGGAGGTCATCGCCGAAGCCATCGACCAGGCGACGATCGTCGAAGGCATCGATGAGCTCATCGAAGTGCGGCGCGTCCTCGACCAAGGAGCGCGGACAGCTGCTGACAGGGGACTCATCGCTGACTATCAGCAGTCCGGTCTGAGCTCGGAGGCACTGCATCGTCTGGTCCGGTTGGCTCGCGCGCTGCGGGCCACCCGGTCGGGAACGGGCACCGTGGCCTCGATCATCCGCACTGCGATGTCCGAGACCGGAATCGATTCGGATATCTGGGGCCTCAGCGATTCGCTGCGCAATCTGCACAGAGCCTCCGTCGACGCATTCCTCTCCGCGGCCAGCCAGTACTCGGCCACCGATGACAAACCCTCGATCACAGGCTTCCTGTCCTGGCTCAGTCTCATGGAAGCTCACGATGCGCTGAGCGTCGCCGAGCCGACGACGGCAGCCGACGCGATCAACATCATGACCGTCCATGCCTCGAAGGGTCTGGAGTTCGACGCCGTCGCCGTTCCCTCTCTGGTGGTCAAGGACTTTCCCACCGAGCCGCGGGACAAGGAAGGGTGGATGGATCGCACGGCTCTCCCGTACCCGTTGCGCGGTGACCGCGCACACCTCGTCAACTTCGACCTGCGGGAGGCCGAATTCGACACGAAGAAGGCCCTGGATGAGTGGATCGGAGACTTCATCCGTCCACGAATTGCCGACGCGCACGAGGGGGAGGAGCGGCGCCTCGCCTACGTGGCGTTCACCCGTGCGAAGAGGCATCTGTGGCTCGGGGCGGAACTGATGGGTCCGCGCGCGGTTCCCGACCACCCCTCGCCCTTCCTCACCGAAGCGATCGAAGCCTTGGGCCTCGAAGTGGAGATTCCGGAACCTGCCGACGACACGGCGGAGGACCGCATCGAGACCACTCCCTGGCCGGTGCCGCGCACGAAGCAGGTCGCCGCCGCACAGCGAGCCGCCAGTTGGGTCGAAGCGAGCCCGGACGTCAGCTTGGAGACCTTGGCCGAGAATCCGGGAACGATCGGGCGCTTCGCCGCTCAGGCACTGCGCATCGGTGACCGGCCCGAAGCGGTGTCCGCTGCGGCCATGCCCGACCGTCTGTCGGCAACGGCCCTGGTCGCATGGAGGAGGGACCCGCAGGGTTTCCGTACGCAGACCCTGCGTCCGATCCCGGCTCCGCCCAGTCGGGCGGCCGAGATCGGAACGACCTTTCATTCCTGGGTGGAACAGCACTTCGGCCAGTCGAGCATCGATATCGGCGAAGACGAATCGGTGAGACCGATCGACGCCGCGACGGTCGAACGGCTGCAGGCGACGTTCTCAGCCTCCGAGTTCGCTACGCGTCGGGCCGACCATGTGGAGATGTCCTTCGAACTCGTCCTCGGCAGATTCCGGGTGCCGGGGAAGATCGATGCGGTCTTCATCACCGGGGACCATGCCGAGGTTGTGGATTGGAAGACCTCGAAGAAACCCGATGCGGCAGTGCTCGAAGTGATGAAATGGCAGCTGGCGCTCTACCGGTTCGCGATTCTCAGGGTGCATCCGGAGATCGCCGAGGTGACGGGGACGTTCTACTTCGTCGGCAGTGACGACATCGTGCAGTTCACCGACCTGCCTGATGAGGCCGAAGTCGTCGAATGGCTGGAAGCCAACGACATGGGCTGAGATCAGCGGATCCGGCCGGTCTCTTCCCCGTCATCAGTTTCGTCGGCGTCCCGAGTCGGCTCTGTCCGCACCTGCGATCCCGGCTCAAAGTCGAACTCCGAATCGTCATCCGAGGGCGCCGACGGAGGCTGAGCTCCGGGAATGAACACATCGGGGGCTGCGGTCTCCGTGATCGCGGCTTCCACGTCGGGAGCATCAGCCGCTGCCGGGGCAGAGGAACGCGGGGCCGCTCCGCGAGTGTCTCCACCGTCTGCAGGTTCGGTTGCGGAAACAGAAGTCGGTTCCTCAGCAGAGGCGGCTGCATCGGCGGAGGAACCGAACAGGACCTCATTGAACGAGCTGAGGAGCCCGGCGGCATCCTCGACGGCGGTCTCATCCCCGGAGTCGACCGCCTCGAGCAGCCAGTCGAGCACCGCGAATTCGGCCAACAGCTCGGCGCGGGCAATGACATGCTCGTCGGCGCGGGGTCGGGAATTGCGGTACTCCTCGTAGAAGGTCGGCAGGGCGGCAGGATCGATCAGCGCGGAGGCCGCCGCCAGATCGATGGCCGGATCGGCGACGCGCAGACGACCGATCTCGGCGAGTGCGAGCACTCGCTCCTGATCGGTATAGACGCTCGTCTCATCAAGAGAGCCGTGGATGGGCGTGGCGAGGAAATGCCAGAGCGCCACCTTCTCGAATTCCTCCTCCCAATGCTGCAGCAGAGACGACGGGACTCTTCCGGTGCTCGCCGCCTGATCGAGGCGCTCAAGGATGAGGAACTGTGATCGAGAGGGATCCTCCACCGGGAAACCGGCATCGGCGACGGGCTCGGGCGCAGCCGAATGCAGAGTCGCCAGAGCCTGGGCCAGCGAACTGGCCCGCGCAGTGTCGGAGATGGGCACATCTCCCAGAGGCGCACCCGGCAGCGGATCGGCCAGTGTCACAGTCGTCGGGGACGACGTGTCGAAATAGTCGGCGTCCACCTCGGTGATGGCCCGCAGACGCGGCCATACGAAGTCAGCGTGTGGATACATGGACTCGTAGATTCGTCCCGCCTCGGCTGCTGAGCCGATGTCCGCGGTCCGATCGAGCTGGGTCTGAGCCGTTGCGACGAGCTGCTGATCGTCATCGCCGAGTAGGACTCTGACTCCGGCATCCAGCGGCGGCAGGGGTGTCCATGTCGTCGGGACGAAGCCGTCGAGCATCGTCGCCGCGATCGCAGTCAACTTGAGCGCCTTGGTATCCACCTTCCCCAATCTACCGTCTGGGTTCGGCTGAGACACGGGACTCGCCGTCGAGCGTGTCTGCCGAGGGAACATTCGGGCCCTGTCAGGCATTCACGGTCACGGTCGTCGTGTCAGGACGCTGAGATATCGTGGAGGGCATGAAGCCATTGCCTCCAGTGCAGCCGATCAGCCTCGCCCGACACGGAATCGATCGGGACCATCTGACTCGGGGCCAAGACGGAGAACTCAGCGAGATCTGGGCCTCAGGGGCCCGCGCCGTCTTCGAACATCGCGGATCGCTGCTCGTCGCCGGTGGTGGGCTCTTCCTGACCGACTGCGAAGCTGTGCCGGAGGGTCAGACGGAGGTCTACCTCGGACAAGACCCACAGGGCACCCGCTATATCGGAGTGTCCTTGGACGACGACGGTCGCAGCCACGTCGATTCCCGATTGGACGCCTCGCGCGCCCGGGACGCCACCGATCTGCTGACCGCGCCGGGAGAGGGGATCGACAGTTCCGAACCCGTCTGGCTCCCCCTGCGTCATCTCGCCGAAGCCCTTGACGATGTGCAGGTATCCTTGGCCTGCGAGATCGTCGGTTTGGGAAACTGGCATCGTGCACACCGGTTCTCCCCGCGTACCGGCACCCCGACCACTCCGATCATGGGCGGATGGGTCCGCCGCGATCCGGAGACCGGAAGCGAACACTTTCCCCGCACCGATCCGGCAGTCATCGTCGTCATCGTCAACACCGATGAGGACGGAGTCGAACGTGTCCTGTTGGGAAACAACGCCGCCTGGGAATCCGACCGGTATTCGCTCCTGGCCGGATTCGTCGAACCGGGTGAGACACTCGAGCACGCGGTGATCCGCGAGATCTGGGAAGAAGCTCATCTCGAAGTCACTGAACCGCGGTATCTGGGCTCTCAGCCGTGGCCGTTTCCCTGTTCGCTCATGCTCGGCTTCTCGGCCGTCGCTCCCAGCCGAGACTTCGCCGCCGACGAGGCGGAGATCGCCTCGCTGCGCTGGTTCACCCGGACGGAGCTGCGCGCTGCCATTGCGAACGGCGAGGTGCGCGCTCCCTCGACGATCTCCATCGCCGGTCAGCTCCTGTACAGCTGGTTGGACAACGCATGAACGCTTCGGCCACGGCCCTGCTCGAGGCCTTGGACGAGGAACAGCGCGCCGTCGCCACCCATTTCGATTCACCGGTGATCGTCCTCGCCGGTGCCGGCACCGGTAAGACCCGCGCCATGACGCACCGGATCGCCTTTGGAATTGCGTCGGATGTTTTCCCTGCCAACCATGTCCTCGCGCTGACATTCACCGCCAAGGCGGCGGGGGAGATGCGCTCACGCCTACGCGGACTCGGAGTCCCCGCGGTCCAAGCCCGCACGTTCCACTCCGCAGCGCTGCGTCAGCTGCGATTCTTCTGGGACCGGTTCGCCGAAGGAGACTTTCCGCGGATCATCGAGAACAAGGCGGGCATCATCGGCTCGGTCATGCAGAGCCTCGGGTTGGAGACCAGTCGGGAACTGACCAGAGACGTCGCGTCGGAGATCGAGTTCGCGGCGTCGTCCCTGCTCGGCGTCGACGACTATGCGACGAAGGCGGCGGCCCGGGACCTCCCCGGTCAGCTGAGCGTCGACGATATGGTGCGGATCTTCGAAGCCTACGGGGAGGCGAAGACACGGGGACGGCTGCTTGATTTCGATGATGTGCTCCTCGTGCTCTCGGGAGTTCTGGCCGAGTATCCGGCGATCGCAGCCGAGATCCGCGAACAGTACAGGCACTTCGTCGTCGACGAGTTCCAAGACGTCTCGCCGCTCCAATACGATGTTCTGTCCCGGTGGCTGGGCCCCCGTGACAATCTCTGCGTCGTCGGCGATCCCGCTCAGACCATCTATACCTTCGCGGGAGCCGATGCGAGCCTGCTCGGTTCGCTCAGCACGTCGATGCCCGCGGCCAGAACGATCCGCCTGGTGCGCAACTACCGGTCGTCCCAGGCCATCGTGTCCACCGCGAACAATCTGCTGCGACACACCTCTCGGACCGCGCTGACCTTGCGGACCGACAACCCGATGGGCCGCCAGCCGCGCATGGTGGAGTATCCGACCGACGAGGCCGAGGCCACCGGGGTCGTCCAGGCCATCTCGGCAGAGATCCAGGCCGGACGTCGTCCGCGCAACATCGCAGTTCTCTTCCGTACGAACGGACAGAGTCCTTCCTACGAACAGGCGCTGGCCGCAGCCGGGATTCCCTATGTGCTGCGCGGCGGAGAGCGCTTCTTCGCACGCAAAGAGGTCAAGGAGGCCGTTCTCATGCTCAAGGCCGCACGCGCGACCTCGAGCGGACAGCGTCTGACCGAAGCCGTGACAGAGGTTCTCGGCTCTCTCGGCTTCACCCGAGAGCCGCCGACCGCCGGAGCGGGCAGACAGCGTTGGGAATCGCTCAAAGCCCTCGTCGACCTCGCCGAGGAGCATCAGCACGGTCAGGAACTCCCTGTGCCGATGGAGGTCTTCCTCAGCGACCTGTCGGATCGTGCCGAGCACCAGTTCGCCCCGGACATCGAAGGCGTCACTCTGGCGTCGTTCCACGCAGCGAAAGGCCTGGAATGGGACAGCGTGCACCTGGTGGGTCTCAGCGAAGGTCTGCTGCCCATCAGCTATGCTCAGACGCCTCGAGCCATCGCTGAGGAACGCCGCCTGTTCTACGTGGCGCTGACGCGTGCAGGCACAGACCTGCGGATGAGTTGGTCGCTGGCCCGGTTCGACTCCAAACAGAAACCGAGAAGGTCGTCACGCTTCCTCGCCGAACTCGGCCAGTCCGGACCGACGATGGGAGATGGCCGCTCAGCGTCGAACTCTGCGGCACTCAACCGCTGCCGCGGGTGCGGGAGGGCATTGGTCTCGCACATCGACCGTGCAGTCGGACGATGTGCGGACTGTCCTGCCGACATCGATCTCGAGCTGCTGGATCGTCTGCGCCGCTGGCGTGTGCGCATCGGAATGGAGCAGGGACTGCCGCCGTACCTCGTGCTCACGGACACCTCGCTGTCTGTCATCGCGGAAGTCCGTCCCCGCACCCTCGACGAACTTGCGCGGGTCCCCGGCATCGGTGCGACGAAGCTCGAACTCTACGGAACTCACCTACTGGGTCTGCTCGGCGACTGACCCGAATTCCGGGACCGGAGTGCGACACCGGCAGCGATCGTGGAAGGTCATTCCGCTATCCGTGACCTCGCCGGCATCCAAGCTGACCATGCGTCGGATCGGTGGTGTTTCGGGGCGCAGCAGCGCCTGACGAAGCATCTGAATAACATGAGCCGAACCGAGGATGCGTGCGGCGGGATCGCTCAGGCTCTCACGCTCCGGCAGGGCACGCAGACGCGGATGCTGATCGAGCCAACCGGCATCGCTGTCCTTCCGATGCAGGCAGGAACACACAGAGCACGGTGTCGAACCGGGCCGGATGAGTCCCGTGATCTCCACAGACTGCTCACCGAGGACGACCTGACAGTGGTCGACTTCGCTATCACTGAGCCACATGGCGGAATTGAGATCCGGAACCAGGTGAGAACTCGTGACCACCACCGGTGAAGCCATGAGATCGAGCTCCTCGACACGGCGAGCCGCGGCGACGGCGAATCCGAGAGCCGCCAGCTGCCCTTCGACATGGGAGCGCAATGGACCCGTGACCAGCACAGGCCGGGACCCGAGGACCTGAGAGACCCGATCCGGCGACAGATTGAATATGCGCGCCGCGGCGAAAACCGGGGACCCCTTCGGCACGGTGCCGCCGTCCGCGTCGGCCGGAATGAGGACACCCGCCTCGCCGAGGAGGGTGATGAGAGAGCCCGCCCTGCTGAGGTCGACCCCGAGTTCCTGAGCACGTGAATAGAACTGAGCCGAGCCGATGCCGAGACGGAGATCTTCGATGAGACTGGCGTCACCGAACAGCAGCCCATCGATGAGCACAGGATCATCGGCGCCGAACTGGATGCACGAGGACGATCGCCATGTGATGGGAACACTCGGAAAGATTCTGAACATCTCGGCCCCTTCGCCTCGCCATCGTGGAGACTTCCACAGTAGTGAACGAGAGACAGAATGGCCACGGCAGGATAGGAGTTGTGGATAACCCTGTGGAAAAACGGCTGAGGACAGGCCTGGAAGCGCGTCCCGGCATGCCCTCAGCCGCATAGTGCCCCAGGCGCTCGCGAGGACTCGTGCGGCTTCCCCTTCCGCACGCATCCTCGGGTTTTCCGGGGTCAAGCATAGAACTTATTCCGCAAAAGCCTCCGCGTCAATGCACCGTCATGCACAGACACGTCAACAGCCTGTGGATAACCTGTGGGAATCGCCGTGGAGTCTGTGGAGGAAAGGTGCCTTGAGTGACGGTATGGCTGTTGATAAACACGCTCCCGGGTCGGATCAGCTCCCGTTCTGCGGGGACTGCGATCACCTAGGCGGCTGTGGACGGGGGATCTGCCGCCGAAATTTCAGCAGACTCAGCAAACTCACAAACTCCGAAGGCTGTTCGTCTTCAGAACCGCTTCAGGGACGCCGCCACGGTTCCAGTGACGCTGTCACCGCGTCAGTGCGGTTTCCTATGATGGACCGGTGAGCAGAGCGCAGCGGTGGAGTGAAGAAGAGGTGCTGCGGGCGATCGCCCGGGGAGAGATAGAAGTGCGTCGATCGGCGCGGCGGAAGAAGACCGTCGCCGTGTCGAAGGAGGTCGAGACCTACGTGTTGCGCACTCCCGTTCGCTACAGCGTGGAGCGCAACATCCGTTCGCTGACGGATCTGTTCAATCGCCTCTCCGCCCGTGATCATTCGTCGGATGCCGATCTCGCCGAGTTGGCTGAGGAGATGAGCCGTCGCTTCTTCGGCAGCAGGCTGCGACCGACGTCGATCCGCTGGGTGACGAATCAGAATGTCAGCAGGTGGGCGTCAACCACGACGTCGACGGGTGACATCCGCGTCTCTCATCGCCTGCAGGCCGTGCCGCGCTGGGTGCTGGAGACGGTCGTCGTCCATGAACTCGTCCATCTCCAGATCGGTCCGCACTCGAAGGAATTCCATGCATTGGCCGATCGCCATCCGCGGCAGTCCGACGCAAAACTCTACCTCGAAGGATTCAGCGACGGGGAGCGATTCAGGCGCGGGAGCTGAGCGCTGACACTGCAGAGCGGAAGAGGCCCGGCAGCCGGTCCGGCAGGTCGGGCATGAGGTCATCGGGCAATCGGTCCAGAGGAAACCATGCGACATCGAAGGACTCGTTCGACACATTCGGCGAATCGTCAGTCGAAGCCTGGGCTGCGAAGACGACGTCGAAGTGTCGGGTGCAGGTCCCGAATGCGGCCGAGAGGTCATGCACATGCAAGTCGATGGGATCTGCAGTTACTCGCGTGAGAGGGCGCAGACCGCTTTCCTCTTCGGCCTCTCTGCGAGCGGCATCATGGAGCGAAGCGTCGGCAGATTCGAGGTGTCCGCCGAACTGACCCCACAGGCCGGCCTTCCGGTGGTGGTTGAGCAGAACCGCCTCGGTGACCGGATCGATGACCAGACAGCTGGCTGTGAGGTGGTGCTCACCCCCGGAGCGGTGCAGGGAATCGACGCCCTGCCGGTGGAAGAGCTCCGCGAAGGATTCGGAGAATGAGTTCCGCGGTCCGCGCTCGACTTCCTGCCGGGCGGTTTCGAGATCGATCATTCAGCGATCGTCGCGATCGTCCGAGCTGTCATCGTCGGGGCTGCTGTCGTCGGTCGGCGCAGTGTCGTTGCGATCCGTTTCCTCGGATTCAGTTTTCGCATCGCTGCCTCCGGCGCCCTCGAGGCCCTCGGCGAGGATGCGTGACAGGGCCTCATCGATGCTCGATTCATTGGTCCATTCGGCTTGACGTCGCTCGGAATAACCCAGCGGGTCGTCCAGATCCTGCGTGGTCGGCAGCAGATCCGGATGGGAGAACACGCGATCGCGGGCTTCGGCGCCGCCCTGCGTCTCGAGGTACGCGAAGAGCGCGGCAGCATCGCGGAGGCGACGGGGGTTGAATTCGAGGCCCACAAGGGTTGAGAAAGTCTTCTCCGCTGGTCCGGCAGTTGCCCGCCGACGGCGCAGTGCTTCGCGGATCTGATCGCGACCTGGCAGATGCTTGCACGCCTCATAGACGACAACGTCGACCCACCCGGCGATGACGGCGAGGAGGTTCTCCAATGACGCCAGCGCCTTCTTCTGATCGTCTGTCGTCGGCGGATTGAACAGTCCCTGGCGGATATTGTCGCTGAGGTCGGAGATGTTCGACGGATCGATGTTCGACGCCATGTCCTCGATCTGCGAGGTGTCGACCTTGAGTCCCTGCGCATAACGAGTCAGGGCAGTCTCGACCTGGGCGCTCAGCCACGGGGCGCGCTCGAACAGAGCCAGGTGGGCGAGCTCCTGAGCCGCGAGGTAGATGCGGACCTCGGAGACGTCGACGTCGATTTCGGAAGCGAATGTCTCGACGTTCTTCTCGATGACCACGGCAGTGTCGTGGGGGAGCAGCGGGAGTCCCACCTCGGTGCCGGTGAGGACGCTTTCGGACAGCGCGCCGACGGCCTGTCCGATCTGCATGGCGAACATCGAATCGCTCATCGATCCGAACATCGACGATGCGCCTGCGAGGATGCCCTTCATCTCGGCCGGGACCTGGGACTCGAGCGTGTCCGTCAGGGCCGTGGACATGTTCTCCTTGATGGGGAGCACGAACTTCTGCCAGCCGGGCATCGTCTCCTTGACCCAGTCGGCTCGGCGCAGCGGACGGGCGGAGCGGTTGGCGACGGAGAAGTCGGTGGCCTCGGCGAGCCAGAGCTCGGCCAGACGGAACGCATCGGTCGTCGCCCGCTCGGCGTCCTCGGACACAGAGGGGTCGGGAGTCGGAACGGCCTTCTGAGCGATCGACACTGCCTGGGCCTGCGAATCGGCACCCTGTCCGAAGAGCCCCTGCATCTGATTCATGATCGTGGACATCATCGCCGGATCGATCGAGAAGCCCTGCGGTATGCCCGAACTGTTCTTGTCGTCTCCCTGACCGGATCCGGGACCATTGGCACCGAAGAGCATTCCGAAGATCTGCTCGAACGGATTCTGCTCGTTGTTGTTGTCATCGGTCATTGTTCTACAGCCCCCAAGAATCGGTTTGACATCAACGTTAACGGTTCCGAATGTGCGAAGCTTCCCAATTCCTGGAGGTTTCGCAGGATGTTCGCACCGGGCGAAAGGAGTCTGTGAAACGGACGCTGAGGTTTCAACTAGACTGGTGGGGCGGTCCAGCGAAAGGATTACATGACAGAGAATGCCCCTCGGGCCGTGCCGGCGTCACCGGCACCGACACGCGGCACCAGACGACGACGGACTTCACGTCTGGCCACGACCTCGGGCGTCCTCACCTACGTCTTCATCGCGCTGGCCGTGCTTCTGCCGGTTCCGTACATGCTTCAGCTGCCGGGACCGGTTTTCAACACCCTCGGCGACTACCAGGGCGACCCCATGATCAGCGTCTCCGGAGCCAAGACCTATCCGACTGCAGGCCGCATCGACATGCTCACCGTCGCCGTCAGCGGCGGACCCGGTCGCGACATCTTTGCCTCTCAGGCACTCGGCGCGCTCATCAACGGCGAACAGACCGTCGTCCCCACGGAGGCGTACTACCCGCTGGACACCACTCGCGAGGACGTGACCGAATCGAATGCGGTCGAGATGTCCTCGAGCCAGGATGTCGCCATCGCCGCCGCCATGGGCCAGATGGACAAGTCGTACTCCGTGCATCTGTCGGTCGATGACGTCGTCGCCGATGCTCCGGCTCAGGGCAAGCTGCGCAAGGGAGACCGACTCATGTCGGTCAACGGCAAGAAGCTCGATTCCGATCCCCAGGCCGCGCAGATCATGAGCAGGACAGTGCAGGGGACGGACTCCGTCGAGCTCGGCATCGAGCGCGACGGGAAATCGAAGACGATCTCCCTGACCCCCGCGAAGGTCGACGACCGCAAGGCGATCGGCATCACGATGAAGCAGGACTTCGAGTTCCCCGTCGACGTGAAGTTCAACGTCGACGGCGTCGGCGGTCCCTCAGCCGGGACGATGTTCGCTCTGGCCATCATCGATGAACTCACCCCCGGTGCGATGACAGGCGGCAAGCATGTGGCGGGCACGGGAGAGATCACCCCTGACGGAACGGTCGGCCCGATCGGCGGTGCTCGCCAGAAAGTGGCCGCCGCCACCGAGAAGGGAGCGACGCTGTTCCTGTCGCCCGCCGACAACTGTGCGGAGGTCATGGCCGCCGCAGACCAATCCAAGATCACGGTGGCGCGCATCGACACGCTCGATGACGCGCAGACCACCGTGGAGCAGTACGCCGCCGGCAACACTTCGGACCTACCGAAATGTTTCGCCGATGGTGCCGACAACAATGAGAAAGGGCAGTAGTGAGCACCTCGTCCTCACCCACCTCCGCACGCATGCCGGCGAATCGGCCAAGACGTTCGCCGCTGCTGCTCACCCTCGTGTCTGTGGCGATCCTGCTGATCGCCTTCATCGCCTTCACCCAGGTCTACACCGAGGTGCTGTGGTTCCGCCAGATCGACGCAGCGAACGTCTTCCGGACCATGTGGCTCACCCGCGGACTGACATTCCTCGGCGGATTCATCCTCATGGCCGTTCCGGTCTGGCTGAGTCTTCATCTGGCCTACCGCCATCGTCCGGTCTACGCGCCGACGACCCCGCGACAGGAGAACCTCGACCGTTATCGTGAGGCCATCGAGCCTCTGCGTCGGGTCGCGACGATCGCGATTCCTGCGGTCATGGGTGTCCTCGCCGGCATCACCGCCTCGGCGCATTGGAACACGATCCTCGAATGGATCAACTCGACGTCCTTCGGCTCGAAGGATCCTCAGTTCGGTCTCGACAAGTCGTTCTTCGTCTTCGTCCTTCCTGGCCTGCGCCTCATCGGCAACCAGCTTGGCATGGCGCTGCTCTTGGCGCTCATCGCCGCTCTCGTCGCCCATTACCTCTTCGGCGGAATCCGTCCGGGGGAGCAGAAGGGTATCATCCTGACGAAGGCCGCCCAGTGGCAGCTGGGCATCACCGTGGCGGTTCTCGTCATTGTTCAGGCCGGTCGGCTGTGGCTCTCCCGCTACGACCGGATGACCGCTGCCGGCGGGATCGTCCCCGGCGTCACCTACGTCGATGATCATGCCGCCCTGCCAGCCATGGCGATCGTTGCCATCGCCGCCGTCCTGGTCGCACTGCTGTTCGTCTATACCGCGTGGAAGGGCAACTGGCGGATCTCGATCATCGCCACGCTCACCCTCATCGTGCTCGGCGGCGTTTCGATCATCGCGTACCCGGCCCTGCTCCAGCAGTTCCAGGTCAATCCGTCGCAGCAGAGCAAGGAATCCGATTACATCCAGCACAACATCGATGCCACGCGCGATGCATTCGACTTCGATGACATCGAGGTGACTCCGTATACGCCGAGCACCACTGGCAAGAAAGGCGACCTGCGCAAAGATGCAGAGACCGCGGCGTCGATCCGTCTGCTAGATCCGAACCTCGTTTCGGATACCTTCCGGCAGCTGCAGCAGGTGCGACCGTACTACTCGTTCCCGCAGAAGCTCGACGTCGATCGCTACAACATCGACGGGGACATGCGCGACACTGTCATCTCGGTGCGCGAACTCGCCCCGAGTTCGGTCAACAACCAGAGCTGGTTCAACCGGGCGATCGTCTATACTCACGGATTCGGTGTGGTCGCAGCCAACGGCAACCAGCGCAACCCGGACGGCGAGCCGCTGTTCATGGAGTCGGATATTCCGCCGAAGGGCGAGTTCCCCGACTACGAGCCGCGTGTGTACTTCGGAGAGTCATCTCCGGACTACTCGATCGTCGGCGCACCGAAGGGCGCGACTCCGCGTGAGCTCGACTACCCCTCCGATGAGAAGAGCGGCTCCGGCCAGGTCAACAGCACCTTCTCCGGTGACGGCGGACCGTCGGTGGGCAATGTGTTCAACCGCCTCGCCTACGCCCTGAAGTTCCAGGACGAGCAGATCCTTCTCTCGGACGCGCTGAACGACGAGTCCCAGATCCTCTACGATCGTCACCCGCGCGAGCGTGTGGAGAAGCTCGCGCCCTTCCTCAAGGTCGACGGCGATCCGTACCCGGCCGTCGTGGACGGGAAGATCAAGTGGATCCTCGACGGCTACACCACTGCCGAGGACTACCCGTATTCGACACCGCAGCCGCTCCAGCAGGCCACCGAGGACTCGACCACGGCGTCGGCTCCGAATTCGGTGGCGACTCTGCCGGACGATGAGGTCAACTACATCAGGAACTCGGTGAAGATCACCGTCGATGCCTACGACGGTTCCGTCGACATGTACCAGTGGGACAAGGACGATCCGGTCCTGAAGACCTGGATGAAGGTGTTCCCCGGACTCATCAAGTCGTCGTCGGAGATGTCCGGTGATCTGATGAGCCACGTCCGGTACCCGGAAGACATGTTCAAGGTCCAGCGCGACCTGCTCACGAAGTACCATGTCACCTCCGCCAGTGAGTTCTACTCCGGTCAGGACTTCTGGACCCTGCCGACAGATCCGACGACGAAGGCGAGCAGCGGACTGACGCAGCCGCCGTTCTACATGACCCTGCAGATGCCGGGCCAGCGGTCGCCGTCGTTCTCGCTGACGAGCTCGTATATCCCGGCTCGATCGTCCGAGGGGCAGTCGAGAAACAACCTCACCGGGTTCCTCTCTGCCGATGCCGATGCCGGCAACAAGAAGGGCGAGACGGCCGAGGGCTACGGCAAGCTGCGCCTGTTGCAGCTTCCGCGCAACACCACTGTGCCCGGACCTGGTCAGGCTCAGAACAACTTCAACACCGCACCCGATGTGCAGCGCAGTCTGAACCTGCTGCGTCAGGGTGAGTCCGAAGTCGAGAACGGCAACCTGCTGACTCTGCCGATCGGCGGCGGTCTGCTCTACGTCCAACCGGTCTACGTCCGATCCGCCGGTGAGACCTCCTATCCGCTGCTGCAGCACGTGCTCGTGGCCTTCGGCGAGGACATCGGATTCGCTCCGACCCTCGACGAAGCGCTCGACCAGGTCTTCGGCGGAGACTCCGGCGCCACGGCTGGAGACGCCGGAACCGAGGACAGCGGCGATGGCGAATCGGGATCCACCTCCGGCGGCGAATCCGCAGATTCGAAGTCCGGCTCGCCGGACAAGGCCCTCAACGACGCGCTGCAGGAGGCGAAGAAGGCCATGGAGGACTCCGATGCCGCGCTGAAGGACGGTGACTTCGCGGAGTACGGAAAGGCCCAGGATCGTCTGAAGAAGGCGCTTGAGGATGCCGTGGCCGCAGATCCTTCGTTGGCAGAGGACGCGGCGGGCAAGGAATCCTCCGGGCCCGCTTCGGAGCCGACTGATGGAGCCGGCGACTCGGGCAACTGAGATTGCACTGATCAGCGTTCGCGCTGATCACTTTGCCAGAAGAGAGCGCCCTCGGGACGATTCCCGAGGGCGCTCTGCAATTGCGTGGCGGAGCAGCATTCGACTACCTCCGTACTACATTTGGTTCAGTCCCCATCACGTTTGGAACCTGTCCGACCATGTGGGGGACAGCACGTCGGTTCGCGGACTGATGAATGGAACGAAAAGTGTTCTATGAAGGCGCGGCCTGTCTGAGGGGCCGCGGCACGGCGTGACACGGGGCGTGTGGGCGCGTGTGCGTGTGCGAAAGCGGGAAGCGATGAATGAGCAGAACCCCCAGTCAGAGAATTGACTGAGTGTTCTTCCGCTATCGTGGCGAGGGAGGGACTTGAACCCCGACCTGAGGGTTAAGCGATTCACCCGTGCTTGATCAACTGAACATCAGCGGTGGGCGGCTTCTTACTCTGGTCACGAGCCTCGGCCCCGCGGAAACGACTTACGGGGGCGTCGGCCGTTAACCGAGCATCTCATTATTCCGAGCGTCAGAATGATTCTCACTCGGGCAGGTGTCGACACTGACGGATTCTCCTTCACGAGACATGACCGATCTGGCCGGCATGTCGTAGGAATCTACGAGGGTAGGTACCTCGTGAAGGTAGACATCGAAGTCTCTGGACCGAAATCTGCACGTGGGTCTGCTAGGACAGCACTATTCGACAGTGCCCTCCAGTGCGCTCCATAATCGGACCGAGACTTCTTCTTGCGGGGCGACTCCCCGAAGCTTCCATCGTCGGAAGATCTCGACTTCTATCCGGGAAACGGCTTGCCGTGTCCGGGAATCATCTGCCGACACTCTCTTCTGCCAAGAGCCACACTAGTCTTGAGTGGGAACCCTCCAAGCTCGGGAGGGCAGACCTCGAGGCCACGTTACCGGCTAATCTCGACATCCCGCTCAACAACGTCTTCGAGGCAATTAATCGTGCCCTTGCCGGAACGGCACGCTACATTGACCTGGGGCGGGCCGAAATGCCCCGGCGCAGGGCGCTAGACGCGAGGCCTTCGTCGTCATTGCCGGGTTCGGGATCGATGCGCACATGATCTCCGAAACGAACGATGACCTCAGGGACGAGACAGGGTGGCTGGCCTACGTCGAGTCTTTTGGCCGTGCGTTCTCGGCCAGCGACGTCATTGAGATAGATCTGCTGTGCTGAATCGAGGAGATCAGCCATGAGTCGGCGTACACTCTCATCGTTGGCAACTGCGGGATCCTGCAGGGCGGGATCACCCTGTTGCCCGATGCTGATCTCTCTGGTTGGGGGAGGGGAGCTCGATATCCTCGTTCTGAATGCCGAAGGAGTCTCCGACTGGGGCGACACGATGAAGAACATGGTGTGGGACAGCGGGCTGCGCCTGAGGATGTCGCACGACGAGTCGGCACAGAGCAAAGAGAGAACATCTTCGACCAGCGAGTCTCGTCGCTGACGATCGAACTCGAATAACGCGCGTCGTCGAGGTCGATGGTCACGAAGTCGGTGAAACACTCAGTATCGAGGTGGTCATCTCACCCGCAACACTGCGCGTGCGGTAACCCCGCCAGGCCGGCACGTGGCGCCCGGACAGGCTATTCTCAGGGCAGCTCCCTGCGACATGGTCAGAACAAGCACCGGGAGGGACTGACTGCGCTGATCAGACGAGTCCGCGCAGGTAGGTGCTGAACCCGCCTGGAGCGCGCCCGTCGAGTCGCGCCGAGGTGAGCACTCTGCACGAGTCGGATCTCCAGACCCTTCCGCCCTTCGCAAGAATGGCATCTACGACCGCCGCGTCCTCGCCAGTTGCCAAAGGCGGAATGCCCCCGATCGCGTCGAACAGACTCGCCCGGATCCCCAGATTGGCCCCGAAGACGTAGGCATGCTGCTCGTCCAGTTCGTGAGCGGCATGCCAGCGTCCGATGAGTTCTGGTGATCCCGTCTCGACTCGCGGTGCTACTGTGCCGACCAGACAGTCGCTGTCTTCCGCTGCCTGAAGATGAGCTGAGACCCAGTGAACCGGCACGTGACTGTCGGCATCCGTCAGGGCTAACCAGGCCTGCTCGGCAGCAGGAGACCTGAGCTGGGAAGCGTCACCTGAGGTTTTCAGGAAGAGTTCGACACCTGCATTGCGGGCTCTGCCGACATTGTTCACGTCGGTGATGAGCAGTTCCACGACCGGATGAGCACTGATGAAGTTCTCGACCAAGCTTACTGTGCCGTCAGCACACGCATCAGCTACGACGATGACTCGGAATTCGGTTGTTCCAGCCTGGTAGTCGGTTCCTGATTCCCGTGACGAAGTCTCCTCTAGATGACTGCTCGTCACGCGCAAACCGTTAGCCTTGGAGTGCAGACCACGCCGGGCATGACTGATCGCTTTGATGATCGATTGCAGGCAGCCGATGATCTCCGCCTCTTCGTCATGGGCAGGGACGATGATCCCCAAATCACTGATCAACTGCGTTCCTGCAGGGGGTTGACGGAATTGTCGTCATCAACGATGACTATGTCGAGTCGGTACTCGCCATTGATGTGGACTTGCCGACGATGATGCGGCAAGAACTCCAGGATGCTGTCGTGGACGATGTCGGCGTCGAGGGGCCAGTCGCGGATCTCACCTGTCCAATGGCAGAGGACCAAGACGAACCGAGGGGTCGTCGATTCCGCGATCAAGCGGAGAGTCTGATTCAGTTGGCACCGGCTCAGATAGAAACCGGTCTCCGACAGGACCACGCAGTCGAAGACTCCCTCGGGCCAGTCGAACGGCACCGTGGCTTCGACGAAATCCAGATTCGGTGCGTCGCTGGTCTTTCGCGCGATGCGCAGCGCTTGTGGACTGGCATCGAGAGCGGTCACACGGCGACTGCGCGAAGCCAGTTCGCGGCTGAGGACTCCGATCGAGCAGCCGATCTCGAGAATGTGGGAGTAGTTCTCGCGCGGCAGATGATCGAGAAGCGTGCGGCGCTTTGCGATCTCATATTCCGAGTCTCGGACCGACCAAGGGTCGCTGCTTTCCGTGTGGACCTCGTCGAATACCTGCGCGGCTGTATTCGCATCGTTGAAAGGTGGCGCGGCGACGCTGAAATCGGTGACCGAAAAGGTATCTCCGCCACGCAGGTAGTGGTCGATCTGGTCTGGGGAGAGGATCGCTTCGTCCCCGATAAGGTCACTCAGCGGAGTCGTCTGAGAAGGGTAGGAGTCCAGCACCGCTCGGCGATCGAGGGCTGCAGGATCCGGCAAGAATCGCCATGATCGCCACAGCTCATCATCGGGCGCAGCCCAATGCCAATACCAGATCGGATACTCGAGAACTAGGGCTTCGCGTCGGCGCCCGACGTCGAGCGCGGCCGCGCCCAGGCTCTCGTGATCACTGTGGCCGTCTCGACTGAACGGAGCGACGATGGTGATCGGTCGCCGAACGTGGGCGGTCTCGCTCATGATCTTTGTGAAGACCTGGTCACGGTGGTCCGCCAGCCCGCCGTCGGGGAAGTCGAGGACGCGTGTCCTCGCCCTGGAGCCGAGTCTCCTAAGAGCGGTATGAAATTCCCCAATCCGAATTGTCCCGATCTGCTCGGCGGACTGCGTGGACGATCGCGGGTGCGAATTCTCTCCCGCAGTGAAGAGGAGTATAGCCACATCACACCCAGCCTCGGCCGCCGAGGAGAGCAGCGCAGAGGCACCGAGAGCTTCGTCGTCGGGATGTGCGGCCAGCACCACGACGGTTCCACTGGTGCTCAAGAGTTCGGAGGACAAGGGCGGAAGTGTGAGAATACCGGCGTTGATCCAGTCCGCTTCAGGCGTGGTGGCATCGAGGTGGCTGAAATCGGTCACTGACGACCGGCCTTGAGGATTTCGATCCCGAGTGATTCTTCGTCCCTGGGGCCGTGGTGCTGGCTGAGGTAGACAGTGAGGTCGGCATCGGCCTTGGCGAAGACGTGATCTCCGGTGAGAGAAGCCGGCCCCGCGAGCTCACGGCTGAGAAGCTGGATCCGCTGACAGGCCCGGTATACGATGTTGCGGACCTGCAGGGCCAGTTTCCACGACTGTGCACGTGAGTATCCCAGATCACCATCGGCTGCCTCAGCAGCCTGAGCGAATGCGGATCGGCACGCGAATATTTCGGCGTCGAGTTGGCCGAGAGCGAGGTTACCCATCGGTGCCGGTCGGCCACGAGAGAAGTGTTGGCGGGCAGCGATTCGTGCCATCCCCAAGGCTCCGCCGAACCAGCAGGCGGCCACTCGGATTCCGCCCCAGGCGAAGCTCGGACGTTCGAGATACCATCCGGGTGTCCCGATCTCCTCGGCGGGCACCCGTCTCAAGGTGATCGGCCCGCTCGGAATCTCTTTGAGGCCCACGCTTGGCCAGTGATCGCCATCGTGAGTCACACCGGGATGGTCGAGGGAGACGGCACAGGTCTGACGCGCCTCGCCTCGGTGAGCAATGACGACGGCGTGGCTGAGTTCACCTGCCAGGGAACACCACGCCTTCTTTCCGTCGAGCATCGGATGCCCACCTTCGTCGCTGATTGTGACGACGGAGTCCGGGGCCTCGGCGGCGAAGACACCCCATGTGGATCGAGGCTCTGGGCACAGGTGTCCGGCTTCTTCGAGGATTCCTAAAGCGTCGAGATGAGGCTCGAGCATGCGCGCGGCTGCCACGTCGAGCGAGGCGACTGTGGCAAGGGCTTCCCACTGATCGATCTGCGACGAGGTTCCGCTGAGGCCGAAGAAGGACTGAAGCCGCAGAATCGTCGTCGGCGGATCGGCTGTGCCACGAACCGTCTCGGCGAGGTCGCTGCTTGGCAAGCCGTACCAATCGTCGAGTGGGGAGGCGAGAATGCTCTGCACACCGGTTTGCATGGGTGAGGTCCTTGTGTGTAAGACGGGACTGGAAATTTGATCGTCGATGGAACAGGACAGATGGCTGGACTGGCCCTAATGCATCGGCGAGATGGGCTCCAGGAACTGTGAGGAACTCCAGCTGTGGAGTTCAACGCCCTATATTCAGCCGTCCAAAGTCGTACGTATACGCTCAATGAGTTCGTCGAGGCCATCGGAGAATTCGCGGTCAGCATGATTCTCGGCCAGCTTGTCACGCAGCCGACTCACTGTCGGGAAGTCCTCGAGATCTTCCTCTGCTTGGCCTGCATCTACGCGCTCTGGAGCTGGAGTGGCGTCGGTGTCGAGCGCAGACACCTGCAACAGCAGATCACCGAGGATGAAGCTGGTGAATGCCTTATAGCATGCCACAGCACGGTCGTCAGAGAAGTCATAGCGCTTGAGGGAGGAGAGAAAATGCTCAACCCACCGGATACTCCGCAATGGGGGACGTAGCCAGGGCGCATCGGGTGGCTGAGTGACCAGCAAAGGAAACATCTTCGGTTGGGACAGCGCCAGATTGCGCAACGCATGGGCCACGCACTGCAGGTACTCTTCCCACGATTTTGGTTCGTGTTGCATGAGCTCGTCGTCGAACAAACCATCGACGACTTCACCGACGGCCGCAGCGATCAACTCATCTCGGCTTGGCACATGCCGATACAACGCCATCGCCTCCACTCCTAGCGAGGCGCCGAGGCGTCGCATAGTAAGAGATTGGATTCCGTGCTCATTGATGAAAGCGATCGCCGCGTCGATGACTTCGCGACGTCGCAATCTTCGCTGGGCCATAGACACTCCTACTGCTCACCCGAAAGTCGAATTCGATTATGGATGGTCTCATCCTATCGGTCCGCGCTCGCAGTTTCAGCGGGTGCAATCAATACTCCCGGGCTGCGTATTACAGCCTGGTAGAACCGCATGCCGGTGGCATCGACGGTCAATGCCACCGGCTGGTCGACAGTCAGGCTCGGGACCGACGGGTGCGGCCGGTGATGAGTCCCCAGACGACGAGCACAATGAGCGATCCTCCAATGGCACACAGCCAGGTGGAGATTGAGAAGAACTTATTCATCTCCGCACCGAAGATGATGCCGCCAAGCCAGCCGCCCAGCAGCGCGCCGATGACACCGAGGATGAGTGTGGCGATCCAGCCGCCGCCCTGTTTGCCCGGCAAGATGACCTTGGCGATAGCGCCGGCGATGAGCCCGAGGATGAGGTATGCGATAAAGCCCATGGAGGAACCTTCTTTCTATTGCTGATTAGTGACAGTTGCTGAGTGCAACAAACACTTAGTTTACACTGTAATCATCATTGAGTTCCCGCACAAGGCTGGTCGCATCACGCATGTCACGTCAAGTCTCGAGCACCACAACGAGGCTCAGGTAGCACGTTTCGCGCGTAGGCCAGAGAATCTAGAAGGTCGAAGATGTCCGTCAAGACTTACCTGCACTCTTATCCGTTCCTCGTTGTCGCCGATAGATTACCTCCCGTTCGTCGCGACGATGATTGGGCCCCCGGTCCCCGTGGACTCGTATCCGCCATGTCCCCGTTAATCCGAGAACGCCACGGAGCCTGGATCGGATCTGCCGGAATATGCCCCGAAGAGTTCGATTCCTTCGAGCTCGCTGGGATGTCTCTCGTGCCAATCGGACTGAGCGATTCAGAATTCCGCTCATACTACGAAGGCTTCTCCAGCGCGACGATCTGGCCGCTCTACCATGACCGGGTTTTCGCCCCGCAGTTCCGGCAGTCCTGGTGGGACTCATATCGTGCTGTCAACGCCCGTTTCGCCGAGACCATCATCGAATCGGCCGCTCCACGGGCAGTGGTTTGGATACATGACTACCACTTGCAACTAGTGCCCAGCTTTGTGAGACGACAACGGCCGGATATTTCAATCGGCTACTTCAGCCATATTCCATTCCCTTCCGCTGGGCTCTTCGAGCAGCTGCCCTGGCGTGAAGCGTTACTCGATGGGCTACTCGGCGCAGACGTTATAGGTTTCCAACGACAAACCGATGTCAAGAACTTCACGGAGGTAGTCGATCAACTTGGCCCCACTGGCAGCATGAGCGATCCCTGCATCGTCGATTGCTACCCGGTTTCGATTGATGCCAAGACTGTGTCACAGATAGCTGAGTCGGCGAGCACTCAACAGATTGCGCAGGAGATTCGGGCCGAACTCGGGAATCCCGCGATTCTCCTTCTTGGGTTCGATAAACTTGATCACGCAAATGGCATTGTGGAGCGTCTCCTCGCATATGAAAGGCTACTCGACGATGGGCGCCTCGACCCGCGGTGTACGTGCCTCCTCCAAGTTGCTGTCCCGTCGAACAAAGGCCTCCCTTCGTATCGGGATCTGCGGGAACAGGTCGAACGGCTTGTCGGACGCATCAATGGCAAGTTCAGCGGTCTCTCCGACGCCGTCGTGCGCTACCAACACCTTGACTATTCTGCTGCCGAAACCGTAGCGCTCTATCTCGCGGCTGATGTGCTGCTCGCAACTTCACTCAAAGACGGGATGAACCTCGTCGCCAAAGAATATGTTTGCGCACGCCGGCGACATGGTGGAGCTCTTGTGCTCTCTGAATTCTCCGGCGCCGCGGACGAGCTCGTCGATGCGTTCATCGTCAATCCGCACAATCTGGATGACCTCGCTCAGGCGATCACTGCGGCTGCAACCATCGATGAGGAGGAGGCGAGCACCAGAATGGACACCATGGCCGAAACCGTCCGCACCTATGACTCCCGCTTCTGGACACGTAGGTTCCTCAACGTCTTGGAATCTTTCCCCACGGTGCCACAGGTCGCGAGGTCGGTCGTCTCCTGAGCCGCGGACTGGTCCGGTGGCAACTATGGATTGCGCGACCCCGAAGAGGGATGGAAGCCAGCGCTGGAAACGAAATGACGAAGGCACTCTGACTTTCTGACCGAACTGACAATCCACGGCGAAAGCTGAGCTCATTTGCAGTCCCGATCCTCATCAATAACCCCCCGATATAGTCCTGCATGAACCTCGACACGCCTCTCCCGGTGACCTCGACCGTTGTTTGTGCCCCGTTTGTTCGCGGGGGGGGGGGGGTGCCCCTATGTTTTAAGTCAAGGGGCATCGACAAGATTCTTCAAGCTTGTCTAGCGATGGTCGAAAGGCAGGAATGATCGGTCCGGGACTCTTCCCCGGACTGATCAGGCACTTCTCTGTGGAACGGTTCAGGCCGCGGCCACCGTCTCGGGTGCATGGAAGTAAGCACCGTCGCGAAGCATCGCATACAGCACGTTGCAACGTCTTCTCGCAAGCGCGATCAGCGCCTGGTTGTGCTTCTTATGCTCGGCACGTTTCTTGTCGTAATACGTCCTCGACAACGGGTCTTTCAACGCCGCGAACGCCGACAGGAACAAGGCTCGTTTGAGGATCTTGTTGCCCCGACGGGACGAGTGATCGCCGCGGATCGACGTTCCTGACCGCCACGTCACCGGTGCCAGTCCGGCATACGATGCGAGGTGTCCGGCTGATTCGAAGTCTTTACCCACGACCTCGGTCAGTATCCTCGCGGTGGTCCTGACGCCGACTGCCGGCATCGACGTCAGGAGTCCGAAAAGCGGATGCGCCTGAACCAGTTCCTCGATGCGCACCAGCACTTCATCCCGTGACTGCCGTGTCTGCGCCAGCGACGTCGCCAACTGGGGTAAGACGAGCCCGGCGGCGTCGGTGCCCGACACCACCACAGTCTGTTCGTCCAACGCGGTGAAGATCGCGGTCGCCCATCTCTTCCACGCCCTAGGTGCCTGCTTGCGTAACAGGGTTTCGAGCCGGTGTTTGCCGGCATGCTTGAGTGCTTTCGGTGTCGGGTACTTCGCCAACAGAGCCAACATGGCCGGATGATCCAAGTGCGGACCGATCACGGTCTCCACCCCGGGGTGGATCTGGGTGAGCAGTCCGCGGATCCGGTTCGATGTGGCCGTTGCCTGTTTCGCGAGGTCATCGTCGTAGCCGCACAGCATCGACAACTCCGCGACGTTCTCATCCGCCACCCGAATACCCCGCAAAGTGTGTGGCATGGTCCTGGCTGCTTCAGCGATGATCGCGGCATCGCGTGCATCCGTTTTCGCCTCACCTGGGTGCAGGTCGGCGATGCGGCGCATCGCCAACCCGGGCAGATAGGCGACCGTAATGGACTCGGCGTGGGCGATCGCGACCGGCAAGGCGCCGATAGTAGCGGGCTGGTCGACGACCACCAGCAGAGTTCCGTGCTTGCGTAACCGGCCAAGCAAAGCTCGGAGTTTCGTTTCGTTCTGCGGCAGGGCTTTTGACAGTACCTGTTTGCCGTCGCGGTCGAGTGCGACGGCGTGGTGGTTGTGTTTGCCGACATCGATGCCGATGAATACGTCGATGTCAGCGTGGTTGGTGATCATGTCACTCATCTTCTTCGACTCATGTGACCGAATGTTTGGTTGTGGTTTTGCTGGCCGGTGCTGCAGTGGTGGCTCCTGGGTTCGGCATTCACGTTACGGTCGGGCTCAAGGCATGGGTTCTGCCAGTGGTTCTGGCCCCTTTCAGCGATTTCCCTGGTGCCTTCGAACCCCGGTGACTACACCCCCCGGGATCATGGTGACTGGGGGCATCAATCATGCCGGGGTCCTCGGGCCAGCGACCCCTTTCTATCCTGACGGATTGTGGGGCTACTTAAAAGGTAACGGGGCAGGTCGGGTTTGCATGCCTGTCGCCGTCATCCCCAATGGCGGCTCGACATGCCGCAGTTTGCAATAGTTGACAACCACCTCAACGGCATGGTAGCGGACCCGTCGGGAATGTTCGTCACGTGGTACCTGAACCCTGGCAGCTTCATCGCCTCTTCAAGGGCCCCATCGGCGAAGGCATCCTCCTCTACGGTGACCTCCACCGGCCTGGCCTTCTTCGCTAGCTTATCACCGTCAATGATCGCCGATGCCCGGTTGCGCTCCAGATTCAACGCCTGGTTGTTTCGCGTCACCCTCCGCTGTTACCACTACTCCACACTTCACGCACCCGGATGGGCTTGCGGCGACCATACAGGTTCGCGTCTCGTCCTCACCCAAACAGGAATTCGCCTCGTGGGACTTTGTGCTGTCTGATTCGCCCCGGGAATAATGGAGACAGTGAAGCCACGGAAAGGACTTCCCTGTCATGCCCCAACCTAAATACCCCCTCGAGCTACGCGAGAGAGCAGTCCGCATGGTCCTCGACGCTCTCGAAGCCGACCCTGGTGCCCGCCGCGGCATCTTCCGCCGAGTCGGTGACCAGCTCGGCGTGAACCCAGAAACACTGCGGTCGTGAGTCAATCAGGACCAGGTCGATGCCGGGGACCGTCCCGGCACCACCACCGCTGATGCTCAGCGAATCAAGGACCTTGAGAAGGAGAATCGGGAACTGCGCCGAGCCAACCAAATCCTGAAGTCAGCCTCGGCTTTCTTCGCGGCGGAGCTCGACCGCCCCTCGAAGTGATCTGCTCGTACATCGACGAGCACAAGGACGAACTCGGAGTCGAGCCGATCTGTGCCACGCTGCGTGCTGCCGGCGTGAAGATCGCTCCGAGTACTTACTATGCGCGCAAACATCGCCCAGCCTCGGCCCGTGACAAGCGTGACGAGGTGTTGAAGGAAGAGATCAGC
>NZ_QYCP01000070.1 GCF_025506275.1 Brevibacterium permense
GGCTCACTCACACACAGATAACCGACGTCTTCAGTCGGGCAGTCAGGCTGTCCGCCGCCACCGCCGCCTGCGGATCCACCGCCGCCGTTGCCGCCTCCACCAGAGCCGCCACCTCCGGAGCCTCCGCCGCCGGAGTCGCCCCCGCCGGGAGGTGGCTGGGGTGCAGGGGGTTTCACCGCTTCACATCCGCTTGTGTCGCCAATCGTGCAGCCAGGTGCTGCCTCTGCCGGCGGCGGAAACATAAACAGCCCAAAGGCGACGATTGCAAAACAAAGAATGCTGTGGGAAAACCTATTTCCTAACAACGTCGTTCCCAGAGAGTTTGCTGGTCGACTTTCCAGCTTTCGTCATCTAACTGAATGGTGTGTTGCATCGTCACTTCTCCATCAGGATTCAAAGTCGGAGATTGACCTGCCGGGGTCATTGTCCACCTAGAAGTGTCAACACAAAAGTTCACTAGGACCGAGCCAGACTTAGCTGTCTCGTCCAATTTCGTGACTTCAAATACTTCGACCTTCAACGGTTCGATTTGCCCCTCAAAGATAGCCTCGTCAGCGGCTACTGATCTGGCTTCAGTCTGAATTGACTCAAGCGCATCGCCGGATGCGAATTTCGGAAAGTCATCAGCTACCTCGGACTTACCGGAATACGCTTCATTAACGGCCTGAATGAAGTTGTCGAACGCAGCCAGCGCGCCCTCGACGGCCTTCTTTTCCTCTTTGTCGAGGTCAAGGTCGGTTTCGTAGTCGGGGATGGCCACCTCGGCGGGATTATCGGAAGAGCTTCCGTCGGGCTGCTGCGCGGGCAGGGTCGACGTCGGTGCGGCTACCGGCGAGTTGTCGGCACAGCCGACAACCGAGACCAAACTCAGCGCGGAGAAAACGGCAACGCATACTTGGGAAGGTAGACGATACGGTCGGGACGATCCAGTTCTCATTCCACGCCTCTGTGGTCTGCAACTGCGGCGCGACCCCGTTGGCCGACACCCGGATTCCCTACATTATTCGACAGGCACGCTTTTTAGAACAGGCGAAGTCGAATCTGTGGATAACTCACGCCCGAGTGCGTGGGAGCACGCAGCTCTAGGCGATTATCGCTATTTGTTTGCGGCCTTCGCCGCCTTGGCCGCGGCCTTCTGCTGCTTCTTGAAAGCACGTACCTCTTGCAGAGTGACGTCATCGACGACGTCGGCGATCGATCGGCGGGCGTCTGCGTCTCCGTAATCACCGGCAGCCTCCTGCCAGCCTTCGGCTTGGAGTTCGAACTGCTTGCCGAGCAGAGCCAGGAAGATCTTGGCCTTCTGGTCGCCGAATCCGGGCAGCTTCTTCAGCCGTTTGAGGACCTCGGCGCCGCTGGGGTCACCCTCAGTCCAGATCGCCTCGGGCTTTCCGTCGTACTCGTCGACGATGGCCGCGGCCAGCTTCTGCACTCGTCCAGCCATCGACTTCGGGAAACGGTGGACTGCGGGAGTCTGCGCGAAGATGTCGAGGAAGTCATCCGGGTTCATCTCGGCGATCTCGTCGATGTCGAGCTTGCCGAGGCGTTCAGCGAGCTTGGCCGGCCCGGCAAAGGCGCTCTCCATGGTCACCTGCTGATCGAGCAGCATCCCGACGAGCAGAGCGAAGCGGTCTTCGGCCAAGAGTGCATCGGCCTTCGGATCTCCAGACAGGAACAGTGAAGTCATGACTCCATCTTCGCACGCCCGTCACTGCAGTCCACTGCCGATATCATCGACAGATGATCTGCCCCTGCTCCGGAATGCCTCCCGGCACCGCCTACGACGACTGCTGTCGCCCAGCACTCGACGGTGAAACCTGGCCCATTACCGCCGAGGCGCTCATGCGCTCCCGCTACACCGCCTTCGTCCGCGGCAACGAAGACCACCTCTTCCGCACCTGGCATGCCAAGACCCGACCCGACGATGTCGGTGTCGATGACGCCACCACGTGGCTTGGCCTCGAAATCGTGTCCACCACAGGCGGGGGAATCGACGATGCTACCGGCACCGTGCACTTCCGTGCGCGATTCCGGGACCACCTCGGCGATCATGTCCTCGAAGAGAACTCCTCCTTCGTCCGCCGAGCCGGACGGTGGATGTACCTCGAAGCGCTCGAGGGCTGACAACCGGCATCCGCTTCGAACGCCGACCACTGCGTCTATACTGGTGCTCGGCGCATCCAACGCCCAGCCGAGGTCGTGTTCCCAGCACACGGACCGCATGGCGAAGGGGAGAGAATCCTCGGACGAAACCGGCACGGTGATTTCCTGACCAGGTTTCGTGCTGGGGGAGACTTGGTCGTTTGAGGAAGTGACACCATGACCAAGGACAAGGATTTCAAGAAGCTCGTTCGCACGCGGATGACCGAAACCGGTGAGAACTACACCACGGCCCGCTCCGCGCTGGTCGCCGCGAACCAGGGTCCAGGATCCAACAGAGATTCCCGCAGCGAATCCGTCATCGCCCCGGAGATCGCAGAGTTTCGGACGAAGACTCTGAAGACGTTCATGCCCGACGGACGCATCGTCGCCATTCCGACGAAACGCCGCGCCCTCGTGCTCGTCCTCATCGAAGTCCTCGCCGCCCTCGACTCGGACCAGGTCTACGACGAGAAACGGCTCAACGGCATCCTCGGGGAATTCCATCCGGACTTCGCCCTGCTGCGTCGCGAACTCATCGACTACCGCCTGCTCGAACGCAATGCCCATACTGGGGAGTACTGGGTCAACCCGAACCCGCCGACCCATACCGGTTCGCAGGCGCAGGAGATGGCCGGACTGGAGGTATTTCTGCGCTGAACCGGCGACAGCGTATCCTTGAAGCTCGAACCAAAAACGGGCAGACACGAGGAGCATCCATGGCCTATCACGCCGATTCGACCGATCTCGACGAAAAAGAGATTCTCAGCTGGGACATGTTCGGCCGATCGGCGCGTGAGATGGCGCAGACCATCGCGGACTCCGATTACGATCCCGAGATCGTCATCGCCGTGGCCCGCGGTGGACTGCTGCCCGCCGGAGCACTGGCCTATGCGCTCGGACTCAAGCTCTCCGACGCCATCAACGTCGAGTTCTACACGGACGTCCACGAGACCCTGCCCGACCCTATCCTGCTCGCCCCGATGCTCGACATCGAAGCGATCAAGGGCAAGAAGCTGCTCGTCGTCGATGACGTCGCCGACTCCGGGCGCACCCTGGCCCTCGTCCTCGAACTGCTGCGCAAACACGGCGCGGAAGCCCAGTCGGCCGTCATCTACGCGAAGTCCGCATCGATCATCGATCCGGACTTCGTGTGGAAGCGCACCGATCAGTGGATCGTCTTCCCCTGGTCGGCCGAACCCCCGGTCGTACCCAGCAAGTAAGCTGACCAAATGGAGGAGACACGGGACATCGCGGCCCCGTGCGGACGCGTGCGCGCCTACGTCAGCGATGACGTGATCCGCGCGCGGGGCATCCGCTACGCCCGTGCAGGGCGCTTCCTCCCTCCCGTCGATGAACCTCCGGTGGACTTCATCGACGGCCGTCAACCGGGCCCGGCAAGCCCGCAGCTGCGCCGCGACCCGAACGCCGGAATGACCTTCGACCAACTCGGCGGCCTGCCCATCAGCGAAGACTGTCTGCGCGTGAGCGTGACCATGCCGAATGACACCACCACCGAGGCGGGGCTTCCCGTCCTCGTCTGGATCCACGGCGGAGCCTACGTCGCCGGGGCCGGGGACGCGGATATCTACGATCCGCACGCCCTGGCCTCCGAGCAGAACATCATCGTCGTTTCCGTGACCTACCGCCTCGGTGTCCTCGGATATCTCGGAACCGGTCGAGACGAACACCTCAACCTCGGAGTGCTCGACCAGATCTCTGCCTTGCGCTGGGTGCAGAGGAACATCTCCGCCTTCGGCGGGAACCCGGACAACGTCACGATCGCCGGGCAGAGCGCCGGGGCAGACGCCTGCGCCCACCTCATGATCGCCGAAGGTACCGAAGGACTCTTCCAACGTGTGCTCATGGCCTCAGCACCCTTGGGGCTCGCCGGCGGCACCGACGCAATGAACTGGGCAATGGGGAAAGTCGCCCAGAAGATCGACCCTGAAGCCGACGTCGACGACATCCTCCGCGCGCAGGAGGAAGTGCACAAGGCCGCCCTCGTCGGAGGTCTGCATGCCGGAATGTGCTTCGGAGTCCGCTACGGTCAGTACCCTTTGCCATCACGCTCGAAAGCAGCCGAGGCCTGGGCCGAAGTCGCCCCGAAATTCGACGTCCTCATGACCCGCACGGAACGGGAGATGGCCTTCTTCGCCGGTTTTGTTCCCGCACTGCGACGCCTCCACGACCGCACCCTGACCTCTCCGATGCTCGAATCCCTCATCTCCGGAATCACCTCCGCGGTCTACACTCGGGCCGGACGCGAATTCTACGACCGCCACCGGATGTCCGGCGGTCAAGGCGCCCGCCTGCTCATCGTCTCCCGCGGAGACGGCAGCTTCTTCGACGCTGCCCACTCCGGAGATCTGCCGCTGATCTTCCCCGGCGAGATCTGGCACGATTCCTTCCTCGACTACGGTGCGACCACTGATATCGCCGGTCCCGAGCTGCGCCGGACCTGGGGCGAATTCGCCTCCTCGGGCACACTGCCGCGGGTGCGGGTGCCCGGACTCATCGACATCATGGGTTGAACGATTCAACTGCACGATCGCCGTCTGCGTTCCCGGCTCTGTCGTCTTTTCACAACCGCCATGTCACCGGCGTGCACTACCGTTGGACCATGGACGCACATCAGATCTCGGCAGCCCGTCTGATCTCGCAGGGACTCATCGGACCTCCACCCCAGTCACCGACAGGAACCGACCTCTCAACCGCCGGCGCAGTCGTCGAGCATCTCGGCTGCGTCCAAGCCCAAGCGCTCGGCGGTGCACTGGTCTCCATCGCCCTGCGCCTAGGACCGGATGTCACTGACGGTGTGGCCGCCGTCCGTGCCGCCATCGATTCTGGAGAGATCGTGCGTTCCTGGACTCAGCGCGGCACCATCCATCTGACCACGGCCAAGGACATCGGGTGGATCCTCGGCCTCACCGGGGCACGGATCATGAAAGCCACGGCCAAGCGGCGCGAGTATTTCGGCATCACCGACGCCATGCTCGACACTGCAGCGGAACTCGCCACAGCGGCCATCCAGGACCGGGGACCGCTGACGCGCGAAGAGCTGCTCGAAGCGTTCGCTCCCATCGGTGCCGGAGACGAATACGGCCACGCCCGTTACCTCATCACGTCCCTGGCGCTGCAGAACATCATCGTCCAAGCTCCCTTGATCGAGGGCAAAGATGACATGAAATATGTGCTCACCGCCGATTGGGTGCCCACACCTACAGAGCTGGACACCGAGGCGGCCGACCACGAATGGATGAGACGTTTCGTCACCAGCCACGGACCGGTCACAGTCGATGACGTGACACGGTGGACGGGACTGCCGAAGACGAGGATGAGAAAGGCCGTCCACGCCGGACTCGATGCCGGAGAGATCGTGAGCACCGACATCGACGGCACCGACTACGTTCACGCCCCGGATCTTGAGGACCGACTGGCCGAATGGGAGACAGCGGCGCAGGAGACCATGCTGCTGCCGGGATTCGACGAGATCATCCTCGGGTACAAGGACCGCAGCGCCACACTCGACCCTGCAAATGAGAAACTCGTTGTGCCCGGAGGCAACGGAATGTTCAAGAACACGGTGGTGACCGGCACCCGTGCACGCGCGACCTGGAAACGATCACCCCGCAAGACCGGTCCGCGAGTCCGCGTCGACACCTTCCCGGGGGAGAAAGTTGACCTCGAGGCCGTCGAATCGGCGAGTGCAACCCACCCGGCCTTCGTCTGAGCACGCAGAGACGACCGACGGTGGACGATCGCCACATGCCAAGCACACAGCGGGCCGGCCAGGTGGGTGAAGGCGACCGACCGGCATCGCCTGCGGGCCGAACTGCCGTCGGAATCATCGTCAATCCCAAACATTCGGCGACCCTGCGGGCGTATGCCGAGCTCGTGCCGGAACTGCGCAACGCCGGCGCGCACTACCGAAGCATGACCACCAGCGTCGACCGTTCCGGTCGGTGGCAAGCCGAACTGCTCGTCAAGTGGGGCGCCGACATTGTCATCATCCTCGGTGGCGACGGCACCATCCGAGCGACAGCGCCGGTACTCGCCGAGGCGGACATCCTGACATTCCTCGTCCCGACCGGGACCGCGAACCTGCTCAGCCGCCATATCGACCTCCGATCCTCCCGGCACGCCATCGACCATTGCATGCGCACGATCGCATCGATCATCCGTTCCGGCGATCCGCCGAACCTCCGGAACGTTCCGATCAATACTGCGGAGTACCAGACGGCCGACGGCGCTCGACATCGAACCGAGTTCGTCAGTCTTGCAGGAATCGGGGGAGACGCCCGGGCCGTTGCCTACCACCATGCTTCGTTCGGGCTGCTCGGCTACGCCTGGGGAGCCGCGCAGGCCCTCTTCGCCGCGGGATTCACCGCAAGCACAGGGGAGGGAACCGCCTCGGTGCGGGTGTGGTCGGTGATGGCGTCGAAGGTGGATCGTCCTGCAGGACCCGTCGCCGTGTTCCCCGAAGCCCACATCGAAGCTCCGACCTTCTCCGTGCTCACCGTCGGCCCGTTCCCGCACTCACCCATCGCGCGGTGCCGAGCCTGGGCAGGAATCGCCGCGGCATGCCTGCAGGGCAGACCGGATGCCCACCCGCTCATGAACTATCGCCGTACGACCGAGACGACGGTCACCGTCGAATCACCGGTACCAGCACAACTCGACGGAGACCTCATCGGCGACTGTCTGGAACTGCGGGTGAGCGCCGGTGAGAAGACACTGCGGGTATCAGCGCCGGCGTCGTGAGGTGCCGAAGATTCCGCGTGCGATCTCGCGTGCTGCGGTCCGTGTGAACTGTTTGAACGCCGAGGACTTCACTACCTGGGACAACAGGTTCTCGTCGTCCTTCTTCACCGACTTCTTCCCTGAGACGCCTGATTCCTCCGGGAAGTCGATATTGTCCGCCGAGGCGTCGCGACCCTGACTTTCGGCGGGCGCATCGGCAGATGCTGACTTCTGTTCCTCGGCGTGAGCTTCTGACCCGCCTTCGAGGCGCTTGGCGAGGATCTCGCGGGCAGATTCGTTGTCGATCGCGGTCCCGTACTTCTCATGCTGGGGCGACGCCGCCACAGCCGCTTTGATCTCGTCCTCGCTCATCGGCCCCATCTTCGACTCCGGGGCTCGCATCCGCGTCGGTGCCACCGGGGTCGGAGCACCATCGGGGTCCATGACGGTGACCACGGCTTCGCCGATGCCGAGCGAGGTGAGCAGCTCTTCGAGGTCGTAGTCGGACTTCGGGAAGGTCTGCACGGTCGCTTTGAGCGCCTTCGCATCGTTGGGTGTATGTGCCCGCAGCTGGTGCTGAATGCGCGAACCCAACTGTGCGAGCACATCCTCGGGAACATCCTTCGGCGTCTGAGTGACGAAGAAGATGCCGACGCCCTTCGAGCGGATGAGCCGCACGGTCTGCGTCACCGACTGGAGGAAGGCCTTCGACGCGCCGGCGAAGAGCAGGTGGGCTTCGTCGAAGAAGAACACAAGCGAGGGCTTGTCCGGGTCGCCGACCTCCGGCAGGTCCTGGAACAGGTCGGCCAGCAGCCACATGAGGAACGTGGAGAACAGGGCCGGCGACTGACTGAGTTTCTGCAGTTCGAGCACAGAGACGATTCCGGCACCGTTGTCGTCGGTGCGCAGCAGATCAGCGGTGTCGAATTCCGGTTCGCCGAAGAACACGTCGCCGCCCTGGGCAGCGAGTTCGGAGATCTTGCGCAGGATGACGCCGACGGTGGCCTTCGACGCCCCGCCGATGCCTTCGAGATCGGCTTTTCCCTCGTCGGAGGTGAGGAAGGTGAGCACGGCTTTGAGATCGGAGAGGTCGAGCAGCGCCAACCCTGCCTGATCGGCATAGTGGAAGACCAGAGAGAGGACGGATTCCTGAGTGTCGTTGAGTTCGAGCACCTTTGCCAGCAGGATCGGCCCGAACGAGGTCACCGTCGCTCGCAGGGGCGTGCCGAGTCCCGAATCACCAAGAGTGTAGAACTCGGTCGGATTGGACCGCGACTGCCAGTCCTGACCGGCGGCATCGAGGCGCTTGCGCAGTTTGTCGGATTCGACGCCGGCAGCGCCGATGCCCGAGAGATCGCCCTTGATGTCAGAAGCGAACACCGGCACTCCGGCCCGGGACAGCTGCTCGGCGAGCACCTGCAGGGTCACGGTCTTACCGGTTCCCGTGGCACCGGCGACGAGGCCGTGCCGATTGAGCATGGACATCGGAATGGAGATCGGGGTCTCCTTCGATGGTTCTTCACCGTCCAGGGCGACCCCAAGATGGAGTGTCTCGCCGTCGAAGGTGTATCCGTCTTTGAGTGTCTGCAACGCCTGCTCAGTCATGAGTCAATCTTTACACAGCGGCACCGAGGTGGTGGAGGAATTCTGCATGGATTCGTCCGTCCGTGCCCAATTCCGGGTGGAAGCTGGCACCCCAGATCGAGCCCTGCCGGACGAGGACGGGCACGTCGTCGTGACGGGCGAGCACCTCGGTGTCGGGCCCGAGTTCGAGGATCTGCGGGGCCCGAATGAATGTGCCCTCGACCGGTTCGTCCAGCCCGTGTACGGTCAGCGGGGTGGTGAAGGACTCGCGTTGACGACCGTAGGCATTGCGGGCCACCGTGACATCGAGCCCGCCGAGGCGGTCATACCCACCCAGCGAATCGTCGCTGAGCCGGTCGGCCAGGAGAATCAGTCCGGCACAGGTGCCGAAGACCGGCAGACCGCCGGCCATGTGTTCGCGCAGAGTCGCGAAGAGACCCGTGCCGGCGGCGATGCGCACCATAGCCGTGGACTCACCACCGGGCAGAATGAGCGCATCGAGGCCCGCGAGGTGTTCCGACTTGGTGACTTTGCAGGTGTCGACCCCCAGGGAGCCGAGCATGAGCAGGTGCTCACGGAAGGCTCCCTGGAGGGCGAGGACGCCGACTCTCACCAGCCGCGCTCGGCCAGGCGGTGCGGCGCGGGGACATCGGCGACGTTGATGCCGACCATCGCATCGCCGAGTCCGCGGGAGGCCGCGGCCACGGCCTGCGGGTCATCGAAGTGCGTGGTCGCCTCGACGATGGCTTTCGCGCGGGCCTCCGGGTTGCCGGACTTGAAGATGCCGGAACCGACGAAGACACCGTCGGCGCCGAGCTGCATCATCATCGCTGCATCTGCCGGGGTGGCGATGCCGCCGGCGACGAAGGTCACGACGGGCAGACGACCGAGGCTGGCGACCTGCTTGACCAGGTGGTACGGGGCGGCGATTTCCTTGGCCGCGACGTAGAGCTCGTCTTCGCTCTTCGCTCCCAGTGCACGGATCTCGGAGTTGATGGTCCGCAGGTGGCGCATCGCCTCGGAGACGTCGCCGGTTCCCGCTTCGCCTTTCGAGCGGATCATCGACGCGCCCTCCTGGATACGGCGCAGAGCCTCACCGAGGTTGGTTGCTCCACAGACGAACGGCACCTTGAAGACGGACTTGTCGATGTGGTTGACGTAGTCGGCGGGGGAGAGGACCTCTGATTCGTCGATGTAGTCGACACCGAGGGTCTCGAGGATCTGGGCTTCGACGAAGTGTCCGATGCGGGCCTTGGCCATCACCGGGATGGATACGGCGCTGATGATCGAGTCGATGAGGTCGGGGTCGCTCATCCGAGCGACTCCACCCTGTGCGCGGATGTCGGCGGGGACGCGTTCGAGGGCCATGACTGCGGAAGCGCCGGCCGCCTCGGCGATGCGAGCCTGCTCTTCGTTGACGACGTCCATGATGACGCCGCCCTTGAGCATCTGAGCCAGTCCGGTATTGAGCAGAGTCTGTGTTTCGGTCATTGTGGTGTAGATCCATTCACTGTCGCGGAATCGATCCGGGTCGACGCAGGGAGCAGGACAGAACGATCTCTGTCTGCTGCCAGGGAGTCGGAGGGATCGTGGTTCTTCGGGATGAACGGCCGTTCCCGACCAGCCTAAACCGATGTGTGGCTCAGCAGGAGAGCCAGAAACGGGGAACTATTTTAGGCCAGATATAGGCAGTCGCTCTATCATCGAATCATGGTCATGAAGTCACAGGATGGCACTCAGGCCGAGGGTATTGCTCTGCCGGTGAACGTCGACAAGGGTCTGTCGACTCCGCTGCCGGATCAGCTCACTCAGGAGCTGCGTCGTCTGATCTCGGACGGGACTCTGCGCCCGGGGGATGTGGTGCCCTCGAGTCGTCGGCTGGCCAAGCATCTCGGAATCTCTCGCGGCAGTGTGGAGACCGCCTATGCGCAGCTTGCCGTGGAGGGGTTCCTCATCGCCGCCCAGCGTTCGGCCACGCGGATCAATCCCGACCTGCCCGCCGCCTCGACGGCGGTGGGTCCCAAGCGCCGAGTCCCGGACTCGCCGAGGCGGCGCCTGCGCAATTTTGTCGACCTGCGCCCGGGGTTCGGCGGAGACGACCCCCTGCGCGAGCCGGCCTTTCGGCGGGCCTGGAGGGAATCACTCGACCTCGACCCGGGTCCGATCGATCCCTTGGGCCAACCCCGCGCTCGGTGGGCGATCGCCGACTATCTGCGGCTGACTCGCGGGATGGCCGTCGACCCCGACGAGATCATCCTCACCAGCGGGTCTCGCGATGGTCTGCGATTGCTGCTGAGTCTAGGAGTCTCCGGATCCATCGCCGTGGAGAATCCCGGTTTCCCGGGCCTTCGCCAGGCGATGACCGACCATAAGCTCGTGCCCCTGGACATGGTCGGCTCCTCGCCGGCACCGGCCGATGTGGCTGCGACCGTCGTGACACCGAATCACCAGTTCCCGCACGGAACACCGATGCCGGTCGACCAGCGTGCCCGCCTGCTGGATTGGGCGGCTCGGGGAGACGTTCTCATCGTCGAGGACGACTACGACAGTGAGGCCCGCTTCACCCGCACAGTGCTGCCGACCCTCTTCGACCTCGCATCATCCACCGGCAGCAGCGCGCAGGTCGTCCACATCGGAACCTTCTCCGCGCTGCTGACCTCGGCCGTATCGACAGGATACGTCATCGCTCGCGGACCGATTTCGGAGGAGCTCATGAGCCTGCGCGCGGCACTTGGACCGGCGTACTCGCCGATTCTGCAGATGGCGATCGCCTCCTACCTCGGATCCGGTGGGCTGCGTCGCCGCATCACCCGGGGACGGCGGCGACTCCGGGCCGCCGAGGAGGTCGTGTCCGAGATCGGCCCGATCCCCGGTCTGGTTCACGAGGGACGCACTCTCGTCATCGAAACGTCTCAGACCCAGGCCGCAAGGCTCCTGCGGGAGCTGGCCGAGCGCGGCATCCTCGTCGCCTCGTTGGCTCACGGCTGGACTGGTGGTGACGAGATTCGACACGGTCTGGTCATCGCCCATTCGAACGTCGAGGCTCCTGCGCTGCGGGAGGCCTTGGGCGCGGTGAAGTCCCTGTTGAGTAGGATTCAGTCATGAGGAATTCCGGATTTGCAGTCGACGGCATCATCAAGCTGCTGCTGGCCGTGCTCGGCTTCATCTTCATCGGCGGGCTCGAGGATTTCTTCCTCGCCCCACGCTGGTTGGTCATCACCGCACTGGTGCTGCTCTTCCTCAGCGCTGCCACCCAGATCTCCTATGCCGTGACCAAGGGGGAGGAACGGTATCTGAAGTTCCCGATGGTCTTCGACGCGCTTCTCATCGTCGCGGTTGTCGTCGGTCTCATCCTCGCCGCTGCGAGCAACCCTGCTGGCGCCTGGATCCTCTTCGGGTTGGTCGGTGTGGGCTCGTTGGGCATCGCCGTGGTCTTCACGACCGGCGAGAACGGTCCGTCGTTCAGCGAAGACGAGCCGCAGAACCCCTGACCGCTGCCGCAAGCTGCCCTACGCCGATCAAGCTCTGGCGCACATCTGTGGTCGTCTACGAGCACGTATCCGCGGCAGCGCTTGATGGGCGCGCCGCTGACGTCGGCACGGCGAGCGATCAGCGGTTGAAGGCGATGGCCGCGATATGGCCGTCGGGAATACCGGCCTCGAGATCGTGGATGTCGACATCCGGATGCGGTGAGTTCGGTTCCGGCCCGGCACCGATGTAGTCGAGACCCGGATCGCGAGCCAGGCCCGTGCTCAACGCCTTGAGAAAGGCTTCGGTGCGCGCCCACACACGGACGAAGCCGGCAGCGAAGTCATCATCGGGAAGCGCTTCGAGCTCGGCGCGTTCTCTTTCATGGAGCAGCTGCATCGCCTCCAGCGCGACATCTCGCTCGGGGATCGCTTCGACGTCGAGCCCGACCGGATCGTCGGAGACAGCGATGAGGACGAGGCGACGAGACCTCGAGACCGAGAACTCGCACTCGTCGTGACGTGGTTTGCCCGCCGAATCGAGGCGGATCTCGATCGCGGCGGGGTCCTGACTCAGATGCGCCCCGAGCACATGGCGGAGGACGACACGACCGGCAGACCAGGTGGCGGCTGCCTCGGCGTCGAATTCCTTCGCATAGTTGCGTTCCTGCTCGGTGAGCACGGAATCGTCATCCCGCGCCCAGGCCGCCTCGGCCGAGGTATCGGCGAGGATGAGAGTGACGGGCAGTTCGGTGGGCAGTTCGGCGAAGCTGGGGTGGTGCGCCATCGATCAGCGGCCCAGGGCCTTGTTGATCTTCTTCAGTTTGCGGTTGAGCACGAAGATCCGCACCGAACCGATGATTCCGGCGATGAGGATGCCGCCGATCGCAGCGAAGAGCATCGCTACGCCCAGGGGCAGTTCGAACTGCCAGCCGAAGTACTTGAACTCGGCCGGGACATTGTTCTGCAGAATGAAGATGAGCAGCAGGACGACGATGAGGGCGCCGAGGATGAGGGAGATCCACATTCCCGCCGACATTCCGGATCCGGCCTTCGTCGACGGCAGTTCACCGGTGTGTCCCGTCGGAGGCTGTGTCTGCTCATGCCTCTCGTGCGGGGACATCTCTCGGGTCTTGTCCACCGCAGCCGTTTCGCCCGCCGCGGGAGTATCGCTGCCGAGGACTGAATCGGTTTCGGCCAGGAGCTCTTCGGGCGTCTGCGAATCGCCACGCGGGTCTTGAGTACTCATGCGCCCCATCATAACTGCTGATGGGGCGCATAAGGCAGGTTTGCAGAAAGAGTCCCGGCAGCAGCTGCCGGGACTCTTTCCTAAGCGTTGTCGATCAGTTGATCAGACGGTCTTGCTCAGCGAGGAGATGATCTCATTGAGCGTGGCCGAAGGGCGCATGGCGGCTTCGGTCTTCGCGTCGTTCGGGTAGTAGTAGCCACCCAGGTCGACCGGGCTGCCCTGAACCTCGAGGAGCTCGGCCACGATGGCGTCCTCCTTCTCAGCCAGTGCTTTCGCCACGGGGGAGATGGCCTCGGCCAGAGCTTCGTCCGCGGTCTGCTCGGCCAGCTGCTGCGCCCAGTACAGAGTGAGGTAGAAGTGGCTGCCGCGGTTGTCGATCTCGCCGACCTTTCGCGACGGCGACTTGTTCTCTTCGAGGAACTTGCCGGTCGCGGCGTCGAGGGTGTCGGCCAGCACGCCGGCCCGCTCATTTCCGTGGACGTTGAACTCGTGGCGGAAGGACTCTGCCAGGGCGAGGAACTCACCGAGGGAGTCCCAGCGCAGGTGGTTCTCCTCGACGAGCTGCTGAACGTGCTTCGGAGCCGAGCCGCCGGCACCGGTCTCGAACAGTCCGCCGCCCGCGATGAGCGGAACGACGGAGAGCATCTTCGCCGAGGTGCCGAGCTCGAGGATCGGGAACAGGTCGGTGTTGTAGTCGCGGAGGACGTTGCCGGTCACCGAGATGGTGTCCTTGCCCTCACGGATGCGGTCGATGGAGAACTGAGTGGCCTCCACCGGGTTCATGATGCGGATGTCCAGGCCCTCGGTGTCGTGGTCCCTGAGGTATTCCTCGACCTTCGACGTGATGTTGCGGTCGTGGGCGCGGGTCTCATCGAGCCAGAACACGGCCGGAGTCTCGGACAGGCGGGCACGGGTGACGGCGAGCTTGACCCAGTCGCGGACGGGGATGTCCTTCGTCTGGCAAGCACGCCAGATGTCACCGGCAGCGACCTCGTGGCTCATGAGCACATCGCCAGCGGAGTTGACGACCTCGACGGTTCCGGCTTCCGGGATCTCGAAGGTCTTGTCGTGGCTGCCGTACTCTTCGGCCTTCTGCGCCATGAGACCGACATTGGGCACGGTGCCCATGGTCCGCGGGTCGAAGGCGCCCTTGGCCTGGCAGTCCTCGATGACGGTCTGGTAGACGCCGGCGTAGGAGGAGTCGGGGATGACGGCCAGGGTGTCCTGGGTCTGGTCATCCTTGTTCCACATCTTGCCGCCGACGCGGATCATCGCCGGCATAGAGGCATCGACGATGATGTCGGAGGGCACGTGGAGGTTCGTGATGCCCTTGTGCGAATTGACCATGGCCAGGTCGGGCCCGTCGGCCAGACCCTTTTCGATTCCGGCTTTGACTCCGGCAGCTGCGTCTGCAGGCAGTGTGTCGAGCCCGGCGAGGATGGCGGCCAGTCCGTTGTCGGAGGTCAGTCCCGCCTCGGCGAGGACGTCACCGTACTCGGCGAAGACGTCGGGGAAGAAAGCTTCGATGACCTTGCCGAAGAGGATGGGGTCGGAGACCTTCATCATCGTGGCCTTGAGGTGGACGGAGAAGAGGACGCCGTCGGCCTTGGCCGCGGCGATCTGGTCCTTGACGAATTCGTCGAGGGCGGCGGCGTTCATCTTCGTCGAATCGACGATCTCGCCGGCCAGAACGGGCAGGGACTCCTTGAGGACCTTCGTCTCTCCCGCAGCGGTGCGCAGGCGGATCGACAGGGTGTCATCGGACTCGATGATCACGGACTTCTCGTTGTCGCGGAAGTCGTCCGAGCCCATGGTGGCCACGCGGGTCTTCGAGCCCTTGGACCATTCGCCCATCGAATGCGGGTGGGCCTTGGCGAAGTTCTTCACTGCCTGCGGAGCGCGACGGTCGGAGTTGCCCTCACGCAGCACCGGGTTGACGGCCGAACCCTTGACCTTGTCGTAGCGTGCCCGAACGTCCTTCTCCTCATCGGTCGAAGGCTCTTCCGGGTAGGCGGGCAGGTCGTAGCCCTGGGACTGCAGTTCGGTGATCGTCGCCTTCAGCTGCGGGACGGAAGCCGAGATGTTGGGCAGCTTGATGATGTTGGCATCGGGGGTCTTGGCGAGATCGCCCAGCTCCGCGAGTGCGTCGCCGACCTGCTGGTCCTCAGGCAGACGGTCGTTGAACTGGGCCAGCACGCGTGCGGCGAGAGAGATGTCTCGAGTCTCAACCTCGACACCGGCCGACGTGGCGAAGGCTTCGATGATCGGCTTGAGCGAATACGTCGCCAGAAGCGGCGCTTCATCCGTGCGCGTGTAAATGATTTTAGCCATAGTTAAGGACCACTCCGCATCTTCTTGGGGTTTATCGCCCTCTATCCTACCTTCTGGGCCATTTCGGCAGGCGGCCCCGGCCGATGATGGTGCTCACATCCCCAGGAGGCACCCGGTAGTCTTCTGTGTCGGCACGGACAACAGAAAGAGGACGACAGTGGCCAAACTCTACTTCCGGTACGGGGCGATGAATTCCGGCAAGTCGACCGCTCTTCTGCAGGCGGCCTTCAACTACGAGGAACGCGGCCAGCGCGTTCTGCTGGCCAAGCCTCTGATCGACACCAAAGGCGCATCGCAGATCGTGTCCCGATTGGGTGTCACCCGTGAGGTCGACTTCGTCATCCCCGCCGACGGTGACGTGGAGCGGATCTATGCCGAACATGCCGACTACGTCGACCACGATGCCCTCATCGAGTCCATCGACGCCCCGAAGATCCCGGTCGCGTGCCTGCTCATCGACGAAGCGCAGTTCCTCAGCCCCGTCCAAGTGGATTCGCTCATGCGGATCGCCACCACCGCCTCGGTGCCGGTGATGTGCTATGGAATCCGCACAGACTTCCAGACGAAGGCATTCCCCGGTTCGGCACGACTGCTCGAGATCGCCCACACCCTCGAGGAGCTCAAGACGATCTGCCGGTGCGGCCGCAAGGCGATGTTCAACGGTCGCCTTGTCGACGGGCAGTTCATCTTCGACGGTGATCAGGTTGCCATCGACGGCAATTCCGTGACCTACGAGTCACTGTGCCCGAGCTGTTATCTCGAGTACTCCGGCGGTAGGCTGTCAACGACAGACTCCTGACCGATCCCGACACAGCTTCCCTGTCGAATCCAACTCATCGACGACCGTCGTATCCAGTCGAAATCCGTTCGCACTTTCAGTTCTCAAGGAGCCTCCATGCGTATCGCCGTTCGTGCTTTCAACGACAACCCCGGTTCTCCCGTCCTCGTCTTCGGCAACGCTTTGGGCACTCGGATGCCTTTGTGGACCTCCGTGGCTGCGCGTCTGGCCGACGATTTCCAGATCTACCTCACCGACCTTCCCGGTCATACCCTTCCCGCCGGTGATTCCCTCGCCGAGGCGGCCGCCCCGCTGACAGTCGAAGCGCTGGCTTCCGGTGTCGTCGAATCCCTCGCCGAGCTCGGGGTGGAGTCCTTCACCTACTGCGGAGTCTCGATCTCCGGCGGAGTCGGTCTGACCCTGGCGCTCAACCACCCCGAATCGCTGACCGGACTCGTAGCCTGTGCGACGGCCGAGAAGTTCGGCACTCCGGAATCCTGGGACGAACGCATCGGCGAAGTCCGCGCCGACGGCACCAAGGGACTTGTCGACGACACCGCCGATCGGTGGTTCGCCGCCGGGTTCCTCGGCGAGGACATCGCCACCGGTCACCTCATCCTGTCCGACCTCGCCCTGGTCGATGACGAGGCATACATCGCGGCCGCCTCGGCGCTGAAGACCTACGATCTGAGTGGGAAGCTCGGCTCGGTCGCCACCCCGACGCTCGTCATGGCCGGCGCCCAGGATCCCGGCTGCACTCCCGAAGCGATGTCGGAGATGGCGGGGCAGATCGAAGGCTCGCACTTCGCCACGATCCCGGACTCCGCTCACCTGCCGATGGTCGAACACCCTGAGATCGTCGTCGACCACATCCAGGAGTTCTGCGGCCAGCTCTAGGAACGCCTGCGTCATCTCGCGTCCTCGCCGTTCCGGTATTCGGTATCACTGTCTGAGTCCGAATGGAACTGGCAGACTGATGTCATGACTGAGTTGTTCGAACCGCTGACACTGCGCGGAACCGAGATCCCCAATCGCATCTGGCTCGCCCCGATGTGCCAGTATTCCTGCGAAGCCGAAGACGGAATGCCCGGCCCCTGGCATCTCGTCCACCTCGGTGCCCGGGCGCAGGGCGGATTCGGGCTCATCCTCACCGAAGCCTCCGCCGTCGTCCCCGAGGGACGCATCTCACCGCAGGACGCCGGGATCTGGAACGACGATCAGGCCGAATCTTGGTCGGCCGTCGTCGACTTCGTCCATTCCCAGGGCAGCGTCATCGGCATCCAACTCGCCCACGCCGGCCGCAAGGCCAGCACCTATCGCCCCTTCACCGGCGAACCGAAGGGCAGCGTCCCCGAATCCGAGGGAGGATGGCCGACGCTCGGCGCCAGTCCCATCGCCTACCCGAAGCTGGCCGAGCCTGCGGAGATGACGAAAGACGATATCGCCGAGGTGGTCGCCGCCTTCGCGGCTGCTGCCCGCCGTGCGATCGACGCCGGGTTCGACCTCGTCGAACTCCACGCGGCCCACGGCTATCTGCTCCATTCGTTCCTGTCACCGCTGTCGAACCAGCGCAGCGACGAATACGGCGGCGATCTCGCCGGCCGGTCCCGGCTGCTCCATGAGGTCTATGCGGCCGTGCGCGCCGAAGTCGGCGAGGATGTGCCGGTGTTCGTACGCATCTCGGCCAGCGAATGGACCGACGGCGGATTCGACATCGCCGAAGCCGCCGAGGTCAGCCGTGCGCTGTCGGAGGCCGGAGTCGACCTCATCGACGTCTCCTCGGGCGGCAACTATCCGGTGCGGATCCCCATCGGTCCTGGATACCAGGTGTCGCTGGCCGCCGCGATCCGCGCCGAGGGGGTGCCGACCGGCGCCGTCGGACTCATCACCGATCCGAAGCAGGCCGAGACCATCCTCAGCACGGGACAGGCCGATGCGATCTTCATGGCCCGAGCAGCCCTGCGCGAACCTTCCTGGCCGCAGCGGGCCGCCCATGTTCTCGGAGCCGAACCCGGACCCTACCCTCCGCAGTACACCCGCGGAGCCTGGTGACCTGTCCCTGAACCTCGGAAGCATCAGCACAGATTGAGGAGTTTGGAAATGCACACGATCGAAACCGAGCACGTCATCATCCGCTCTATCGCGGTCTCCGAGATGGCGAACAACGTCTATCTGCTCACCGCCAAGGAGACCGGCTCCCAGGTGCTCATCGACGCCGCCGACGACGCCGAGGCGATCACCGAACTCATCGACTCGGGTGCCCAGGACACCGTCGCGGAACCCATGCTGCGAGCGATCATCACCACGCACCAGCACTGGGATCATATTCGGGCACTGCCTGCCACCTCGGCGAACTATTCGGAGGCGATGACGATCGCCGGTGCCGCGGACGCGGCCGCCATCACCGAGGCGGAAGGAGTGGAGATCGCGCACTCTGTCGATCACCTCGATGTCGGGGACTTCGGCGGATTCGTCCTCCAAGCCATCGCACTGCGCGGGCACACTCCCGGCTCGATCGCACTGCTTCTGCGCGACGGCGGTCAGACGCTCCTGTTCTCCGGCGACTCGCTGTTTCCGGGCGGGCCGGGCAAGACCTGGTCGGCGGAGGACTTCACCTGTCTCATGGACGACCTCGAGGAGCGGGTCTTCGGCGAACTTCCGGACGAGACTCTCGTCCTGCCCGGACATGGGGACTCGACGACCCTGGGTGAGGAACGTCCGAAACTGGGGGAATGGCGCGAGCGCGGCTGGTGACCGCAGTTCGCCCGTCAGCTCGACAGTGCTGCGAAGCCGAAGAGCGCCCAGACGATGGCGAGGAGACCCACGGCGATGATGCCGATGTTCCACCTCGTCTCGATGACACGCTGCCCACCGGGGTTGGCGAGTTCTGCGTCGCTGAGCGACGAATAGCGCTCGAGCACGGTATCGACGGCCGGGCTCGGATTCTCGACGAACCGGCGCATACCGTGCTCATCCTTCTCCCACTTCTTGCCTTTGCCGGCCAGCGGCCATGAGGCGAATTTCTTCTCATGGGTGCGCACGCTCAGACCGAAGTGGGTCTCGAAGCCGTCGACGAGGTTCCACGGGATCGTCACGGTCTGCAGCGGATTGACCAAGATGAGCTGCTGTCTGTGCAGCTCGACGCGGGGATGCCGATAGCAGACGAAGACCAAGGTGCCGACGGCCAGAGGGATGCCTGCGGCGGCCAGACCGCGCAGCGTGAAATCGCCGAAGAGGATCGAGAGCACGCCCAAGGCACAGAGCCCGCCGACGATGAAGAAGAGGGCGGTCGAACTCGTCGTCCGGACGACAGTCGGCTCGGTCTCATTGCGATCTATCTCACTGTCAGCCACCTGATCATCCTATCCATTGAGACTGAACAAAAGTTGTCTGTTCCCTTGGTTTCGAAACGGTAACGATTCCGAAATTTGCTCATTATGTGGACTCCGTCACAGTCGCCGGTGAATTAACTTTGTTGCAATCCATGTGAAAAACATGAACGCGGTCACATGCGCTTCGGTCTCTGCCGAAATGCTTCACGTGACCGGAATGCACTCCGGTTTTGGGGTGCAAGAACGAGGGTGACTCGCCCTAGAACAACAAGGAGAGAACGTGAACAAGCGCTTCCTCGCGGCTGGTGCCTCTGTGGCTGCCGCTGCAATGGTGCTCACCGCCTGCACACCCCCTGGCGGAGGCGATGACGACGAAGCATCGAAGGACACCGCCATCAACATCGGTTGGAACGAATCTTTCCGATCGATGAACACGCTGACCGCCAACGGCAATGCAACCTCGAACGCCATTCTCACCTACATGATGAATGACAACTTCGGGTACTACGACGGTGACCTCGAAGTTCAGGACGGAGCCCTCGGCAAGGTCGAACAGGTTTCCGAAGACCCGCTCAAGGTCAAGTACACATTCAATGATGATGCCAAGTGGTCCGACGGCACCCCCGTCGACGCCGCCGACCTGGCGCTGACCTGGGCCGGCACCTCGGCGAACTTCAACACCGTCGAAGCGAACAACAACGACGACGGAACGGTGAAGAAGAACGACGCGAAGACCGTCTACTTCGACTCCTCGACCGCCGGTTCGGCTCTGGTGAAGAAGTTCCCGGAGATCTCCGATGACGGCAAGGAGATCACCCTCGAATACTCCAAGCCCTTCGCTGACTGGCAGACCGAATTCGGCACCGGTGCCGACGGCGTCGGTGTGCCCGCCCATATCGTGGCGAAGAAGGCGCTGGGCATCGACGATGCCCAGAAGGGCAAGGATGCGATCCTCAAGGCCATCAAGGACAAGGACACCGAGAAGCTGTCGAAGATCTCGAACACCTGGAACACCGGGTTCGACTTCACCTCAATGCCGAAGGACAAGGACCTGCTGGTCCACAACGGTCCGTACAAGATGACGAAGTTCGAAGAGGGGCAGTATGTCACCCTCGAACTCGACGACAAGTACTCCGGCCCCATCAAGCCGAAGGTCAAGACCGTCACGGTCCGCTACAACGGCGACCCGATGGCAATGATCCAGGCGATCGAGAACGGCGAGGTCGACATGACTCAGCCGCAGGCGACCGCCGACGTGCTCTCCGCCGCCGAGAAGATCGACGGCGTCACCGTCGATGCCGCCGATGGTGCGACCTACGAACACGTCGACTTCACCTTCGACAACAAGGGGCCTTTTGATCCTGCTGCCAACGGCGGCGACAAGGAGAAGGCGAAGAAGGTCCGTCAGGCGTTCCTCAAGGCTCTGCCCCGTGAGGACATCGTCGAGAAGATCATCAAGCCGCTCAATGACAAAGCTGTCACCCGTGATTCGTACTCGCAGGTGCCCGGATCGCCGATGTACGACGCGATCGCCAAGGCCAATGGCGTCGCCGATGCCGCAGATGGCGACGTCGAGGCCGCGAAGAAGCTGCTCAAGGAAGCCGGAGTGGACTCACCGACCGTGCGTGTCATGTACGACAACACGAACTCGCGTCGTCAGCAGGAGTTCCAGCTGATCAAGGAATCGGCGGAGAAGGCCGGCTTCAAGATCAAGGACGTCGGCGACGTCAACTGGGGTACCCGCCTCGGTGACGGCACCTATGATGTTTCGCTGTTCGGTTGGCAGTCCGAGGGCACCGGCGTGACCGAGAACGATGCGAACTTCCGCTACGGTGCTCAGAACAACTACGGCGGCTACAAGAGCGAGAAGATGAACAAAATCCTCGACAAGCTTCTCGTGTCCAAGGAAGATGAGCAGCAGGATCTCCTCATCGACATGGAGAAGCAGCTGACAGAAGATGCCTTCGGTGCGCCGATCTTCCAGTTCCCCGAACTGACGATCTACCGTGACAGCGTGAAGAACGTGAAGTCGACCGCTGTGTCGCCGACGATGTTCTGGAACTACTGGGAATGGGAAGTCAACTGATTCGCGACTGACGCGATCGGTTCTTCTCCACCCAAGCCTTCTGTGGGGATCACTGTGTGATCCCCACAGCGGCGTTTTCGGAAGATTGAAACGGAACCCCCATCATGATCAGATTCATCCTCCGACGATTGCTGTCGACAGCGCTCGTGCTCCTCGTCGTCACCTTCGTCCTCTACCTGCTCCTCAACGTCGCGCTCGACTTCTTCTGGGACCTGCGCGCGAGCACCTCACCGAACATCGAAGCTCTCTACGAGTCGCGTCGACGTCTCCTCGACCTCGACACGCCGGCCATCGTCCGCTACTTCAAATGGCTGGCTGGCGTCGGCGGCTGCGCCATCGGCCAATGTGACTTCGGCATCGCCTGGAAGTCGGGCCAAGAAGTCACAGAACAGCTGCAGGGCGCGATCGTCAACACGATCAAGCTCATCACCGCCTCTACGGTCGTGGCCATCATCCTCGGCATCGCCGTCGGAATGATCTCGGCCATCCGCCAGTACTCGGGCTTCGACTACTTCATCACCTTCGTCTCGTTCCTCCTCTACTCGCTGCCCGTCTTCTGGGTGGCGGTGCTGCTCAAGCAGTACGGAGCGATCGACATCAACAACTTCATCAACGATCCGACCCTGGAATCCTGGTGGCCGATCATCATCGGCTGCGTGGCCATGGGGCTGTTCTGGATGGGTGCGCTCGGCGGCAGCGCGAAGCGTCGTGTCATCACGTTCGCCGCCGCAGCGGTCATCACCTTCGGCACCATCTACTACATCCTCGCCAGCGGCTGGATGCAGCACCCGACCATCGGCCTCCTCGGCGTGGTCGTCATCGGCGCCGGTGGAGCCATCGTCATGACGTACCTCTCAACGGGGCTGAAGAACCGGCGCGTGCTGTACGCAACGCTGACCACAGTCGCCGTCGGCGTGCTGCTCTACTGGCCGCTGATGAACCTCTTCTACTACGTCGACATGAACTGGTTGTGGATGTTCGGGCTCTTCATCGTCGCGATCGCCGTCGCCGTCGGCATCGGTCTGGCATTCCGAGGCCCGGATCCCTGGGATACCGCGCGCACGACGAGCTTCACGGCCATCATCGTGGCAGTGCTCATCTTCTCCGACCGTGTGCTGCAGGGCTGGCAGGAGTATTCGGACGACCCGGCCATCAACAATCGTCCGATCGCGACGATCGGTGCATCGGCGCCGAATATCGACGGGGACTTCTGGATCACGAACCTCGACTCGTTCACTCACCTGCTGCTGCCGTCGATCGCTCTCGTCCTCATCTCCTTCGCCTCGTACACCCGCTATACCCGCGGTTCGATGCTCGAGGTCCTGGGGCAGGACTACATCCGCACGGCACGAGCCAAAGGCCTCAACGAACGTACGGTGATCATGCGGCACGCTATGCGCAATGCGCTGCTGCCATTGGCCTCGGTCGTTCCCGTCGACATCATCACAATGATCGGCGGTGCCGTCATCACGGAGACGATCTTCGGCTGGAACGGCATGGGCAAGCTCTTCATCGACTCGCTGAGACAGGCAGAGCTCGACCCGGTCATGGCCTACATCCTGATCACAGGCCTGCTCGCCATCATCGCCAACCTGGTCGCGGACTTCCTCTATGCCGTCCTCGACCCGAGAATCCGAGTGAACGCATGAGTACTGACAACGACAAACAGAACGCTCTCGCCCTCGACGAAGTCGGGGACAATGCGATCGAGTCGAAGGAAACCGAAGGTCTTTCCCAGGGCAAGATCGTCCTGCGCAAATTCCTCCGTCACAAAGGCGCGATGATCTCCATCGTCGTCCTCGTGCTCGTGGCCATCTTCGCCTTCAGCGCACAGGGCTTCGGCGCTGTGCCAGGGTGGTGGAAGTTCAGTCATACTGCCTCCGGGCCCGTGGTCAACCCTGGAGGAGCCCCGACCTGGTCGTTCGCGAACTTCTTCTCACTCGGCGATCACCCGTTCGGCCAGGATGAGATCGGTCGTGACAACTTCGCCCGAGTGATGAAAGGGACGCAGATCTCTCTCGTCGTCATGTTCATCATCGGCATCGTCTGCCTGATCATCGGCACGGTCGTCGGCGCCGTCGCGGGCTACTACCGCGGTTGGGTCGATTCGGTGCTCATGCGCATCACCGATGGCTTCGTCATCCTGCCGGTCATCGTCGTCGGATCGATCCTCGGCGTGCTCGTCGGCGGAGCGAACGGCCCATTGCTCGGTGTGGCTCTCGGGTGCATCCTCTGGGTCGGCCTCGCACGTCTCGTCCGCGGTGACTTCATGTCCCTGCGCGAACGCGAGTTCGTCGACTCGGCCCGCGTGGCCGGAGCGAGCGATTTCCGGATCATGTTCAAGCACATGCTGCCCAACGCCATGGGCGTCATCATCGTCAACACGACACTGATCATGAGCCAGGCGATCGTGCTCGAAGCCTCGCTGAGCTACCTCGGCTTCGGCATCAAACCGCCCGGCATCTCGTTGGGTCAGCTCATCAGCGAATACCAGACCTCCTTCGCCACCCGTCCGTGGCTGTTCTGGTGGCCCGGCTTGTTCATCATCGTCATCGCTCTGTGTGTGAACTTCATCGGCGACGGTCTGCGCGACGCGTTCGACCCGCGGATGAAGACCATCCCGAGCTGGAGGAAGATGAAGAAGGCCGAGCGCATGGCACAGAAAGAGGCGAAGTGATGGCTGAGAAGAAAGCAGACGCCCAGCCGAAGACCGGCTCCCCGATCCTCGAGGTCTACGACCTCGGAGTCCAGTTCTGGGTCAGCGACGAATGGTGGATGGCCGCCGAGCACCTCGACTACACGGTCAATGCCGGCGAGGTGCTCGCGATCGTCGGCGAGTCCGGCTCCGGAAAGTCGCAGTCGAGCATGTCACTGCTCGGCCTCCTGCCGAGCAACGGCCGTGCGACCGGCTCAGCGAAGCTCAACGGGCGTGAACTCATCGGCATGCCTCCGGAGAAGATGCAGGCCGTGCGCGGCAACGACATCTCCGTGATCTTCCAGGAGCCGATGACTGCGCTCAACCCGGTCTACACCGCCGGGTACCAGATCGTGGAGACGCTGCGCGTCCACCTCGACATCGGTCCCACTGAGGCGAAGCAACGGGCGCTCGAGCTCATGCGGCTCGTCGAGATACCCGATCCGGAGGATCGGTTCCATTCGTTCCCGCACCAGCTCTCCGGCGGTCAGCGACAGCGCATCATGATCGCGCAGGCTCTGGCCTGCCAGCCGAAGCTGCTCATCGCCGATGAGCCGACCACGGCTCTCGACGTCACGGTGCAGGCCGAGATCCTCAAGCTCATGCGCGAACTGAAGTCTAAGCTCGACGCGGGCATCATCCTCATCACGCACGATATGGGCGTGGTGGCGGACATGGCCGACCGCATCATCGTCATGCGCGCCGGCAAGGTGGTCGAATCGGGTACCGCGGAGGAGATCTTCTACCACCCGCAGCACCCGTATACGAAGCAGCTCCTTGAGGCTGTTCCCCACCTCGGTGAGGGCACCGACAGCGAAGCATTCGGCGGCAACATCGACGATGTCGAGGCATCGCTGTCCGATATCACCTCCGATAAGGCCTCGCACGCCGATGACCCGGTCGGCGCACCGGACTCCGCCGCAGGTGGTGACGGTCTCTCCGAGGCCGGGGCTGCCGATATGGCCGTAGCCGAGGCGCGCGCTCAGGTGACCGCGCAGGACCGTCCCGATATCGAGATGGACTCCACGGAGACGTACTACCATCCCGGTTCGCAGGCGGACTTCTCGAAGCCCTCGGCCCTGCAGCTGCGTGACGCCGCGATCGAGTACCCCGCCATCGGACGGAAGAAGGCCTTCCGCGCCGCTCACCACATCAATCTCATGATCGCCCCGGGCGAAGTCGTGGGCCTCGTGGGGGAGTCGGGTTCGGGCAAGACCACGATCGGTCGCGCCGCTCTGGGGCTGCTGCCCACCGTCGAAGGCGATATGGTCGTCAACGGCACGAGCATCAAGGGCCTGAGCAACAAGCAGATGAGGCCCCTGCGCAAGGAAGTCGGAATCGTGTTCCAGGATCCCGGTTCCTCGCTCAACCCGCGACTGCCGGTCGGAGAATCGATCGGTGAGCCTCTCTACCTCCATGAGGGGATGAAGGGCCCGCAGCTGAGCAAGCGAGTCGAGGAGCTGCTGACCGCGGTCGAACTGCCGACCTCGATGCGCAACCGCTATCCGCACGAGCTCTCCGGCGGACAGCGTCAGCGCATCGGCATCGCCCGTGCCCTGACCCTGCAGCCGAAGCTGCTCATCGCCGATGAGCCGACCTCGGCCCTCGACGTGTCCGTGCAGGCGAAGGTCCTGGACCTGTTCGAAGGCCTGCAGAAGGAATACGGCTTTGCGTGCCTGTTCATCAGCCACGACCTGGCCGTGGTCGAGCGCATCGCCGAGCGCATCGCGGTGATGCGCCACGGCTACCTCGTCGAGATCGGCAAGTCCTCACAGGTCGTGTCGAACCCCGTCCACCCGTACACACAGCGTCTGCTGTCGGCGGTTCCCGTTCCGGATCCGCAGGAGCAGCGCAAGCGTCGGGAAGCCAGGGACGCGGTTCTCGAAGCCACGATGAACGCCTGAGTCCGCCCAAGCTGACGGCCACCTGCACGCGAGAGCGTGCGGGTGGCCGTATAATTGTCTGTTGGGTCCGGGCTGGACCGATCTCTCTATCTCAAAAAGGTTCTTGATGACTGAAGCCATCACACGACGGGAAAACCGCCGAAACGTAGCAATCGTCGCACACGTCGACCACGGCAAGACCACGCTGGTCGATGCCATGCTCCGGCAGACCGGTGTGTTCAGCGAACACGGCGACTTCGCCGAACGCGTCATGGATTCAGGCGACCTCGAACGCGAGAAGGGCATCACTATTCTCGCGAAGAACACCTCCGTCCTCTACAACGGTCCTTCGGCCGGCGAGGACCCCATCGTCATCAACGTCATCGATACCCCCGGCCACGCCGACTTCGGCGGTGAGGTCGAGCGCGGACTGTCCATGGTCGACGGAGTCGTCCTCCTCGTCGACGCATCGGAAGGTCCGCTGCCGCAGACCCGCTTCGTCCTGCGCAAGACGCTGGCCGCGAAGCTGCCCGTCATCCTCGTGATCAACAAGACCGACCGTGCCGATGCCCGCATCGACGGAGTCGTCGAGGAAGCTCAGGACCTGCTCCTGGGTCTGGCCTCCGACCTCGCCGACGAAGTCCCCGACCTCGACGTCGACTCCGTCCTCGATGTGCCCGTCGTCTTCGCCGCCGCGAAGGCAGGTGCCGCCTCCCTCGAACAGCCCGCCGATGGAGCGGTCCCGGACAACCCCGACCTCGAACCGCTGTTCAAGACCATCCTCGAGACGATCCCGGCACCGGAGATCAACTCCGACGGCATCCTCCAGGCACACGTCACGAACCTCGACGCCTCGCCGTTCCTCGGCCGTCTGGCTCTGCTGCGCATCTTCGGCGGCACGCTGAAGAAGGGCCAGCAGGTCGCCTGGGCTCGCGGTGACGAGATCAGCTCGGTGAAGATCACTGAACTGCTCGAGACCCAGGGCCTCGACCGGGTGCCCGCCACGGAGGCCTCGGCCGGTGACATCGTCGCCGTCGCCGGCATTCCCGACATCATGATCGGTGACACGCTCACCGACATCAACCATCCGAAGCCGATGCCGGCGATCGTCATCGACGATCCGGCGATCTCGATGACCGTGGGCATCAACACCTCCCCACTGGCCGGCCGTGAGAAGAACACGAAGGTCACCGCCCGCATGGTCAAGGACCGTCTCGACCAGGAGCTCGTCGGCAACGTCTCGCTCAAGGTCGTCCCGACCGAGCGCCCTGACGCCTGGGAGGTCCAGGGCCGTGGTGAGCTGGCTCTGGCCATCCTCGTCGAGCAGATGCGCCGTGAAGGATTCGAACTCACGGTCGGCAAGCCTCAGGTTGTGACCAAACAGGTCGACGGCAAGGTCCATGAGCCGTTCGAGGAGCTCACGGTCGATGTGCCGGAGGACTACCTCGGCGCCGTGACCCAGCTGCTGGCTGCCCGCAAGGGTGTCATGTCGACCATGACGAACCACGGCACCGGCTGGGTGCGGATGGAGTTCAAGGTTCCCGCACGCGGCCTCATCGGATTCCGCACGCGGTTCCTCACCGAGACCCGCGGTACCGGTATCGCGAACACGATCTCGGCCGGATACGGGCCGTGGGCCGGCAATATCGAGTTCCGCATCAACGGTTCGCTCGTGGCCGACCGAGCGGGAACAGTGACCCCGTACGCGATGATCAACCTGCAAGACCGCGGAACCTTCTTCGTCGAACCGACCTCCGAGGTCTACGAAGGCCAGATCGTGGGCGAGAACTCGCGCGCGGACGATATGGACGTCAACATCACGAAGGAGAAGAAGCTGACAAACATGCGTTCGGCTTCTGCTGACAGCTTCGAGAACCTCACTCCACCGCGCAAGCTGACTCTCGAGGAGAGCCTCGAGTTCGCTCGTGAGGACGAGTGCGTCGAGGTCACCCCGGGTGCCATCCGCATCCGCAAGGTCGAACTCGATCAGAAGGAACGCGCAAAGCTCTACGCGAAGATGCGCCGCCAGAACGCCTGAGCCGGAATCCTTGATCCGGCAGCACCGAATGACCTCGAGCACCCAGGAACCAATGACTGTTACGCCACGCGTCCTCCTCGTGCACGCTCATCCCGACGATGAGACGATCACGACCGGCGGCACGATCGCCGAATTGGTCTCCGAGGGTGCCGAGGTCATGGTGCTCACCGCCACCCGCGGTGAGGGCGGCGAGGTCATCCCCGCAGAGCTGAAGCAGCTCGAGGGCGACCGGGCCGGTCTCGCCCGGGTCCGGGAACAGGAGATCGCCGAGGCGATGCGTACTCTCGGCGTGCGCATGCACACCTTCCTCGGCGGGACCACGCGCACCTTCGAGGATTCGGGAATGGAATGGGGACCGGACGGTCACGCTCGACCCGCGTCATCGATGACCGACAATGCTCTGTGCGCAGCTGACATCACGACCGTAGCCAGACACATCGCCGCTGTCATCGATGCCTTCGAACCGCATGCGATCATCACCTATGCCGCCAACGGCGGCTATGGTCACCCCGACCATGTGCGGGTACACGAGGCCACGACTGCGGCATTCGACTTCGCCGAATGGCGGACCGGTCGGCTGCTCTACGTCGACACCCCCACCGAGGTGGCCCGCCGATCGTTCGACCCGCACCAGGCAGGCTTCGCAGACACCGGATTCGCCCCCGCCGACACGATCCCGGCCAAACCACCGGTCGGTCAGATCGTCATCGACCAGGACGTCAGCGCGGTGCTGCCGACGAAACGGGCAGCACTGGAAGCCCACCGCACCCAAGTGAGTGTCGCCGGCGGCTTCTTCGCCTTGTCCAACGGAGCAGGCCAGAAGATCGGCGACCGCGAATACTTCTCTATCGGAGCCGGGGCGCCGATCCCGTCAGAGATCCTCAACGCCGGATTCGCCCCGCACGTGCTCACCGGCCTCGACATCGCAGCTGTCGAAGCTCAGGAGAATACAGCGGCTCAGCCCCTGCGCCGGAGTCGCGCACCGCGGAAGCCGGGAATCTTCGCCTACCTCCACTCCGCTGTGCTCGGACTGCTCATCGCGTTCCTCGGCACCATGCAGCACCTCAACGTCACGGTGGTCAACCTCGGCGAGACCCCGATCATCCTGCCGTGGGGACTCGTGCTGGCCCTGGCTCTGGCCGCGGCGGGGCTGTGGCACCTGAAGACGATGTATCGCAGCAGCGCCCCGATGCTGGTCGCCGCCGTGATCATCGCCGTCCTGTCCTTCGTCTTCGGTCAGCCGAAGTGGCTGCCCGGCGCCGATATGATCGTCACCGGACTGCTGCGTTCCGTTGTGTGGCTGCTCGGACCGATGGTCCTGGCTGCTGTCTTCTCCTTCATCAACGTGCGCGGGCACGATCGCACTCGATAGACTCGTGCGAACCGCACCGAATCAGTCGTTATCGACACCCTCGGGAGAATGATGCCGACCAATACCTTGTCCGATGGAACCGCGAAGGCAGGCGGGCCCGACCCGTCCGGCAGCGCTGCCCGGAAGAAGTCGGTCTGGCCCTTGATCCTCGTGGCCGTCGTCGTGCTGGCCGCCATCTATGTGGTGATCGGCTTCTTCAGCGGGCGTATGCTCGCACCGGGGACGACTGTGGCCGGAATCGACATCGGCGGCAAGTCCGCGACAGACGCCGAGAACACCCTGCGCAACGACCTGCGCGAGGACGCGGAAAACGACATCGTCCTAAAGGCCGGAGAGCCGACGGCGAAGCTCGACCCGGAGAAGGCCGGAATCACCTTCGACTCGGAAGCGACAGTCGAGCGCATCACCGGCTTCAGCCTCGACCCCACCGTCATCTGGGACCGCCTGTTCGGCGAAGATGAGGTCGATCCCGTCATCAAGGTCGACGAGGAGAAGTTCGACAAGGAAACCGCGAAAGTCACGGAATCCCTGGCCGTCGATCCCAAAGACGCCGAACTCGAGTTCGACAAGACCACACCGAAGGTCAAGGACGGCAAGAACGGCCAGACCGTCGACATCGCCGCCGTGCGCACCGCCGTCGACGATCATTGGCTGCGCACCGAGGATGCTCTCCCGGTCAGTCCGACGAGCGTCGATCCCGATATCACCACGTCCGAAGCCGAAGACATGGCCGACGGATTTGCGAAAGACGCGGTGAGCAAGGATCTCACGATCGCGGCGAAGCCGGCGAAGGATGCGGACTCGGAGGTCAAGGGCGGTGACCTCACCGTGTCCCCGAAGACCGTCGCGAAGACTCTGACGTTCAAAGCCGAGGACTCGAAGCTCAAGCCTGTCTTCGATCAGGAGGCTCTGCAGAAGGCCGTGCTGGCCGCGAACAAGGACATCGGACGACCGGCCGAAGACGCGAGTTTCGAGATCAAGGACGGCAAGCCCGAGGTCGTGCCATCCCGCAATGGAATCGGAATCAAGGCCAAGGAACTGACCGGCGCGGTCACCGACGCCATCAACGGCAAGGAGGACAAGCCCACGGTCACACTGGCCTCGGTCAAACCCGAGTTCACGACGAAGGACGCGAAGAAGGCCGATGTCTCCGACACCGTGTCCCACTTCTCCACCGGCTACAGCTCCGAACCCAACCGCGATACGAACCTGCGTGTTGCTGCGAAGAGGGTCTCCGGCACGGTTCTCAAGCCCGGTGAGCAGTTCTCCCTCAATGAAGCTCTGGGCCAGCGCACCGCCGCAAACGGCTACAAACCTGCCGGCGTGATCTCCGAAGGGCAGATGAAGGAAGACTACGGCGGCGGCGTCTCACAGGTGTCGACGACCCTGTTCAATGCGGCGTTCTTCGCCGGCTTCGAACTCGACGAACACCAGGCGCATTCGCGCTATATCTCCCGCTATCCGGAGGGCCGCGAGTCGACCCTCGACTGGTCGTCGATCGATATGAAGTTCACGAACAACTCGAAGACTCCGGTCGTCCTCGACATGTACCTCAAAGACGGAGAGGTCCACGCGAAGGTCTTCGGCGTCAAGAAGTACGATGTGTCGGCCGACGCCTCGGATCGGTTCAACCACACGTCACCAGGGTCGGTCACCGAAAGCGGGCCGTCTTGCTCCCCTCAGTCGCCGAAGGGCGGCTGGTCGATCCGGATCACCCGGACCATGAAAGACATCGCTTCGGGTAAGACCACGAAGGACGGCTTCACCACGGTCTACCGGCCGGTGAACAAGGTCGAGTGCAAGGGCTGAGCCCTCCCCGCGGAATTCCGGCCGGCTGACGGGTCAGCGCACTTCGGCGTACCAGGACCGGTGACGCACTGTGGCTCCGAGAGAGGCGAAGAGGCCCAGGGATGCCTCATTGCTCGACTCGATGTCGACGAGGTAGGACCTGACCCCGCGTTGAGCGAGCAGTGCTGCCGCGGCTGCGGCCACCGAACGTCCGGCACCGCGTCTCCGCAGATCGGGACGGGTGATGAGGTTGGTGATGACACCCCATTTGCTGCGCTCGACCACCCTGCAGGCCGCCACCATAGTCCGGGACCCATCGGGATGCTCGGCATAGGCGGTGACGAACTCACACGGCTGATCGGCTTCGATGAGCGTCTTGAACGCCTCAGCCGAACCCGGTTCCTCACCAAGGCTGCGCTGCGACGTCCATGCGGCGAAATGCTCGGAGGTCGGGGCATCGGAGACGTCGACGATCAGTCCGGCCGCGGCCGCCTCGGCGGGGGAGGATGCACCGCCGGCTGCCTCTGCCGTGGCGCCAGTGAGCAGAAGTGTGGCCTCGGAAGGGGTGTAGCCGCGAGCCGAGAGCAGGGGAGCGAGCCCCTCACATTCGGGTGCCAGCGTCGAGGAATCGTCGGCGGAATAGATCTGGACGCGGCTCGGCTTGCCTCGGGTCCGATACCACTCCTCGACGGCATCGAGGCCCTGTTCCCACCCGAGTCCGGTGTCGGTCACGGGCAGGCAGGAATTGGCGCGCCGGGTCGCGGATTCCGAATGCCGCAGCAGCCAGCCCTTCTGCAGCAGGCTGACCTCGGCGGCCGCCTCGGTGCCTTCGTTGCGCAGATTCTCCACGTGCAGCCAGGACACGTCGTGAGGAAGCCAGGCGGCGGCCGAGATGCGCCGCAGATCCACGGCGGAGACGATCTCATGCGTGCGCCCGGCCTTCGTCGGAGCCGGGGGCACCTCGTGGACGAGGAGGATCTGGTCGCGAGCGATGCGCAGGGGACCGCGTTTCGTATCGATCTCGAGCCCCGCCTCGTCGACAGCTGTGACGACGCCGAGGGCATCCGACGTCGAATGGGTGTCACCGGGTGCGAGCGAATATCGCACGACCACTCGTCTGCCGGGCTGCAGATCGTCCACTTCTGGCCTTCCTCCGCGAAATTGATGCCCTCCCACCCTATGACACGCACATCCCGGTTGGGTGCAGGCGCGGGCGGGGATGTCAGATGCAATGCGAATCACTTGAGACCGGTGGTCACGGGAATCGGGCGAAGGCGTATTGTGGGATGTATATGCGCACCATCTGTGAGTCGTTCGAGGAGTCAGCCCAGTGACGTACATCATTGCCCAGCCCTGTGTCGACCTCAAGGACAAGGCCTGCATCGACGAATGTCCCGTCGACTGCATCTACGAGGGCGAACGCAGCCTGTACATCCACCCCGACGAGTGCGTCGACTGCGGAGCGTGCGAACCGGTGTGCCCCGTCGAGGCCATCTTCTATGAGGACGATGTGCCCGATGAGTGGGAAGAGTACTACAAGGCCAACGTCGAATTCTTCGATGACCTCGGTTCGCCCGGCGGTGCCGCGAAGCTCGGCAACACCGGCAAGGACCATCCGATCATCTCCGCTCTGCCGCCGCAGAACCACGACGACTGACCGATGACGAACGCCTTCGGACTCAACCTCCCGGACTACCCTTGGGACCGTCTCACGGAATACCGTCACCGGGCCGCCGAGCATCCCGACGGGGTGTGTGACCTCTCCATCGGCACTCCGGTCGACCCCACCCCCGAGGTGATCCGGCGAGCGCTGTCGGACGCAGGGGATGCGCACGGCTACCCGACGACCGCCGGAACGGCACAGCTTCGTGAAGCTGTCGCCTGGTGGTACGAGAACTGGCATTCGGTTCAGCTCGATCCCGCGACGGAGATCCTGCCGACTGTGGGCTCGAAGGAGCTCGTAGCCTGGCTGCCGACTCTGTTGGGTCTGCGCGAAAGGGGGCTGGCCGTCGCCTGTCCCTCCGCCGCCTACCCGACCTACGAGATGGGTGCGACGATTGCGGGCGTCGAATGCTGCCGCCTCGACGCCGCGCAGATCGTCGACGGGGAGTCATTGGACGGTGTCGGTCTGCTGTGGATCAACACACCGAGCAACCCGACCGGTGAGGTCCTCGATGTCGGCACCCTCGCCGAGGTGGTTCGCCGTGCTCGAGCCGCCGGAGTCATCGTCGCATCGGACGAATGCTACGGACTGCTCAATTGGGAATCCGATGAGCCGGCGCCGAGCGTACTTGCAGCCGCGGGGGAGTCGAATGCCGGTGTGCTGAGTGTGTACTCGATGTCGAAGCAGTCGAATCTCGCCGGCTACCGCGCGGCGTTCGTCGCCGGTGATGCCGAGCTCATCTCCGATCTCACCCGCTCACGCAAGCACGCGGGAATGATCGTGCCGTTCCCGATTCAGGAAGCCATGGTCGCCGGACTCCGCGACACCGAGCACGTGCTGGCGCAGAAGGAGACCTACCGCTCACGGCGCGAGCAGCTGCGTTCAGGACTCGAAGAGTACGGATTCCGCATCGACCATTCGACCGCCGGTCTCTATCTGTGGTCGACCGCGGACAAGAACTGCTGGGAGTCCCTGGCTGACCTTGCCGAACTCGGCATCGTGGCGGGTCCCGGCGAGTTCTACGGAGCGGCGGCTGCCGACCATGTGCGGATTGCGCTGACCGCCACCGACGAACGCATTCGAGCCGCGGCCGAGCGTCTTCGGGCCGCCGCGAGATGATTGCGAGGGTGGGGCACGGTGCGAGGAAGTCGACGGTTTCCGAGCGTCCGCTAAGTTCCTGCTAAGACTTCATACAGGGCGAAAAACTGTTATCTGCCCTGGTCAGACGTATTACTATCCAGTAAATGAAGCGTACAGTGATTTTCTGATTCCCGCAGTTGTCGGTAGTCTTTGAAAGAACTGTGCAAAACACCTCAGGAAGTTCTTGGGGTCGGTCAACGGTGAGGAGATCGAATGACTTCGGAGGCGAACCTCAGGATCGCTGATACGGAGCTGACACTGCCCGAGGTGTCAGCAACAGCGGGCAACAACGGATACCGTATCGGTTCTCTGCTCAAAGAGACCGGCGCGGTCACATACGATCCAGGGTTTGCCAACACTGCAACCACCTCGTCGTCCATCACCTACATCGATGGTGACAACGGTGAGCTGCAGTACCGCGGTTACCCGATCGAACAGCTCGCGGAACAGTCGAACTTCGTCGAAGTCTGCTACCTCCTCATCTACGGTGAGCTGCCGACTCAGGAACAGTACGAGGCCTTCGACGCTCGCCTGCGCGGACACACCATCGTCCACGAGGACCTGCGGCGCTTCTTCCGTGCGTTCCCGTACGACGCTCATCCGATGCCTATGGTTGCAGCTGCCGTCGCGGCTTTGTCGACGTTCTACCAAGATGACCTCGATGTCTTTGACGAAGACCAGATCGACACCTCGTCGTTCCGTCTGCTCGCGAAGATGCCGACCATCGCAGCACTTGCGCATCGGAAGAACATGGGCTTGCCGGTCATCCACCCGGATAACTCGCTGAGCCTCGTAGAGAACTTCCTGCGAGTGAACTTCGGCGTTCCCGCTGAGGAATACGAACCGGATCCGCTGGCGGTCAAGGCCATGGATCAGCTGTTCATCCTCCACGCCGATCACGAGCAGAACTGCTCGACCTCGACGGTTCGCCTCGTCGGCTCGTCGCAGGCCAACGTGTTCCAGTCGATCTCGGCCGGCGTCAACGCTCTGGCCGGACCGCTGCACGGCGGCGCGAACTCCGCAGTGCTCGAGATGCTCGAGCAGATCGCGGCCTCCGATGACGGACCGAAGAAGTTCATGGAACGCGTGAAGAACAAGGAAGACGGCGTTCGTCTCATGGGCTTCGGTCACCGCGTGTACAAGAACTACGATCCGCGCGCGAAGATCATCAAGAAGACGGCTGACGAGGTTCTCGCCCGGTCCGGCGGCGACCCGCTGCTCGAATTGGCTCAGCAGCTCGAAGAGATCGCGCTGGCCGATGATTACTTCGTCGAGCGCAAGCTCTACCCGAACGTCGACTTCTACACGGGCCTCATCTACAAGGCTCTCGGATTCCCGACGAATATGTTCACCGTGCTCTTCTCGGTCGGTCGCCTGCCCGGCTGGATCGCCCAGTGGCGCGAGATGATCAAGGACCCCGAGACGAAGATCGGCCGTCCCCGCCAGATCTACACTGGAGAATACAACCGGAACTACAAGGACATCAGCGAACGCTGAGTCCCGGCAGACGCGACGGCGTCGGAGCAGATTCCTCTGCCCGATGCCGTTGTGCATTCACTGGCCCGTCTCGAGCCGCCGTTCCCCGCCATCCCACACCGGCTGCGCTGTTCCGCGCTGTCTTTTCTGCGGGCGCATTTCTCCGGCAGGCCTCCTGCCGCCAACGCTTCCACACCGCGGGCCTTCGTTCGGCAGCCCGCACCGGCAGTGCCGCTATGCGCCGCAGGAGGCTTGTCTTACAGGCGCTGACGCAGACATCGCCCTCCGTGCCACAACCCCCTGCAGGAACACGGTGGTATGCCAGTCCGGGTGGCGGATGTCAGGCGTCCTGGCGAAGAACCGTCGAAGGCCCGCTGCTTCTGCAGCTGGCAGCGACTCTCACCGCTGGTGGCTGTTCATACAACTGCTTGAGCACCCCTCACCCCTCATGTCAAAACCTGGTGCAGGAACGGGGCGTTATGGCACGCGCGAGGTGTTTTGCCGCCAGCAGGGTGACTCGCCGCGAAGCAGGTGGGATGCCTGGCGTCGGCGAGGAGTGAATACGCTGAGGGCGCGTCCACATGATGTGAACGCGCCCTCGGCTGATCATCGCAGGCGATTCGGCTGCAGCCTCACCTTCAACAAGGCGCCCTCATCTTTCCAGCGAACGGCAGGCCGGTCGATCAGACCCGTTGCGCCGGTCGCCGGCGGCTGACTCAGTGGAGGTCGGGGTTGAGCTCGATGCCCTTGGAGTCGCGAGCGATCGCCTCGACGGCGCCGGTGACAGAATTGCGGCGGAAGAGGATGTTGTTCTTCCCGCTGAGCTCGGCGGCCTTGACCACGGCATCGTCTTCGCCGGGGACCGTCACGCGAGTGCCTGCAGTGATGTAGAGACCGGCTTCGACGATGCAGTCATCGCCGATGGAGATGCCGACACCGGCGTTCGCACCGAGGAGGCTGCCCGAGCCGATGGAGATGCGGTGCGTGCCGCCGCCGGAGAGCGTACCCATGATCGAGGCTCCGCCGCCGATGTCGGAACCGTCCCCGACGACGACGCCCTGGGAGATGCGTCCTTCGACCATGGCCGAACCGAGCGTCCCGGCGTTGAAGTTCACGAAGCCTTCGTGCATGACGGTGGTGCCGGGAGCCAGGTGAGCGCCGAGGCGGACACGGTCGGCGTCGGCGATGCGCACACCGGAGGGGATGACGAAATCTGTCATCCGCGGGAACTTGTCGAGCCCGTACACGGCAACAGGGCCGCGGGCGAGGAGCTTGGCGCGAGTGGCCTCGAAGTCCTCGGGGGAGCAGGCGCCGAAGGAGGTCCATACGACATTGGCGATATGGCCGAAGATTCCGTCGAGGTTGACGTCGTTGGGGGGCACGACTCGGTGGGACAGTGCGTGCAGACGCAGGTAGGCGTCGGCCGCCGAGGCGGGACCGGCGTCGAGATCGATCGTGGTGGTGACGACCTCTGAGCGGGTGCCGCGAGCTTCATCGGTGCCCACCAGGGCGTCGAGACCGTCGTCGGCGGCGCGATTGGTGGCGGCCGCCTCGGCGGTGTCGTGGGTATCACCGGTGCTCAAGGCGGGGTACCAGACGGAGAGGACGGTGTCGGAATGGATCGTGGCGAGTCCACGTGCGGAAACGATGCGTTCTGTCATGCCTCAAGCCTAGACGGTGGCGCCGTACTAGGCTAAGAGACATGACTGTCGATCCATCTGCTGAGACTGATGCCATATTCGCGCCCGCCGGCGACCTCGACGAGTACCTGTTCGCCGCGGTGGGTGACCCGGCCGAACTCACCGGCCGACTGTGTGCCATCGAATCCGTGTCCGGGAACGAAACCGTCCTGGCCGACGCCGTCGTCGCTGTCCTGGAGAGGATCAGCGCGGGTCAGGGACCGGACCTGGAGATCCTCCGCGACGGAGACACCGTCATCGCTCGCACGAACCTGGGACTGGCCGAGCGCATCGTCGTCGCCGGCCACCTCGACACCGTTCCCGTCGAAGACAACCTTCCGCCCGTGCGCACCCACATGTCCGGAGACGAGTACCCCGATGATGAGGTCATCTGGGGGCGGGGCGCCTGCGATATGAAGGCCGGAGTGGCGATGCAGCTGTCCACCGCGGCCACGCTGACCAGTCCAAACCGCGATGTCACCTGGGTCTTCTACGACCATGAGGAGGTCGATGCCTCGCTCAACGGACTCGGCCGCGTCTCCCGCAACCATCCCGATTGGCTGGCCGGCGACTTCGCGATCCTCGGCGAACCCTCGAACGCCTCCGTCGAGGGCGGCTGCAACGGAACCATCCGCGTCGACGTCACCACCACCGGAGTCCGCGCCCACTCGGCTCGTGCTTTCATGGGCGTCAACGCCATCCACGCCGCCGCCGAGATCCTCACCCGGCTCGCCGAATTCGAAACCGGCACCGTCACGGTCGATGGACTCGACTACCGCGAATCCCTCTCTGCCGTGAACATCCGCGGGGGAGTCGCTGGCAACGTGGTGCCCGACGAGTGCGTGGTGTCCGTGAACTATCGCTTCGCTCCGAGCAAGTCGGCTGCCGAGGCGGAATCCTTCCTGCGCGAGCTGTTCACCGGTTTCGACGTCGTCGTCACCGATGCCGCGGAGGGGGCCCGCCCCGGACTCGACAGGGCGATCGCCCAGGATTTCATCGACACACTCGGACTGTCCCCGGCACCGAAGCTCGGCTGGACGGATGTGTCCCGATTCAGCGCACTCGGCGTTCCGGCGGTGAACTTCGGTCCTGGCAACCCTCTGTACGCCCATAAGTCGGATGAGCATGTTAGAGTCACCGAGGTGGAGCAGGCCACCGCAACTCTGCGCAGCTACCTTCAGTGCAGGTGAACGAGATGACCAGAGCGACAGACGACGTCGATGGCGAGCTTTCGAGTGCTCCCGGGCGCCATTCTGCCGACGATCCGACAGGCGACCGGGGAGACGACCCAACAGGTGACCCCGGCTTCTACAGCAAGGGCCCGCTGCGTCTGAGCGGTGACCAGGTGCCGGAGACGACGACAGATCAGCGCCTCCTCGAATCGAAGTCGGGCACCGACTGGGTGCATGAGGACCCGTGGCGTGTCATGCGCATCCAGGCCGAGTTCGTCGAAGGATTCGGCTCGCTGGCCGAGACCGGACCGGCAGTGTCGATCTTCGGCTCAGCCCGTCTGAAAGCCGGTACCCAGGCCTATGCGGATACCCGCGAGATCGCTCGCCGCATCGCCGAGAACGGCAATGCGATCATCACCGGTGGGGGACCCGGAATCATGGAGGCCGGCAACCTCGGGGCCTGCGAGGGCGGGGGAGTGTCCATCGGGCTGGGCATCGAGCTGCCCTTCGAGACCGGACTCAACAAGCATGTCGAACTCGGCGTGAACTTCCGCTACTTCTTCGTCCGCAAGACCATGTTCCTCAAATACTCGCGCGGATTCGTCGTCATGCCCGGCGGCCTGGGTACTCTGGACGAGCTGTTCGAGGCCTTCACCATGGTCCAGACCGGCAAGATCACCTCATTCCCGATCGTGCTGTTCGGGACCGACTACTGGCGCGGGCTCGTCGACTGGATGCAGAACACGCTGCTGGCCGCGGGAACGATCAGCGAAACTGACCTGAACATGTTCACCCTCACCGATGACATCGACGAAGTCGTCGACGCGATCGGACCGGGGCACGGTCAGGACTCGGCCGCGGCGAATCCTGCGAACGGTCGACCATGAGGAGCGACATCTCATCAGTGCCGGAGGGCGAACGGTTCGATCTCGCCAGGGCTCGGTCCGGAACCCCGGCGATCATGGCCGTGATCAACCGCACCACAGATTCGTTCTACGAATCCGCTGCCACGCTCGAGGAGGCGATCACGGCGGTGGAGGCGGCCGCCTCGGCGGGTGCTCAGATCGTCGACATCGGGGGAGTGCGCGCCGGCCGCGGACGGGAGATCTCCGTGGCCGAGGAGATCGACCGCGTGTGCCCGACCATCGAAGCAGTCGCAAGGTCCCACCCGCACGTGCTCATCAGCGTCGACACCTGGCGTCATGAAGTGGCTGAGGCTGCCTGCAGAGCCGGTGCGGGACTGCTCAACGACACCTGGGCCGGGATAGACCCGAAGCTCGCCGAGGTGGCCGCCCGACATGATGTCGGCATCGTCTGCTCCCACACAGGGGGATTGGATCCGCGCACCGACGCCCACCGCAACCGCTATGGCCTCCAGGCAGGTGACGTCGTCGATTCCACCTTGGCAGGCGTCATCGACCTCGCCGAGGCGGCGCGTGCAGCAGGGGTGCGCGAAGACCGGATCATCATCGATCCCACTCCCGACTTCGGGAAGAACACGTACCACTCGCTTCGTCTGCTGCGCGAACTCGACCGGTTCGCCGCGACCGGCTATCCGGTGCTGCTGGCGATCTCACGCAAGGATTTCGTCGGTGAGGCCATCGGTGAGGTCGCCCCGTCGGATCGGCTGTACGGAACGATCGCCGCGACCGCGCTGGCCATCGAGAAGGGAGCGGCGATGATCCGCACCCACGATGTCAGGGTCACTGCCGACGCCATCGACGTGACCGTGGCGATCACCGGTGAAGCGGCACCGAGACACACCGTGCGCGGACTGCGCTGAGCATTCCGGGCAGGTGCCTATGTGAAAATGGGGGCATGCCTCTGTGGATTGTCATCGGTGTCGCAGCTGCGGTCTTCGTCCTCGTATTCGTCGTCGCAGCGACCTTCAACGTCTTCTCCTCCGAAACCGTCGACGAGGCCGAAGAGAGCTGGACCGGGCTGCCGGCGGAGTTCACCGCCAAGGACCTGGAATCGGTGCGGTTCCGGCCCGCCCTGCGCGGCTACCGGATGGAAGACGTCGACGCTGCCATGGCGATGCTGCGGGCACGTCTGAGCGAACTCGAAACCGCAGCCGCCCCCGCCGAGGCGGCACCGCCCACCAGCCCGACAACCGCACCTGACGGACCGGAAACGGCTGCCGGACCACGATGAGC
>NZ_QYCP01000069.1 GCF_025506275.1 Brevibacterium permense
GCCGTCAGGTAGTAATTAAGGGGTGAATGTGAAAGGCCGCTTGGGTTCGGCTTCCCCTCCGAACCGCAAGCGGCCGCGCGCCGTAGCGCGCACGTTCAATACTACACAACTATTTCTGTACCGCGGTACTCGAAACGAAGATTTCTGACAGAAATCTCAGCAGTCTCAGGATCCGGTCGACGGGACCCCCGAGCAGCTCAGTCGGCGAAGTCGTCGGGGGTGGGTTCCCGAGTCTGACCGGACTGCAGCAACGCGTCGGCGCGCAGCGAATCGATCGCCGCCTCGAAGTCCTCGAGCGAGTCGAATCCCTGGTAGACGCTGGCGAATCGCAGGTAGGCGACCTGGTCGAGTTCGCGCAGCGGTTCGAGGATCGACAGTCCCACCTCGTCGGCGTCGATCTCGGCGATTCCGCGCGACCGGATGTTCTCCTCCACCCGCTGAGCGAGCTTCGCGAGATCATCGTCGCTGACCGGACGTCCCTGGCAGGCCTTGCGCACACCCGACATGATCTTCTGACGGGAGAACTCCTCGGTGACTCCGGAGCGTTTGATCACCGACAGGCTCGTGGCCTCCATCGTGGTGAAGCGGCGACCGCAATGACGGCACTGACGGCGCCGGCGGATCGCAGCGCCGTCTTCGCTGGTCCTCGAATCGACGACCCGCGAATCGGACTCACGGCAGAACGGACAGCGCATCTCTACTCCTCGAACCTGATGTCGACAGCCCGGCCGTGGGCAGGCAGCTGTTCGCCGGCGGCGAGAACACCGATGTGTTCTGCCACCGCGGACAGTGCTTGCCGGTTATAGTCGATGACCTGGCTGACCTTGATGAATGAGTGCACACCCAGTCCCGAGCCGTGAGCAGCGGTGCCCATCGTGGGCAGCACGTGGTTCGACCCGGCACAGTAGTCACCGAGTGACACCGGAGACCAATCGCCGAGGAAGACAGCGCCCCCGTTCGTGATCCGGGCCCCGACCGCCTCCGCCTCGACCGTGTGGACCTCGACGTGCTCACCGGCATAGCCGTTGACGACGGTGATCCCGGCATCGAGGTCGTCGACGAGCACGATCGCCGACTGCCTTCCGGCCAGAGCCGTCCCGATCCGCTCGGTGTGCATCGCCTCCGGCACCTGCACGTCCAACTCCCTCTGCACCGCTTCGGCGAGATCGACGGAGTCGGTGACCAGCACCGAGGCGGCCAGTTCGTCGTGTTCGGCCTGACTGATGAGGTCGGCGGCGACGAAGCGCGGATCCGCCTGTTCGTCGGCGAGGATGATGATCTCTGTGGGGCCGGCGACCGCGTCGATGCCGACCCGGGAGCGGACGAGCGACTTCGCCGCAGCCACATAGGCGTTCCCGGGACCGGTGATGAGGTCGACCGGCTCGAGGTCCTCACCGTCGTCGAAGCCATAGGCCAATGCGCCGATCGCCTGTGCCCCGCCCATCGCCCAGACCTCGTCCACGCCGAGGATGTGTGCGGTGGCGAGCACGATCGGGTGCGGCAGACCATTGCTCTGCGGTGGGCTGGCGATCGCCAGCGAGCGTGCACCGGCCATTTGTGCTGGCACGACGTTCATGATCACCGTCGACGGGTAGACGGCCAGTCCGCCGGGCACATAGAGTCCGACCCGTTCGACCGGCAGGTGACGGGTGGTGACGAAGGCGCCGGAGGCCAGTTCGGTGCGGACATCGACGGGACGCTGATCGGCAGCGACCTTCCGGGCGCGGGCGATCGATTCGTCGAGCGCGGCCCTGACCGCGGGATCGAGTTCTGCCGCAGCATCGGCCAGCGCGGATTCCGGTACCCGCAGCGTTTCCGGGCGCACTCCGTCGAAGCGTTCGGTGAAGTCCTTCACCGCGGCCGCTCCCCCACCGGCGACGGTGTCGAGGAGTTCAGCCACCCGTCGTTCGATATCGGCATGGGTCTCGGCGGCCCGAGGCAGCTTCTGCGCCAGGAATCGCTTGTTGAGGGTTTCACCACGGAAGTCCAGAATGTTCACCCGCATCATTCTAGTCTCCACAGCAGCACCGCTCTCCTCCGGCCCGAAGTGCGGACGAGGGCGGGCTCGGCGTTCGCGCCTCAGACGCTCAGGCAGCGGGATCCCAGCAGCGCCTTGAGGTCTCCGTAGAGACTCGGGTTCGGGTCGACTCGGATCGACCGGTCGAGGCGCATCACCGTCTGCCGTCCCGGCTGGGACAAGGTGATGTGGACATCGGTCTGGCCCTTGTTGGATTCGAGGATCTGCTTGAGTTTCGTTGCCATCTCCTCGGTCGCCTTCTCCATCGGCATGATGAGGTTGAGCGGCCGATCGTTGGGATCGGTGACATCCGGAATCGTCATCGACATCGCCATCAGCGAGGTCGGACGGTCATCGGAGGTGCGGATGCGCCCGGTCAGTGAGATCACGAGGTCGGTCGCCAGGAGGCTCGCCACCGGTTCGTAGGTGTCGCCGAAGAACATCACTTCGATCTCGGCTTCGAGGTCCTCCAAGGTCACGATCGCATAGGGACGCCCGGAGTTCTTCGACACCTTGCGGGTGACCTGCGTGATCATTCCGCAGACCTTGATCTGGGATCCGTCATGACGGTGCGACTCCGGATCGACCACCTCGGCGATGGAGGCATCGGATTCGGCGGCCAGCACGCCTTCGAGCCCGTTGAGCGGATGATCGGAGACGTAGAGGCCGATCATGTCGCGCTCGAAGGACAGCTTCTCCTTCTTCTCCCACTCCGGACGATCGGGAATTGTCACGGAGAATCCGGGTGAGTCGTCTCCCCCGCCGAGCCCGGCGAAGAGATCGAACTGACCGTTGGCTTCCTGCCTCTTGACGCCGATGACCGAGTCGACGGCCTCCTCGTGGACTTCGACGAGTGAGCGGCGGCTGTGGCCGAGCGAGTCGAAGCCGCCGGCCTTGATGAGCGATTCGATCGTGCGCTTGTTGCACACATGGCTGGGCACCTTGTCGAGGAAGTCCGTGAACGAGGAGTAGGAGCCCTTCTCTCCGCGGGCCTCGACGATGCCCTCGACGACGTGGGCGCCGACGTTGCGCACCGCTCCCATGCCGAAGCGGATGTCCGTACCGACAGGGGTGAAGTGGAGAGCGGATTCGTTGACGTCCGGAGGCAGCACGGTGATTCCGAGGCGACGGCACTCGTTGAGGTAGATCGCGAGCTTGTCCTTGTTGTCACCGACCGAGGTCAGCAGGGCCGCCATGTATTCGGCCGTGTAATGCGCCTTGAGATAGGCGGTCCAGTAGGAAACGACACCGTAGGCGGCCGAGTGCGCCTTGTTGAACGCGTAGTCCGAGAACGGAAGCAGGATGTCCCACAGGGCTTGAGCGGCGGCTTCGGAGAAGCCGCGTTCCTTCATTCCGCCGAAGAAGCCGACCTGCTGCTTGTCGAGCTCAGACTTCTTCTTCTTGCCCATCGCGCGGCGGAGGATATCGGCCTGGCCCAGCGAATAGCCGGCGACCTTCTGCGCGATCGCCATCACCTGCTCCTGGTAGATGATGAGGCCGTAGGTGGTATCGAGGATCTCCTTGAGCGGCTCCTCGAGCTCCGGGTGGATCGGGGTGACCTCCTGCAGACCGTTCTTGCGCAGGGCATAGTTCGTATGCGAATCCGCACCCATCGGACCAGGGCGGTAGAGCGCCAGGGTCGCGGAGATATCCTCGAAGTTATCCGGCTTCATCATCCGCAGCAGGGCACGCAGACCGCCGCCGTCGAGCTGGAACACGCCGAGGGTGTCACCGCGGGTCAGCAGCTCGTACGCCGCCGGATCGTCGAGGGCAAGGTGCTCGAGGTCGAGATCGAAGTCCCGGTTGGCTTTGATGTTCTCCACCGCGTCGGAGATGATCGTGAGGTTCCGCAGCCCCAGGAAGTCCATCTTGATGAGCCCGAGGCCCTCAGATGTCGGATAGTCGAACTGGGTGATGACCTGACCGTCCTGGAACCGACGCATGATCGGGATGACGTCGATGATCGGGTCCGAGGACATGATGACACCGGCGGCATGGACGCCCCACTGACGCTTCAGCCCTTCCAGACCTTTCGCGGTCTCGAAGGTCTCTCGGGCCTCCGGATCGGAGTCGACGAGTTCGCGGAACTCCCCTGCTTCCTTGTACCGCTTGGACTCCGGGTCCTCGATGTCCTTGAGCGGAATGTCCTTGGCCATCTCCGCGGGCGGCAGCGCCTTCGTCAGCCGCTCACCCATCGAGAAGGGTTTGCCGAGCACACGCGCGGAGTCCTTCAGCGCCATCTTCGTCTTGATCGTGCCGTAGGTGACGATCATCGCCACACGCTCGTCGCCGTACTTCTCGGTCACATAGTCGATGACCTCGCTGCGGCGACGATCATCGAAGTCGACGTCGAAGTCGGGCATGGACACACGGTCCGGGTTGAGGAAGCGCTCGAAGAACAGTCCGTGCTGCAGCGGATCGAGGTCGGTGATGCGCATGGCGTAGGCGACCATGGAGCCGGCTCCCGAACCACGGCCGGGTCCGACCCGGATGCCGTTGTCCTTCGACCAGTTGATGAAGTCAGCGACGACGAGGAAGTAGCCGGGGAAGCCCATCGAGATGATGATGTCGAGTTCGTAGTCGGCCTGCCGGCGGACGTCGTCGGGAACGCCGTTCGGGTACCGGTAGTCGAGTCCCTTCGCAACTTCCTTGATCAGCCACGAGGTCTCGTCCTCACCGGGAGGGCACGGGAACTTCGGCATGTAGTTCGCCGAGGTGTCGAAGGAGACTTCGCACTTCTCGGCGATCTCGAGGGTGTTGTCGCAGGCTTCGGGGAATTCCTTGAACAGGGTCCGCATCTCTGCGGGGGTCTTGAGGTAGTAGCCGGAACCGGAGAAGGCGAATCGCGAACCGCCCTGATCGTAGGTGGGTTCGATGAGCTTGGAGCCGGACTGGATGGCCAGCAGCGCTTCATGTGCCTTCGCATCCGATTCGTGCGTGTAGTGGAGGTCGTTGGTGGCGACCAGCGGAATGTCGAGTTCCTTCGACAGCCGGATGAGGTCCTTCGTCACTCGCTTCTCGATGGACAGACCGTGGTCCATGAGTTCGACGTAGTAGTTGTCCTTGCCGAAGATCTCACGGTATTTCCCGGCGGCCGCCTTGGCCTCTTCGTACTGTCCCAGACGCAGCCGCACCTGCACCTCTCCCGACGGGCAGCCGGTGGTGGCGAGGAGTCCGTCGGAATAGCTCTCGAGCAGATCCTGGTCCAGTCGGGGCCATTTCGCCGTCACCGAGTCCAGTGAGGCATACGACGATGCCTTGAACAGGTTGCGCATGCCTGTGTTGTTCCGAGACAGCAGGGTCATGTGCGTGTAGAGACCGCCGCCGGAGAGGTCGTCGCTCTTCTGCGATTCGTCAGTGCGCCACTTCACGCGGGTCTTGTCCCGACGGTCCGTGCCGGGGGTGACATAGGCCTCGACGCCGATGATCGGTTTGATTCCGGCGGCTGTCGCCTGCGACCAGAAGTCGAAGGCGCCGAACAGGTATCCGTGGTCGGTCGTGGCGATCGCGGACATTCCCGATGCCTTCGTCGCCGCCATCAGATCGGCGAGGCGGGCCGCACCGTCCAACATGGAGTATTCGGTATGGACGTGGAGGTGGACGAAGTCCTCGTTCGGCACTGGGCGCCGCCTTCCTGAAGTTGCCGGTGTTGCCGTTCCAGCTTAGTCCATCGGCACCCGCGCGGAGTCTTCCCGAGACTGTTGTTCCGGGCACTTTACGACGAGGCTCCGGTTTGTGCGGGTCCCGTCGGCGAGTCGCTCAGCAGTCAGTCTCCGACTCAGTCGGGCAGCGGCAGCGCGTGGCCGGGGCGTCAGTTCGGCCGGATGCGGTCGAGCGCAGTCTGCAGGTCCTCGGGGTAGCCGCTTTCGAATTCGACCCACTTCTGCGTGTCGGGGTGGTGGAAGCCGAGTTTGACGGCATGCAGCCATTGGCGTTCAAGACCGAGTTCCTTCGCCAGCACCGGATCGGCGCCGTAGGGCAGGTCGCCGACGCAGGGGTGTTTGGTGGCGGAGAAGTGGACGCGGATCTGGTGGGTGCGTCCGGTCTCCAGGTGGACCTCGACGAGTGCGGCACGGCGGTGAGCTTCGATCACCTCGTAGTGGGTGATCGCGTTCTTGCCTTCGGTGCGCACTGCGTAGAGTCCGTCGTGCTTGGGGTGGCGGGCGATCGGGGCATCGATGGTGCCGAGCACTGGATCTGGCAGTCCCTGCACGACCGCATGGTAGGTCTTCTCCACCGTGCGTTCCTTGAAGGCGCGTTTGAGCACGCTGTAGGCGTATTCGCTCTTCGCCACGACCATGAGCCCCGAGGTTCCGACGTCGAGCCGCTGCACGATGCCCTGGCGTTCAGAGGCACCGGAAGTCGCGATGCGGAATCCCGCAGCGGCGAGCCCGCCGACGACGGTGCGTCCGGTCCAGCCGAGAGCCGGGTGTGCTGCCACACCGACGGGCTTGTCGACGACGACGAATGCGTCCTCGTCGTGGACGATGCGCATTCCCGGCACGGGGTCGGGCACGACCTCGAGGGGCTTCTTCGGTTCGGGCATCATGATGTCGAGCCGTTCGCCGGCGATGACGCGATCGGACTTGATGACCGGACGCCCTGACATCTCCACTCCCCCGTCGGCGCAGATATCTGCGGCGGCGGTCCGGGAGAGGCCGAGCAGCTTCGACATCGCAGCGTCCACGCGCTGACCGTCGAGTCCCTCGGGGACGAGGATGGAGCGTTCAGTCATGAGAGTCCTCTTTCACGCGGGTGGAGTCCGATCCGTCGATGTCGATGCCTCTGAGACTGACGATGACCAACGTCACCGCAGCAGCAGAGATCGCAATGTCCGCGACGTTGCAGATGAACAGCGACAGATCGATGAAGTCGACGACGGCTCCGTGCAGGAATGCGGGTTCACGGAAGAGCCTGTCGACGAGGTTGCCGAAGAGTCCGCCCAAGAGCAGACCGAGACCGATCGCCCAGGCTCTCGAGCCGAGCTTGCGCGAGATCACGAGGATCGCGACGAAGACGCCGATGGCGATGATCGGGAAGATCCACGTCACGCTCGAGCCGAGGCCGAGGGCGGCTCCGGGATTGCGATAGAAGGTGAACCCGGCCAGCGATCCGATCACAGGCACCGGAGGCTGGTCTTCGAGGTGACCGACGGCGAGGAATTTGGTGAACTGATCGATCACGAGCACGACTGCCGCAATTGTGAACAGCAGGACCATCATGGGGGCGCGAGGTCGTTTCACCCGTGAGGCAGGATCGTTCATTTGGTTCATTCTAGACCACCGCCGAGGCCGCGGGATTCACCCGCACGACGGTGCAGTGTGCGGACACGACGGAGGCCCGGGTACTCCAAGGAGTTCCCGGACCTCGGTCGGTGATGCGCTGAGATCAGAGCTTGTGGTTCGAGGAACCGCCCAGTGGGCCGTTTCCGTCGAGGGTCTCCGGAGCCAGGCTCGTGGAGTTCTCGAGGTCACGCAGCTGATCGTTGAGGTAGCTCTTGAGTCGAGTGCGGTACTGGCGCTCGAAGTTCGAGAGCTGGTCGATGGAGCGTTCGAGCGTCGACTTCTGCGATTCGAGGGTCGACAGAGTTTCGTCGCGCTTGGACTCGGCCTTGCCGACGATGTCGGCGGCTTCCTTCTCGGCGCCCTTGATGAGCTCGTCGCGCTTGCGCTCACCTTCGGCAACATGCTCGTCGTGGACGCGCTGAGCCAGAGCGATTAGACCATGAGCGTCTCCGTCGCCGCCGACAGCAGCAGCACCGAGACCGGCACCCGCAGCTCCACCGGCAGCACCGGCGGCCATCGCTGGTGCAGCGGAGTTGTCCTGCGGAGCGGGAGCGGCTTCCTTGACGACCGGGGCCGGGGTCTCTTCGACCGGCGCCGGCGCGGCAGGTGCCTCGGCCGGAGCCGGAGCCTCTTCCTTCTCTTCGGGAGCAGGAACGGCGGCGGGCATCGCCTGAGTGGCGTCGATGTCCTGTGCCGGTGCAGCGGAGGCGCCGCCGGCTTCGAGTTCCTTCACACGCTGTTCGGCGGTGGAGAGCTTCTGACGCAGTTCGTCGTTCTCCTGGTAGAGACGGCGAATCTCAACGACGACCTCATCAAGGAAATCGTCGACTTCGTCCTGGTCGTACCCGTCGCGGAACTTCACATGCTGGAACCGCTTGTTTACTACGTCTTCAGGCGTGAGCGCCATGAGGTCACCTTCGGTCGATCTACATTCATTACGCTGCCGCCCAGAAGGACGGCTTCAACGTCACATTAGCGTAACACCTGCAGTTTTGTCCCGCAGTAATGGCGTGTCTCGCGTTCAATGACGAAGTCTTCCGCGTTCGAGGCTAACAACTCGAGCACACGGACAGCCAATTCTGGTGAGCATATTCACCATCTATCCGGTATTCGATCAGTCGAATACCCTTAATCGATCGGCACATTCTTGACGCGGTTCCCCTTATCCATTCACACTGGTTCTTCAGCGGAGAACACGGTGATGGCGGGCATCAGGCGGAGGTGTGCGAAAGGTTGAAGAACACCGACGCGATGATCTGGATGCCGATGAGCAGGACGATGAATCCCAGGTCGAGCGAGACCTGTCCCAGCCGCAGCGGCGGAATGATCTTACGCAGTAGCTTCAGCGGCGGGTCGGTGAGTGTGTACACGATCTCGGCGAGGACGAGGAGGAAGCCTGTGGGCCTCCAATCGCGGGAGAACACCTGGACCAGGTCGAGCACGACTCGCGCCAGGAGCACGTAGACGTAGAGGCTCAGTGCAGTACCGAGGATGTAGAAGATGATGGCCACGTGGGTCCCCCGCGCCTTTCGTTGTTGCTTGAGTTCTGGGGCTTCAGCCTATCGGCTCCAGCTGAGGACGAGTTGAGAGATTCTCCAGCGCACTCAGCTCTGGTTGAAGAAGCTGGCCTGAGTATCCGAATCGGCTTCGCTCTCGCCGGCGACTTCGATGTTCTCGGGGGTGAGCAGGAAGACCTTGTTCGTCACGCGCTCGATCGACCCGTGGAGGCCGAAGATGAGACCGGCGGAGAAGTCGACGAGGCGCTTGGAGTTGTTCTCGTCCATCTCCGAGAGGTTCATGATCACAGGGGTGCCCTCACGGAAGGCGGCACCGATGACCATGGCGTCGTTGTAGCTGCGGGGGTGGATGGTCCTGATGCGGTTCATTGAGGTTCCTGGCGCCGGGGTGTCTACGGGACGGATCGGTGACGGGTGGATCGGTGTCACCGGAGCCGGAGTCCGTTCCTCGGCTGCGGCCGGTTCGTCGTACTGGTCGTCCTCGTCGAAGGTCTCGACGACCTCGCGGTCCCGACGGGCGGGTTCACGACGGTCGGTGTGCTGGGTGGTCTCGTCCTCTTCTTCGACGAAACCCAGGTATTCCAGCGTCTTCTTGATTGCTGACATGTCTAAAGCTCCTCGGACTTCGGCACTTGCTCACCTGACGCCCAAACTATCGCACGCGAGCAACTGGGCAGGTGAGTCCTATGGGTGTGTCGCGGTGTTTTCTTCCTGCAGCCAGATGATCCCTGCGAAACGGCCCGTGCGCTTCTGCCTGCGGTAGGAGAAGAGGTCATCGGATTCCTTCGTGCAGGTGCGCGAGAAATGGTCGATGGTCACATCGTGCCGGCGCAGCTGCTCAGCTACGGCTCCGGCTACGTCGAGTGCCGGTGTTCCGGTCACCGACACCGAGGCGGCCGTCGGCTCGATCGCCGCGACCTCGCTCCTCAGCTCGGCTGGGACTTCGTAGCAGCGCGGACACACCGCGGGACCGATGACCGCGTGGATGCCCCGTGCGCCGGCGTCGTGCATCGCGGCCACTGTTCTGCCGACGATTCCTGCGGCCATTCCCGGGCGGCCGGCGTGGACGGCGGCGATGACACCGGCGTCGGCATCGGCGAGCATGACAGGGGTGCAGTCGGCAACCATGATCGCCAGTCCGATCCCCGGGACAGTCGTCAGTTGGGCGTCGGCCTCCACCGGGGTCTGCCGCAGCTGCGCTTCGTCGCCGATGATGTGCACATCGGTGCCGTGGACTTGGGAGACGAAAGAGAGCCGCTCGCCGCTCAGGCCGATGACCTGAGCGAGAGCGGCTCGGTTGGCTGCGACGAGTTCGTCATCGTCTCCGACGTGGCGGGCGAGGTTGAACGAGGAGAAGTCCCCGCTCGAGTATCCGCCGTGCCGGTCGGTGAAGGCGATGTGGGCGGTGCGCCCGCCCGGGATGACGAACCTCGAGCGCAGCATATTACTTGAGGAAGTCCGGGATATCGAGGTCGGAGTCGAAGTTCGAGCTGCTGCGTTCGCCCGGCAGCGAAGCGGGAATCTGGTGTTCCTCGCTGCGGCGCGGCGCAGGTGCAGGCTCGTCGGCTTCGGGGGCCTCGGCCTCGGGCTCGGCGATGACGGGCGACTCGGATTCGGTCTCGGCCGGAGCAGCAGCCGGAATCGGCGCGGGGATCTGGTCGGATCCGGCGACCTCTGCATTCGGGGAGGTGTTGTCGAATCCGGCGGCGATGACGGTCACTCGGCATTCGTCGCCGATGTTGTCGTCGATGACGGCGCCGAAGATGATGTTCGCCTCGGGGTGCGCGGCCTCCTGGACCAGGCGTGCGGCCTCGTTGACCTCGAAGAGTCCGAGGTCGCCGCCGCCGGTGATGCAGAAGAGCACTCCGTGGGCGCCGTCGATGCTGGCTTCCAGCAGCGGGGACGCGATCGCGGATTCGGCCGCCTGCACGGCGCGGTCGTCGCCGGTTGCCGCACCGATGCCCATGAGCGCGGTCCCGGCATCCTGCATGACCGACTTGACGTCGGCGAAGTCGAGGTTGATCAGACCCGGGACCGAGATGAGGTCGGTGATGCCCTGGACACCGGACCGCAGGACCTCGTCGGCGGAGCGGAATGCTTCGACGACGGAGACGCTGCGATCGGAGATCGAGAGCAGACGGTCGTTGGGGATGACGATGAGGGTGTCGACCTCTTCGCGCAGCGCCGCGATGCCGGCTTCTGCCTGCGCGGACCGACGGCGTCCTTCGAAGGTGAAGGGGCGGGTCACGACGCCGATGGTCAGCGCGCCGAGAGACCGGGCCACGCGGGCCACGACCGGGGCGGCACCGGTTCCCGTGCCGCCGCCTTCGCCGGCGGTGACGAAGACCATGTCCGCGCCCTCGAGAGCGTCGCGGATGGCGTCTTCGGAGGATTCGGCGGCCTTCTTGCCGATCTCCGGGTCTGCGCCGGCGCCGAGGCCTCGGGTCTGGTCGCGGCCGATCTCGAGCTTGACGTCGGCGTCGGAGAGGACGAGGGCCTGGGCGTCGGTGTTGATCGCGATGAACTCCACGCCGCGCAGGCCGACGTCGATCATCCTCTGTACAGCGTTGACACCGCCGCCGCCGGTTCCGGCAACTTTGATGTCCGCTCCGGATTGTGGGAATTCAGCCAAGTCGGTTCCTCGTCTCAAGCGCTTGCGCTCCGCAGGGTCTGCGTGCGCATTCGGTCTGTGTTCTCTGCCCTGAGGCTATTGGGCGGGGCAATCTCACTGCAACCATTCTCGCCGGAGTGTCGGGGTTCGGCCAAACTTCACGCTCGGTGTGTCGGGGCCAAACGGAGGCAATCGCAGCGGCTGGCCCATACGGGGCAGCTCACGGAGGCCCGGGGCGGCCGCGGCGGAGTGTTCGACACCGGCTCGGACAGACGACCGGCCGGGCGGGACTCAGTCGGTCACGGGCACCGAGGGCACGGAGACATCGATCTCGGTGCGGCCCTCGGCGGCCAGCTGGGCGGCGGTGCGCATCTTGAGGCTGGAGTCCGAGGAATCGCCGAACACGACCGTGGCTTTCTGTTTTCCGGTGTCGAGGCGTCCCTTGAGGCTCATGGCGTCCTTGGCCTCGATCGTCACCAGCTGACGCCTCAGCTCCGGTCGCAGTTCGCCCATGAAGCGGATGACCGCGGAGACGGTCTCTCTGTCCGGCTGGTGTCCGCCGCCGCTGAGCACCGTGAGCTTCTTCGGCGCAGTGTCGACCGTGCCGAGGTCGACGGCTTCTGAGTCGTATAGGCGATAGCCGGATTCGCTTCTGATGGCGATGACGGGGGTGCGATCGGTGATCTCGATCTTCAGTGCTCGGGGCCCCGCGTAGTGGACGGAGGCCGCTTCTGCTTTCGGGAATTCCTTCAGCACGGCGTCCTCGACGTTGCCGGGGCGCACCTGCGGAAGCGGTCGGCCACCCTGGTCGTCGAGGACGAAATTGCTGATCTTATCGGTGTTGAGCAGTCGACTGCCGCTCACCTGCACCTTCTGCAGGGACAGCAGGGGTGAGAACCAGGCGACGGCGACGAGGGCGATGAGCGCGGCCACGATGCCGATGGCGGTGAGGCGTCGTCGCCAGGTCTTGAGGCGGCGGGCTCGGATGACTCCGGTGAGATCCGCGGTGGAGTTGTCACCGGCCTGGGCCGGGGGAAGCGGCACCATGGGCGTCAGCCCTCCAGCGCGCTCAGCAGCTCGGGCCCGAGGATGGTCACGTCGCCGGCACCGACAGTGAGCACGAGGTCTCCGGGCTTCACACGAGCCGCGACGAAGGGGACCGCCTCGGCGAAGGACTCCAGGAAGGTCACGTTCTCGTGCGGGACCCGGTCGGCGATGAGCGCGCCGGTGACTCCGGGCACGGGGTCTTCGCGCGCGGGGAAGACGTCGAGGACGACGACCTCATCTGCCAGGCCGAGTGCCTGTCCGAATTCCTCCCGGAATTCCATCGTCCGTGAGTACAGGTGGGGCTGGAAGACGGCCCAGACCCGTCCCCCGTCGGTGACGACTCCGCGGGCGGCGCTGAGCACCGCGCGCACCTCGGTCGGGTGATGGGCGTAGTCGTCGATGACCCGCACGCCGGCGGCGATTCCGCGTTCTTCGAAGCGGCGGCGGGTGCCTCCGTACCCGGCGAGACCCGTGGCCGCGCGTTCGACATCGGCGCCGAGGCTGTGCGCGACGGCGATGGCGGCGGTGGCGTTGAGTGCGTTGTGCATTCCCGGCTGCCGCAGTTCCACTCGCAGCTCGCCGTCCCGGCCGGGCAGGTCGAGGACGAAGCTCGAGCCGATTCCGGAGTCGAGGTCACGCAGCACGATATCGGCATCCTCGGACGTGCCGTAGAGGACGACATCGGCTCCCTGGCTGCGGGAGTGCAGGGCGACGTCGTGGGAGCCGGGGTCGTCGGCGCAGGCGATGATCGTTCCGCCCCGGGCCTGGATGCCGTCGCAGAACTCGATGAAGGCTTCGCGCACCTTCTCCGGTGTTCCGTAGTGATCGAGGTGGTCGGCTTCGACGTTCGTGAGGATGCCGACGGCCGGTTCGTAGAGGAGGAACGATCCGTCGGATTCGTCTGCCTCGGCGACGAAGACGTCTCCGGTGCCCAGATGGGCGTTCGTGCCCGTCGTCGACAGCACTCCCCCGATGACGAAGGACGGGTCGACTCCGCAAGCCTGCAGCGCCACGGTGGTCATCGACGTGGTCGTGGTCTTCCCGTGGGTGCCCGCCACGGCCACGGCCCGCCGGTCGACCATGAGCGAAGCGAGCGCTCCGGAGCGGTGGAGGATGCGCAGTCCCCGGCGCTGTGCTTCGACGAGTTCGGGGTTGTCCTTGCGGATGGCCGATGAGATGACGAGGGTGTCGGCCTCGCCGAGGTTGTCGGCCGAATGCCCGATCGTGACCGTGGCGCCCAGGGTCCGGAGAACGTCGACGACGTTGGATTCCTTCGCGTCCGAACCGGAGACGGTGACTCCGTTCATGACCATGATCCGGGCGATTCCGGACATTCCCGATCCGCCGATGCCGATGAAGTGGACGGCTCCGAGTTCGCCGGCGGGAACGATGTTCGCGGGGCTCGTGTTCGCAGAGGTCATGGTCAGCCTTCCAGCGCGCGGTTGACGATGGCGGCCATGCGGGCCGCGGCATCGGTGGGGTAGTTGAGATGCAGTGCCGCCTGGCTCATCTGCGTCAGACGGGGCTCGTCGGCCAGCAGCGGCAGAATGGTGTCGACGACCGTAGACGGTGAGAATTCGGCATTGTCGACCATGAGTGAGGCACCGGCCGAGACGCTGCCGGAGGCGTTGAGGCGCTGCTCGCCGTTGCCGATGGCCAGTGGCACATAGAGCGCCGGGACTCCGGCGACTGTGGCTTCGGAGACAGTGGCGGCACCGGAGCGGGCGACGAGCAGATCGGCGACCGCATAGGCCTGATGCATTCCGTCGACATAGTCCACTACGTGATAGTCAGGCAGGTCGGCCGCGGCTTCCCTCAGCGCCTCACCCTTTCCGGCTCCCGTGATATGGAGGACCTGGATGCCGGCCTGCTGGCATGCGGCGGCGGCAGCCAGGAACGCTTCGTTGATCTTCTGTGCGCCGGAGGATCCGCCGGTCACGACGAGGACCGGACGGTCATCGCGCAGCCCGAGATCGGCGCGGAACGCCGCGCGCTGTCCTGCGTCACTGCGGTCGAGATCCGTGATCTCGGTGGGCATGGGCATGCCCACAAGGGTAGAGTTGCGCAGCTCGGTGTCCGGGAAGGTGATCCCGACGCGCCCGGTGGTGGTCAGTCGGGCGCCGAGGCGGTTGGCCATTCCCGGCTTCGCATTGGCTTCATGGACGATCAGTGGGATCTTCGCCTGTTTGGCGGCGAGGAAGGCCGGCGGGCAGACATAGCCGCCGACGCCGACGACGGCGTCGATGCTGCGGGAGGCGATGATCTGCTTGACGGCGGAGATGTTGCCGCGGAAGCGTCCCGGGAATTTCAGCAGGGCGGGGCCGATGGACCGCGGCATGGGCACCTTGTCGATGGTGAGCAGTTCGAATCCGGCGCGGGGAACGATGTCGGCCTCGAGCCCGTCGGGGGTGCCCAGCGCCACGACATCCCAATCGGGGTGCTGCCGGCGCAGTTCCCGGCCGATCGCCAGCATCGGCGAGATATGGCCGGTGGTGCCTCCACCGGCGAGGAGGATACTCGTCATCTCATTTCCTTTTCTTGCGGGCAAGCACTGCGAGTGAGGATCGCAGGCGATCCTTGTTGGCGGCGATGGCCGCCTCGGCGCCCGGCTCGGTGCGAGCGAACGACAGCACCACTCCCACGGCGAGGAGCGAGGCGATGATCGAGGAGCCGCCGTAGGACACGAACGGCAGCGGCAGACCGATGACCGGCAGCAGGCCGGTGACGACGGCGATGTTGATTCCGGCCTGGCCGATGATGAGGGCGAAGAAGCCGGCCGTGGCGACCTGCACCATGAGGCTGTTCGAGCGCATCACCACGCGGATCATGCCGAATCCGAGGACGGTGAAGATGAGGATGACGACGAGGGTGCCGACGAGGCCCAATTCCTCGCCGATGATGGCGAAGATGAAGTCGTTGTGGGCTTCGGGCAGCCAGGACCATTTCTCACGGCTGGCGCCGAGTCCGACTCCCAGCCAGCCGCCCGAGGCCAGAGAGAACAGGCCGTGGTTGGACTGCCAGGCTTGGCCCATTGTGTCCGCGGCGCTCTGATCGGCGTGTCCGGTGAGCATAGCCTGGATGCGGTCGAGACGATTCTGGGAGCTGAGGACGAAGAAGACGACGGCTGCGGCGAGGACGCTGCCGAGCAGCAGGAAGTACTTCATCGGGAATCCGCCGACGAACAGACAGACGACGGCCATGGCCATGATGACCAGTCCGGTGCCGAGGTCATTGCCGGCGACGACGAGTCCGGCGGCGGCGAGGACTCCGGGGACGACGGGGATCATGGCGTGGCCGAAGGTGGTCATCTTCCCCGCCTTCTGAGCGAGGATGAAGCCGAGCCAGACGGCGAGGGCGACCTTGAGGAACTCCGAGGGCTGAATCTGGAATCCGCCGAAGCCGATCCAGTTCGCATTGCCCTTCGTCTCCTTGCCGAGCCCCGGGATGAAGACCGCCGCCTGCATGGCAAGGCCGCCGAGGATGGCGAACCATGCGGTCCGCTTCCAGAACTGCAGCGGCATTCTGCTCGCCACGTACATGAGCACGAGGCCGACTCCGGCGAACATCGCCTGCTTGTTGAAGTAGGCGAATGAGGAGCCCGCTCCCCCGTCGTAGGAGGTGACCGATGAGGCGGAGAGCACCATGACCAGGCCGAGTCCTGTGAGCAGAACGACGGAGGCGAGGATGAGGAAGTAGGTCGTCAGCGGGTGCGCGGAGAGGCTGGAGATGTCACCGCGCAGATGGGTCCATGCCTTCTTGAGCACCGAGGCGGTCTTCACGGAGTTCTTCCCCGCGGCCTTCGCAGGCTTCTTCACGGCACTCTTCCCCGCGGTCTTCGCAGGCTTCTTCGCGGTCCCCGCCTTCGGTCTGGAGTCGCGTGCGGCAGATGTCGACCTGCCGGTTCCTGACGAGCGCCTGCCTGCGGTCGTCGTCGGCGCTGTCTTCGCAGCAGACGCTGTGCGGGCAGACTTCACGGTCCGCGCCTTCGGGGCGGTCTTGACTCCCGTCTGCTGCGGCCCACTCGTCGACCTTGAAGTGGTCGACGTCGTCGGAGCGGATGGCGAGACAGACGTCTTCGCAAGCTTGCGGCGGCGGCGTTCATCCGCCTTCGCGGTGGTCTGCCGTCCCATCTCAGCGCTCCAGGTGCGAGTTGACGGCCTCGGCGAAGAGGTCGCCGCGAGTGTTGTAGTTGAGGAACTGGTCCATGCTCGCAGCCGCCGGTGCCAGGAGAACGGTGTCTCCGGCTTCGGCCAGCCGTGCAGCCGCGTCGACGGCGGCCGCCGCGACGGCCTCTCCGCGACGCTTCGGGACTCCGGAGTCCACGGCCAGGGCCGGTTCGATCCGGACGACTTCGAGGTCGGGGATCGTCGCGGCGATGGCCTCACGGAAGGCCGAGTCGTCCGAGCCGATGAGCACGAGTGCCTTGAGCCGTTCGCGGTGGTCGGCGAACAGGGAGGTGAAGTCGGCGCCTTTGGGCAGTCCCCCGGCGATCCAGATGATCGAGTCGAAGGCGGCCAGTGAGGCATTCGCGGCGTGCGTGTTCGTCGCCTTCGAATCATCGACCCAGCGAATGCCGTCTGCTTCGGCGACGGTGACCATGCGGTGGGCGCCGAGCGAATGGCTGCGCAGTCCCGCGGAGATCGCCTGCCCCGGAATGTCGATGGCGCGGGCCAGACAGGCGGCGGCCAGTGCATTGGCGACCTGGTGCGGGGCGGGCCGCGAACCGGAGACTCCGGTGGCGGCCGCCACATCGTCGAGGGAGGCGAGTTCGGCGGCCGATGAGTAGCGCTGAGGGATGAAGGCCCGGTCGACCAACAGGTCTTCGACGACACCGAGCTCGCCGGGGCGAGGCACACCGGTGGTGAAGCCGATGGCCTTGGCCCCTTCGACGACGTCGGCGTCCTCGACCATGTGCAGAGTCACCTCGTCGGCGCAGTTGTACACGCAGGCGAGCTTCGCATTGTGGAAGATCTTCGCCTTGTCCGCCGCATAGGCTTCGGCGCTGCCGTGCCAGTCGAGGTGGTCGGGAGCGATGTTGAGCACGACTGCGGCGTCAGCGCTCATCGACTCCTGCCAGTGCAGCTGGAAGCTCGAGAGCTCGATCGCGAGGATCTCGAGCCCGGGCTCGAGCACCGCTTCGAGCAGCGGGGTGCCGATATTGCCGCAGGCCTTGGCCTTGAGCCCGGCGGCCAGCAGCATCGATTCGAGCATCGTCGTGGTCGTCGTCTTGCCGTTGGTGCCGGTGATGGCGAGCCATTTCGCGTCGTTGGTGCCACGGATCCGCCACGCGAGTTCGACCTCTCCGATGATGGGGATGCCGGCCTGTGCCGCGGCCTCGAGCACGGGCTGGTCCGGGCGCCATCCCGGTGAGGTGACGACGAGGTCGAGTTCGCCCTCGGGCAGAGCTTCGACGTGTTCGGGTCCCCGTCGGATGTCGACGTCGAAGACCTCGAGGATCTGCGCCTTCTCGCTCACATCGGCGGTGGCGTCGCCGTCGATGACGATGACATCGGCACCGCGTTCGCCGAGGTGGACGGCAGCGGGGAATCCCGTCACCCCGAGACCGGTGACGAGGATGCGCAGACCTGCCAGGGACGAGCTCGGTCCATGCAGTGCGGCCGGGATCTCCTTAGTGGTGGATTCGTCAGCCAATGCGCGCCACCCAATCGGCGTAGAACAGGCAGATTCCGGCGATGACGAAGAGGGCTGCGATGATCCAGAACCTCACCACGATCGTCACCTCTGCCCAGCCTTTGAGCTCGAAGTGGTGCTGCAAGGGCGCCATGCGGAACACGCGTTTGCCGGTGGTCTTGAAGGACGCCACCTGGATGATCACCGACAGGGTGATGATGACGAAGAGTCCGCCGAGGACGATGAGCAGCAGTTCGGTGCGCGACATGATCGCCAGTCCGGCGAAGGCGCCGCCGATGGCCAGCGAGCCGGTGTCGCCCATGAAGATCTTCGCCGGAGAGGTGTTGAACCACAGGAAGCCGAAGCAGGCTGCGGCCATGGCGCCGGCGACCATTGCGAGGTCGCGGGGGTCGCGCATGTAGTAGCAGGCGTTCGTGGCCTCGGACATGAGGTTGCAGTTCTGGGTCGACTGCCAGGTGCCGATGACGACATAGGCGGCGAAGACGACCACCGAGGCGCCGGCGGCCAGTCCGTCGAGGCCGTCGGTGAGGTTCACCGCGTTCGAGACAGCGGTGACGATGAGGTTCGCCCAGATGACGAACAGGATGAGGCCGAGGATCGCCGAACCGAAGGCGAGGTCGAGGTTCGTGTCGCGGATGAACGACACCTTCGTCGACGCCGGGGTCTCGCCGAAGGAGTTCGGGAACTGCAGCGCGAGCACGGCGAACGAGATTCCGACGAAGGCCTGGCCGATGAGCTTCGGCATGGGGCGCAGTCCCAGCGACCGCTGCTTCTTGATCTTGATGAAGTCGTCGAGGAATCCGACCACCGCCAGTCCTGCGGCCAGCCACAGCACGAGCAGACCCGACGCTGTGGGCACGGAACCGGTGAACAGGTGTCCGAGCAGGTAGGCGAGCACTGCGGCGCCGATGATGACGACTCCGCCCATGGTCGGGGTTCCGCGCTTGGTCGCGTGCGAGGTCGGACCGTCGTCACGGACGAACTGGCCGTACCCCTTCTTGACGAGCACCCGGATGAACAGCGGTGTCCCGACGAGGGCGAAGATGAGAGCCAGGCAGGCTGCGAGCAGTACGGCAATCATTGGGCCCCCGATACTCCGGCGATTTCATCTCCCAGATAGCGCAGACCGGCATCGCGGGAGGATTTGAACAGAACGATGTCGCCGGGAGCGAGTTCGGCGCTCAGAAGGTCCTTCGCCTCAGCCGCGGTGGCGACCCAAGCCGCCTCGTTTCCCCAGGAGCCTTCGAGGTTCGCAGCGTTGAAGATCGGCTTCGCACCCTCTCCCACGACGATGGTGCGAGTGATGTTGAGGCGCACGACGAGTTCGCCGATGTCCGAATGCGCGGACACCGATTCGGACCCGAGTTCGAGCATCTCGCCGAGCACGGCGAAGGTGCGACGCGGGCTGGTCTCCTCATCACCGCGGCCCATCGAGGCCAGGGTCTTCAGGGAGGCCCGCATGGATTCGGGGTTGGCATTGTAGGCGTCGTTGAGCACGGTCACACCCGACGGCGAATCGATGAGCTCCATCCGCCAGCGACTGGCCGCCGAGGAGGTCGACAGGGTCGTGACGATCGACCTGGCCGCTACGCCGCAGGCGTGGGCGATGGCGGCTGCCGCCAGAGCGTTGCCGACGTGGTGCTCGCCGATGAGCGCCAGACGCACATCGCGGGGCGCCTCACCGGGCAGGGTGAGGGTGAACGTCGGATGACCGGAGGAATCCGTGGACACTGAGGTGCCGCGCACGACCAGGTCGTCGGCACCGACCCATTCGGGCAGGGACTCACGCTGTGAGAACCACAGGGTGGTCACCTCTGGAGCGAGCACCTCGCGCATCGCCGATACGCGGGTGTCGTCGGCGTTGAGCACGGCGGTGGATCCGGCCGTCAGGGACTCGACGAGTTCGGCCTTCGCCCGCGCGGTGTTCTCGATCGAACCGAAGACTCCGGAGTGGGCGGTGCCCACGGCCAGCTCGACGGCGATATCCGGGCGGATGAGGCTCGTCAGATAGGCGAGGTTGCCGATCGACCGAGCGCCCATCTCGAGGACGAGGAAACGGGTGGATTCGACCGCGCGCAGAGCCGTCAATGGGACTCCGACCTCGTTGTTGTAGGAGTTCGGCGGCCACACGGTCTCGGCCTCACCGGAGAGCAGGTCCGCGGCGAGGTCCTTCACCGTGGTCTTGCCGACGGATCCGGTGATCGCAATGACGGTGAGTTCGCCTTCGGCGCGCAGGCCTTCGATGCTGTGCTTGGCCAACTGGCCGAGCGCTTCGGTGGCATCGGCGACGACGACGACCGGCAGCGGCTCATCGTCGATGGTGGGGACGGATTCGCCGATGATCAGGGCCGCTCCCGCCTCGACGGCGGCGGCGGCGAATTCGATGCCGTCGAAGTTCTCGCCTCGGCGGGCGACGTAGATATCGCCGGGTCCGACTTCTCTCGAGTCGGTCACCACACCGGCGGTCAATGGGGTCTCGGGGTCGATGCCGTACAACTCGCCGTTCAGGGCGGTTGCGATTTCGGCTGCAGTCAGTCGCTTCATATCATCTGTGAACTTTACCTGGTTGTGCGCCGCCCAGTCGCATGGACAGCGCTGAGCGTGTCCTGGCCCGGTCGTCGAAATCGGTGACCGTGGTGCCCACGGTCTGGCCTGTCTCATGCCCCTTGCCCGCGATGAGCACGGTCGCCGAGGCATCTGCCTCGACGATCGCCTCGTCGATGGCGGCACCGCGGTCGGGGACCTCGATGATCTTTTTCACACGGGCCCGTCCCGCATCCACCTCGGCGTCGATTCCCTGCCTGATGGCTGCCCGGATCGTGTCGGGATCCTCGGTGCGCGGATTGTCGTCGGTGAGAACGATCACATCGGCTTCGCGTGCCGCCGCCTGACCCATGCCGAAGCGCTTGCCGCGGTCGCGGTCGCCTCCGGCGCCGAAGACGATGATGAGCTCGTCGGAGTCGGCGTGGAGCGTCGCCAGCGCCTTCGCAATTGCGTCGGGAGTGTGCGAGTAGTCGACGATGGCCCGCGGCAGGATCTCCGGGTGGGATTCGCTCAGCGCCCGCGGACCGGAGACATCGATGATCTCCATCCGTCCGGGCACCGTGGCCACGAAGCTCCGGCCGATCGCATCGATCTCTTCGGCACTGACGCCGGCCTCGATGAGCATCGAGGCTGCCAGGGCCGTATTCGTGACGTTGAAATCGCCCGGCAGCGGTGAGCGGAGCCGGATGCTCTCCCCGTCGTCGAGGTGGAGTACGAAGTCCGATTCGCCCGGGGTGTGCTCGATGCGCCACTGGCTGCGTTCGTCTCGTCCCAGCGTGCGCACGGGCACCTGTGCAGCCTCCGTCATCCGCTCGCCCCACTCGTCTTCTACGACGATGACGGCCTTGTCGGAGAATGTGCGGGTGAACAGCTGGGCCTTCGCCTCGAAGTACTCCTCCATCGTGTTGTGGAAGTCGAGGTGATCCTGGGACAGGTTCGTGAACCCGGCGACGCTGAAGTGAGCCCCGTCGACGCGGTGCTGGCTGAGCGCGTGGGAGGAGACCTCCATCGCACAGGTGTCGACCTCGGCCGCGCGCATCTTCGCGAACAGGGCGTGCAGTTCGGGGGCCTCCGGAGTCGTACGCACGCTGGGCACCGTATCGCCGGCGATGAGGATGGCGACAGTGCCGATGACGGCGGTGCGGTGGCCCAGTGCCGCGAGCATCCCGTCGGCCAGGTAGGTCGTCGTCGTCTTCCCGTTCGTTCCCGTGACTCCGATGAGCTCCGGCACCGAGGTGGTCCCGTAGACGGCAGCGGAGACGAACCCGAGCACGGCGCGGGGTGCTTCGACGATGAGAGCGGTGACTCCGGCGAGCAGGTCTCGGTCTGCCTCGTCCGTGCTCAGCGCTTCGGTGATGAGGCGCCAGCCGGCGTCGTCGGTGAGGAGGGCGTCGACACCGGCGCGGATCAGCTCGGGGGCGAACTTCGCACCGTGGACGTTCGCTCCCGGCAGGGCGGCGTAGAGCTGACCGGGTGAGACCGCACGCGAGTCATGGGAGACTCCGGTGACCTCTGTCTCGGGGTCACCGTGGAGGGTTCCGGGTGCGATCGGCAGCAGCTGTGAAAAGCGCATCATTTCCATTCTCGGGCGGGCAGGTCGGGCTTCTGCGTCGACGGTGGGATCTTGAAATGCCGCATGGCGAAGCCCGCGACATCGGAGAACACGGGGGCTGCGGCCTGTCCACCGTAGTAGCCGTTCCGAGGACGTTGCAAAGTCACGGAGATCGCGAATTCGGGATCTTCGGCGGGCAGGACGCCGACGAAGGAGGCGGTGTATCCGTCATAGCCTCCGCCCTCGGCTGCCGGTGCCTGCGCGGTGCCGGTCTTTCCTGCGACTCTGTAGCCGGAGACCTGGGCGGACTTGCCTGTGCCTTCGGCGACGACACCTTCGAGCATCCGCAGGGTCTCGTCGGCGGCCTTCTTGCTGACGACGCGTTCCTTCTCTCCTGCGGGGGTGGAGATGGTGCGTCCGTTCGGGGAGATCATTCCGTCGACGAGACGGGAGGGCACGTGGACTCCCCCATTGGCGATGGTGGAGATGACGTCGGTCGTCTGGATCGCGTTCGCGGCCACACCCTGACCGAACATCACGGTGTACTTCGTACGTCCGTCCCACTCCTCGTACGGATGCAGGATGCCCGAGGTCTCGGCCGGGAAGTCGATTCCCGAACTGGTGCCGAAGCCGAACTTCTTCATGTATTCGTAGCGCTGGGCCTCGGTGAGTTCCTTGCCCGCCAGCACGGTGCCGGTGTTCGAGGATTGGGCGAGGATTCCGGCGAAGGTGAGCTTCTCGTCGGGGTGCTCGTGGGAGTCGCGGAACTCCTCGTCGTTCGGTGCCTTCCACTTGTCCGGGACGGTGAACTTCTGTTCGGGAGTGACGAGTCCCTGGTCGAGCAGCGCTGCGGCGGTGACCATCTTCGCGGTCGAACCGGGCTCGAACATGTCGGTGAAGATGCGCGAACCGCGGTCGGGGCCGTCGACCTTGCCCGGGGAGTTCGGGTCGACGGTGGGAGCATCCGCGGCGGTGATGATGCGTCCCGTCTTGATCTCTTTGATGACGATCGACGCGGATTCGGCTTCGTGCTTCTTCCGCTGCTCTTCGATGGCCTGCTGTGCGTAGTACTGCATCGCCGGGTCGATCGTCGTCTGCAGGCCCTGGCCGTCGACGGCGTCCTTCATGTTGTTGTCGCCGAGCGGGATGATCTCTCCGCGTGCTCCGCGTTCGTACTGCTGCTGGCCGTCCTGACCCGACAGCTGTTCGTCATAGGCCGATTCGAGACCGGCCTGGGCCGTGCCGTCGGAGCTGAGGAACCCGACGAGGTTGCCGGCGACTCCGCCGGCAGGGTATGAGCGCACCGAGTACTCCTCGGCGGAGATGCCGAGGACCTCGAGCTTCTTCACCGCACGCCAGGTCTCCGAGGTCAGCCCCTTCGCAACGGGGTTCCATCGCTTGTCGCCGACGAGTTTCGGATAGAGGACACCGGGGTCGGTCTTCAGCGGCTTCGACAGGGCTTCGGCTGCACCCCAGGCTCCGACGAGCTTGCCGTCGACTTCGTACTGGGCGACGTTCTGCTGATCGACGACGAGCTGGTAACGGGAGACGCTGTCGGCGAGCACGGTGCCGTCGGCAGCCAGGATCTGTCCGCGGTCGGCCGGCAGGGTCCGGGTGACCAAGCGATTCGACAGCGCCTTCTCCGCCAGCTTCATCGAATCCATACCCTGGATGGATACGAGGCGAACGGAGGTGATGAGGAGGACGAGGACCGACACTGCGGCGATGAAGCCCATCCGCCAACGCAGATCGGGGCCACCGCCCTTGCGCTTCTTCTTCAGTCGGGTCTTGGCTGGGCCCATAGCGTGAGTCCTCGGTCCTTGGTGTGGTCGGCGAATGTGTCGGTCAGGCCGTTCCCTGGTCCCGGTGAGCTCGGACTACTTCGGCGCCTCCTGGCTCGGAGCCGCCACGTCCTGGCTCGGGCTGCCCCCGACGACCGGGAGCTTCTCATCCGATCGTAGATTGGGTCGGATGTCATCACGTGTATCGGCGCGCGGGCCGGGCACGACTGTGGGCTCTTTCTCACCGCTGACGTCGATTCCGGGGGCGTCGATCATCTTTCCGGTCTTCGCGTCGAGGAATTCCGGTGAGGAATCACGGACGAGGCCGAGCTCTTCGGCGGCCAGGGCGATGTTCTGCGGGGACTCACGGTACGAGTTGTCTTCGACGAGGCGGTCCTTCTGCTCGGCCAGTGCCTCCTTCTCACTCGTCAGCTGGTCGACCTTGTATGAGGTGTTGGCAACGAAGATATTGAGCAGCAGCACGGCCACGAGGGTGGCGAGGAGGATCCCCACGCACAGCATGGAGAAGGGCAGACGGGACTTCGGCAGTTCGAACTTGAGCAGCCGCAGCCGGGGACCGGTCTGGCCGCCGGCCTCCTCGGATCGACGGGGTCGCGGGCTGAAGTCGGGCTGACCTGCTCTTGCCGAGGAATTGCTCACGATCGTGCCTCCCTGATCTTCTGCACTGCCCGCAGCCGGACGCTGGCCGCCCGCGGGTTTGTCTCTGCTTCGTACTCATCAGCCATTTCGGCGCCCCGGATGATCTCCTTCAGCCAGGGCTGGTGCTCTTCGGGCACGACCGGCAGGTCCGGCGGTGCCGATGACGTGGTGGCAGCTCGGAAGGTCTTCTTGACGATCGTGTCCTCCAGGGACTGGTAGGACTCGATGACGGCCACTCCCCCGACGTGCAGCGCGTCCAATGCCGCAGGCAGTGCGGTGCGCAGCACGCCGAGTTCGTCGTTGACCTCGATGCGCAGTGCCTGGAATGTGCGTTTTGCGGGGTGGGACTTCTTCTTCGTCTGCGGAATCACTCGCGAGAGCATGGCCGCGAGCTGGTCCGAGGTCTCCCACGGGGTGTCGGTCCGGTCGGTGACGATGATCTTCGCGATCCTGCCCGCCAGCTTCTCCTCTCCGTATTCGCGGAGGATGCGGCGCAGCTCGGATTCGGAGTAGGTCGCGAGCACTTCTGCTGCGGTGAGTTCCTGGGTGCGGTCCATGCGCATGTCCAGAGGTGCGGGGCGGGAGTAGGAGAATCCGCGCTCGTCTTCGTCGAGCTGCAGGGACGAGACTCCCAGATCGAGCAGGATCGCGCTGATCTCTGAGATGCCGAGGTCGTCGAGGACCTCGGGCAGTTCGTCATCGACTGCGTGGACGATATCGGTGCGGTCGGCGAAGGGGGCCAGGCGTTCGGTGGCGATGGAGATGGCCTGCAGGTCACGGTCGATGCCGACGAGGTGGACGTCGGGGAAGGCGCGGAGCACGGCTTCGGAGTGCCCTCCCATTCCCAGCGTGCCGTCGACGACGACCGGAGTGAGTCCGGCAGTACGTGCGGCGTCGACACCGACGCCGATGAGTTCGACCACGCGCTCGAGGAGCACCGGTACGTGCTGCTGAGCTGTCATGCGTGAGTCCTTCGTCAGTGGGTGTCTGGGGCGTGTGCCGCAGGTGCGCTGCTGGAGCCAGAACCTTGACCGCCGTGGCCCTGCCACCGGGGAAGTGTGTCAGGACGTCCGAGCTTCGGAAACGGGGAAGTTCCCCGAAACTCGAGCACGGCGGGCAAGGATCAAACCCGAGCAGAATCAGATCACTCCGGGGATCACCTCCTCTTCGCGTTCGGCGAAGGCCTGCTGAGCGCCGACGAGGTAGTCCTCCCAGGTCGGTGCATCCCAGATCTCGACTCGGTTGCCCATGCCGATCACTGCGACTTCCCGATCGAGTGATGCGTACTGCCGCAATATGTTCGGGACCGTGATGCGTCCCTGTTTGTCCGGTTGGTCCGCAAACGCCGCCGACAGGAACACACGCTGGTAATCGCGGGCTTCCTTATTCGTCTTCGGCGCGTTCTGGATTCGCGCGTGCTCGGCTTCGAACTCCGTGGTGGGGAACAGGGTGAGGCAGTTCTCCTGACCACGGGTCAGAACGAGTCCGGGCGACAGCTCCTCGCGGAACTTTGCGGGCAGGATGAGGCGACCTTTGTCGTCGAGCTTCTGCATATGAGTGCCCAAGAACATGTCGTCTCACCCCTTTCGAAACCCATCGGCTCCGATAGCAACCACAGTACTCCACTTCCCTCCACATATTCCAGCTTTTCGCCCCAACGATGCTCCAGACTCATTGTTTTCCCAGGTCAAATAGGTGGAGGAAAGTGGGGAAAATTTCTCGAAGGCGCGTCGCAGGAGTGTCGGACGCGGGAAGAACGGCGGATCTGCGAAGGCGGTGGGCCGCCTCGGCGAGGAGGTTGGAGACGGCACAGATCCGCGAGAATCCGGGGATCACGGGCGATACCCGTGCCGAGGTGGAGGCGAGTGGGGAGGAGAAGGGAGTGACGAAGCTGAAAGAAACTCGTGTGGCTGGGGTGCGGGCTTTAAGGGACAATGGAGGGTATGTCGACCAGCCAAGTAGGTACACAGACCAATTCCGTGATCGGCGCCGAACACATCGAGTGGGTGCAGAACCTGACCTCGCGGGCACGCACCGCGATGAACTCGGTGCTCGAGGGCAAGGATGAGGCCGTCGGGCTCTCGCTCATCGCACTGCTCGCCGGCGGACATGTCCTCCTCGAAGACGTCCCCGGCGTCGGCAAGACCCTGTTGGCCCGTGCCATGGGCAAGGTCGTCGACGGTTCCGTGCGACGCATCCAGTTCACCCCGGACCTGCTGCCCACCGACGTCGTGGGTGTGAACCTGTTCAACCAGGAGACTCGTCACTTCGAGTTCCGACAGGGACCGGTGTTTGCGAACATCGTCATCGCCGACGAGATCAACCGCGCGTCCCCGAAGACGCAGTCGGCGATGCTCGAGTGCATGGCCGAAGGTCAGGCGACGATCGACGGGCAGACCTATCCGATGCCCACGCCGTTCATCGTCGTCGCCACTCAGAATCCGATCGACATGGAGGGCACCTACGCTCTGCCCGAGGCGCAGCGAGACCGCTTCCTCACCCGCATCTCCCTGGGATATCCGGCGACGTCCGATGAGGTCGATCTGCTGGACAACCAGATCCAGAACGATCCCCTCGAGACCGCTGCCGCGGTGACGAACCTCGAACAGATCACTCAGGCCCGCACCATCGTCCGCCATGTCTCCGCCAGCCGGCAGCTGCGCGAGTACATCGTGGCGATCCTCCATGCCACCCGCAACGATCAGGCGATCCTGCTCGGCAGCTCCCCGCGCGGCGGCGTCCATCTGCTGCGGGCGGCGAAGGCCCGCGCGGCACTGTCGGGGCGCACCTTCGTCACGCCCGACGATGTGCAGGCTCTGGCCCCGTACATCCTCGCCCACCGCATCATCCCCCGCGACGGAGACGACGCAGACCTGGCTGCCGACCTCATCGGTCGGGTGCTGTCCCGCGTGCCCGTCTCGGCGAACCAGTGACCGCATGCGACTGAGCACTTCGGGCATCATCTTCGTCCTGGCCGGGGCGGCCCTGATCATCACGGCCTACCGCTTCGCGCTGCCCGGCCTGCTGCCGGCTGGTCTGCTGCTGCTCGGCCTGGTCCTGCTCTCGGCGCTGCTCATCCTGTGGGGCACCCGTCGGGTGTCGATCGCGATGAGCACGAACCTCCCCGAGGTGGCGCTGTCTCCTTCGGGAGACCGCTACCCGCTGGCCGCCGAAGGCAAAGAGGTCGAAGTCCAGGCGCGCGTGACCAATGTCGGCCAGCTCGCGATTCCCGCCGCGACGATCGATTTCACTCCGGCCGAGGGATTCGGCGACTCCACCTCCGGTGATGTCCCGGCTCTGTCCCATGGGGCGTCGCAGACGGTGCTGACGTCGTTCACCCCCAATCGCCGCGGTGTCTCCGGGATCGATGCGGTCCTCATCACTGTGTTCGGTCCCTTCGGCCTGGTGAAGATGAAGAAGAAGGCCCACGGAGCCTTTCCCGTGGCCGTGTCCGTGCCGATCCTGCCTGCGCGCATCCCGCAGGATTCGTCGATTCGACCCTCCCGCCTCGACGACGGCAAGGTCCGCGCCGGACACACCACTCGGGACTTCCACACACGTGAGTACGTGCCCGGCGATGATCTGCGGCATGTGCATTGGCCCTCGACGGCGAAGTCCGGCGAGCTCATGGTCCGGCACGAAGCCGATGAGGAGACGCTCCATTCGCTCATCCTCATCGATCTCGTCGCCGATGAGGGCGCCGAGGAGCCGAGCGACCTCGAGATCGAGTTCCTGCTGGCCGCGGCGATCGCGGCCGGAACCGCGTTCCTCAAAGCTGATTACGAAGTCAATGTCGTCGCTCCCGGACACCAGATCAGATTCAAAGGAGCCCGCGAGATCGACAAGCTGCGTCTGCTCTCCGCCCTTGTGCGCCCGGGCAGGGTCGAACTGCCCTCGCACGACAACCCCAACCACATCGTCATCTGCTCCGTCGGCGATCAGCGCGGGCAGGAACTCGCCTCGCACTTCTCTCGCCGTGTGCCGGTGACTCTGCGCACGCTCAGCGAGATCGACGATCTGACGATGCTCGGTCTCAGCGAGGACCTGCCGGAGTCGTGGACGACGTTCGAGTCCGAGCGCTCTCGCCGCGGCACCGGTCGGACCTCGGCCGAGCCCGGACCGGGAACTGCCGGCGCCGGCAGCGCGTCCGCTGCTCCGGGTGGTGCGAGCTCGACTCCGCAGGGGGTGCGCCGATGAGTCTGAATACTCCTGACACACGTCCACGCGGAGCCGATGCCGAGTCTCCGGAGAACGACCATTCGGGTCCCGTGGCGACGGGCGATGAGCGTCCGAGCACGGGCTGGCTCGAGGCGATCGTCGTCTTCGTCGCCATGGCTCTGACCGCTGTCGCCGTATCGGCAGTGTTCAAGGACTTCGCCTGGGTCTCGCCCGTCCTGGTCGCCGTCGCCGTCGTCGTCATCGTCGGCGCCGTGTTCCGGACCGTTCCGGCACTGCGTTCGACCGGAACCGCGGTCATCGCCCAGTGCGTGGCCGGTCTCATCGCGGTCTTCATCGTCTGCGCCGGGGATTCGCTGCTGCTCGGGTTCATCCCGACCGGTGAGTCCTTCGGAACGGTGATCGATCTCCTCTCCGAGGGGGTCAGCGACCTCTACGCGACCGCTCCCCCGGCGGCGAGCACACCGGGCTTCATCGCGATGCTCACGATCGCCTTCACCCTCATCACGATCCTCATCGACGGCCTCGTCTCGGATCTGCGGGCACCGAAGGTCGGCGGTGTGCTGCTGCTCGTGCTGTGGATGATCCCCGTCTACTTCGCCGCGCAGGAGGTGAAGTGGTGGCACATCGTCGCGATCCTCGCGGCGTTCCTGCTGCTCATGCTCAGCCCCTATCTGCCCGCGACCCGGTGGCGCGGAGGAATGACGGCGGTCCTCGCCGGAGCTCTGGCTCTGGCGATCGGCATCGGCCTGCCCCTTCTGCTGCCCCCGGTGCCCACCCTGCCCGACCGGGCCTCGAAGGGCCAGGGCGACCTGACGGTGACGAACCCATTCCTCAACCTGCGCCAGAACCTCGGCGACCGGGATGATAAGACGCTGTTCAGCTACCAGACGACGGACGAAGACGCGGATCCGATCCGGTTGACCTCGATCGATGACTTCGACGGTGAGAACTGGGCACCGAGCCCGTTCAGCCTCGATCCCTTCGCGATCGCCGCCGACGGAATGCCATGGCCCGCGGGGATGCCGCGGGACAAGAACTTCAAGGAGCAGACGATCAGCGTCGCCGTCGGCGACAGCTACGACCAGCAGTATCTGCCGTCTCCGTATGCTCCGCAGCAGCCGAAGGATCTGAGTCGTCGGTGGATCTTCGACGAGAAGACCCTGACGGTCGTCGGCAACGGTGAGAAGACCGGTGGACTGCAGTATACGATGGACTATCTGTCCCCTAATCCCGACGTCGAGGATCTGCAGTCGGCGACTCCGGTGTCCGAGAGCGACTTCGAGACCGAACTCGCCGTCCCCGATTCCCTGCCGGCCAGTGTGAAGGAGACCGCAGAGCGGGTCACCGCCGATGCGGATAACCAGTGGGAGGCCGCAGTCATGCTGCAGGCGTACTTCCGCGGCGGCGATTTCGAGTATTCGCTCGATGCTCCCGAACGAGCCAGCGGCGACGCGATCTCGGACTTCCTGGCCGATAAGCAGGGCTACTGCGTCCAGTTCTCCTCGGCCATGACGATCATGGCCCGGACGATGGGAATTCCGGCCCGCATCGGCGTCGGATACGCCGGCGGGGACGAAGCCGAGAACGGCGTCGACGTGAGCATGCAGGATTCGCATGCCTGGCCGGAACTCTACTTCGAAGGTGCCGGCTGGGTGCGCTTCGAACCCACCCCCGGCGGTCCCGCCGGAGATCCGCCGAAGTGGACTCTCGCCGATGGCGCCGACCAGCAGGAGGAGGGCGACGAGTCGGAGTCTGCGAGCCCGAGCGAAGAGCCGACCGAATCTGCTTCGCCGACCGGTGGTTCCGAAGAGCCCACCGAGGAGGAGACGAGCACTCAGGCCGCAGAGCCGGCCGGTTCGAACCTGGGCACTGTCATCGGCATCGCAGCGATCGTGCTCGTCCTGCTGCTGCTCGCCGCCCTGCCCGCGATCTGGCGTTCGATCCTGCGCTCGCGCAGGACGAAGGATCCGCAGAATCTCGAAGCGGTGTGGACAGAGGTCCGTGCTCTGGCCACCGACTACGGTCAGAGCTTGGATTCGAGTCGGACGCTGCGCTTCAACGAGCTCGTGCTCGCCGGTGCCGTCCCAGCAACCGGTGCTGCCGGTGCCTCCAGCGGCGGGGCTGCGGATGCTTCGAGCGCGGCCGGTACGGATGCCGACTCCACGGCGCCGGAGATCGATCCGGACACCGGCGAACCGATGCGAAAGTCCGCCGCCGAGGCGGCTGCCGGTTCCGGTGCCGCCGTACAGAACGCAGAAGCCGCCGGTTCCTCGACCTTCGACCATTCGGATGAACGGCTGCGCCGTCTGAGCAGTCCGGCCCCGTCGCGTCCGTCAGAGTCGGGTCATGATGACTCTGCGCTGGGAGCGTTCGTCGATGCCCTCGAAGCCCAGCGCTACGGCGCCGCTCCCGAGGCGCTCGATGACTCGGAGGTACGTGCGCTCGTCGACGAAGTGAGGACGGACTTGTCGGAGCGGGCCACGCCGGGCAGTCGGATCTCTGCGAAGATCTGGCCGGCCAGCCTGTTCAATCGTCCGAAATGACGATGAGCTGTCGATCCTGGCCTCTACCTGACGATCCTGGCCGGTGAGCGAAGAGGCGGTCCTGTGGGCCGCCTCTTCGCTTCCTCATCCTCCACGACAGACTCGCCGCTCTCTCTTACTCGCGAAGCGGCTCGTCGCAGTCTCTGAGAGCCTGGGAGCTCAGCGCGAGAGCGTGGGATCTCAGTGCCCTGCCGCGTGTTTCGCGTTCTCTCGATCGAGTACGCGCAGGGCGAGCAGGCCGCGCACGGCGGCGATGGTCTTCACCAGCGGATGTTCTCCGAACCGGTAGTCTCCCCCGCGGACCAGTCGTCGTGCAAGGTCCGGGCGCATCTGCCACAGGTGGTCACGGGCTTTCTCGGCATGATGGGAGTTCGAGACGATGCTGATCGTTGTGGCCGGGGTGAGTTCGCGGTCGATGATGGGGATCGCGTTGGCGATGTTCTCCCACGTCGTTGTGCTCTTCCCTTCCAGCACAGTTCGGCCGGTGAAGCCGAGTTCGTCCCGGGCGAAGCGTTCGAGGATGCGGGCCTCCGGTGTTCGTCCTGTGACGGCCCCTCCGCAGAAGATGAGGAGGGTCGACCGGGCTGTCGGATCGATCGACCGCAGACCCGCGCGGACCCGAAACCGGTTGATTCCGTTCGGTCGCTGACCGCGGTTGGCAAATCCGAGGACGATGATGATCTGGTCACTGTCGGCTGTGGTCAGGGTCCGAGCGTCTGGACTCGACCGCCGGTCGCTCCGTGGTCGCCGGTCAGCAGAGGCATCACAGTCTCCCAGCCGACGGCGGCTCGAACGCCAGTGGGCCGCCTCGGCGAAGGCGAAGACGACGGCAAAGACACCAAGGACAGAACCGGCGAACACGCGGACCGGCATTGAAAAAGGCACCCTCATGTCGAGAGTGCCTTGATCGCCCTGAGCAGGATCATTCGCCGCGCTGGCGCTTCTCCCACCGGTCTTCCATTCGGCTCATGAACCCGGAGTTGCCCTTGGCACCGGTCTTCGCTCCGGAGTTCCGAGAGTCCGTCTGAGTGGTGTGCACATGGCCGGGACGGCTGAACGCCCAGTACATTCCGGCGACCATGAGACCGAAGCCGACGACGCCGAGAGCGATCCACCAGGCGGAGCTGGAGACGAGCGAGATCGCGAGGATCGTCGCGGCCAGCCCGGCGAGTGCGATGAGGATACCGAGGACGAAGCGCTTCGCCGAGAACCCGGGACCCGTGGCAGCGGCCTGGGTTTCCGAGATATTCCGGGCAAAACGAGGGTCTTCACTGCGCAGCTGCTTCTCAAGTTGATCCAACAGCTGCTGTTCGTGATCGGAGAGTGGCATCTCGAACCCCCGTTTCGCTTCCCAAGTCTTTCCCCTAATCATAGTCTCTGAGGGCCGAAAAAACATCTCCGGGGGCCGTCAGGAGCCGGATTCCCACGGGGTCTTCAGACTGTGCTCCCGCTCACCCGCTCTCAGGCCTCGGGGCGTTTGCGCAGAAGCGAGGCCTGCGAGATCGCTTCGCTGCCGAATCGCCGCCTCACCTCGTCGAGGGCGACCTCGGCTTCACGTCCGGAATGTTCTGGTTCGTCCAAGGTGGCCTGCCGTCCGGTGACGGCGAAATCGCTGAGGCCGGCGGCTCGGACGCCGAGCAGCCTGACTCCCTGGGAGCGCTGCTCACGCAGTTTGCGCAGAGCCGGGCGCAGCGCCTCGTACATCTCCCGGGCCAGATCCGTCGGCGCCGAAAGAGTCACCGACCTCGACAGAGTCGTGAAGTCGCCGAGGCGGTACTTCAGTCCGAGGCTTGTGGCGACCTTTCCTTCTGCGCGGACTCGGTAGGCGACCTTGTCGGCGAGGCGCAGCAGTTCGTGTTCGAGAACGGCGACGTCCCAGATGTCCTCGCCGAAGGTGTTCTCAGCACTGATCGAGTGTTCTTTGGCCTGTTGATCGAAGCCGGACGAGTCCTGACCGTGGGCAGCTCGCCACAGCTGATGGCCGTGCGCACCGAAGACGCGTGCGGCCCAATCCTCGTCGACGGCGGCGAGGTCGCCGATGAGGCGGATTCCATAGCGGAAGAACCCTTCCTGCGTCTTCTCCCCCACCCCGGGCAGGGCTTCGATCGGCATCGGGTCGAGGAACTGCTGGGTCGCGGCCGCGGGCACGAGCAGCTGGCCGTTCGGCTTCGCCCTCGTCGAGGCGAGTTTGGCCACGACGCGACTGACGGCGATGCCCACCGAGGCGCTCAGACCGGTGCGCTCCTGGATCTGGGCTCGCAGCTGCGTGGTGATCTCCACCGGGGTGCCGAGCCGGCGCACGGCTCCGGAGACGTCGATATAGGCTTCGTCGACGCTGACCTGCCGAACGTCGGGGGTCACCTCGGCGACGAGCTCGAAGACTTGGCGGGAGTACGAGGAATACAGGCCGTGGGAAGGCGGGATCACCTCGGCGACGGGGCACAGGTTCATGGCCCGCGACATCGGCATCGCCGCATGCACTCCGAACTCGCGGGCTTCATAGCTGGCCGAGACGACGACTCCGCGTCCGCTGCGTCCGCCGACGATGACAGGGCGGCCGACGAGATGCGGGCGACTGAGCAGCTCGACGGAGACGAAGAACGAGTCCATGTCGAGGTGGAGCATGGTGGCACCGGTGTCGTCCGTGCCCAGACGGCTCAGATCACCTCCGGATCGTGCCAGCTGCTTCCGACTCATCGCCTGCCCCTCGCGCTTGTTCCTTTCGGCTCCGCCGAACAGTCCAGGTACTCTTGAAGCATGGTATCGCGCACCGCTGTCATGACACTGCCCATTGTTGCCGCGCTCGCTCTCGCGGGCTGCTCGGGAAACGGTGGAGACAAGGCCGAATCGACGCCTTCGGCTTCTCAGGAGGCCTCGACCTCCGCGTCCCCGGCCGAGTCCGAGACCGCCTCGGCCGAAGCATCGACCGAGGCCACAGGCTCGGACCCCGATACATCGAACGATGTGAAGGATCTGCCCGAGTACATCAAGCCGTACCCGGATTCCGAGGTGCTCTCCGCGTCGAGCGTCAAGGCTCACAACGACAAGGACAAGAAGCTGCCCGAACAGGTCAGCCTCGTCGTCAGGGCGAAGGCCGATGCCAAGGACATCTTCGAGTTCTACGAGAAGGAACTCGGCAAGGCGGACTTCGAACGCCTCGGCGAAGAGGTGAAGACGAAGAGCGCCCGCGTGGTCAACTTCAAGCACAAGGACAATGACAGCGTCCTCGTCGTCACGGTCGCCGAGGATTCGGAGGACAAAGCGAATTCGATCGTGACCGTCGGCGGAAACATCGGTTCATGACCTCGCACAGATCAGGGATGACCGGCGACGCCCCTGAGCCCGGCCCGTCCACAGCACCCGGCTCGGCCGATGCCCCTCCCGCCCTCGTCGAGTTCCTCGACTCTCCCGAGTCCATCGCTGCCGAGGTGTCCGCCCAGCTGGAGGCCTTCCTCGCTGAGAAGGCTGCCGAGTTCGAGGCGATCTCACCCGATGCGACAGCGATCGGCGACGCGCTCATCGAGTTCACCCGCGGCGGCAAGAGGATCCGTCCCGTCCTGCTGTGGTGGGGCTTCCAGCTCGCCGGCGGTGACGTCCGCGCCGGCGCGGCAGGCGAGACCACAGCCGACCGGACAGCCGGCTCCGCAGCCGACGTCACCGCGGGTCTGGCGCAGGCGGCCGGTTCGCTCGAGCTGCTCCACGCCGCCGCTCTCATCCATGATGATGTCATCGACAATTCGGACACCCGTCGAGGCCGGCCGGCCCTGCACCGACAGTTCGAGGCCCGCCATCAGCGCTCCGGCTTCCATGGCGACGGCGCGTCCTTCGGCGTCTCCGCTTCCATCGTCATCGGCGATATCTGCCTGGCGCTGAGCGAGGAGCTCTTCGAACGATCGCAGGAGGCCCTGGGCAACAGCCGCACGGCCCTCGAGCTGCGCGGAACAGTGCGCCGAGATGTCATGGTCGGCCAGTACCTCGACGTACTCGCCGAGGTCATCCCCCTCGGCGACGACCGGATCGCAGATCGGGCGTGGGAGGTGCTGAGCTATAAGTCCGCGAAGTATTCGGTCGAGCAGCCGCTCCTTCTCGGCGCGGCCCTGGCCGGAGCGGGATCTGAACAGCTGCAGGAGATCTCCGCTTTCGGCCTCCCCCTCGGACAGGCGTTCCAGCTGCGCGACGATGTGCTCGGCATCGCCGGTGACCCCGAGGCCACCGGCAAACCCGCCGGCGACGATATCCGGGAGGGCAAACGGACCGTGCTCATCGCCGAGACCGCGGCCCGGATCTCGGCCGACCAGCTCGAGGTCCTCGCCACGCGGTTGGGCGATCCGGACCTCAGCGACGCCGAGGTGACCGAATGCGTTGAGATGATCACGGACTCGGGCGGACTCGCGGCCGTCGAATCCTTCATCGATGCCAAACACGCACAGTCGACCGCCGTCCTCGACGGCTGGCTGGAAGAGGCTTCGACGGTCACAGCTATCGGCGATCTCGCTCATGCCCGATTGCACGGATTCGCCACAGCTCTCAGCTACCGCAACAGCTGAGCCCGCGAACCGCACCAGCTGAACCCGTCGGAGCTCCAGCTGAGCCCCTCGGATAAGGGCGCTGACGACTGGACGCGCTCACGAAGACGTGGGCTAGCCACACGGAGAGGGCAGCCCAGATCAGAACGCGAGGGCCTGAGCGCGGCGACGCACTTCCTTCTTGTTACCCGAGCGAAGCAGGTCGATGGGTCGGCCGGGCAGGGACTCGTCATAGGTGAAGAGCCACACGATGGCTTCTTCGTAGTCGAATCCGGCGTCGTAGAGGGTGTGCAGGGTGCCTTTGAGCGGTTTGACGACCTCGCCGTCAACGAAGAAGGCCGACGGAACCCGCAGAACCTTCGGATTGCCGATCTTGATTCCGCAGATGGCGCCGTCTTCGAGCAGCCTCCGCACCTGGGAGATGCCGAGCCCGGTGAGCTCTGCGATGTCGGGCAGCGGGGCCCAGTCCTGGACGAGTTCTTCGGTATTCACGCCCTCAAGCGTAGCAATATTCGGCAGAAACACCCCGCCATGCGGTGCCGAATGCTCGGGTCGGGCCCGGCTACTCGTTAGGCTGGAGACCGTAGCTTCCCCACTCGACATGAAGTCAACAGGTGACAGATGACACGACCGCGACGGCACAGGCCCGTCACCGCCGCTCCTGACATCCGCGCCGCATCGAAGGTGAATTCGACCGGTCCGATCCCAGGAGCCGAACGGGTCGACCCCGAAAACGACTCCCCCACCGAGGTCGCCCCCACCACCGAATCCCCCGACGAGTAT